>NZ_CP073748.1:2905000-3505000 GCF_024398035.1 Kordiimonas sp. SCSIO 12603
AACTAATTTCATGTTTTTTGAAAAAACCTGATTTTCGCGTTTAAACACCTAAAAACTTTACGAATATTTCAAAAATACGCGCTCAAACGAAGCTTCCTTAAGCTAGCTTTTGTGAATAGTCGAATGAATCGGAGAATCTATGTTATTTTGAGGATAGAACGAGTCTGAAACTGTTCAGTTAAGTGCCTGATGTATGTGAATCGCCGCTACTGCTTTTCAAGCTTCTTCTGTGCATCCCGTAGCATAATCTGAAAAGTGCCATGGTCCTTAAACTCTTGCGCGGTCCACATAATAGATTCGTTAAACTGTTTCTCGAAAAGATAAGGTCCTGTACCACCTGTCTTAGCCAGCGGATGAAAAGCTCCGCCAGACACCTCAGGCCTATAGTTCTTATTCCGGCCAGGAACAAAGTAGCGGTATATCCCCTCAAGAATCTGAGTAGGCTTCGAAATGGTTGGTCTTGCATCGTATGAAACAAGAGGCCCGCTATCGGTAAGACTGTTATGAACCAGTGTTTCATCAAGCCCTAGCGCTGCCCTAGCTGCCTGCCCCAGAAAGAGGCGCCGCTCATAATCATCCATCAAGTGCCCAGACCGGTCTTTCCGCAATGCCCCAAGCATCCAATCAGCGGCAGATAAAACAGAACCGTCTTCCATCAGGATATAGTTGTTCCCAAGCGCTTTGAAGAATTCCTTTTCATTTTTAATCTCTTCAGGCTTTCGCATGATCGCTTTAGGCACAACGGGCACTTGAAGAGGAGTGCCTGGAATATGGGATTGCTCGGTATGTTTTGAAGGCTTCTTTACTGGCTTTTCATCTTCGACATCCTGCGCATGAAGAACCGGTGTGCATATATGTATATATAATAAAGAGTAACAGAGAGCTTTTACTGCTCTTCTCCCTACACCCGCTCTAAGCCCTGAATAGCCATTGCTCATTATGATGAAACCCCCTAATATGGCCACAAATCGATAAGCATTTATCGTAAAACAATAATAATTATGCAAGTGAATAAGGCAAAAAATGGACAACATTGGCAGAAACTTATTAGCCCTGAGAATATTGATCGTCATTTTGGTATCAATGATGTCCATTCTACATGTGCTTTACTGGCTCTATCCCTCCAGTTTGAGCGAAGTAATAGCTACTCACGAGCTTGTTGACCAATATGGCGGCTTTGAGCGCCTAGATACTCAACAACGTGCACTAGCTTTTACAGTTACCCTAGCTTCGGTTGCCCTTTTGTGTTGGTCAATGATTCTTATCTACCGATTGTCTCTTCAAATTGGTAACCATGAATGGTTTAGCGCTCTAACAGAAAAGCTTTGTCTGCAACTGGGGAAAACACTGTTCTTTTACACGCTCGCACGATTGATGGAGAATACTTTACTGATCCTCGTCTTAACGATGAACAACCCTGAAGGCGAACGCACCTTTGCTCTTACTGTTTCTTCAAGCCAAGTTGTGATCTTGATACCTGCTTTTCTTGCGATTATTGCTGCTCAGGTAGTGAAGGCTGGCCGCCTTCAAAAAGAAGAACTTCAGCAGATCATCTAGGGATAACACATGCCGATCATTGTAAAACTAGATGTTATGCTCGCCGAACGTAAGGTTAAATCGAAAGATCTAGCCTCAGCTGTGGGTATTACCGAAGCCAATTTAAGCCTTCTTAAATCCGGAAAGGTAAAAGGCGTACGCTTTGCTACACTTGAAGCAATCTGCGATTATTTAAACTGCCAACCGGGCGATATTCTCCGATTTGAAAATGACAAATGAGATTTATTTAAGTGCCTAAAAAACTGAAGATACTTTATCATCACCGCATTGCTGCTCAAGATGGGCAGAGCGTTCACATTCATGAACTGACAAAAGCATTTAAAGCACTTGGACATGAGCTGATATTTGTCGGCCCCTCTCTGCGCCCCAAAGAATTTGGTGAAGAGAATAAGTTTCTCGATCTTGTACGAAAGGTTTTACCTCATTTCGCTCAGGAATTTCTGGAGCTACTATACGGTAGGCATGCCTATAAAAAACTAAAACAAGCATACGAAGAACATAACCCCGATGTGCTCTATGAACGGCATAACCTATTTCTCACCGCAGGTTCCAAATTAAAGCGAAAAACAGGCATTCCTTATCTCGTTGAAGTGAATGCCCCACTTATGGAAGAACGGTCTAGATATAACGGGCTTCACCTCAAAGGCATCGCTGCGAAAATGGAAGAAGATACATGGCGTGCTGCCGATATGAACTTTCCAGTATCCAACGTGCTTGCCGATAAATTGCGGGAAAAAGGTGTAAGGGAAGATCAGATCACCGTAATGCATAATGGCATCAACTATGAAGATTATGAGAACATAGATCAAAACGCCATTCGCAAACGGTATGGGCTTGAAGGAAAAACAGTACTTGGTTTCACTGGCTTCCTGCGAGAATGGCATAAACTGGAAAGAGTGGTTGAGCTTATTTCCAATTTCAGTGAAGAAGAAAGCCCTCACTTACTTGTGGTTGGCGAAGGTCCTTCCGTTGCTACCTGTAAGGAATTAGCAGCAACACTCGGTGTAAGCCACCGAGTGCATTTCACTGGTTTCGTAAAAAGAGAAGATATTCCAGAGCATCTGGCGGCTATGAATATCGCCTTACAACCAGCTGTAACAGATTATGCCAGTCCATTGAAAATTTTCGAATATATGTATTCAGGGCTCGCCATTATCGCCCCTGATCAGCCAAATATTAAAGAGATACTGACTGATCAGGAAAATGCGCTTTTCTTCACACCCGGCAATTTCGAACAAATCGAAGCACTAATCCTAAAACTTGTGGCAGATAAGGAACTGCGGGACCGCATTGGTAACAACGCCAAAACAACCATCCCTGAAAGAGGCTATATTTGGCAGGAAAACGCAGTCCGCATTGCAGAAATTAGCGAACGTTTAATAAAAGCCTAAGCGGTACTGATATATTCCTTAAGGGCATCTGCTTCCTGCTTGGTCTCTTCCATCTGAACTTTCACCACATCCCCGATGGAAATAATCCCAACAACCTTTTCACCGTCCAGCACAGGGATATGGCGAATACGGCGCTCTGTCATCATTTCCATGAGATGACCAACGGAATCATCACCTGTGCAGGTAAACACGGATTTGGTCATTAAACTTTCAACAGGATCTGCAAGCACAGAACCACCTCTTATAGCGAGGCCTCGCATAATATCACGTTCGGAAATAATTCCCGCTAGTTTCCCTGATGATAAAATAGGTATCGCACCAATTCGGCGCTCCCCTAAAAGTTTTGCAACATCTAAAACAGTACTGTCTACGCCAAGCGAAATTACGCTTGATCCTTTAGTCTCCAAAATTCGGCTAACATTCATATAAATCCCCTTTTTGTTGATAGCGGAGGATAGTGTTGCGCTGATGCGCTAAACCATTATGCACTTTTTTAGCGAAATACGCAAAACCAGACTAGAAAATGAAACATTGGCAGCGATCAGAAAGTCTCTTTTCATCACCCTTGGTCTGCGCTATGAAGTTTTGGGGCAAAATTCGGGACCAACGTATTGATTTTACGTAAGGGGAAGTTATGTCTCGGATTTTTTTCAAGAAAGCCGGACAAAAACCGTCTATATTTTCTACACTTGGTCTCATCTTGATGATCATGACCATTCTGGTGTTTGTAAGTGCAGGGCCAATTCTCGGGGTCTGGCAAAACGACAGCATGTCACCAAATGACTTTTTTGATTTGAGAATCAAATTATTAGATTTGGATCAAAAGCTTCTTATTGCAGGAAGCTTCCTCACTTTCTTTGGTATCCTACACGGCAGGTTCAGTTCAAGAGTTCGAACGAGTTGGCGCGGCATTTCAGCTGCGCTTCTGGCTGTCACCGTGGCAGCAACCATGTGGCAGGTTGATCAATCAATCCGGAAGTCCCCCATTCTGCATGATATAACAACAGATATAAGCGATCCCCCATTTTTCACGACACTTGCAGAAAGAATCTATGAAAGTAATTCACCAGAAGACTTTGTCGGTAGCAGGCTTTCAGCAAATTATGCCCAGCTACACACCTCAGCTTACCCCTATATTCAGCCCGTTATTAGCCCGCTGGATAAATCAGGTTTGTTTGATAAAGCACAACTGGCGGTCAAAAAATGTGGATGGGATATAGCTGCTTTAAATGCACAAACTGGCCATTTAGAGGCCGTTTATACGTCTCCATGGTTCAGGCTGAAAAGTAATGTCGTTATCCGCGTGCGCGAAGATGCCGCAGGTAGTAAACTTGATATCAGGGCCACTTCTGCATTAGGGCTAAGTGACTTTGGTATTAACGCCGCCCTTATTGAAGAGTTCAAGGAAGCACTCAATAAAGAAATCTCATAGGGCGCAAATGAAAGCTGTGAGACTATGCTCCAAACTATCCTGAAAATTGTCGCTGCCTGTATTGTGGTAAGCGTCATTACACACTTTGGCATTATCTATTTCACAGAGTTTGAAATGTCCATTCACGGTCATATTGCTATGGGCATTGGAATTTTATTCACTTATGGTGTCGGTGCTGGCTTGATGGCTCTTTTGTTTTTCTCTAACAAACATGGGCATGATGATGAGGTCTACTCATCATCACAGGCTAAGGAAAACAGTGACGATCAATAATTGAGGTAAAAGCGTGGATACAGGAAGCTTCGATGAATTCCTATCTCTGGTAAAAGAAGTTTGGGAAAATGGCCTATACGGCGTTGATATTGGCCATATTGTAGTTGCAGTTTCTATTCTCGCCCTATTTCTTATCTTAAGAAATCTGCTTACACGCTTTTTCATCAACCGCATTAAAAGCTTAGCCAGCAAAACCAAAACGGATCTGGATGACACCGTTGTAGATGCTCTTGAGCAGCCTATTCGTTTCATCCCCGTTTTGCTTGGCATTTTCTTCGCAATAAGCTCCTTAAATTTGGATCAAGAATCTTCTGAATTTGCCTCTAACGTGAATAGATCTTTAATCGCGTTTGTTATTTTTTGGGCGCTTTACCGAGCATCAGACCCTGTCAGCGAGCTTTTGCAAACCGCAGAACGTTTCTTGACCCGCTCAATGATAGAATGGTTATCAAAAGCTATTAAGCTGGCTTTTGCTTTACTCGGCGGTGCTACCATTCTGGAAATTTGGGGCATTCAGGTTGGCCCGCTGATCGCTGGCCTTGGCCTATTTGGCGTTGCTGTCGCACTTGGTGCGCAAGACCTCTTTAAGAACCTGATTGCAGGCTTATTCATCATTGGCGAGAAACGCTTTCATCCTGGGGACTGGATTTTGGTATCAGGCGTTGTGGAAGGCACTGTTGAACACATTGGCTTCCGTACAACTACCGTAAGACGCTTTGATAAAGCGCCGGTTTATGTACCAAATGCCTCGCTTGCAGATTCAGCTGTAACTAACTTCTCCCGTATGACCTTCCGCCGCATTAAATGGCTGATTGGCCTTGAGTATAGCGCTACAGCCGAACAGCTTGAAGCAGTACGAGCGGGCATCGAAGAATATCTGGATAAAAATACAGCGTTCGCGCGTCCTGAAGATACAGCAACCTTTGTACGTATTGATCGTTTCTCTGACAGCTCTATAGACATCCTCCTTTACTGCTTTACAAACACAACAGACTGGCTGGAATGGCTCGCTATCAAAGAAGGCTTGCTGCTAGAAATAAAACGCATAGTAGCTAGTGCAGGAACGGACTTTGCGTTCCCAAGCAGAACCCTTTATTTAGAAGCTATGGGCGATGACCTAGAAGTCGCGCCTCTACATGGTTCTAAATAAGGAAGCAAAGCTTTGACTACAGATAGACGTGTAACAATCCGCGCCATCCCGCAACCGTCAGACCTGAATGTGAATGGCAACATTTTTGGCGGCTGGGTTCTCTCACAAATGGACCTTGCGGGTGCTGACGTAGCTTCAAGCCGTGCCGGAGGTAACGTAGCAACTGTTGCGATTGAAGGCATGACATTCCACTGCCCCATTGAAGTAGGTGATGTGATCAGTGTGTACGCTGAGATTACAAAAATTGGCCGCTCGTCAATCACTACAAATATAGAGGTATTCGCGGAACGTGGTCCGCAGCGCGACATCCACAAGGTAACTGAAGGTGTTTACGTATTCGTTGCAGTTGATGACGAAGGTCGCCCACGTAAAATCGGCTAATTTCTATTTTATAGGTTAGTAACTTTAAAGGGCCTCTAAAGGCCCTTTTTTTTGATACAAAACTTAAACAATTACATTTAGTTCTGCTTAGGTTGATCAGCCTCTTTTGGCGGGCTTTGCTCTATCTGGATACCAGATTTCTCAACGACAGCCGTACATCTCTTTGCAATAACATCTAAAAGCAAACGGTTCTCGGGAGAAATTTCTTCACGTGACAACTGTGCTGAGAGTTCAAGATACTTGTCAAAATCTAACCGTTTTTGAAATTCACTGATGGTACATTCGCAGAGCATCTTACAAACCTGTTCCCCAACTTGTTCAAGACACCCGGTTTCACAACGTTTACGGTCAAGCTCAAGAAGTTCTTGAGGGATTTTACTATCTTTGGCGGATTGCGCCATCACACTTGCAGATGTTGCCAGTGAAATAACGAATATCGATGCTTTTAAAATCCGCTTCACGCCCTTGCTCCCAATTATTTGACCGATTGCCTCTCGACAATTCCACATATCACTTCCATATAGTGGCCTAAAGTTAGAATTTAAAAAAGGGTCAAAATAATGGCAAAAGCAACTTTTGGAGCCGGATGTTTCTGGGGCGTCGAAGAAGTTTTTCGAACGCTGGACGGCGTTGAAGAAACCCTTGTAGGCTATATGGGCGGCTCTAAAGAGCGTCCAACATATAAAGAAGTATGTACAGATACCACCGGCCATGCCGAAGTAGTGGAAGTAACGTACGACGCTGATAAAGTTAGTTTTGATACGCTCGTAGACGTTTTCTTCAACAACCATAACCCAACGCAGCTAAATATGCAGGGGCCTGATGTTGGTTCACAGTACCGTTCTGTTATTTTTTACGCAGATGACGCTCAAAAAGCAGCGGCTGAAGAAGCTAAAGCGGCCCTTATCGCATCGGGCCGTTTCAAAAAAGAAATCGTAACCGCTATTGAGCCTGCGGCCACTTTCTGGGCAGCGGAAGAGTATCATCAGAAATATTTGATGAAACGCGGCATGAGCAGCTGCCATATTTAAACTGTTAACTTTCAGTTTTACGGTATTTCAGGATATATGGGTTCGCTTGTTGGCGAGCCCATTTTTTATAATCTAATCCAACAGGCGCAAGCTCCAAGGCCTTCACCTCTGCTTCTTTTGCTTCTGCATCTCTATCAAACTGTACCTTTAAGAACTCCGCCAACATCATCCAGCCTTCAAAGCTGTCTGGCGCCAACATGGTAGCCTTTTCGAGTGATTGTTCCGCAGTCGTTACATCTTCGCCGGTTAACCACAAAAACCGCCCATATAAACGCCAAGCTTCTGCGCTATCTGGCTCTAGTTCCAACGTTTTCTCACACAACTGCCTGGCTTCAGCTTCACGGCCCTGTACATAACGAATAAGCGCTAAGTCAGAATATACAGTGGAACAATCATGATCATGCTTTAATGAGGTAAGGATAGCTTCTTCTGCATCTTCCATATTGCCTTCATCATAAAGCAGAAATTCACCATATTCATGCCAGTTCCAGTGTGTCTGGCTTAAATCCAGCCCACTTCGAAATAGTTGCTTCACCTCGTCAGGTGCCCCACCAATATAACGAAGACAACAAGCATAAAGAGAATGTGCGAACCCTACGTCTGGATACGCAATCCGTAACCGTGATGCATATTCAAACGCTTCATTATACCTGTACATAGAAAGATATAAGACCGAGAGTTCAGCTACCGCTGCAATCTCTTCAGGTTCGATTTCAAGCACAGCTTTATATATAGTTTCCGCTTCAGCATATTGTTTGAACTGATGATGATGAATATTGCCAATCGCAATACGGCACCAAATATCTTCAGGCTCAATTTCTATAGCTGTTTCAAAATGCTTAAACGCCAAGTCATACTCACTCATATGATCTGACAGAAGATAACCCAGTTCTTTATGTGCCCAGTAAAATTCTGGTTCCAGTTCAAGGGCCTTTTCAAAAGACTTGCGAGCAGCACCTAATTTTCCCAGCGAAGTATATGCTTCACCAAGTTTGGCCCAACCCAGTTCAATGTCAGGCGAAATTTCTGTTGCGTTTTTTAGATATTCTACCGCTTCGTCCCACCGTTTCAGATCGCTACCAAGCAGCACACCTAATCGGTAATTTAAATCACTATCATCTGGGGCAAACTGCAATGCATGCTTATAATTTTTAGCTGCTTCTTGATAGTTCCCTATCTTCTCATGATAAAGCGCACCTAAATAACGCCGAGCCGTAATATCCTTTGGGTCATTCTCAATAATCGCTTTGTAATGCCCTTCAGCCTTATCAAAGGTTTTTTCACTTTCTTCAAAGTGCAAAGCAAGCTTATAGCGAGCCGGAGAATGATCCCGTTCAATTTCTACCAAACGCTCTAGAAGCTGTATCGCCTTGGATTTTGCATCAAGTTGTTCATCATAAAGAGCCGCCAGATGAAACATGGATGCAGTATCAGTATCATCGAGCTTTAGCGCCCTTTCAAAAGACGCTTTGGCCTCTTTAACTTTCCCACCAATGGCATATTGAACATAACCCAAATGGAAAAATGCCCATTGATATCCCGGCAATAATCTTGTTGCTTCTTTAAGCGCTTTTTCGGCCTCCACGAAATTTTCGCTCTGGCGGTAAAGCGACCAACCAAGCCAGCCATGATAATATGGTTCTGTTGGGTCAAGTCTAATCGCTTCTCGTAGGTACTCTTGCCCTTCCGGAACCTTCCCAAGAAAGTCAGCGAGCATGATGCCTAACTTTCCCCAAGCCCAGTCATCCGTTGGGTCTTCCTCTATTGCCCTTCTAAACGCAGTTTCAGATGCTTGGTAGTCATGCAAATGAACACTCAGCAAATGGCCATATTGGCTCCAAACCCAAGTGTCAGAGGGGTCTATCTTAAGAACATATTCCCAATATTCCTTCGCTTCTTTCCAGCGTTCTGCAGCTTCCGAGGAACGAGCGGCCGCTATGTATTTATCTTTATCCCCCAAAGCAGCAAGCTGAGGAATACCTGGGCCTTTGTCAGCATTTGTCGGTGCGGAAGTTTCTCTATCACTCAAAGCATCACGAGCGATGATCGAGTTTTGATCAGATGGATCATATTCAAGAGCACGGCTATACGCCTGCGCCGCTTCTGCTCGCTTACCAGGAACGGCAGATAAAACATCACCAAGGGCACGCCAAGCCGGCGCATATCGCGGAGCAATAGCAATTACCGCCCTTGCTGTATTTTCAGCTTCAAGAAGCTCATCATCACGAAGCTGCTGCTCCGCCAGCATGATAAATTCCTGTGCTGATTTTATAATATCTGCTAATTCTGCCATAAGGCTATGCCGTTTAACGACGAAAAGGCTAAAACACGAGTCTTTATTGTATTTTAGCCTAAAATATTAGGCTGCTTTATTTTTACCTGCGCAGGATCTACAGGTGCCGTGAAGTTCCAGCGTTTGACGCTGAATTTGGAATTCAGCTTTTTTTGAAGCAAATACAACCGCTTGTGACAACTCTGGACTCGTTACTTCTTCAACATTTTCACATGCATCACAAATCAAAAATTGGCTAACATGCCGATCACCAGCATGTGGGCACCCTATATAGGCATTCAGCGATTCAATTTTATGCACCAAACCTTCTTCCATTAGAAAATCCAGAGCACGGTAAACAGTCGGCGGTTTAGCAGAGCCACCTTCATTCGCAAGTTGATCTAAAAGATCATATGCCTTTACTGCTTTATGTCCCTTCCATATCATAATCAGAATGCGACGCCGAAGATCGGTAAAGCGCGAACCACGTTCCGCACAAATTTGTTCTGCTTTTGCAACTGCATTATCAATGCAAACATCATGATCGTGTTTATGAGACACACTATTTTCCTTAGCTAGTTCTCTTTAACATTAACTAAGTATTTGGCAGGTTTCCAGCATTCTGTTCATCAACTTTTGAAAATCCTCTAATTCAGGTGGGAACTGCCACCTGAGAATTGTGAGTTTGCAACGATATGTGCACGTACATCGCTAATTAGTTTATCCAATTCCAATTCTGCAATTGCAACTTCATCTGGATTTGAAGAACCAAGTCGAGGCATGATTTCCGCCATACGTTTAATATGAGGCGTTCTCCTACCTATGAGCTGCGAAAAAGCAATATCAGTCTCATCAACCAGATACGGCTCAGCCTCATCATGCAGACGATTAGCATCTACTATCTCCATGGCACCTTTTGGCACATGATAATAATTTAAAGATTTGTGGAGACTTGTATCATCAAGAAACATTTTATAGGCGATTAACTCACCCCATTCTGTACGCTTGGGCAACCCAAGCGGCACAACCTTGATGCCACATTCAAGTACACGCGGCAGGAAAAAGCTATCATTGATACCTGTTATATAATTTATGCCTTTACTTCGGGCATAAGAAACCATTGCACAAAACAGTAAGCCTTTAAGCGGTATTCCATCTTTATTATATCGAGAATTACTAGACACAAATACCCGAGACATCTCCCAAGCATCCGATTGAGCGGGAGCTTCCTCTACACTGCAAAATGCTTCATATTCATTTTTAAGAAGATGTGGCTTTTCAGTCGGCACCAACCTTAAGCCAGCCTCCAATTCACCATCGGGTCCTAGCGCTACAAGATAGATAGTTCCTTCAGCATCATATGCATCTTTTTCTCTTCCATCAGCACTTCCCCAATGCCGAATTTTGCGACCTTCCACATACAATTTATGGCGCATACAATACATATGATCGAACAATTCTTTATATTCATGCTGTTTTTCAAAAGGAATAATTTTAATCATCTAAATACCAATATAATAAACTTGAAACATGCGCGCGTCTAAAGGGTGATTAAATTTCGCCTAGCAGCTTCTTCTACTGCTTGCGCACGCGTGGAAACACCAAGGCCATTAATGGCTCTGTTAATCTGAAAATTCACTTCACCTTCACTAATACCCAGTAGGTGTGAAATCTCCATGTCACTTTTCCCTAATGCAATACATTTGATGCATTCGAGTAGGTTATTATTCCCTCCTTTTCTTTCATTGTTGTTAATACGTTCCAAAGCAGCCTGATGAAAAAAGGCAACCGTACCTAAAGCCCTAATGGTTTCCGCAGATACATCCGGTTGTTCACCATAAACTACTAAAACGGTGATTGATCCTTCCGGGCCGTGAATTGGCGCGATAAAACCATCTTTACCATCAAAGAAATGCTGAGTTTTTTCCAAAAAACGCTTCGCAAGAGGCGATGCATCAACATGCTCTAAAAGAGTGTTCCACGTAAACGGATATCGAGTATGAAACCGCTCCCCCGTTTCTTCGCCGTAATGAAGTATTTCCTGTTCTGCATGCTTGGATAACCATGCCTGATCTGCAGCCATTGCAGGATTTACTATTGAGGTACCTAAATCATCAGGCGTTACTATTTCAATATACGTCGATTGTTCATACCCAAATTCACGAAGCAGTTTCGCAAAAATACTATCAATTTCATCTGTATTTTTTGCATTCTGAATTAGGCGAATAATATCCACCATCTGCGTATCAATAGACGTATCTTGCATAAACTTAGCACCCCAAACACTATGTTATGCTTGAAGTGCACAAGATCAGACACTTCAAGCAATATGGTTTCTCTTTCACCCAAAAAAGAAACACGTCATAGAAGCAATTCGCTAATTACCTTCTGCCATAATATCCATCACAGCGAGAGTCATTGCTTCTACTCCTTGTGTAATAGTAGCCTGATAATCGGGCTTAAAGAAAGGTGAATGTAAACTTGGTAGCTTTTTTTTGCCTTCGTTCGCTGCTTTTACATCCTCTGGATCTGCAGCTCCTACCCAAAACATGAGACTTGGAATTCGGTCTTCCGTGCGCCCATAATATGCGAAGTCTTCTGCCCCCATGACTGGAGATGACCAGATAACACGATCTTCTCCGAATTTCTTAGTCATTGCCGCATGTATTTTGCCGGTAAAATCAGGTTCATTATATGTCGCAGGTGTTCCCTGACTGTATGTTACTTCAGGCCATAGATCTTCAGGCAATCCAATTGACATAGCCTGCGCTTCTGCAATTCGTTTGATACCTGTCAGCAAATTTTCTCTCACCTCATCGGTGTAAGACCGAACCGTTAACTGCAAATGGGCACCATCAGAAATAATATTATGCTTGGTACCTGAATGGAAAGAGCCAACCGTTACAACACCTGAATCAAGAGGTGACGTTTCTCTGGATACTAATGTCTGAAGCGCTGTAACAATCTGCGCGCCAAGTACAATGGGGTCTTTCGTTGTATGAGGATAAGCCCCGTGCCCACCAATCCCTTTAATAGCAATATCAACGCTATTAACATTGGCAAGCGCAAAACCTTGGGTCATGCCAACGGTTCCTGATGCCATTGCAGAGCTTACATGTAGCGCGATATTATAATCAGGCTTAGGAAAACGTTCAAAAAGCCCATCTTCAAGCATTGCCTGCGCACCACCCACAGTTTCTTCCGCTGGCTGGCCAATAAACACCAATGTGCCTTTCCATTGATCTTTCAATCGAGCAAGCTGCCTGGCGGTTCCAATGAAAGAAGTCATATGAATATCGTGGCCACACGCATGCATCACACCAACGGTATCACCTGCTTCATTCACCCCCATCGCTTTACTGGCAAATGAAAATCCGGTTTGTTCTGTTACAGGCAAAGCATCCAGATCAGTTCGTACAAGCACCGTCGGCCCATCACCATTTTTCAAAACACCAACAACACCGACACGACCAACCTTCTCAGTCACCTCGAAACCAATTTCACGCAGTTCCTTTGCTATGCGTTCAGCGGTATTGAACTCTTTGAAAGAAAGCTCAGGATTACTGTGCAGATGTTTATATAGACTATCCAGGTAGCTATAATCCTTTTGAACGGCGCTTGAAACATCATCCGCTGAAAGTGCAGAAGTACCGAGAAGAGCACATACAAGTGCTGCTTTTATTTTTTTCATTTTCCTACCCCTTATTCTTGTAATTTTGAGCATTACAAATTGAACAGGAATTGCAAACTGAAAAAAACGTGTGCAACAAATTAGATAATGCCGCTACCTCTAGGGGCCAAAGAAACATGTCTATGTGAAGCGACGGAAAGGATAAGCCCAAAAGCAATTGCCCATGTCAGGATTGCTGAACCGCCATAAGAAATAAGAGGTAAAGGCACGCCTACCACAGGCATCATTCCCATAACCATGCCAATATTAATGAACACATAATAGAAAAGGGTCATCGAAAGCCCCGCAGCTAATAATCGCCCAAACTGGTTCCTGCAGCCAATACCCACAAGCAGGCCATACGTTAGAACAATTGTATAAAGCAATAACACAATAATTGCGCCAATCAGGCCAAACTCTTCAACCAGCACGGTGAAGATAAAATCTGTTTTCATTTCGGGTAGAAAATTCAAATGACTTTGGGTTCCTTCCAGAAAGCCTTTACCCGTCATCCCCCCAGAACCCAAAGCGATCTTTGACTGAGTAATCTGGTATCCGGCACCTGTTGGATCAGACTCTGGATTCAAGAACGTAAGTACTCGGCCTTTCTGATACTCCTTCATCAGAGACCAAACAATTGGAGATGCTGCAACTACGGAAACACCCGAAGCGACAAAGAACCATGTTGGGAGACCAGCTAAAAATATGATGGCAACACCGCCGGCGACAAGAGTAATACCAGTACCAAAATCAGGTTGCCGCACAACGAGCAGCACTGGTATGGCTATCAGAATAAGCGGCGTAAACAGAGTAGAGATCTTCTTACTCTGATGAAATGGCCTAGCATGATAGAAGCGCGCTAGGGCCATAATAAGTGCAATCTTCATAAGCTCAGAAGGCTGTAGTCGCATAAAGCCAATATCAAGCCAGCGTTGGGAATTCTTACCAAAATCCCCTACCAATTCCACAGCAACCAGCAACAAAACCCCTATTCCCCAAGCAGGATAGGAAAGTGCCATCCAATAACGGATATCCATTACACCAACAATAAGCATGATGATAAAGGCAACGCCCAAGCGCATAGAATGCCGGGAAGCCCATGGATCCCAGGCGCCTCCAGCAACACTATAGAGCATGGCTACACCGACAGAGCCAATAAGCAAGGTAACAAGGATCATTCCCCAATTCAGACTTAGAAGCCGCTGAAACGCATTCTTTTCGTCCCGCCTGGGGCCAAACATACGCGCACTACCCATTATGCCTCTCCCTGTTCAACAGGTGGTAATGCTGGCTTATCTTTAAGCTCTAATGCTTTATCTAATACTGCACGGCCAATCGGAGCGGCTTTACTAGCTCCACCACCACCATGCTGTACCAGTACAGAAACCGCTACTTCAGGGTTCTCTGCCGGGGCATACCCTACAAACAGCGCATGATCACGTGCTGCCCAAGGTTTTTCGTCATTTTTTAATACACCGCTCTCTCGTTCTGCCCGGCTAATACGCCTTACCTGAGCGGTACCAGTTTTACCAGCCTGCTTTATGGCAGACTTGGAACGCCTGTAATCATGGGCAGTGCCTTTTGGCTCCATCACCATCTCCATGCCGCGCCGCATTAAACGCATCATAAGAGGATTCACTTCCATAGGGCTGAAGTTAGGGTCAAAATCAAGTTCATCAGTATAGCGAATTAATCGCGGCGTTACTTCATTACCTGAAGCAATACGAGATGTCATCACAGCAAGCTGAAGAGGCGTTGCCAACATTGCACCCTGACCAATGGATACATTCAGTGTTTCACCCAAATGCCAGGGCTGGTTCTGAATAACACGCTTCCATTGGCGGTCAGGAACAAGGCCTTCTTTTTCACCGTCCACGCCAAGTGCATAAGTTTGACCCAAGCCAAACCGCTTTGCCATCTCAGCAATAATATCAATATCAAGCTTCTCAGCTATCTCATAAAAATAGACATCGCAGCTTTTGGAAATCGCGTCCAAGAGATCTACATGACCATGACCATTTCGCTGCCAACAGTGGAATAAATTATTCCCTAATCGATGTTTCCCATTACAGAAAAACTTAGTTTCCGGGGTAATAATACCCTGTTCCAGTGCAGCAAGTGCAATAACCATCTTTACCGTAGAACCTGGTGGATATTGGCCTGTCATACATTTGTTAAGCAGCGGCTTCCTGGGGTCATTCAACAAACCCTGCCAATTGGCACTGCTAATTCCCGAGGTAAACTCGTTCGGGTCAAAAGTAGGCGCCGATGCAAGCGAGAGCACATCACCGTTTTTCACATCCATCACAACGACGCCAGCGGATTCCTCACCCAATTGATCAAGGGTGAATTCCTGCAAATCCATATCAAGCGTAAGATGAAGGTCCTGCCCTTTAAGAGCTTCCTGTCTCGGAGGTAGTTCGCGAATTTCCCTGCCAACAGCATTAACTTCTACCCGGCGCGTACCGGCTTCGCCTCGCAATTCTTCTTCAAACCGTTTTTCTATGCCTTGTCTGCCAACTTTAGCTCCGGGTAATTGGTAAAGAGGATTTCGCCCAACATCATTTTCACCCGGACTAGCCAGATATCCAACAATATGCGCAACCGATTGCCCGCTTGGATAAAAGCGAGAGAGACCAACGTTAGTTTCAACCCCCGGAAGGTTGGGCATATCTACATTCACGCGACTGAATGTTTTCCAGTCCAATCCCTTAGCAACAGTAATAGGCAAGAACTTACGCTGTCGTTTGATCTGGCGTTCGATACGCTTCAGCCTACGGTCGCTGATTTTTACAATTCTGTTGAGTTTGGTTAGCGTGTTGGCCACTTCCTTCGCTTGTTCCGGAATAAGATACACACTGAAATCACGGCGATTGGTCGCTATCTTCCGCATCTTGCGATCAAATATCTCTCCGCGAACAGGCGCTAAAAGCCTGACTGATATCCGATTTTTATCTGCGCGAAGTTTGTATTTTTCACCATTTACAATAGAAAGATAATAAAGGCGCCCGCCTAGCGCGGTTACTGCGAGACCTTGTGCACCAGCCAGAATAAAGGCCCGGCGGCTGAATGCTTGATATCTTAATCCTTCACGCGCCATAGTTTACCGCAACACCAAACGTCTTACTCGCCCCAGCAGAAATGCGACAGGTGCATATGAAAAAGCTGTTACCAACCACTGTACTAATAGTGGCTGCACAGGAATTAACGACCTTTCAACAGCGGATACTATCACCCAAGAAACGGCATATAGACCAAAGGACATTAATCCAAAAACAATCCAATGTACCAATTTGTTTCGGCCTTTATAATGCTTTAACTGGTTGAGAACAAAAAGGCGAGTAAGCAGCAAAATCAACATATTTAGACCAAGTGGTACCGAAAGCCATAAATCTAGCCAAAAGCCTAAAATAGCACATGCACCATACGGCATAAGCAGCGGCCGCGATGAGAGCCAATAAAATACTGCGATCAGAACCAGATTGGGAACAACCACATTCGCAGCACCTGTGCCAATGGGCACAAGCATTAGAATAGCAAGGAAGAAGGCTGAAACGACAGGAAGTAGCCCCGCTGGGCCACTAGCCACCATTGGAGAGCGCATTTTATTCATTGCTCTGCTCCGCTTCCAAAAGCTCTACATCATCCGGCACAGCCTGATAATCCATCACGCGAACATAATTAAGTTTATCAAGCAACCCAAGTGGTTCCAACGTGATAATATCCGCATCGATATTTGAGACCCGAGCGACAGGGATATCCGGCGGGAATACCCCACCATGGCCAGATGTTAAAAACCTGTCACCTATTCGAATATCTGCTTCTTCTGGGAAAAAACGAAGTCGCATGAACACTTCATTCTGGCCTTCTGCGATCGCTAGCTCGCCTGAACGCTCTAACCTTACAGGTACTCTACTGTTCAGATCAGTAACCAATAAAACCCGGCTACTTAAAAAACCAACATGAAGCACACGGCCAACAAGGCCTTCACTATCCACTACAGGCAAATTATAGCGCACATTATCCCGGCTACCTGCTCCAATTAGGATGCTACGCTCAAACGCACCACCGCCAACACCAATAACCCGTGCTGTTGCAGCTGGCGTTACCTCGCGTTTTGGCACTTTAAGGATTGTACGTAACTGCTCGTTTTCTCGGCTGAGCTGCATGGCAGCTTCTCGCCATTGCTTCAATCTAGCGTTTTCATCTTTGAGCGTTTCATTTTCTAGATAGATATCTGAAACGCCAACGACCCTCTCAAGCCCCGACTGCACAGCACGTACAGGCTTTTCAAGAAGCGTTAATACTGGCGACACCACATCACCGGCATAGGCACGCACTTGGGAAGGAATTGCAGAACTCACTACTTCCATCCCAAGAAACACGATAGAGATAACCAGATAAAGCCACAGAGCATCCCTGCCGCGGTTCGAACGCCTCGTCCCACTACCAGAAAAATTCGCTGATTGCAGTCTCGTCGCCAGCGTTCTTCCCCTAACTACGCCATGTTAACTTGATGGTTTAGTAGCTTTCAGTAAGCACTAATTTCAGTGTTTCATCTTCAAGTGCACGCCCTGTACCAAGAGCAACACATGTAAGTGGCTCCTCAGCAATAGTAACAGGCAATCCTGTTGCACGACGAATAACCGTATCCAGATCATGTAGCATACCACCGCCACCGGTAAGCACAACGCCGCGGTCAACAATATCAGCCGCGAGTTCTGGTGCTGTATGCTCAAGAGCTACTTTCACCCCTTCAACAATTGCACTTACTGGCTCAGAAAGTGCTTCCGCTACTTGCAACTGGTTAATTTCGATCTCTTTTGGCACACCATTCATCAAATCACGGCCTTTGATCGTAAGATTTTCACCTACGCCATCTTCTGGAATAAGGGCTGTACCAATTTCTTTCTTAATACGTTCCGCTGTCGCTTCACCGATCAATAGATTGTGGTTGCGGCGAATATAAGCAATAAGTGCTTCATCCATCTTGTCACCACCAACACGAACAGATGTAGCATAAACAATACCGCAAAGAGAAAGAACCGCTACTTCTGTTGTACCACCGCCAATATCAACAACCATAGAGCCTTGCGGCTCCGTTACCGGCAGACCTGCACCAATCGCTGCAGCCATTGGTTCATCAATCAAATATACTTTACGAGCGCCAGCTTGCTCAGCTGATTCCTGAATGGCTTTACGTTCAACGGCTGTAGAACCAGAAGGTACACAAACCACTACCTGCGGGCTTGCCCACGAACGATTGTGTACTTTTTGAATGAAATGTTTGATCATCTGTTCCGCAACATGGAAGTCCGCGATCACGCCATCGCGAAGAGGACGGATAGCCTGAATACCACTTGGTGTACGGCCAAGCATAAGCTTCGCTTCATCACCTACCGCTAAAACCCGGTCTCTACCTTGCTCATTTTTGATAGCAACAACAGATGGTTCATTCAGAACAATCCCTCTGCCTTTCACATAAACAAGTGTGTTGGCTGTCCCCAGATCGATAGCCATGTCAGATGAAAACATACCGAGCAGCTTTGATAGCATTTAGCGCCTCTTATTTTTGCGATTCCAATTACTGTGGAAGACGACTCCCTAGTGCGGTTATGCGGCACTTATCTCTTCCAGACAAGAGCCATTACACATGATTAGGGCGAGTTTTTGATTTTTCTGCGTTTTTTTAGCTTTTTCAGGCTCAAATCGCACAAATTATTTTAAATTAAAGCCAATTTATGAAGGCCGTATAACGTTCGTGATACAGCTCAGGTGCAAAAATCAAAATGCCGGATGAAATGCCATTATTGGCGGCATGTAAAAACATAGCAGGATAAATAGACTTTGTTTTCTGGAATATGTATCCGAATGCCAAGCCCGCAATGAATAATATCGGCAGCGTATCAAGATCAAAATGTGCAGCAGCAAATGCAAGTGAGCTTATAATCAGAGCCATAAAGGGCCCAATCTTCTTTTCAAGTGCTGTTTGCAGGTATCCTCTAAAAATGATCTCCTCAATAACGGGTGCAAAAACAACAATACACATTAGAAGAAATATGGAAGATAACGACCCTAAAGAACCGCCTGCCATAATGATCAAAGCTTCAGTTTCAGGCTGCCCGTCTGTCTCAATAAAAGTATCATACGCATACCCAAAGGCTAACAAGGCAACCAGAGCCCCTAAAACGAGCATGAAAAGCTTTTGGGCGCTATATTGGCTGGATCGAAATCCTATTCTTTCATAATCACCTGCCCGTTCCCTCCATATAAAAACAGCAAGTGTAAAAATTGAGAGAGATATCGTGCTTGAAATTAATCCAAGTTCAGTCACCTCAACTTGAAAGATTGCTGCGATAACAGCTAGGAGAAGTGCAGAAATAATCTGCAATACTGGGTATGCAATCACCAGCAATATGGCGATAATGACCATATTGTCCTGCTTAGTCTGCTCCTGTGTATTAGCCATATGCTCGTTCCTCACGTCTGGCTATTGGCTATAGCGCTCCATTAAAATAATTCTGGGTAAGAGAAAAACAGAAACACCGAGAACGAATTATTTAAAATATGGAAAGCTATACTCGGCCAGATTGACCCGGTTTTATGGTATAAATATCCCAGCGCAAACCCAATAAATACCAAAACTGGTAGTATCGACAAATTGAAATGAACCGCACCAAAAATAACGCTTGAGGCAGCAATACCAATAATCGGCGAGGTTTGCTTAATAAGGGCTGTTTGCAGATATCCTCTAAAAATCAACTCCTCAACAATTGGGCCCAGAACCGTTACTACGCCGACAATAATAAAGGCCGATAGACCTCTGTCTGTTTCACGGGCCAAACGCAGGATTTGCTCCAGTTCTGGCTGCCCACTTTCCTGAAAGAACAGCCCATATACTGTCGAAAAACCTAACACTGCGATAGATAGCGCAAGGCCCCAGCCAATAATTTCGCCAACCGGCATTATTGGGGTACGGAGGCCAATTTCTCTAAAACTATTCTGTTTGTTGAGCATTAAATGCCCGCGCATCAAAGCTAAGAGTGCTACACACGGTACCAAGCTGGCATATGCAACTAGATCAACATCCTCTAATGTCTCGCTACTTAGTGCAGAACTCACCCCCATTACCCCAAGCATCAGCATCACAATAATTAGCTGAAGAAGCGGATATAACCCAACCAATACGAGACTGGCAGATAACCCTGGATATTCTTCTTTAGAAAAGACCTGATCTTGCATAACACTCCCCCCTCACCTACTTTTCGTTTAGCTAGTAAACGCAGACCCGGTTTGCAATAGCACAAATAAAAAAGGCTCTGAAAACAGAGCCTTTTAGCGGATTTCATAGTGATTTTATGCCGACATGGGTTCAGGCGCGGTTTTCTGCCTCTTCACCATTAGCTTATTGACCGCAGACACATAGGCCCTAGCGGCGGCAGTAACGGTATCTTCATGAGCACCCTGCCCGTTTACAGTGCGGCCATCATGCTCAAGCCTTACTGTGCATTCTGCCTGAGCGTCTGTACCTTGCGTTACAGCATGCACCTGGAAAAGCTGCAAGTGTGGTTGCATTTCAATGGTTTCTTTAATGGCATTAAACACAGCGTCTACAGGCCCAGCGCCATAAGTAACTGTTTTATGTTTGTCGCCATCAATAGTCATTGTGATGTCAGAGATAGCTGTACCGTTGGTCGACGAGTGCGTATTAACCGAGATCACCTGCATACGGTTAGCCCAAGTGGCTACTTCATCATCCACCAGAGCAACAATATCTTCATCATAGATATTCTTCTTACGGTCGCCTAATTCTTTAAAGCGTCGGAAACATTCCTGGAATGCATTATCACCCAACTCATACCCAAGTTCCGCCAGTTTATCTGCAAACGCATGACGCCCTGAATGCTTACCCATCACAAGTGAGGATTTTGTAACACCTACACTCTCTGGGGTCATAATTTCATAGGTTTCAGCGTTCTTTAAAACGCCGTCCTGATGGATACCACTTTCATGGGCAAATGCGTTTGCACCGACGATCGCTTTATTATTCTGAACCGTGAAACCCGTTACCGTGGAAACAAGCTTGCTAGCACGCATAATCTCGGTGGATTCAATATTAGTATAATAAGGTAATGCATCGCCGCGAGTTTTAAGTGCCATCACTACTTCTTCCATCGCCGCGTTACCAGCACGTTCACCAATGCCGTTGATCGTACATTCTATCTGGCGCGCGCCACCCGCAACACCTGCAAGCGAATTGGCAACAGCCAATCCAAGATCATTATGACAGTGGGTGGAAAAGATAGCCTTATCAGAGTTCGGTACATTCTCAATAACCGAACGGAACATATGTTCATATTCCGCTGGTGTTGCATACCCAACCGTATCCGGCAGGTTAATTGTTGTGGCACCAGCTTTAATCGCGGTCTCCACCGCGCGGTAAAGAAATTCAAGCTCTGTACGGGTCGCGTCTTCCGCACTCCACTCCACATCATCCACAAAACCACGTGCATGGCTCACTGATTTGTGCACCGCCTCAATAACTGCCTCAGGCTCCATATTCAGCTTTACTTTCATATGAAGCGGGCTTGTTGCGATAAAGGTGTGAATACGACCTGAATTCGCAGGTTTCAAAGCTTCAGCAGCCCGGTCAATATCTCCAAGGGCAGCGCGAGCAAGCGAACACACTGTGGAATCCTTAATGCGTTCCGCAATTTGCCGTACGCATTCAAAATCCCCGTTTGAGGCAATTGCAAAGCCAGCCTCAATTACATCCACTTTCATGGCCTCAAGGGTTTCCGCGATACGTAATTTTTCTTCTAGCGTCATGGATGCGCCCGGAGATTGCTCTCCATCACGCAAGGTGGTGTCAAATATTCTCACACGGTTTGCTTCACTGTGTGACATGGCCTTAATCCTGATATTGCTGTTAATCTAAGTTGTTGCGAGTTTGGCGATACCCTTAAACACAAAGCACTAGGGCTTTATTCAAGTGTTTAAGGGCCGATAAGTCGACCAGCACCAAGAAGGAGAAGGCTGAAAAGAAGCCCAGACATAGCAAATGCAAAAGCTTCCGCTTTCATTTTCTGCTGCGCACAAGAGATAGCAATCGCCCGTGCTTTTTTCTTATGTCTCATTGCTTCATTCATATTGTGGTTTCACACTGCCATTTACGCAATAATAAGTTCGAAACAAACACTTATCACATTATAATATTTTAGCAATACAGTTTATTAAGTAATATTATTGCGTAAACTTCTTAAAAAAACGTCAAACAAAGTATATTTGGCATTCAATACTCAATATTCAGGACATAATAATACTCATCGCACCATTCACCTTTCACGAACGACGCTTTTTCATGCAGCTCAGATTGTTCGAAACCAAGTTTCAGGAGCACTTTTTCGGACGCAATGTTACGGGCATCGGTTTCTGCTTTAGCCTGTTTCACACCAACCACTTTGGCAACCGCTGGGATTACATCCTTCAGCGCTTCACCAACATAACGGTTACCGTGTGCTGAACGATTTAAGCTGTAGCCAATACCGATATCAGGATTACCGTCTATCTTGATACCAAGACCGATGTCCCCCACCGCTTTACCGCTAGACTTTTCTTCAATCACAAGCTGGAACCATTCTCCTTCCGGAAAAGGTTCAATAGCTGACATTTTTTCACAAAAGGCCTGAGACCTCTCTAGTGAATACGGGTAGTCCCATAGGGTATAGCGAGCGACCTCTTCATCATCCCGCCAGCTGTGAAAGGCTTCCGCATCATCTTTTCTGAACCGCCGAATAATAAGCCGTTCTGTTTCAATTGGAAAAATATCCATAATTTCCTCGCTGTTATTCTATCTGTATTACGTAATAAAAAAAGGCGACCTGTAAAGGCCGCCTTTTCAACTCAGATAGGAAAAACTATTTTAGTTTTTCTCTTTGTCTACAAGCTTGCCTTCTTTCATCCACGGCATCAAACCGCGTAATTTGGAACCCACTTCCTCAATCGGGTGGCGCTCAGCAAGACCGCGATGTGCATTCAGTTCCGGGTTACCAGCATTGTTATCCGTGATGAAATCTTTTACGAAACGGCCTTTCTGAATATCTTCAAGAACCCGCTTCATCTCCGCTTTTGTTTCATCAGTGATAATGCGCGGACCAGTTTTATAATCACCATATTCAGCTGTGTTTGAAATTGAATAACGCATGTTCGCGATACCACCTTCATAGATCAGATCTACGATAAGTTTGGTTTCGTGCAGACATTCGAAATAGGCCATTTCTGGTGCATAACCCGCTTCAACAAGCGTTTCAAAGCCTGCTTTGATAAGCTCAGAGATACCGCCACACAGAACAGCCTGCTCACCAAAGAGATCAGTTTCACACTCTTCACGGAAATTGGTTTCGATAATACCTGAACGGCCACCGCCAATAGCTGATGCATAAGAAAGACAGAGATCGTGTGCTTTACCTGAAGCGTCCTGATCAACAGCGATCAGGCACGGAACGCCTTTACCAACTGCATACTGCGCGCGCACCGTATGACCCGGGCCCTTCGGTGCAACCATAATCACATCAAGATCTTTACGGGCATTGATCAAACCGAAATGAACATTCAGGCCGTGCGCAAACATAAGTGCCGCGCCCTCTTTCATATTCTCAGCAAGCTCATCAGCGTAAATTGCAGCTTGATGCTCATCCGGTGCCAGCATCATCACCATATCAGCTTCACGTGCTGCTTCTGTCGCTGTCATAGTTTCGAAACCAGCAGCTTCCGCTTTCTTACGTGTTGCTGAACCTTCACGCAGCGCAACAATCACACGCTTCACACCGCTATCGCGCAGGTTACCAGCATGAGCATGGCCCTGACTACCATAGCCAACGATGGCAACGGTTTTATCCTTCACCAAATTTACGTCTGCATCACTATCAAAATAAACACGCATGTCTTTTGTCCTTAAAAGGGAAACCCCGTTTACCTAAATATAAGTTATAGCCCGGCTTCGCCGCGACTAAGGGCAACAGCCCCTGTTCGTGCGGCCTCAACGAGGCCTAATTCTTTCATCAAATCAATAAAGGCGTTGATCTTCTCTGCTGATCCGGTGAGTTCAAACACAAAGCTCTCTGTTGTGCTGTCAACAGCACGTGCCCGGAAAGCCTCCGCCAACCGTAGCGCTTCTACACGCCTGTCACCCGTACCTGAAACCTTAACAAGGGCAAGTTCACGGGCCACAAATGGGCCATCTATCGTCAAGTCTGCTACTCTGTGTACTGGTACAAGGCGATCTAACTGTGCTTTAATCTGTTCAATCACCATGGAAGTACCAGAAGTTACAACAGTGATACGCGAGCGCGCTTCGCCTTTACCAACGGCAGCCACAGTAAGGCTTTCAATATTATAACCACGGCCAGAGAACAGGCCAATTACGCGGGCAAGTACCCCTGCTTCGTTATCAACAATGACACTGATTGTATGTCGTTGAATTGGGCCAATTTCTTTCATCGAACCATCCATCTTATTATCTTTCCGTGCCAGATTAAACGACAGCGAGTGCTTCGTCATCTTTTGGTTTGCTTACACCGTCACCCGGTAACATCATTTCATTGTGAGCAGCACCAGCTGGAACCATCGGGAAACAGTTCTCAAGCTTGGCAACCCGGCAATCCATCACCACGGGGCCATCATGATTAAGCATTTCTTCAATGGCAGCATCCAGATTATCAGGATGATCAACCATAATGCCTTTCATGCCGTAAGCTTCTGCAAGGGCCACAAAATCAGGCAGGGAATCGGAATAGCTTTCAGAATGGCGACCTTCATAGGAAAGATCCTGCCACTGGCGTACCATGCCCATAAATTCATTATTCATAATGAAGATTTTCACGGGCAGTTTATATTGCGCCATGGTGCCAAGTTCTTGGATATTCATCTGAATAGAAGCTTCACCAGCCACATCAATGCAGAGCTTATCAGGAAAGGCGATTTGTGCCCCAATAGCCGCAGGCAAGCCGTAGCCCATAGTCCCTAAGCCACCAGAAGTAAGCCATGCATTGGGGCGATCAAAGCCTAGGAACTGGGCGGCCCACATCTGGTGTTGGCCAACTTCTGTTGAAATAACCGCATCACGATCTTTTACAAAATGCTGCAATCGCTCAAGCGCTTTTTGCGGCATGATAATATCTTCACTATCTTCATAGTTTAAGCATTTGCGTGCACGCCAATGATTAATCTGATCCCACCATGCATTTAGTGGCGGTTGCCCTTTTGAACAGTTTTCTTCTTTCCAGATAGCAATCATGCGTTCAAGCACAGATCTCGCATCCCCAACAACAGGGATATCCACCTGTATGTTTTTATTGATGGAAGAAAGATCGATATCCACATGGATTTTCTTCGATCCTGGTGAGAACTTATCAATAGCGCCGGTAACCCGGTCATCAAAACGAGCACCAATGCAAAGCATTACATCACAGTCATGCATGGCATGGTTTGCTTCCCATGTACCGTGCATACCAAGCATACCAAGAAACTGGTTATCACTTGCGGGATAAGCGCCAAGCCCCATTAGAGTGCTGGTTACTGGCATACCCGTAAGCTTTGCAAACTCACGCAGTAGCCTTGAAGCCTCTGGGCCAGAATTAATGATACCACCGCCAGAATAAATAATCGGACGCATACCCTTGGAAAGCGCCTTAACGGCTTCACGGATTGCGGTTTCATCGCCGTGCATCTGCGGACGGTACGTTCGGTGCTCTGCATGCTCGGAAACTTGATAAGCTGCTTTTTCAATCTGCACATCTTTCGGCATATCAATAACCACAGGCCCCGGACGCCCGTTTGTAGCCACATAGAATGCTTCATGAATAACCGTTGGTACATCTGATGTTTCTTTCACCAGATAATTATGCTTGGTACAGGGACGCGTGATACCAACCGTGTCAGCTTCCTGGAAAGCATCATTACCAATAAGATGGCGCGCCACCTGCCCTGTAATACAAATAAGCGGGATACTATCAAGCATCGCGTCAGTAAGGCCCGTAACAGCGTTCGTGGCCCCTGGGCCTGATGTTACAAGAACAACACCTGGCTTGCCTGTTGCCCGCGCATAGCCTTCAGCTGCATGGGTTGCAGCCTGCTCGTGGCGCACAAGGATATGCTTGATTTTATCCTGCTTGAAAATCTCATCATAAATTGGAAGGACAGCGCCGCCCGGGTATCCGAAAATGACTTCCACACCAAGATCCGTAAGTGCTTTCAGAATCATCTGCGCACCACTCATCTCGGTCGTCGTATCAATTGTCGTAGCCTCAGCTTGTGTCATCGCTTTCAGTCCATACCAATTACTAGCCCGATGACGTGCCCACTTTGGCTACTCGTGCCTCCCTCATAACAGTTGGGGGCGCTAAAAAGCGCCCCCAGGGGGTGGGTCTCGTCACAGTCTGGAACCTACTTGGGCTGAAGGTTCCATAGTATCAACACCTGGGCTGGTTTGGTGTCGATAAAACCCTTTTATTGTACGATTATTACTCAGTCAATAGGTTTTTTGGATATTTTATTCATTAAAATATCATATTCACTTTCCAAATATTGCGCATTTAGGCAATTCCAATGTGAAAACTGGTTCCTAAACCATGTTAACTGCCGCTTTGCAAACCGCCGTGTCTGCATCTTTGCATCTTCGATTGCCTCCTCTTCACTCACCTCACCACGGATAAGTTTGATAAGTGACGGCACACCGAGCGCCCGCATAATCGGCAGGCTGGTATCAAGGTTCCGCTCCATAAGCGCCTCAACTTCCTCAAGCGCACCTTCGCCGAGCATCATGTCAAAACGGTGGTTGCAACGGTCATACAGAACATCTCTTGGCGGCTTGAGAATAAATTTATGGGCACAACCCGCTTTATCATGCGCGGTCATCGGGCCCGGTTCATTATTCTTTTGCCATTCACTCAGCGGTTTACCTGTCGCCCGGTACACCTCAACCGCTCGGCAAACACGCTGACTATCGCCTGGGAATAAACGTTCCGCGATAACGGGATCATATCCTTTTAGTTCGTCATGTAGCTTTTCACTGCCATGCTCGCCCGCTTCCTCTCGAACTGCGTTCCGAATTTCATCCGGAATATCAGGAATTTTCGCCACACCTTCCAAAAGAAATTTGAAATACATCCCCGTGCCACCGATCACGATCGGGTATTTATCCTCATTCCATGCTTTTTCTATTTCTGTCATCGCGAGCTCAGACCAGTAAGCCGCGGAACAAACTTCACTACCATCCATAAAACGGTATAGCCTGTGTGGAGCCTGCAATTCATCCTCTTCACTCGGGCATGCAGTTATCACACGCAGGTCTTTATAAACCTGCATGCTGTCAGCATTAATAATCACACCGTTAAGATCTTTTGCGAGCTTTAAGGACAATGCCGACTTGCCGCTAGCGGTCGGACCTGCAATAAAAAGAGCCTGTTTCAAAAATACCTCACTCTGTTCAGGATGGTGCTTCATGGATATCGCTTTGACCCTCGTCGTCAACCCCGCGTTTGATATTTCACTGGAAAATATTGAAAACAAGGTAACCGATTTATTATCGCTCAACGAATATCGTGGTCGCATCTTATCAGAAAACAGAGCGATGGACCTGATTTTTGAAACCAAAGATCACCGCCGCACCCGTGAGATGCTTACGCCCGCGCTGACTAAGATTGAGGGATTGGATTGGGCTCTTCAGGCAGCCAAGAAACGCAAGAAGAAACTCCTGCTCGCAGATATGGATTCGACCATCATCACCGTTGAGTGCATTGATGAGCTCGCTGATTTTGTTGGCCTTAAAGATAAAGTCTCTGAAATCACCGAGAGCGCCATGCGGGGTGAACTAGATTTTGAAGAAGCCCTTAAAGAACGTGTGGCTCTTCTCAAGGGCCTGACAGCAAGCCAGCTGGATGAATGCTATGAAGACCGGATTGAACTGATGGGTGGTGCACGCACACTTATCCAAACAGTAAAAGCAAATGGCGGCTATGCAGCGCTGGTTTCAGGTGGCTTTACCTTCTTTACCGAGAAAGTAGCAGAACGCGTTGGCTTTGACATGACCCGCGCCAATGTTCTGGAGATAGCTGATGATCAGCTTACAGGTATGGTCGTGCCTCCTATTTGTGGTGCACAAACAAAACTGGATACGCTGAATGAACTAGCTGAAAAGCTAGAGCTGGAGCAAAGAGACATCATCGCCGTTGGTGATGGTGCTAACGATATTCCTATGCTTGAAGCGGCAGGGCTTGGTGTTGCCTATCACGCAAAACCAAAAACCCGCGCAGCAGCCAGAGCAGCGGTGACATATAATGACCTCACTGCTCTACTTTATTTTCAAGGGTATAGCGACGCGGACTTCTCCAACTAACCGCTAATTTAAATTTACTTCAGCTTATACTTGATATTCGCCTTAAATGCTTCGACTTCGAGCGGGGCATTTCTATAACCGTATCTGGCAACATCCTGAATATGCTGGACGATCACTTGATCAAGGCTTGAACGCTCAATTTGCAGCACATGCACAAGTTCATGTGCGAGTTTAGGCCGATCAAGCTTATATCCCTCGCGGACATAAATTGAATATCCAAAGACCTGTGCATTATTGATAATATCTGGACCAACAAGTCCCAACTTCTCACCAAGGACTTTCAGCGCCAGGTTTTCATAGGGAAACGGGACCTCATCTACATAGATGACTCTAACTTTTTCTGGGTATTGAACGCCAACATCTTTGGCAAGTTTTAACTCAGTTTCATTAAGCGGCTCGCCAAGCTCTAATCCTTTTTTATCTACGTCCTTTGCCCATTCGATATATTGCGGCAACAACTGTGCATAAGCTTGTTCCTGTGCATTTGCAGAGAGAACCTGAAAGCTCATGAGGACAGCAACAAGTATTGGTTTCAACATCATTTATCTCTTTATGCTTCTACGTTTCTATAAGTTCTTCATTATATTTGGGAAACTTATCACATAGTCTGTAAAGCAGCGACTGGCGGTTCAGCGCTCGCTCCATCAATTTCACACCCTGCTCAAGGTCAATACCGATTTCCTGCCACATCACATCATAGACATGCTCAAAATCTTTCATGATCGCAACAATCCGCTCGGCCTCAGGGCGGGCAGCAGCCGAAATATCATAGACCCGCTTGCGAGAATCCTTTCCATCAGGAGAAGATGTAAAAAATCCATCTTTTACACTCCCTTTCAGGCGGCTTTCCAAAACCTGACGCGAAATACCGATGTGTTTTGATAGCTCCGTCGAAGACATTGCTCCCTTGGTATAAAGTGCGAGAACAATAGAAATCTTGTTGGCATGCAAACTGATACCTAACTGATCAAACACCTCAGTACCTTGAATACTGATTAATTCAGTCGCTCGGAATAAAATCGCGCCAAACTGCGGGCTTCGTATATCAGACATGTATTTTCCCTCTCTAATTTACGCAAATTTTTCCGAAATTTTTTGCACAAATCAAGTAGAAAAAGAGAGGCTGGATACCAGCCCCTTCTTATATTTCGCCCTTAAAGCTGTTCTTTTGTACCATCGTCCAACAAACGGAACGCATCCACACCATTTAGAAGCAAGCCTTCAGAACGTTTGCTAGGGAAACTGCCCCGATAGTCTTTCGGGTGCTTAACATTCACAGCGAATACTTTACCGTCATAATGCTTCCCAACTGACCATTGCGGTTGGTGCCCAACAACTACCGCCTTAGCGCCGAAGTGTTTTAGTCCTTTTTCCACAGTTTCCTGGCTTAGATCCGCTTCAAAGTAACCACGGTACCAGGAAGGACCTTTACGTCTGTGAACCAAAATCGCTTCTGCGGCTTCATCTTGCGTTGGCACATAGGCCTGACGGTACTGATTGCGTACAATAGTGTTTAACTCATCAAGGCTATAACCCGCTTCAACAATATCAGGGTGCAATCCACCATGAACAAACAGATATCCGTTAATCTGCTCAATTGTGTTTTTGCTCGCCATCCAGCGCCCTAAAAGAGCATCATCCCCAAAAAGATCAAACTCTTGTTTTTTTAAGGCAGCAGCAACATAGAAATATTTGTCTGCCGCTTTCTGGAAATTCCCCTGTAAGTTCTTGATCTCATGGTTACCAAGGATAAAATGAACAGTACCACCTGCCGCTTTTGCCTCTTGTTCAAGCTTATAAATAAACCAAAGAACCTGTGTTGTTGAATCGCCGCGATCAACAAAATCACCAACCAATACAAGATGGCCTTTACCGAAAGCCCAGTTTAGATCAGCATCAATCACTTGCTGGGCAATCAAGAAATCCCGGAAAGTCTTGAAGTTACTTTCAACGTCAGAGATGGCAACAATCGGCTCTCCATCGTTATATACCGCTTTCGGTGTTTCCACATGCGGTGTTATTGTTAGATTAAATGTTGAATCCTCAAGAGGGAAATACACCTCTGCATCTAATTGGCCATCCGGCGCCATATATTCTTTCTCGATATAAAAGCCTTCTTTACCGCCACCTTTTATATAATGCGCAGCAATATTATCTCCTTCGTAAAACACATGAGGGCCCTCGCCTCCAAGCTTATACGCAAGATCATTGTCGCCCATATCAATATCAACACCAAAGGCCACCGCCGCAGTGATAAGAGTTACCAACAACAAAGTTGCCGTGACAAAGAAATGTTTCAAATTGGTTAGGATAAGTCTCATAACTTTTCTCCATTTATAGACGCTACGCTGCGTCGTTATTCTTGGCCAAATACTTGGCAGTGGTGCCCCGTTCACGCTCACTTACAATCCAAACGCTCTAAACTTTAGGCTGCGTATGTCAGGCATATCGCTTTCTATTTATTTATGCAAGTTTTTGCGCAAAATATTGCGTAAATAAATATTACCTTCACAATGAAACATAACTTTTCTCCATTTACGGACGCCTTGCCGCGTCGTTATCGTTAGGTGAACACCAGGCAAAGGTGTCCTGTTCGCGCTCACTTATAATCATGAGCATCGTTCGGTTTATTCGGTTGTCTTAAGTTAGTGGTTACATCTGCCGTTTAAGGATACTGAGCAGTTTGCCAGTTAAACGGCCAATTACCGCACCAAGCACTAAAGCAATTGGCACCAACCACCATCCTAGAAGCTCAGCAGTTCCCGGCGGTTGATTAGATATCATACCAACTACGAACGCTTCACCGTGCTGCGCTGTCCAAACACCAACGCTATCGGCTAAAAATGGTTTTGCTAACCCCAACAGAACCAGCGCGGCTGCCACCATATACCCAAATACTGCGGTGCCGTAATAAAGGCTTTTACCCACACCTCTTTTCACCGCTTCGATCGCTTTAAAACCTTTTGGGGGTGGCGCGCCATCAACGATGTGATCGACATAAGCACTAGCAAGGTCACGCGGATTACCAAAATTATCTAGTATATCGCTAACTGTAACCTCTGCTCCTTGTTCTTCCAGCCGATCATAAATATGGCTTTCAATTTCGCGGATCACCTCATTGGCGGTTGCTTTATCAAGGCGGGACAGATAGCGACCGAGTGATTTAAGGTATTCGTGAATCAATTCCCTATCAGACATCATGTTCTCTCCCTAATTTGATTGCGCTTTGTTAAGCTCTGAAGGTCTGCCCTCCAGTATGCATTCAATATCTGCTGCTGACTTGCGCCAACGAGCGCTGACTGTGGGAAGCACCTTTTCACCAAGTTTGGTAAGTCGGTAATACTTTCTGGGCCTTGCACCTTCTTCCTGTCGCCAGTCTGCATCGATTACCCCTTCCCGTTTGAGCCGGTCCAGAAGAGGATACAGTGTACCCTCTGTAATCGTCACAGTTTCAAACTCATGCAGGAAGTTAAGAAGCTGCAAGCCGTACAAATCCCGGCCTTTCAGAGCAGCCATTATCACCAGTTCCAGGGTACCCTTCCGGTGTTGTACATCCCATTTTGCTTCAAATTTTTCTTGGTCTGTCATAGCGTAACCTTGTTTAACATAGTTACTATGTATTACCAAGTATGATGCATTACAACATGCTGGGCGATATTTTTTTTTAAAAACCTATAAAAACACGGCGCCAAAAAAAAGAGGGCCGGAAAACCGACCCTCTATCAAGGTATTTACGAAAGGTGCTGATTATTAATTATCAGCATCTTTCTTTTCTTTTAGAAGACGAAGCGGTACGTGTGCCGACACGCCGCGTACGTTAATGAGAACAAGAACGCTTTCGCGGCCTTCGTCACGAATCTCTTCAATAATCTCTTCAACTTCAGCTGGGCTGTCTACGCGCTTCTGATCAACACGTACGATTACCGCACCAACACGGATACCCGCATTAGCTGCTGGTGTTCTGCGTGCAACACGCACAACAGCGACACCTTCAACATCATCAGCGATCTTGTAGCGGCGACGAAGATTATCGTTAAGTGGCGCTAGCTCCATACCTTCAACAAGGGCACGGTCGTTATCACGCTCACGCTTGGAACGAGGTTCTTCTTGCTCTTCCTCTTCCGCTTCAGGGTTAATGAATTCACCCGTTTTCACACGAATTGTCTGACGCTCACGTTCACGAATGATAACAACATCAACCGCCTGATCGATTTTTGTGCGCTTAACAAGACGGCTAAGAGAATTGCTGTCTACAACCGGCTTACCGTCCCACTCAATGATAATATCGCCATCTTCGATACCAGCGTCAGCTGCTGGGCCTTCAGGCTCAACACGTGTGATAAGAGCGCCTTTAGTAACATCAACACGCATCGCTTTTGCAATATCTTCATTGAGAGGCTGAATACCCACACCGAGCCAACCACGGCGTACCTTGCCGAACTCACGTAGTTCTTCAACAACGCGGCGAGCGTCATTTGCAGGAATTGAGAAACCGATACCTACGTTACCACCTGTTGGGGAGAAGATAGCGGTGTTCACACCGATCACATCACCTTCCATGTTGAAAAGTGGACCACCAGAATTGCCGCGGTTAATTGGTGCATCTGTCTGAATATATTCAACATCTGAACGATTATTGATATCGCGGTTACGTGCAGAGATAATACCTGCTGATACCGTACCGCCAAGACCAAATGGGTTACCAATTGCTACAACCCAATCACCGATGCGGTCTTTATCACTATCACCCCACTGAACGGCTTCAAACTTCTCACCGTTGCCAGCTTCAATTTTCAGAACAGCTACATCAGAAAGAGCATCGCGGCCTAGGATCTCAGCAGCATATTCCTGACCATCAGTAAGAATAACTGTGATTTCATCTGCTTCATCGATCACGTGGTTGTTTGTGATAACAATACCGCTTTCATCAACGATAAAGCCAGAACCTAGTGAGCGCGCCTGACGCGGCTCATCATCTTCTTCAAAACGATCGCGGAACTGCTCCCAAAATTCGCCGAATGGGCTACCTTCAGGGAAACGACGGTTTCCGTTTCTACGCGCATTACGCTCAATTGTTTGAACTGTGGAAATATTCACTACACTTGGCTGAAGCTTCTCAACAAGATCTGCAAAGCTACCTGGAGAATCAGCCGCAACTACGGGCTTTAGGGAAACCGTAGTCATCGCAATCACAAGCATCGCGATGATGGCAGCTTTAAGTGCCTGCATCGGTGCCTGTGTATTAATCGCTGTAACCTTATAAGTGCTCACGCACATACTCCTTATATTATTTATTACTCTTGTTGGCCGTAAGCAGCATACTGCTGTCTTTCTACATGGCATCACCAAACTATGGTTGGGTCAACCCCATTAAGCGTAGCTTGCGATTAACGGAGACATCCCTGCGATAAACGCCCAATTCAGGCCAAGAGTAACCCCTTCCCACTTAAACCCAAGGCCCTGTTTCATAGGAAACAAGGCCTCCGGCACTTACCTTACGAAGCAGGCGAAGGAGTACCTCCGCCTTTTTTAAGGTTTATTTTTTGCTTTCTGAATTCACAAACAGTTTAAAGAATTCACTGTCTGGTGAAAGAACAAGCGTCGTATCATTTTTGCCAAGCGCTTTACGGTACGCCTGCATGGTACGGTAGAATTCAAAGAATTCCTCGTCCTTACCAAAAGCATCAGCAAAAATTTTCACAGCCTGACCATCCGCTTCACCGCGAATAATCTGTGATTGCTTTTCAGCTTCAGCCACCAGCACAGCTACCTGCCGATCAGCATCTGCTTTAATTTTAACCGCATCACGGTTACCTTCCGCACGCTTTTCAGCAGCTTCCTGTTGACGCTCAGTTTCCATACGCTGGAAAATCGCCTGGCTGTTTTGTGCAGGCAGGTCAACACGCTTCAGGCGTACATCAATTACTTCCAGGCCAATAGATTTTGCCTGTTCGTTAGTGATATCACTAATCTGCTGCATAAGCTGTGCACGCTCGCCAGATACGATATTCTGCATAGGCTCTTTCGCCAGCACCTGACGCACTGTTGATTCCATGATCTTCTCAAGAAGATCAGCTGCAATCCGGTCATTGGCTGCAGCCTGATACCGAAGTACAGGATCAACGATACGGAAACGCGCAAAGCTATCAACGAGAATACGGCGCTGATCAGCCGCCAGAACTTCCTGAGGGCGCACATCCAAGCTTAGAACACGCTTCTCGAGGAAAATAACCTGCTGCATAAGCGGGATTTTAAAATGAAGGCCAGCTTCCTGTACGGGACGCTGAATTTTACCAAACTGCACAACAAGCGCTTGTTCACGTTCATTCACAATAAACACACTGCTAAGGCCAACAAAGACGATAGCAAACAGGGCGATAAGGCCAATAATAAGTTTATTATTCATTGCTTATTCCTTTCCGCCTTTTTTAGTGAGTTCATTCAGTGGAAGATACGGTACAGCACCACCTTTGCTATCAAGGATAACTTTATCCATGCCAGCCAAAATTTCTTCCATCGCTTCAAGGTAAATACGTTTCTTCGTAACGTCCTTCGCGCGAATATATTCATTATAAACTGAAAGGAAGCGTGCAGCTTCACCTTCTGCACGCGCTACTGTCTGAGCACGATATGCTTCCGCACCTTGTAGAAGTTGCTCTGCTTTACCTTGCGCCTGAGGAATAACCTCATTGGCGTATTTTGTAGCGACGTTACGAGCACGCTGCTGGTCAGCTTCCGCACGCTGTACATCAAGGAAGGCGTCTTTTACTTCATCCGGTGCTTCAGATTCAATAATCTGAACACGAAGAACAGTAACACCCGCACTATATTCATCAAGCGTACGCTGAATCATTTGAAGAGCATTTTCTTCAAGTTGACCACGCGCCGTTGTGATGATCGGCACGATTTGGTTTTGACCAACCAGCTCACGCATTGCGCTTTCAGCGACCGCTTTAATTGTACCTTCAGGATCTTGAAGGCGGAAAAGGTAATCACCCAGATCCTTAATGCGCCAAACTACGTTAAAACGAACATCAACGATGTTTTCGTCTTGAGTAAGCATTAAGCTTTCATCAAGTGCTGCTACAGTCTGGCGTCCAGAACGACGGCTTGACGTAACACTGCTACCGATAAGAATCTGCTTCTCATCTGTAACACCACGTACTTCCACAGTTTCAACCGGATACGGTAAATGCCAATGAAGCCCAGGGCCAGTAAGTTCAGTACGTTTACCAAACTGAAGAACAACACCTTGCTCGTTTGGTTCCACACGGTAAAGACCACTCGCGAGCCAAAAAGCAATCGCAACCAGCAAAATCAGGCCGATACCACCGAACCCACTTGGCATAGCTTGTTTAAACTGCTCTTGTCCTTTTTTGATGATATCATCAATTTGCGGAGGCTCTCCGCCACCGCCACCACGACGAGGTCCACCACCGCCGTTATTTCCCCACGGGTTTGGTTTGTCACCGTCACCGTTATTCTGCCAAGGCATAATCTTCTCCCCTTTGGCACCGTATGTCTTGTTAATTACGTACGAACCTCTTTAACCGGATTGCTCGTACCTTATATTTCTATATAAGTTAGGCACTTGAAAGCTGCAACGAATGTCGCACATTTTCCCGGTTAAGAAAGTAAATTAATGTCAGATACGCTTAAAAAAGCTGTCACCGAAGCACTTATTTCCATTATTCCCGAAGGTTCAGAGCAAAATATCGTCGAAAGTGGTGCATTAGGCGCTGTGATTGTAGATGGAGATCAGGTTGGAATCATATTGGATTTCAAAAATAACGCACCCGACAATGTGCAAGCACTTCGCGCGCTTGTTGAAAGCACAGCTAAAACCGTTGAAGGTGTAAGCGCCGCAAACGTTGTGGTTTCCGCAAACAAGCCTCAAAAAGAAGCTCCGAAAATGGGCGTTGGCGGTAAATCAGCCCCTACTCCAACAAATCTACCGGGCGTGAAACATGTGATAGCGGTAGCAAGCGGCAAAGGCGGTGTTGGTAAATCAACCACCAGCATTAATCTCGCCCTTGCTCTTAAAGCCAAGGGGCTGAAAGTTGGCTTAATGGATGCTGATATCTTTGGCCCTTCTGTTCCAACCCTCGTGGGAAGCGATGAGAAACCTGGCATTAAAGGCAAGGTTATTCAACCACTTGAAGCATACGGCATTAAGGTAATGTCTGTTGGCTTCCTTATTGATGTTGACCAGCCAGTGGTATGGCGCGGGCCACGGGTGATGGGAGCAACTCAACAACTTCTTAAAGATGTGGCTTGGGAACCGCTTGATGTTCTGGTTGTTGATATGCCGCCGGGTACAGGCGACGTACAGCTCACCATGGTACAGCAGGCAGTTATTTCAGGTGCTGTGATTGTATCCACACCACAGGACCTTGCACTTATCGATGCTCGCAAAGGCATTACAATGTTTGAAAAAACAGATGTACCAATCCTCGGTATCATTGAGAATATGAGCAGTTTTATTTGCCCATCATGCGGCAGTGAAAGCTATATTTTTGGGCACGGTGGAGCAAAAGAAACCGCAAAAACAATCGGTTGCGATTTCCTTGGCGGTATTCCGCTTCATATGTCTGTTCGTGAAAGCGCTGACAGCGGTAAGCCAATTGTTGCCTGCGAGCCAGACAACCCAATCAGCAAAGCTTATCTAGAGATTGCAGAGACCCTAAAGGGCAAACTTTCAATCTAAGCCCTCTCATAAACAACAAAGGCGTAGGATGGCTTACCGTCCTGCGCTCCATGATCTTCCCTCGAAACGGCTTTCCACCTATCTTCATCGATTTCAGGGAAATAAGCATGGCCCTCTGGCGCTAAACCAACTTCAGTAACATAAAGACGGTCACACAAATCCATTGAGGCAGCATAAATTTGCGCCCCTCCTGTAATCATCACTTCTTCAACGTCACCGGCAGTTTTAATGGCATCTTCGATAGTTGAAACAACATCCACACCTTCTGTCGCCCAGTCCGTGTTGCGTGTGATAACAATATTCTGGCGTCCGGGTAATGGCCTACCAATAGATTCGAAGGTTTTCCGCCCCATGATGATGGGCTTTCCAAGCGTTGTCTTTTTGAAGTATTTTAGATCTTCTGGAAGATGCCACGGCAAATCATTATCAACCCCGATTACGCGGTTTTCGCCCATAGCAACAATGATGGAAATCATACAAAGAACCCTTCAGAAGATTTTAGATAATGCTATCATCATCTACGGTATCTTCCGCAGGTTCTTCAAGTGGTAAATGAACCCGAACCGTGGTTCCTACCCCAGGCATACTTTGCACTGAGATAATCCCGCCCATGCGGTCAACAAGTTCACGGCATATGGCCAACCCAAGCCCTACACCACCATGGCGCCGTGAAAGAGCTGTATCTACCTGTGTAAACCGATCAAAAAGTGTCGCTTGCTTTTCTTCAGGGATACCAATGCCCGTGTCTTCTACTTCGAGCACCCAGCCAGCGAGGCCCGACTTGAAAGATTTTTCAATAATCCGAATACCGACAGAACCTTCATGGGTAAATTTTATGCCGTTTGTAGACAGGTTGATAAGGATTTGCCTTAGCCGTAATTCATCCCCCATCACCTTATCGGGCATATTCATGTCAACCTCAGCTCCGAAGGCGATTCCCTTTTCTTCAGCCTGCTGGCCCTGTATCGTTAGAACCCGTTCAACAAGTTCACGTACAGAAAGTTGCTGGCGTTCAATTTGAACCTTACCGGATTCCAGTTTAGCCAGATCAAGAATATCGTTGATAAGCGAAAGCAAATGAGAGCCACTTTGGTGGATATCTTTCGCATATTCGATATAACGTTCATCTCCGATAGGTCCGATTGCCTGTTCACCCAGCAACTGGGAAAAACCGAGAATAGCATTAAGCGGTGTTCGTAATTCGTGGCTCATAGTTGCCAGAAATTCAGATTTCGCACGGTTCGCTGTTTCCGCCGCCCTGCGTGCTTCCTCAACATCTTTGTTTAGGTTTTGTAGCAGTTTATAGTGCTCTTCAAGCTCCTCATGCGCGGCTTTTAAGGCTCTGGTACGGCGATTTACAATTTCCACCACACGTTTCGAGCGTTCAGACTGAATCCAAATTGCGTAAACGAGTAAAACACTGATAACCGCCGAAAGAAGGAAAGTGACAATCACTCCCAAATAGGAAGGCCTAAAACTGCCCTCCACCGCATATGCCTGAACAGTCCAGACACCAGCACCGAAAGTTAGCTCTGTAGAAACTCTACGATCATCTGCAGCTTCTCGGCTGTTATCTAATATGGCCGAACTTCCTGCAGCAATTGACGCTGTATTATCATCTTCAGCATCGAACCAACTGCTATTCAGCTGGATAATCAGTTCGCCTTCTTTATCAACATCATCCGCAATTTCTCTAACCAGACCGGGAAGATCAACCAGCTGAACGATATAGGAAAGAGCACCTGCTTTGGTCACATACGGATTGACCAACAGAACTGATATTTCTGCCCCCTGATCAATTTCGGGAAAATCAGGTAGCAAAATTGCTGATGGCTTATCTTCCTTGCCCGTCGCACGTAAAAAAGCTGCAATCTGTTCATGGCCACCAATATTCATTCCCAGCAGTTGAGTTTGCAACTCAGCATCGGGGGACCAGGGATAAATTAAAGGAAACCTTGTGGTATCTCGCTCCAGAACCGGGCCTTTCAACTGAAAATCATTTCCGTAGAAAGATTCCATTCCTCTCAGAAAACCATCTTTCTCGGTCATTTCCAACTGGTAGGCAATTGCTACGAAATACCTGTGCTGCTTGAGAGTGGAGTTTGTAGAGACCAGAAGGCGAAATCTTTCTTCAGGAACAGATTTTGACATATTGTAGAAATCGTATAAATCCTGAGCAGCATTGAGGCTATTGGTGATCTCGCGGTGCAGCCGATCAATAAACAAATCAGCTTTTGAAGCAAATGCGGAATCTGCTTCTTGCTCAACATTGAGCCAAGCTTGCCGCGTCGCAAAAACAGTGATTATGACCCCCAAAACAGCTACCAAGATTACTAAAAGTCGCTGTCTTGCCTCTCTATCTTTTTCTCGACCCACTAAAAATTCCCTAGCTCCAACACCTATACGGCTACAGCTCCTTTAATATGCGGATGGCTCTCGTAACCGACAATTTCAATGTCCTCAAATTTGAAATCAAACAAATCTCGCACATTATGGTTAAGCGAAAGTGAAGGAAGCGGTAAAGGATCACGCGTAAGCTGTAAATCCGTCTGCTCGATATGATTACTGTATAGATGAGCATCCCCTAAAGTGTGAACAAAATCACCAACTTGGAGATCACAAACCTGTGCAATCATATGGGTAAGAAGCGCGTATGAAGCAATGTTAAATGGTACACCAAGAAACACATCAGCACTGCGCTGGTAAAGCTGGCACGAGAGTTTTCCTTCTGCAACGTAGAACTGAAATAAACAGTGGCAAGGTGGAAGTGCCATATGGTCAACATCGGCTACATTCCATGCTGACACAATCAAACGGCGGCTGTTCGGATTGTTTTTAATCTGATCGATAAGGTTTTTAATCTGATCAACAGTTTCACCACTCGGGGTTGGCCAGCTGCGCCATTGGTGGCCGTATACGGGGCCAAGATCACCCTTTTCATCCGCCCATTCATCCCAAATGGAAACACCATTATCTTTCAGGTATTTCACATTGGTATCACCAGCGATAAACCATAGAAGTTCATGGATAATAGAACGCAAGTGCAGTTTTTTCGTAGTAACCAGTGGAAACCCTTCGCTTAAATCAAAGCGCATCTGGTGGCCAAAAACACTGTAAGTACCGGTTCCTGTACGGTCCCCTTTAAAAACGCCCTCTTCTCGAATACGTTTCATCAAATCCAGATATTGCTGCACAGAAAGCTCCCCTCAGTTGGTGTTTAGGAATCTATAATCCTTGGGAGCATTTGAGGCAATGTCTATTCCAAAAACTGAAACTAAAGGCGCAAGTGATTTAAGCCTTTTAATTGCCAAACTTATTCACTATATCAGGGGTGCTGCTTCGGTAGCTATGGCAATAAACGGCGCATTAAGTAAGTATTGCGGACCTGGGGGCGGTACCCAGCACCTCCACCATTAAGCCTTTTGGCATTATCTTGGTGGCACCACACCAAAGAAACAGATGTTTTCTTATGGGGGTGAAATAGGATCGACGTGTATTGAACGGTGTTTTGCCTTTTGCCCAGGATGGCACCGCTGTGATGGGCCACCTTATTATAAATGCAAACGACAATGACGTCGAGTTCGCTGTTGCTGCGTAAGCGGTCACAGTAAACTACATTTATGTAAATTCCTGAGGTTTGACTACTTCAGGTGGGGGTTGGGCCACCTAGCAACAGAACGGCCCGCTAATAAAAAGGCTCCGCTTGGGAGCCTTTTTTTTCGCTTAGTCTTCCAATGTCTAATCTTGGCAGATTTCCCATGATGCAGGGCAAACCTGTTTTGGTGCCATATCTGCGATTGCTGCATCAAGATCAGCCAAAGTTAACACTCTGCTGCTATGTTCCGCCGCCAAATATTTCACATCAAAACCCGCTTTTTCGATGGCGGCCTTGAAATCTCTGAGTGTTTCATGGCCTTTGGGTGCACCAGCAACCTGCCTTGAGAAAAAGAAATCTCCCGTCAGCATCATTTTCAGGGACGGCACATAAAACATGAGATGATGTTCGGCATGATCATTTGGCAAATCAAAATATTTCACCAAGCCATCTGCTATTTCGCCTCTGGCCTCTGCTGTTATAAACCTTTCGTCTGGAATATCCTTCCCTGATACCCGGCGAATAGCAGCATGGCTGTCCGGTGTGGTAACAATTGTTGCGCCCAAATCAAACGCATCCCCCGTACCGCCGATATGATCGCTATGGTGGTGGCTAACTGCCACTAATTTAAGAGGCTTTTTATCACCTGTTTCTTTTTGAAGAGCTTCAAATCGGTCCTTGAGGCCATCATACCCACCGAGACCAATATAATGATCACCCGCATCAATGAACAATGTATAAGACCATCCCTGCCCTACGTGATAAAACCCAGTCGCCAGTTTCTCCACTGCCATATCAGACGTATCTATACCTGCGGACATATCTTCATAGTTGTCTGGAATTTGGAAGGCGCCTTTTAGATCATAATCAAAATCTGCTGCCCGTTTCACAGAGATGTTTTCCGGCATCCCGCCTTTAGTTACATACAACTGTTTTGCAAACGGAATCCTTGAACTATTACTGTGATCAATGAAATTATAGGCAAAATCCACACCTGGCTGCCAGTGTGAACGGGTCATTCTATGAATAAGACCAGAGCTGGCATCAACGTAAAGGGTATATTCTGGATACCCATGTGCCTTGAAGCTGATTTTTTCGACAGGCTTCCCCTCAATTACCCCTACTCCTTTGTAGGACGCAGTTTCTTTATTCTCGTAGAGAAGCTTCGCAAGGAGCGGATCAAACCGTTCAGGCATACGCCAATCAATCGATGTAAATGTGCGACCGCTGTTTCGTTGAAGCTGTTTGGTAGCTTCATAAATTCGATATGCTTGTTCGCCATCAAAAATATGATGCTGCATTGAAGGGTCATTAAGTAAACCGTTCCTAACCCGGAATTCCTTACGCTTATTCTCAAAATCAATAATCACACTGTTATCATAGTGAATAATATCAAATTCACCGGCTATATAACCTTGATCATTACTAAGGCGTTTATATTTGGTTCTCAGTTTAACTGACTGCAGTTTAAGTAGCTGGTCACCCCCATATGCCTGCAGTGCTTTATCCGCGATAATATCTTCTTTTTCGCCAACTGCTACGGACGGCACCGCAGAAAATATCCCTGCACAAAAAAGTAAAAAGCTGGAAAGTTTATCCACTATCTATCCCCTCAAATAGTTTAAGTTTCCTCAAAGAGGGACTAAGTATCCAAGGCATATGATAAACAATGATGTTGCGACAAACAGGTTTTGGGCTGCGACAAAATGTTATAAAATTTCATAACATAATTAGCTTTTCTCAGATTCACGCATACCGAAATATGTTTGTTGCACATTATTGTTAAGATAATAATAGAGACAGGTAAGGATTTTTCCCTTCAAGTCTTTACGGAATGGGACTATAAGACCGCTGAAAACAACAAACAAACCGGGTTTTAAAATGGCTGAGAGCACTATTGATTACGACGCAAAGGTACAGCAAGCACTGCGCCAGGTAGTCAGTAACGTTTTAAAGGATGTAGAACAGGATGGCCTGCCTGGCGATCACCATTTCTATATCGCCTTTAAAACACAAGCCCCCGGCGTTGACATCCCTGGCCACCTAACCAGCCGTTTCCCAGACGAAATGACCATTGTGGTTCAACACAAGTTCTGGAACCTAAAAGTGCATGAAGATTATTTTGAAATCATGCTATCTTTTAACCAGACACCTGAGAACCTGATTATTCCGTTTGATGCGATTGTTGGGTTTGTTGATCCAAGCGTTCAGTTTGCTCTTCAGTTCCACGATGCATCTGATATTCCTTCTGATCTGGATATTGAGGAAGAAATCGATGATCTTCCTGAATTTGCAGCTGAACCAATCCTTGAAAAAGCGGTTACAGAAGAAGATACAGACAGCAAAGGGGCCAATACTGAAGCTGGCAGCGACAATATTGTTGCACTCGACGCTTTCCGCAGAAAATAGTGGTGACAGTGCGGTTTTAACTGGCCCGTAAGCGCAATCCTTTCTATAAGCAAATCATGTATTTTTGCTGTGCACCATTCGTGTGCATACTGCTTGATTATGAGCACCATCAGAAAGGGCCACTTATGTCTGATTGGACGTATTCAAAACTATTCCAGCCAGGTGTTGATGAAACACCATACAGAAAAATCACTTCTGATTATGTTTCAACCATAGAGGTTGACGGACGACAAATTCTTAAAGTTGATGATAAGGGGCTGGAGCTACTTGCAAAAGAAGCGATGGCAGATATCGCACACCTTCTGCGGCCCGGCCATCTGCAACAGCTCGCTGATATCCTTGATGATGATGAAGCCAGTGACAATGACCGCTTTGTTGCTAAAGAACTTCTTAAGAACGCCAATATTGCGGCAGGCCGCGTTCTCCCAAGTTGTCAAGATACAGGCACTGCAATTATCGTTGGCAAGAAAGGCCAGCACGTATGGACAGACGGTGATGATGGTGCACCCCTTACTCAAGGCGTGATGCGTACCTACACAGAAACCAATCTGCGCTACAGTCAGATGGCGCCTCTTTCCATGTATAAAGAGGTTAACACAAAGAATAACACACCTGCGCAGATTGATCTCTACTCCACAACAGGTAACGAATATCATTTCCTCTTCATGGCGAAGGGCGGCGGCAGCGCCAACAAAACCTTCCTGTTCCAGCAAACCCCTGCATCCCTGCGCGAAGACAAAATGCTGGCTTTCCTTGAAGAGAAAATTAAAACGCTAGGCACGTCTGCATGCCCACCATACCACTTGGCGATTTGTATCGGTGGTCTGTCCGCAGAGCAAAACCTGGCGACAGTGAAAAAGGCCTCGGCTCGTGATTATGACAATCTTCCAACAGAAGGTGATGCAACAGGCCGTGCGTTCCGTGATGTGGAAATGGAAAAGCAAATCCACAAAATGACACAGAACCTCGGCATTGGTGCCCAGTTCGGCGGTAAATATTTCTGCCACGATGTACGTGTTATTCGCCTGCCGCGCCACGGCGCCAGCCTGCCTGTAGGCATTGGTGTTTCTTGTTCTGCAGACCGCCAGGCAAAAGGTAAGATCACTCCGGAAGGTATTTTCCTCGAGCAGCTTGAAACTGATCCAGCGAAATATCAACCAGATGTAACGGAAGAAAACCTTTCTGAAGAAGTGGTAAAGGTTGATCTGAACCGCCCGATGAAAGAAGTGTTGGCAGAACTTTCACAGTATCCAATTAAAACACGCTTATCCCTTACAGGGACGATCGTTGTTGCCCGCGACCTGGCCCATGCACGTGTTCAAGCGAATATGGAAGCTGGCGCCGAGATGCCTTCATATTTTAAAGATCATATCATTTATTATGCGGGCCCAGCGAAAACACCCCAGGGATATGCGTCAGGCAGCTTCGGCCCAACCACCGCTGGCCGTATGGATAGCTATGTTGGACCATTCCAGAAACTTGGTGGCAGTATGATCAGCCTCGCAAAAGGTAACCGTTCCCGCGATGTAACAAAAGCATGTGCTGAGCACGGCGGGTTTTATCTGGGTTCTATTGGCGGTCCTGCTGCGATCCTTGCGAAAAACAATATTAAGAAAGTGGAAGTGCTCGATTTTGAAGATTTAGGCATGGAAGCTGTTTGGAAAATTGAAGTTGAAGACTTCCCTGCCTTTATCGTTGTAGACGACAAAGGCAACGATTTCTTCCAAGCTCTGTAAGAACTAAATTTACAAGAAACACAAAAAGGCCAATCAATTTCGATTGGCCTTTTTTTAAGTTCTGACACTTTCAGATATAGTTAGAAGCCGATTAAGGTTTTACGCACAACCCCGGCCAAAGCCGCCCCACCTTTGCTCGTAAAATCTTTCACTTTATTCTCAAAATCAGTCATTCGCTTATCAAGCGCAGCTGTCGCTGTATCCAATGATCGGATATTATCTTGTAATCTAGATACTGGAGAGAGTTCAGACGCTTTTATTACGACAGCCTCTAATGCATCTTTGGCATTTGTAGTTACAGTTTCAGCAGCCGCCGCAACTTGTTGGGCTAAAGGATTATCCCCAGCAGCGGCCACCGTCACCTGCTTCACCGACTGTAGACCTGCTGCAGCAGCAGCCGCAATTGCTGCTTCATCGGCATCAGCAGCTGGCGCAGCATTCTTTGCAGCCTCTTGAGCTGCTTTAACAACCGCTGCTACTGCTTGTGTATTTTTTTCAATTTCCGCCGCATTTATATTAGCTTGTTTGATAGTTGAAAGCTGTTGCTTGATTTGGGTTACCTCAGCTTCAATATCTGCTGTATATTGCTGTACTGCAGCATCGAACTGTGTATCGTAACCACCGTTAATATAACCATCCAACCGCTTTTGTACTTCTCCGGTAAACCCTTCGATAACACCATCAACAGCCTTATCGACATTCACTTGCGTTTTACGTACCAGAGCCACATCTTCCGGGCTAAGGTTATCTTCCACTATATCCCAATCCAGTTTCACAGTACTTGACATGAAAGCCCCCTCTTATGTTGCACTTGGCTTAATAGCATCAATAACGGGCGAGATTGCCTCTTCCACTTTACTAATGAGAGTACTAACAGCTCCCTCCTGCAAGTTGCCCATGGCCTCTCTAGCACCTTCGTTAATATCATTAAGGTTTTGGTTGAGGTCATCTTTAATATCAGATAACAGATTTTGCCCTGAAGCTTTCACATCCTTTAAGGTAACCGAGCCATTTCTGGAAGCAAATGCACCTGAAAGTAACCCCTGAGCAAAAGCATTAAGCCCTCCTCTAAAAATGGATCCTTTCCCAAATCCCGAAGACTGCAATTGAGTGATAATCTGATCACTACCTTTTTTGATAGAATCCTGAGATAAGGCAACAACATCATAACCGGAAGGCACTGTTGGTTCAGGGCCTAAATCTATATCCTCAGACGTTAACCTAGGCAGGTTCTCCAGAGCTTTCGTATATCTCCCCTCAATATCCGCACGGTATTTCACCCGCTGGGCAGAGAGCTTATCTAAAATATCCTGCTCGGCAGCATCAAGAGCGCCTACACCTCGCATATAGGCATTATACTTCGTTTCAAAATATTGCGCCGCCAAAGCCAGATAACTGGCTTGTGCCTTTTTTAAATCCAACTCTACCCGTGTATCATTGGGGAACTTCTTTTGACGTTCTTTCTGCTCAATCGCCAGCTGCCGTTTCCCGTTCACTTTATCTGCGAGTTCCTTCATCTGTTCATCAATTTTACTATTCAACAGTGTTAATGCTGTTTTCTTTTCTGTACGAATAGCAGAAACGGTATCAGCATACATGGTATCAACACGCGCCATATGTGTAGCTTTAATTTGCTTTAGCCCTTCTACAACTTTGGGATTGTTCGCACCAAAACTCTGCTCCAACGTGTCCTTCAGTAACTTACGAGTGGCAATATGAGCATCAACCTGTTTCTGATGTGTGTCCTTCAACTGTAAAACTGCTGCTTTTGCTCCCTCAGCGGTATCACCTACCTGAACGGAAACCTGAATGGCTTCGTTTTTTCCAACCGTACAAGCTGTTAAAAGAAAGGCGACACTTGAAAACAGAATTACCTTCCCGAGCCTATTGCTATTTTTTAGAAAAGCACTCATCGCTACCCCCTTATTTCGAATTTGCTTCTAATGCTGCAGATTTCGACGCCACAGACTGTTTTACCGTTTCAAGCGCCATACGAGATTTCACACGATCCCGTAATATTATCTGGAATTCTTCCGAGTTATTCGGCAGTTGCCTGCTCAGCATATAATTTCTTAAATCCTGACGGGCTTTATCCCCATATAGAGCATCTATTTTTTGCTCAACTATACCAAACCTTGGTATCAGCTTATTAATAGAAGCCTGTAGAATCCCCATCATACGCTCGCTCGCAAATCCAGACACAAATGCAAAAATCAAGAACCATGGCAGGTTTGACAGGTTAAACTTAACACCTGTTACACCAGTAATCACAAATGCCCCCACAATAAGCGCAACGACAGGGGCAATGCATAATTGAGGGAACATCAATAAGAAGCGCGTAGGGCTGTAAGGAGAAACCCCTTCATTCCCTTCTGTTTTGTATTCAGGCAAATGACTTCTAGTCGCTCTAGATAACGAAAACAGCGTATTTACGAGCACACCGATAACAGACCAAAAAACCAATTCAAAAACCCAGCCATATCCTTCATGGTACAACCATAAAAATGGCAGGTCATAATCCTTTTCTATTGCATCTAACCTGAGTTGTTTAACTACACCTTCCTCAAGCTGAATCTGTTTTGTGATGGAATCAATTAGATATTCAACAGAAGTACCTTGTTGCTCATAGTCATACTCCGAACGGTTAGATACAAACCATTCGCGCACCATCGCCAGATCGGCCATTTTATAATCCTGATCCGTAGCTGGCCGTAATGCGTTTGGGTTAACAACTGCAATACCGGCTTTAGTAAGTATTGTAGGTCGCGCTACGCTAATCCACCGAGCTGCTCGACCTGCTTCATTGAGTACACCTTTTCTGGATGTCAGAGCTTCGTCTCTGCGCTTTTTAAAGTCATCATCCAGTTTCTCTATTATTTCCCTTGATCTGACCGGAGAAAAAAAACGCAAAAGAATATCTTCTTTAATATCCAGCTGTAGATACCCAGTAGGCGATACCACAAAAGCATTAGCCCACGGCTTTTCTGGAATATCCCTGAAGATATGTACGAAAATATAGAAGGTGAATAAAACCACCATGATTGCCATGGTAAAAGCAAAAGCTTTTGCTTTACTTCTAAAAGTCATCAATAAACCTGATGCAAAATCATCTGATGGTTCTGTACGCGATTGATTTGCTGCCATCTGATATGGTGATGTGCTTGATGCCATATCTGCCCCCTCACTGCAAAGTTCGGAGGATGCTATCATTAAGTGTGATTTAATCTAAGAAGAATCCTTAATTTTTTATTAAAAAATTACTCACCCTGAAAATTGCGTCATATAACTCAATACCTTATATTATACACATATAGCCAAAAAAGCCGAATGTTATCAAACACCCTAAAATTGAATATCTACTTTTAATTTTATTTTAGAAAGATCACAGCAAACGACTCGCTATAATATTGCAACCAGCAGTAAAATATTATCCCTTTCGCGGTATGTGTTTTGTTGGTTTTCCTTGATTTATGACGTTTCACGGCCTAGAAGCCGCGTTTAAGTCTCTCACTGGAAGCAGAGAAATCCCAACACAAGGGCCAACACCGTGTCTAAACCGTTTGCAATTCCTAAGCTGTCTTTGTCGCAGTATAAAACCGAAACCCTCTCCGGCCTTACTGTTGCCTTAGCGCTGGTACCGGAGGCAGTAGCTTTTGCCTTTGTTGCACAAGTTAATCCTCTTGTAGGTCTTTATGCCGCATTTATCGTAGGCCTTGTAACAGCACTTATCGGCGGTCGCCCTGGCATGATTTCGGGCGCAACAGGCGCGCTTGCTGTTGTGATGGTAAGCTTAGTAGTTACCCACGGTGTACAGTACCTGTTCGCAACGGTTATTCTTATGGGAATACTCCAAATCCTGGCCGGGGCCTTTAAACTGGGGAAATTCATCAGAATGGTACCCCACCCTGTGATGTTAGGCTTCGTAAATGGTCTTGCTATCGTTATTTTCCTCGCACAACTGGGCCAGTTCAAAGTAGCTGGTACTGGTGAATGGATGCCAACTGACCAGCTTACAATGATGCTTGGTCTCAGCTTCCTTACAATGGGCACCATCTGGCTTGGTTCAAAATATGTGAAAGCCTTCCCGGCACCGCTTCTCGGTATTCTAGTTATTTCAGCCATCGTGATTGGCTTTAACATTGATGTACCGCGCGTGGGCGACATGGCCTCGATCAGCGGTGGTTTGCCTGACTTCGCTGTTCCTGATGTGCCGTTCAATTTTGAAACATTCAAAATTATCTTCCCATATGCGGTAATCTTGGCGGCAATCGGCCTTATTGAATCTCTACTAACACTCAACCTTGTTGCTGAAATTACGGATGAAAAAGGCGGCACCAGCCAAGAGTGTTTCGCACAAGGCGCGGCCAACTTTATTACTGGCTTCTTTGGCGGTATGGGCGGCTGTGCCATGATTGGTCAATCCATGATCAACGTAAATTCTGGTGGTCGTACACGTGTTGCAGGAACACTGGCTGCGGTGTTTCTTCTAATCTTTATTCTATTTGCAAGCAGCCTGATTGAACAAATTCCGCTCGCGGCCCTCGTTGGCGTGATGTTTATGGTGGTGATTGGCACCTTCGCATGGTCCAGCTTCCGCATTATCAACAAAATCCCGAAAGCAGATGCCTTCGTTCTTATTCTGGTGTCTGGCGTAACGGTTGCCAGCGATCTTGCCATCGCAGTTGTAGTAGGCGTTATTGTTTCCGCCCTTGTATTTGCATGGCAGGCTGCAAAACGTATTGGCGCAAACACAAGCGTGGATGATAAAGGCCAGAAAATTTACGTAATGCACGGGCCGCTTTTCTTTGGTTCCATTTCCAGCTTCAATGATCTGTTCAACCCGAAAACTGATCCAGATACTGTCGTGATTGATTTCATTGATACTCGTGTTTGGGATCACTCTGGCCTGCAGGCCATTGATGCCCTTGCGGAGCGCTATAAATCAGCAGGGAAAACGCTGAAACTGCGCCATCTGAGCGCCGACTGCCAACACCTGTTAACAAAGGGTGGAAACAGGGTTGAAGTAGCACCAAGCGAAGATCCAGAATATGGTATCGCAATGGATTATGAAGGCCGCCTGGAACATTAAGGTGTTTCAAAACAGCAACATTTAAGAAAAGGGAAGCTAACATAGCTTCCCTTTTTCATTTGTTGACATAAAGCCTTCTTCCGCCCAAGCTAACATTTGGGCACGGGTACAGTAATTATGCTGACCCCAGATTTCGTGAGGGGCTATGAGTTTCGCAATCAGAGACGCAACACCAGATGATCTGGAAGCAACATACGGCTTAGCACAAGCTATGGCCGTGAATGATGAAGCTGAGGAATATTTCCAAATCACCAAAGAACAGTTTGCCGATGCAGCTTTTGGTGAAGGAAAACGCTTCAATATTTTAGTTGCAGAAGAAGAAGGTAATGTTGTGGGAATGGCAACCTACTATGAACGTTTCCATATCTGGTTTGGTGAAGACCTGATCGAGATTGATGATCTCTATGTAAGCAATGATGCTCGCGGGCACGGTATTGGCTCCAAACTCCTCAAAGAAATTGGCCGCATGGGTAAAGAACGTGGTGTTCATATCCGCTGGGGCGTAGAGCGAGAAAACTTCAGCACTATTGCTTTTTACCGCCGTATGGGCGTGGAATACCACAACAAGGGTATCTGTATCTGGGCACCGGAAGACGTTCAGGTAGATTAATCACATTACCAATGTGAACGGTTGTTTCGAGAGCGATACGCCGTTCACAATGATCTCAAGCTGGTGCTCACCAGCATAATATTTCCTTGTAGTGATTGGCTTGATTGCATGTTTGCGATCAGCTTTCAATGCACCCGTTTTATCAAGTTTCGTATCTTTCCACTTGAAAACCTTTGGTGCAGTGTTCCCGTTCGCTTTTACAAAGTGGATAGCATAATCAACCATCACCCCCTGCTCCTGCGCGCCACCTGAAAAAGCTACATCAAACGCCAGCGCTTCACCATAAACCACCTTTGATGTGAGGATACGGATATCAGCTTTCATTTCTCCAACAGCTCCATACCCGAACGCCTGAAGAACACCTTTGTGCCCTTGTTTTATGAGCGTACGGCATGCATGCCTTACCAAGCGCTCTCGATTTTTACTGGCATCTTTAAGCCAATCAGCTGCTATATCAGCAACTAAATCAGGATGGTCTTTTGCGATATCGTTCAGATGATTAGCCACTGAGCGTCGCACATATTCTTCTTCATCATCCCTAAGCGCTTCCAGATACGGCAGCATCGGCCCAGGATCAGTCACAAGTGCTTTAAGCTGTATCCCCCAGGGAAGCCGGGGCCTTGAGCCTTCACTCACCAAACGCCGCACATGGCGGTTTTTATCCTTAATCCATTCCCTAAACACTGAGACGCAATAATCGGGGTATTTAGCAATGAAAGGCCGTATAGCAAACTCAGCGCTAAACCGTTTTGTTAGTTCTTTCAAAACCGGCAACGCCTTTTCTGGCTCATCAATACCTCGTTTTGTAACTGCATCAATAAGCGGCCATGCAGGAAAACCTCTTAGGCCCGTTTCATCACATTCTACAGGCGCAAGTTCCGTATTATCCTCTGCGGGATGCATAGCGCCTAAAAGTATATTGGCAAATTCGTCAAAATCAGCGGGCAGAAATCGATCAAGCTGATCAACAATCAACCCCACACGCTCTTTCAGCTCAAGCGCTTCAAGCGTTTCCATACAGCCACTAATAAAATCATCACGCCTGAATGCAGGATAAGTACGTTTAAAAATATCAGCCATTAAGGTGATAACCTGCTCATTAAATGCATTTTTAAACGCTTCAGCCATATTGAATATCCAACAAAATGTTCACTTAATGTTCTCAAATTAACTGAACCTGTCAAAACCGCAAGATACTTGACGCATCTCTACTGCCATGCAACAGACACTTTATGTTTGATCTAGAAGAAGCGCAGCTTGAAAAGCATTCGGTGACTATCTCAGGCCACCGCACATCCATTTCGCTTGAACGAGGGTTTTGGAAGCATCTACGCGCGCTTGCGAAAGAACAAGATCTATCGGTTAATGAACTGGTACGCCAACTGGATGAAGCCAGAGCAGGCTCGCTTTCCGGCGCACTTAGGGTTTTTGTCCTTCAGTCTCTTGAGAAGCGGCTTTAGCAGCTTCCTGCCTCTTCTGTTCTTCTTCTCGCTTTTTCTCCTGCGCCTTTTGGAGAGCCCCCAAAAGACCAAATGCCCGGCTAAAAACAGCAGCCCCAGGTGTTTGCTGGTTTTCATCCCCAGCAGCTTCCCCCTCTTTGAACAGAGCACTTCTAAGGCGACGCTCAATCCCTGCTATCACGAACCGTTCAAACAAACGACTTTCCCACTGCGCGTTCGGGTTATTAAATGCTCCCTGATAATTTACCGGGATTGTGGGAGTATCTTTGGGCTGAGTTAATTCCAGTTGCCCTTTAAGAGACATAAATTCGCTTACAAAATTAAGCTGCCCATCAATGTTGAACTTACCCCAACTGCCAGAAGCATTTGCCTGTTCAAGCAGCATTACACCGCTATCCATGGTGAATTTGGCATTTAAAACATCAAGTGGGGTAGAACCTGTACGCAGCAACCCGCCAATATTATTCAAAAAGCCTCGGCTTGATTTAGCTGACTGCATCTGGGCAACAAGATTAGGCACACCAATAAACTCTAGCGCACCGCCTTCGCCTGAAAAATCTCCAGTCGCAGACAGAGTTGCAGCAACTGGTTTGCCTGCATTCAGCGCACCGCTAAATTCTAGCCCACCTTTGATGGTAGAACTTGCAAACACCTTATATCCTTGAGATTTCAAATACCTATCCAGCGCTATACCATCAGTATTCAGCGTACCATTAAAACGCTGCTCACCCTCAAGAACAGCTGTTAAATTACCACTCAAAGGTTTTCCGTTTAGTGTAGCACCCTGCCCGAACTGAAGTTGAGCCGTTGTATCACCGAGATTTATTGATGCTCCATTAGCTTCAAGGCGCTGCCCAAATATAGTAAGGTTTTTTAGGGATAACCCAATTGTTCCCGCATAACTCCCGAAATTAGAGAGATCTAATTTTGTCGGTGTTCCATTACTTTGCCTCTCAGTTAAAGAGTTCACAGACCAATTTTCAATTGTTCCTTGCCCCTGCAACACTTTAGCTGAGGAAAGGCTAAATTGCCCCTTTAAAAGGCCTTGTCCATTCCTTACTTCGTTCACGGAAATCGAAATATCACCAGCTTTGTCATTATAGGCCATATCAACCAGCAAGTTTTCTGCAGCGTTGGGAACCGAGGCTTCCATTCCAAGGCTTGAAAGCAATGTGCCTGCTCTGTCGTGATTGACCGTAATCTGGGCAGACGTATTCTCAGTACCGCGATTGCCTTCAAGGGTTAACCTAGCGCCAGCAGCAGAGCCTCCAATTTTAAACCCAACTTCCTCTGAGGCAGCTTTTTTCTCCAGATCAAGCGCTAGTTCAACAGGGACGTTATTCCAATCCAAATCATCAGATATTAACTGCGCGAAGTCGGCTATATTTCGGTGATTAATGCTTCCTTGAAGATTGTAATCTGTGACGGCACCACCGCTAATACCAAATTGTCCGGTCAATAATAATTTGTCCGCACCGTTTCCAATATCTAATCCCAGACGCATATTATCCATTGGCCCAGAAAGAGAAATTTTTCCACTCACCAATTGAAAGCCGAGTGCTCGTGCCTGAGACTTATAATCAGAACTTAAGAAGGAGCCTTGCAAAATAGGCCAAGCAATCGTTTCACCATTCAGGTTAATCTCTATCTGATTGCCAATGAGAGCAGCGCCACCATTAGCAATAAAAGTGGCACCAAGTTGTTCGGCCCCCGCGTGAGAAATCTCAACCTTATTCTCCGAAACCGCGGCCGTAATCTTTACCTTTTCAAGAACAGCCCCTTTATAGAGAAGCTCTTTGATTTCCAGATCAACAGCTGTTTCCAGATTAGGGAATTGAAATTCTTCATCAGGTTCATTATCCGAAGTTTCAATCAAATAGGAATCCAGATTTAATTCCTCAAGGCGTAGTAAAAACTGTGTTGGCACCGGGCTGGATACCTTTCCAGAGATTCCTCCGGTAAATTTAGTGGTGTCAATTTCACCCGTGATATCATCAAGTGTCCAACTACCGTTATTTAGTGATAGCTTTGTATTAAGCTTCGCTGCCGCTAATCTTCCTGCTGTTAATTCAGGAGGAGCCTCCAGATTAAGCCAAGCCATCAAACCTTTCAGATTACCTGAATTCAGAGCAATAGTACCGCCACCGTTTTTTGCGTTAAGCGCACCAGCAAACGTGAAACTTGTTGCCCCCGGCAGTAGAGCCTGCATCGATGTTATTGACGCTCCATCCTCTGAAAAAGAAAGAACAGCATCTACCCGCTGCCCAATACCGCTTCCAAGTTTCACGCCTTCAATAGTAAAGTCCAGTGCCCCACGGATAATACCGTCAGTTGATGCTTGAGGCCGAACCTCATTGTCATTCGCAGGCACCGAAACAAGAGATTTAATCCACGCGTCTGCATCAATCACACCAAGCGCAACATTACCCGTTACATGTTGCATGTCTGCCCTGTCAGCCACCGTTACATCCAAACGTCCTCTGGTATCACCAACCATTAATTCACGGCTTACAAGCTTTGTGATATCCCCTTGTTTTTCCAGCTGAACATCAAAAGCGAACGGTAAATTAGGTGCAGAAACATCTGAACTACCTGCCGCTAAGGCGAGAGCCGAAAGCACTGTTTGCAGTTCACTGCCCGACATAATGACCCTGCCAGTGATATCACCTGTGCCGCTAATCCGTCCGGCTACTTCAAGGGTCGAGCCACCAACAATAATATCTGTCTTCAAGGAAACCTCATCCCGCACAGAAACGGGGCGCATACGGCCGCTCGCTTCAATCACTTGTCCATTGCTGCTAAAACCACCCACCCAATCAAGCGGGCCTCTGGGCAGGCTACCTTCAATATCAAATTTGATATTCTCCAGCGTTCGTTTTTCACCGCTCTGATGTTCAAGAACAAGCGCACCACCCGAAATACCCATACGCTCAAACGCCATATTCACATTTGCGCTCTCAGGATTTTCTGCCACAGGCCAACCCTTCACTTTCCACGCGCCACCCTCGGTTTCCGCGAGAGTGACGGACACACCGTCAAGCAACAGGCTTTGGATAGCAACCTCACCTTTAAACAAGCTACTGAAGCCAAGGCGCATCTGAATACGTTCAGCTGTTGCAACCGATTCAGAGAAACCTTCAGTATTTGGTGCCAAGCTTATGGTTTCGAGAGAAACAGAGGGGCGCGGAAAAAGCGCAAAGGAAACATCACCAGCTAGATCAACCTGCATATCAAGCTGATCAGATGCAATAACAGACATTTCTTCCCGGTATTCATTCCAATCAAGGAAATTAAGAGCAACAGAAATCCCTACCAGCGCAATCAAAACCCCGCCTAAAAAGCCATACAGCATCTTCAAGGGCCAACTATGCTTCACAACCGATCTCCGCACTCAGAATGACAATGGAAGGTCACCAAAAATGACCTATGTTTCAATTAACTATAAGATTTAGGCAATCATTAGACGCTTTTTTCTTAACCTTTTCAATCCAGCTGTCTAAGCTGCATCAAATTTCGGATTGAGTACATATGCAACATACTGATTTTAAAATAGACTTTACTGTTGATAAACAGTGGGAAGACTTCAACGGACACATGAATGTGACCGGCTACCTTTTCTATTTCAGCAGGTCTGCAATGGCTTTTTTTGAAAGTATCGGTTTTGGCGCCGATGGCATCAAAAACGACCGCGCATCTTGGTTTGCTCTTCAACAACAACTTACCTATCTGAATGAAGTATTACCCGGCGAGAAAATCCAGCTCCATGTAAACCCTTTTAATCTTGATGAAAAACGGATGCATTTCTGGGTAGGTATGGAAAAAGCGGCAACTGGCGAGCTGATCGCCACTATGGAATCTATGTCTATTTACGTAAATATGGACACACGAAAGAGCCAAAAACTCCCCGAAGATAAATATAAAATGCTGCAAGAGCTTGTTTCAAATTCAAAGCGCGGTATACCTGACCATATAGGTAAGGCTTTAGGGTTCAGGAAAAAGTCATAGATGACTGATACAGAGGGAAGTATCTCCGGTAAAATAAACCGGTATATCAGGGCAACTATGTTCAGCACTGAAGGGCTGGAGTTTGGCGCAATCACACTGCTAGCTGTGCTCGTGGGTGTCATCTCCGGTTATGCTGCCATAGGCTTTTACCTCGCTATTGACTGGCTTCTTCACTTAGGTTTTGGAATTGGCGAAAAAGAACTGGCAACAGGCGCCAAATCACTCCCAGCATGGCAAATCATTGCGGTTCCCACTATTGGTGGCCTTATTGTCGGGCAGATCATTCGCTTCATTAATAAAAATCAGGCCCGTGGTGTACCGCACGTCATTGAAGCTGCAGCTCTTCATGATAGCCGTGTCGGATTAAAGAGCGGCTTCCTGAGCGCTGCCACCACCATTATTTCACTAGGCGCAGGCGCTTCAACCGGTCGTGAAGGTCCTGTAGTGCATCTGGGCGCCACACTTGCTTCATGGGTAACCCGCACACTGAAGCTTAATCCAGCTGTCGCACGTACTCTCTTAGGCTGCGGTGTTGCTGCAGCTGTGGCATCTTCATTCAATGCCCCAATTGCCGGAGTATTTTTCGCACTTGAAGTGATTATTGGTCACTATGCGCTTCATACATTCGCCCCCATCGTTATCGCAGCAATAGCTGGAACTCTTGTAAGCCGCTCACACCTTGGCGATTTTCCGGTCTTCCATACCGCTGAATATGCCATTACCAGTTTCTGGGAATTCCCGGCCTTCTTCATGCTGGGTATCGTTTCTGCCATCATGGCTATTATCTTTATGTCAGGCCTGAACTGGGGCGATAAGATTCGAGTTCATTTCCGGTTGATCCCTATATGGCTGCATCCTGCCATTGCCGGTATCCTTCTTGGCTGTATTGCTCTAGCCTATCCTGAAATCCTCAGCGTTGGCTATGAAGCAACAAGTGAAGCACTGAATGGAAACTACAGCTTTTCTCTGCTTGTTGCGCTTGTGTTTGCTAAAATGGCAGCCACGATTATCTCCATCGCAGGAAGGTTTGGTGGCGGCGTTTTCAGCCCTTCACTATTTCTTGGTGCTATGGTTGGTGGCTCCTTCGGCATTATTGTGGGCTCCATCTCGCCAGAATTTGCATCCACGCCCGGGCTTTATGCTGTAATCGGCATGGGTGCTGTTGCATCAAGCGTTCTGGGCGCTCCTATTTCAACCATGCTGATCGTGTTTGAAATCACAGGCGATTATAATGTCACCATTGCAGTGATGATCGCTTCTGCGGTTGCCAGCACCATCTCAAACATCTTCTACAAACGCAGCATCTTCCTGATGCAGCTTGAAAACCGAGGCATCTGCCTTGAAGGCGGCCGAGCTACATATCTTCTTAAATCCGCGCGTATCTCAGATCATATGAGCAGAGACTTCTTCACCATCCGTGAAACTGAAACAGTGATTAAAGCCCGTGAACTTCTTGTTGTGCAGGGTGGTGGCGTTTTAATCGTAACCGATGAAACAGGACAGATGCGTGGCCTCTTAAGCTTTAATCAATTACCGCCAGATGCCTTTGATAACGAAGAAACAAAACAAAAACCGGTAAGTGATTTTATGCGCTCCATGGCAAACAGCGTGAAAGCAAACGATGCCATGCAAGTTGCCCTGAACCGGATGGAGAGCAGCGGTGAAGATATTCTGCCTGTTGTTTCACCAACGGAAAATCTGGTTGTGGTAGGCCTTATTCGACACCGGGATGTGATCAGCGAATATAACCGGGCTCTGCTAGAAACTCAGGGTCAACACGGATAAGTCTGCCGTTTAAAACTGCAAAATCTTACTAATTTCAAAATCATAAAGTTCTTGCTTCGTTCTTATGAAACCCAGTGCTATAAGCAGCACCATGATGGATGATTTTGATTTAGACGATCTGGATATGGGGCCTGCACCTGCTGCCCCCACACCGCACGGACCACCACCTTATCTGGAAGGCCTCAACGAACCGCAGCATGAAGCTGTGATGACTGTTGATGGCCCCGTTCTTGTGCTGGCGGGCGCTGGAACCGGAAAAACCCGTGTACTAACCACACGTCTTGGCCACCTGATGGAAACAGGCAGAGCAGCGCCGTGGAATATCCTTGCGGTTACCTTTACCAACAAAGCGGCAAAGGAAATGCAGGAACGAGTTGCCCGTGTACTCGGCCGTCCTGTTGAAGGTATGTGGATCGGCACGTTCCACTCAATCTGTGTAAAAATTCTGCGCCGCCATGCCGAACTCGTTGGTCTTCAGTCTAACTTCACCATCCTCGATACAGATGATCAAATCCGGCTGTTGAAGCAGCTCACGCAGGCTGAAGGTATTGACGACAAACGCTGGCCCGCTCGCCAACTGGCTGGTCTTATTGACCGCTGGAAAAACCGCGCACTCACGCCAGAACGTGTACCTGAAGGTGAAGGCCAGGCTTACGCAAATGGCTTGGGCGCCAAATTTTACAAGCTCTATCAGGAGCGCCTTAAGGTTCTAAATGCTTGCGATTTTGGTGATCTTTTAATGCATGTAATCACCATTTTTCAAAGCCATGCCGATGTTCTGAAGCAGTACCATGAACAGTTCCGCTATATTCTTGTTGATGAGTATCAGGATACGAACGTCTGCCAATATCTGTGGCTTCGTCTCCTTGCCCAGTCTACACAAAACATCTGCTGTGTGGGTGATGATGACCAATCTATTTACGGTTGGCGTGGCGCTGAAGTTGGTAACATTCTTCGTTTCTCAGATGATTTTCCGGGTGCGAAAGTAATCAGGCTTGAGCAGAACTACCGCTCAACTGGCCATATTCTTGCCGCCGCTTCAGCAATGATCACCGCCAATGAAAACCGGCTTGGTAAAACGCTTTGGACCGATAAAGGCGAAGGCGAAAAGGTTACGGTTAAGGGCGTGTGGGATGGGCCTGAAGAAGCTCGTGCCATTGGTGATGAGATTGAAAATCTACAGCGTAAACAGCATGCCTTGAGCGAAATCGCGGTTCTCGTACGCACAGGATTCCAAATGCGGGAGTTCGAGGAACGCATGATTACGCTCGGCGTGCCTTACCGGGTTGTTGGCGGCCCACGCTTCTATGAACGGGCTGAAATCCGAGATGTAATGGCTTATCTGCGAGTAATCGCCCAAGCTGACGATGATCTGGCGTTCGAACGCATCGTGAATGTACCAAAACGTGGCCTTGGCACAACGACAGTTCAAAAGGTCCACCATCTCGCTCGTGCCCATGAAATTTCCATGACTAGAGCGGCACGGCAGATCACGGGGCTGAATGAACTACGTCCTGCAGCACGAAAATCCCTTACGCGTCTAATGGATGATTTTGACCGCTGGCGTGCCATGCTCCACACCCACAGCCACACTGAAGTAACCGAAATTCTTCTGGAAGAATCTGGCTATATGGAGATGTGGCAAAACGATAAATCGCCAGAAGCGCCCGGCAAGCTTGAAAACGTGAAAGAACTTGTCTCGGCGATGGGTGAATTTGAAAACCTTGGTGGCTTTCTTGAGCATATCTCACTGGTCATGGAAAATGACAGCAACGATAGCCGCGAAAAAGTATCATTGATGACCCTTCACGCCGCAAAAGGCCTTGAATTTGATACTGTATTTTTGCCCGGCTGGGAGGAAGGCTTATTCCCGAACCAGCGCGCCCTTGATGAAACTGGCGTTAAGGGACTAGAGGAAGAACGGAGGCTGGCATACGTGGGCATCACTCGCGCCAAGAAAAAAGCCTTCATCTATTTCGCAGGCAGCAGACAAGTGTTTGGCCAGTGGCAATCCAGCCTGCCTAGCCGCTTTGTAGATGAACTGCCAGCAGACCATGTAGAAATGGAATCAGAACAAGGGCTTTATTCCAATAAACCAAACCGTTCAGGTGGTTGGGGACAAAGTGATTATTCTGATGAAGGCTACTTCACATCCTCCGGCGATAAATATGGCCCCGGATGGCAGCGAGCCAGAGCCCATAAGCAAGAGCAAAATCAAGGCTATAGTGACCGCAGATACCAGGAAGTGCTGGCACCAAAGCCAAAACGTAAGAAAAAGATCGAATCAAAACCCGTAAGCGATTTCGCTATTGGAGAACGTGTGTTCCACCAAAAATTCGGATACGGTATTATTGAAGATATTGAAGGCAACAAGCTCGAGGTAAACTTCGACAAAGCGGGTTCAAAACGCGTTGTAGATAGTTTTGTTGACCCTGCCTAAAAGAACAGGACAAAGAAATGACAGATCAATCATGGTGCCTCTCCGGCGAGCTACCACTTGCTACCGCACAAAAGCTAGAGACACTGATCGAGCTAATTGCTGATGAAATAGGTGAATTTCCCCCTACTCTTTCCTACTTTGAGCAAGCTGGCAAAGACGACTGGCGTATTGAAATTTATTTCGCTACAGAGCCTGATTATAGCTTCATTACCAAAATGCTCGCTGCCGGAAATCTCTTGGATTGGGATCACGAGATCGCTCCCATTGAAGAGAAAGACTGGGTTTCAGAAAGCCAGAAACTTCTGCAACCTGTTGAAGCTGGCCGTTTCTTTGTGTTTGGCAGCCATGATGCCGATCAAGCCAAAGAAGGCTCAATCAACTTGCAAATCGATGCAGGGCAAGCTTTTGGTACAGGCAAACACGAAACCACGGCTGGTTGCCTAAGCGCTATTGACGGTATCGCACATACTGATTTCACACCTGAAACGGTTCTCGATTTGGGCACAGGCTCAGGTGTGCTTGCACTTGCAGCTCATAAAGTATGGTCAGATGCTCGTGTTATCGCCAGTGATATTGACCCAATCGCTATTGATGTGTGCCGTGATAACATCGTGATCAACAAAGGTGATGAACGCCCAGCGGACAGTAATCTGCCTGGGATTGGCCTAGTTGTAGCAGACGGGCTTGAAGATCCGGTTTTCAAACATGATGCGCCGTTTGATTTGATTACAGCGAATATTCTGGCTGGCCCGCTTGTGGATATGGCAGGCGATATCACAGATAGCTTGAAAGCTGGCGGAAAACTTATTCTTTCAGGCCTGCTTGCAACGCAGGAAAAAGAAGTCCTCGACGCCTATCTGGCGCGAGGACTAGTATCTCAGGGCAAAATTGAGAATGGGGAGTGGTTAGCGTTATCGCTTACGAAACCCTAACCAGAAAACGCCAGGCCCGGCAGCATAAAACCGGGCCATCAACTTATGCGTATGCGCCGCCTTGGAAGTTGGTCGGGAGGTCACCACCAAGGTTTGCAGGACGTACAATCTTAATGCTGATCGGACGTGCTTTTGGAAGAGCGCGCATTTGCTTCTTCTCAACCATCAGGGAGAGGAAATCGCCTTCAGCAGTAATATCTGATGCAAGGCCGCGTACACGATCTTGAATACTAACAGACGCAGACAAAGGCTTAGCAGGGGCGCTAATAGTGTGGGGGATCTGACCTTCAGAAGCCATAAGGGCCATAAAGCTGTAAGGTGCAAGTTCTGTCGTTCTTTGTGTCTGTGCCATTTTATTATCTCGTATATCGTGTGTTATGCGCGCCTCCGTTTGAGGCGTGACACTTAGATAGGCGCACGCAACATGATTAAGAAGATATTAAGATTGCAAATTAACCATGCGCAAAACGCATAGCTTCACAGGTTATGACAGAAGCGTGAGTTCTAGCTGATTAAGAACATAATAGAGTGCTACCATGGGGTTTGTCCCCATCACCCACATCAACCCGATTAGTGCGGCAGACCAGAACGCGATAGCCCATAACACATAAGGCTTCGCCATACGGCGTTCAAACCATAATCTTGGTTTAATACCTTTCGCTAAGAACACCACAAGGCCTGAAAGATTTACGCAAACGATATTTACAGAGAGCAGAAGCATGGCGCCATATGCCAACCTTAGCTCTCCTGCTCCTAACATAAATCCGAACGTAGCCGCAGGCGGCAGTAAAGCTACCGCTACCATTACGCCAACAAGTGTCATGGAAAGGCCTGAAGTAAGAGACAGCACACCAGCCACGCCAGATGCAGCAGCCAGCGCTACACCACTTAAATCTACGTCTGTTCGTGCCATCAGTTCAGCACTATCAGGAATATAGCCCCAAATTACACCTACAAACATAGACATAAGAACCGCGACAGAAACGCCTGTTATACCTGTTAAGAATGCTTTGCGCATAAGGCTGCGATCACCCAGCGAGGTACCAAAAGCAAATGCCAGATTTGGCCCCAGGAAAGGGGCAATAACCATCGCACCGATCACTACTGCAATGTTATCCTGAATAAGCCCAACCAGAGCGACAATAGTGGAGAAGGCCGCAAGCATCAGATATGTCAAATCCATATGTACGCTGGAAACCAGTTTTGGGTATAGCTCTTCGCGAGTATCAGATTGGCCCTGAATTCCCCCGGGTGCAGGAAGTGTCGCATCAACAGGTAATATATTAATACGTGCCTGGGTAGAGGTTTTCACTAAACTATGAAGTTTATCAATGGTTTGCTGCCTGTTCTCTGCACTTGTTAGCAGAAAAAACATAGCATGATCATCTTCCACATCGGTACCGCGCGTGAAGGACAAAACACCTTCACTGGCCGCCATCTTGCGGATGTTATTTTCTGCTGAAATAGGTGCGGTGATTTGTAAAAGCTTTAAGGCCATAACTGCTCCTTCCCCCACGCCTGAGGGTAAGAGAGCAGTTCACAGCTTTCAATAGAAATCTTGGCTAATTTACTATCCGAAAATTAACGCAAGCCATTCTTCTTCTGTCATGGTTTTTACGCCCAGATCAGTTGCTTTCTTCAGTTTGGATCCTGCGCCCGGGCCCGCTATTAATATATCTGTTTTCTTGGATACTGAGCCAGACACCTTTGCTCCCAACGCTTCTGCCTTTGCTTTGGCTTCAGCCCTTGTCATTTCCACAAGTGTACCAGTGAAAACCACAGTCTTACCGGAAACAGGGCTATCATCGGCTTGTGCTTCAACGGGGTTGATGTTGAGTTCTTCAATCAAATTATGGAACGCTGTGCGGTTTTGATCTTCAAAATAAAAATCAGCCAAGTTCAGAATAACATCCGAACCTATGCCATCAATGGCAGCAAGTTCCTGATCATGCGCATAAAGTGCACGAGCACTATCCTGAGGAAAACGGTAATCCGCCTTGTTCCCAAGGTTGGCAACAGTCTGTAGATGTTGAACCTTGATATTTTCAGCCTTGAGCTTACCGTTTTCAATCCGTTCCAAACGACCAGCAACAACAGTAATAAAGGCATTGCTTGCGGCAAATAATTCATCAGGCTTCAAGGAAATCTCAAATTCTTTCAAATGCCCAAAAGCCAACAAGCAGTAATGCAGAGATGAAATTTCCTGAGGGCTGTGATCAACAGCAAACTGCCCTAAAACTTCTTTTGTCCGATTTAAATAGGCAATTAAGCCAGCCGCGTCAATGAAATGACGTGCGAGCAGCTTCCCTGTTCCTTGCCCAATAGAAGGAATACCAAGGCCAAATAACATCCGATGGAAATCAATCTCCCGGCGCTCTTCAATAGCCGCAATTAAATTCTCTACAGACTTTTCACCCCAACCTTCTTTCTTTGAAAGCTCACCTTGCTTTTCTGAAAGATGGAAAATATCAGCGGGCTCCCTCACCCAGCCCCATTCGTCAAAGGCTTCAATCTGTTTGTTACCCAAGCCTTCGATATCAAAAGCATTGCGGGAAACAAAATGCTTAAGGCGTTCCATACGCTGTGCGGAACATATAAGCCCACCAGAACAGCGCACAACAACATCATCCCCTTCTGCGGCCGCATGGGAACCACACACAGGGCATTCAGAAGGAAATACAAACGGCGCAGCATCTGAAGGCCGTTTATCGCCAACTACTTCAACCACTTGCGGGATTACATCCCCAGCCCGCTGAATGACGACTGTATCCCCGATACGCACGCCAAGACGCTCTATCTCATCCCGGTTATGAAGTGTCGCGTTAGAGACAACCACACCGCCGACCGTAACTGGTTCTAATTTAGCAACCGGGGTAAGCGCGCCCGTGCGGCCTACCTGAATATCAATGTCTTTAAGAAGCGTTGTTGCTTTCTCTGCCGGGAACTTGTGTGCAATAGCCCAGCGCGGTGCACGTGCTACCATGCCGAGACGGTCTTGGTAATCAAGGCGGTCAACCTTATAAACCACCCCGTCGATATCATAATCAAGAGATGCCCGTTGTTCTTCGATCAGGCGGTACTGGCTAATAACGCCTTCAGCTCCGTCAAATGCCTGCATCATCGGGTTCACGTCAAAGCCCCAAGCCTTGAAGAATTCAACCATACCCATCTGCGTATCAGCAGGAAGTTCAGACACTTCCCCCCACGCATAGGCAAAGAATTTAAGTGGACGGCTCGCAGTGATACTTACATCCAACTGGCGGAGCGATCCCGCGGCTGCATTCCTAGGGTTGGCAAAAACCTTATCACCCTTAGCTTCATTGTCAGCGTTCAGTTTGGCAAAGTCTTCTTTCCCCATATAGACTTCACCGCGTACTTCAAGCACATCGGGCCAACCCTCACCGACTAGTTTGTGAGGGATGTTTTCAATGGTTTTAGCATTGGCGGTTACATTTTCACCAACAGCGCCATCACCACGGGTTGCCGCTTGAACAAGCACACCTTTTTCGTAGCGTACGGCTAGCGAGAGACCATCAATCTTGGGTTCAGCCGTCATACGAATTGTTTCTACAACACCAAGGAAACGGCGCACCTTGCCTTCAAATTCAACAACATCATCATCATTAAACGCATTATCAAGCGAGAGCATTGGCCTCGCATGCGTTACTTTACCAAACTTATCCTGCTTTATGGCAACACCCACCCGGCCAGAAGGGCTATCCTTACGAATAAGCTCGGGAAAGCGTTCTTCGATAGCGCTATTGCGCTGTCTTAGTGCATCATATTCAGCATCAGAGACTGCTGGTTCGTCATCCGCATAATATTTCTGATCATGGAATTTAATCTCGGTTGCCAGACGTGCCAGCTCCAGCCGAGCTTCCGTTTTAGTAAGCTCTTCAACAGAAACAGTGAATAATAATGACATTCTTTATCCGTCAGTATTTAAAAGTTGGTCCGCAGCGGCTCGTGCTGCATCAGTGATTTCCGCGCCCGCCAGCATACGCGCAATTTCCTCGCGGCGCTCGCTATTTGTGAGTTCAGCGACAGAAGTACGAGTTTCGCCCTTTTGATCGGCTTTAGAAATCTGGAATTGAACATCCCCGCATGCGGCAACCTGCGGACTGTGGGTTACCACAAGGATTTGTGCATTCTTTGAAAGGCGTTTCAGACGCTCGCCGACCGCACTGGCAGTCGCACCACCAATACCTTTATCCACCTCGTCAAACACCATCACAGGTGCAGCACCACCTTCAGCAAGAACTACCTTCAGCGCTAGAATAAAGCGTGCAAGCTCACCACCTGAGGCCACTTTCACCATTGGCCCAAACGGCGTACTCGGGTTGGTTTTCACCTCAAAGGTAATACGTTCACCGCCAAGCTGTGTCCATTCTGAGCGATCCAGTGGTTCAATAAGCGTGCGGAAAATAGCTTTTTCCAGCTTGAGCGGCGGTAATTCAGCAGTAACCTGTTTATCAAGTTTCTTTGCGGCCTGTTCACGCTTTTTACTAAGCTTTGCAACAGCGGCTTCCATCGCAGCTTCAGCTTCTTTGAGCTCTCGCCTTGCTTCGGCAACCAGCTCTTCACCCTTCGAAAGTGCTTGTGCCTGCCCTTCGAATTTCTGAGATATGGAAGCCAGATCATCAGGCTGACAGTTATGTTTACGTGCAAGGCGGCGGATTTCAAAAAGCCGTTCTTCGATCGCTTCAAGGTCCTGCGGATCAAAATTAATATCCCGCATCAGGCCCTCAAGGGTTTCGATGCCGTCAGCCAGTTCAATAGAAGCCCGATCAAGCGCCTGAATAACCGGCATTACAAGTTCAGCTGCCCCGCCTTCTGTGCGTTCCATACGGCGCAACACACCTCGAAGTACTGAATCAACACCGTTTCGGCCTGAAAGTTCAGAATGATAGGAGTCTAAATCTTCAGAGAGTTTCTCGCCCTGCATCATCAAAGTGCGTTGTTGGCTAAGTTCGCCTTCTTCACCCACTTCGGGGTTAAGCGCCGCAAGCTCTTCCTGAGCATGAAGGATATACTCTTCATCCTGCTGAACAGCTTCAAGGTCCGCTTCCATTTGTGCTAGTTTTTTCTTTGCAACCTGAAGCGCTTTGTGTGCTTTCTTAACTACACCCAGCTCTTTATCATAACCACCAAAAGCATCGAGAAGTGCACGGTGTGCACCCGGCTCCAGAAGGCTTCTGTCATCATGTTGTCCGTGCACCTCAAGAAGCTGCTCGCCTATCTGAGAGAGAAGTGCTTGCCCGACTGGTTGATCATTGAGCCACGCACGGCTTCGACCATCCGTAGTGATTTGCCTGCGCACGACGATAATACCATCACCATGATCCACACCCTGATCATCGAGCAACATGCAGATTTCATGATCTTGAGAAAGTGTGAATTCAGCAGAAACACTGCCTTGTTTTTGGCCTTGTCGTACAAGTGCCCGTACAGCACGTGCACCTGTTGCCAAACCAAGGCTATCCAACAAAATGGATTTCCCTGCGCCTGTCTCCCCGGTGAGTACAGTAAGACCTTGGTCAAACCCAAGGTCCAACTTATCAATCAGGACAATATCTCGAATGCTGAGGCTGGTCAGCATCCCTTCCCCCTTAACCTAAGCCCAACTTAAAATGGCCACAGCTTACCAAGCCAAGACCCTTCTTTTACTTCAGGCTCTAAGTCGCTGTCTGTCAAGAGGGCATAGCTATAACGGTACCATTTTGAACCCGGATAGTTGTTTCCAAGTACAGCGCCTGCCATTTGTGCTTCATCAACAATTCCAAGTGCAAGATACACTTCCACAAGGCGGTGTAGTGCTTCAGGCGCATGGCTTGTTGTCTGATACTGCTCAATCACATTGCGAAAACGCATAGCGGCAGAAAGATATTCCTGTCGTCCTAAATAGAAGCGACCAACTTCCATATCTTTACCCGCAAGGTGATCATGGGTAAGCGATAGCTTCAGCTGTGCATCACGGGCGTAATCCGTATCGGGATAGCGACGCATCACTTCGGTAAGCGCAGCAACCGCTTCATGGGTTTTCGCCTGGTCACGCCCCACATCAGAAATCTGCTCATAGTGACTTAGCGCGATTAGATAATAGGCGTATGGGGCTGAGCTGTTACCAGGGTGCAACTGCAGAAAACGTTGTGCGGACAAAATGGAATCATCATAATCATTATTCATATAATGAGCATATGCAGACATAAGCTGTGCACGGCGGGCCCATACGGAATAAGGGTGCTGGCGCTCTACTTCATCAAACGCAAACGCTGATAACTGATATCTACCACGCTTAAGATTATCCTGTGCAAGGTTGTACAAAACCTCTACATCGCGAGCGACATATTTATCTTCGCTATCACCGGAACTACAAGCAGCCAAAAACACTGTACCAGCTAACATGCTTGTTTTAATTAACTTTTTACCAATCATACAACCTGTCACCCCGACGAAACTCAAAATATCTTGCAATATTCCTATAAGAGGATATCCTACAACCATTGCAACCATTAGTATTATTTTTGCCAATCCACTGAAGGGTGTCCCGGCAGTATTTGGTTCAGGCAGACTTCTAGCACAGCTTTATGCCTTAGCCAACGGAGAAAACCTTCTGCAACCAAGGAAGGATAGTCAATGGTGCTTTACTCAGAGAGTAACCATCAAGAAAATGGCGATTTTTCGGCACGCAAAGCCGATTTGATAGATAAACATGTGGGACAACGCCTGCGAGACAGACGAAGAGCACTTGATTTATCGCAACAAGACATCGGCCAAATTTTAGGTATTTCCTATCAACAGGTACAGAAATACGAATGCGGATTAAACCGCATAAGTGCGGGTAGAATGTATATTCTAGCGCATATTATGCAGGTGAATGTATCGCATTTTTATGAAGGTCTACCTCCGGCCGATGAGCTAATCGGCGGGCGCCTTCATGATCTGGATATAACTACCTCAGGTATAGAGAATATTCCTACAGGCAATGTCCAAAACGCTTTAAACGATTTAGTTCGCGCAATTCGCGATTCTAAACTCATGTAACAAAAAACGGCGGGTTGCGGCCCGCCGTTAAAATCTCTGAAATCTGGTATTATTAAAGTTCACCGCGTACTAGTGCGTCATAATCAAACATAAGCTGTTTGGTAATCTCACCAACTTCAAAGTTATACTGACCAATTTCAGCAAGCGGGGAAACTTCAGCCGCAGTACCTGTAAGGAATGCTTGTTCAAACCCTTCCATCTCTTCAGGCATAATCGCACGTTCTGTAACCTTAATACCTCGGCGCTTTGCCAAGTCCATCACTGTTCTGCGTGTTATACCATCCAGGAAGCAATCTGGCGTCGGGGTATGAATTTCACCATCTTTAACAAAAAAGATATTTGCGCCGGTCGCTTCTGCAACCTGCCCCCGATAATCAAACATCAGACTATCGTCATAGCCCTTAGCTTCAGCTGCATGCTTGGAAAGCGTGCAAATCATATAAAGCCCAGCTGCTTTTGCATGTACAGGCGCAGTATCAGGTGCCGGACGACGCCAATCAGAAATATTAAGTCGTAAACCTTTAAGTCGCGCTTCCGGGGAGAAGTATGAAGGCCATTCCCATACTGCTATTGCCGCATTAATACGGTTATGTTGCGCGGAAACCCCCATCATCTCGCTACCACGCCAAATAACTGGGCGGCAATAAGCATCTACCAGATTATTTTTCTCAAGAAGCTCGTTACAGGCATCGTTAATTTCCTGCTGGGAGAACGGGACAGTCATATCCAGAGTATCAGCTGAAGCGAAAAGACGCTCCGTGTGTTCCTCTAATTTGAAGATTTTTCCATTATATGCTCGCTGCCCTTCAAATACTGAGCTACCATAATGCATAGCATGTGTAAGGACATGGACATCACAGGCTTTCCAATCTTTATACTCACCATTCATCCAGATTGTGCCATCACGGTCTGCAAAAGACGAGGATGTCATTTCATTTCTCCAAAAACTTAAAAACTATAATAATATAACTGTTTTCACTTGAAATTCGTAACATTGTGTCTGTATTATGTCAACAACACTGACGTATCAGTAGATAAAAATATGCAAAGAAAATTACCACAATCCAATTTATACCTGCGGGAAGAAGAACTTCGCCGCGGCATTGAGCTTCTCTACTTCGCATACCGCGACTTCACCCGGGACCCAGATGAAATTCTGGCAGATTCCGGTTTTGGTCGTGCCCATCACCGAGTGCTTTATTTCGTGAAGCGGAACCCAGGCACCACAGTGTCAGGCTTATTGAGTTTGCTACGAATTACCAAACAAAGCCTATCCCGGGTATTGGGGCAACTGGTTGATGACGGTTATATTGAGCAAAAGCCCGGTACCGAAGATCGCCGACAACGTCTCTTGTATCTAACCGATAAAGGCGAAAAATTTGAAGCTGATCTTTTTGCCACTCAACGTCAAAGGGTTGCACAAGCTTATAAAATGGCGGGCCCCGAAGCTGTATCTGGTTTTTGGGAAGTTCTTCTCAACATCGTTGATGACAGTGAACGTGAAATTGTTATGCGCCAGCTGGAAAAATAGCTATGGCTTCGGAAACACAAAAAACCATTATGGATTGGGCGGAACAAACCTTTGGTCCGGTGAGTGATCAGACTACACTGGTGAAACGCGCCCAAATTGAAATGGAAGAACTGCTGGAAGCCACTGCAGCCGCAGATACCGATGAAATGGGCAAAGAAGCAGCTGACGTTCTTATTCTTTTAATGCGCCTCTCGGAAATTAATAATATTGATCTGGGAGCCGCAGTAGACGCCAAAATGCAGGAAAACCGGTCACGCAGATGGCAACCGGCAGGGGACGGCACTGGTACACACCTTAAAACCGCATAACTAAGCAGGCATGCGGTTCACTAAAAACTTTTCGTCAACGCACCACGGGTTTTCCGGCAACAGTTTCGCCATACGCTTCAGCCACGGCCCCACCATTGGATGCATTAATGGCGGCAGGTCCTTCACAATACCAGCCTGATACATAAAGGCCATCTGTGGGTAAACTGCAAAATCTGCCAGCGAAGGCTGATCAAGCTCACCCAGAAAAGGCCCTTCCCCCAGATGGTTCACCAATTCACCAAATATCCGCATCTGCATAGCCTCAAGGGGCTCATCTCCATCAAGATGAGCAACAAGGGCTTTAATGAATGGTGCTTGCCGCAGTAATTGCGGCCAGGCTTTTTGAATTTCTTCCGGCAGACTTGCACCAGCGGAAACTATCTCGGCTAGCCGCCATGCTCGCTTGTTAAAAGCCTCGGTTACTTTCCCTTCAACAGCGCTTCTGAATACCATGCCCGGGATAAACTGCTCGCTCGCCCATTTATCTATCTTTAATATAGTTTCACGCTCTGTCGCATTCGCACCAAGAAGCGATTTTTCTGGAAACAGCTCTTCCAGCCATATCCCCAATTTTGACGAGTCAGTTCGCCATTCGCTCCCAACCTTCAAAACAGGAACTTGCGTTCCCTCTGTGAACCCAATGGTTTTATATGGCTCGACGGGGCTTACATGCACGAACTTAAAATCCAGGTCTTTATAATAAAGATACGCGGAAACCTTGCGTACATAAGGGCTGGTTACATAGCCATATAAGGTGATATCTGTCATCGTGTGCTCCATTGTTCCATATAAACAATAGAGCGGGAAGCGCCTGCGGCGAGGCACAAACCAACACCGACAGGACACAATAAATTTATTGCTGAAATAACTTCAACGCAGATAGCTATAGTGTGAGCTCAAGGTGCGCGCGACCATCAGATGTATGGGCAAAGCTTTTGCCGTTTGCACCAATTTCTGCGTTAATCCGCTTTCTGAAAGCAGAGAAACTATCAAACGCCACCACATCTACGGGCTCGACCAAATCTAACTTAACTTTGTAACGCCCCTGGCTCCATTCATTAAAAGCCAACACTTCAGCTTTAAAACACTGCCCAAGATAATAGCCGGAGACCAAGCCCCCCTCTTCTATACGCAGCGTATTGTTTGCCAAAGCCTTTGCACGAAGCGTATTCCAATCACGAAACCCATGTTTATGGGCCACAGCCTCAAGCGATTCAGAATGCGAAAGTGACGTACCAGCCGCCGAAGTTGCTGAACGCAGTTCTTTTGCACGAGCTTTAAGTTCAGCTATCGTTGGAAAAACATTCAAACCATTCATTTGTTTTCTCACATATTAAGCGGAACGTGAATGGGGCTCGCATTACCAAACAACCGCATATGTAAAACAAGCTGGTTGAGAAATTCAATATTTCACCAAAGCAAAATGCACACGAGCGGCAGGTATATTGAAACCTTTCAGCCTAGATAGGGGTTCAATGTCAAAAGGTCAAGATACAATACCAAAGTCTATCGGGAGGAGGTTATTGAGAAACTTCATAACCATAATGAACCATTTCCTCGCTGCACAGCTCTTCAATCAACATAATATCCTCTCTCGAAAGTTCATTCTTCCAAGCATCTGTGCCAGCTTTACGGTAAAACCCTTTTGGTTCACTGCTCATTTTCCAAGGTGCTTCGACTTTGCCGTCCTTCACTTTATCAAGAGCGCAAGCATCTATAGCCTCCTGGAGAGCGGCGTCAGGAATATCCTTACCAAGCCACCGATATAATTCCCTCAACCCAGCAACAGGGGACTGAAGCAGGTCTTCATATTTTAATGTATATACCCGTGGGTCATTTTCTATTTCCCGGCCTTTAGCTATATGGTTTTTCCAGGTCCAAATATTCTTACGTGCGACAGGTGCAGCCCATTTACCGGCCCAGCTATTTGAAGCCGCAATCAAAGAGGCAACAACTGCGCGAGGATCTCTCACGATATGTACCATGCGTGCGGCAGGATAAAGTTGCCAGATAAAATCTGTATGCTGAATATGGCTTGGTGTTTTCTCTAGAAGAAACGGTGCATTAGGTACAGTTTTAGCTATTCCTGCGAGCACATGATCAGTGAAAGCTTTAGCATGGGTCAGCATTGTCGCTTCATCCATAAAAGCGCCAATTCCTACTCCATCTCTTGCAGGTTTATCACTGCTGTAAAAGCTCCAGCTATTTTGCAAACTTTTCAGATAGCCTGAAAACAGATGCGTTTCCTGCGACGATGCAAACAAGCCTGAATGAAACAACAGAAGCTGCACCCATGTGGTGCCACTTCGAGGAGCACCTCCTAAAAATAGCAGCGAGCTATCTTTTATCATATTTCCCCCAGCGATCATGTCTCTAGAAGCCATGTAAGATCTTATAGCCATTAGGACAAACTCTAACCAATAGAGATTTAACATCTCAACGCATTGGAAGTAATAAAAAAAGGGCCACCAAAACCGGCAGCCCTTCTTTATTCATATTCTATGATGCTTATTCAGCGTCGTCATAGAAGTTTTTACCTTCTTTTACAGGCTTCCAAATCTTCTTCATAGATAGATAAAGAATGATGGAAAGAATGCCCAGGAAGATAAGAACATTCATGCCCATGCGGTGACGATCTTCAAGCTTTGGCTCAGCAACATATGTAAGGAACATAGTTACATCGCGTGCCATCTGCTCTGGTGTTGCTGCTGTACCGTCTTCATACTCAACAATACCTTCAGCAAGTGGCGGAGCCATAGAAATCTGGCCACCCTTGAAGTATGGGTTGTAGTTCTTGCCAGCTGATAGCTCAAAGCCTGCAGGAGCATCTTCATAACCAGTCAGGATGCTGAACAGATAGTTCGAACCATCATGGCGTGCTTTAGCAAGTAGAGATAGATCAGGTGGTAGTGCGCCACCATTTGATGCACGTGCTGCATTTTCGTTAGCAAACGGTGCTGGGAACGCATCCTGAGGAAGCGCATTACGTACTGTTTCATCACCAGCATCATCAGGTTCACCAGCTACTTCATATTCAGCAGCAAACGCTTTGATCATATCTTCGCTGTAGCCTAGCTCAGCAAGGTTACGGAAGCGGAAGTACTTCAGGCTGTGACACGCTGAACAAACCTGCTTGTATACCTGCCAGCCACGCTGAGCAGAAGCACGGTCATACTTACCGAAAGCGCCGTCGAATGACCACTTCTGTTGAATTGGGTGCTTTGCAGCGCCAGCAGCCATCACAGCGCCGGTTAGCGCTGCAGTAGCAGTAAGAGCAAGTGCAATGTTTTTGAAGAATTTCATTGTCATAGTCCCCTTACTCAGCTGCTTGTGCTTTAGGAGCACATGCTTTTGCAATGCTTTCTGGTAGCGGAAGTGTTTTTTCCATCTTACCGAGAAGCGGCATAATCACCAGGAAGTGAGCGAAGTAATAAGCTGTACCGATAAGACCAAGTAGAGGCCAGATACCTTCAGGTTTCTTACCACCAACAATTGTCAGAAGAACCATGTCAGCAACCAGGAACCAGAAGAAGTAACGGTATGTTGGGCGGAAGCGTGTTGAGCGAACTTTAGAAGTGTCCAACCATGGTAGGAAGAACAGGATAATGATCGCTGCAAACATCGCGATAACACCAAGAAGCTTCGCTGGGATGATCACAATATCAGTGAAAGGAATACCGATATCAAATGTGATCGAACGAAGGATCGCATAGAATGGCAGGAAGTACCACTCAGGAACGATTGAATCAGGAGTTACAAGCGGATCAGCCGGAATGTAGTTATCTGGGTGGCCCATTGCGTTTGGATCATAGAAGATAAACGCAGCGAACACGAAGAAGAATACACCAACACCGAACGCATCTTTAATTGTGTAGAACGGGTGGAATGGAATTTGGTCAGCGCTTGACTGAACTTCCACACCCAGTGGGTTACCACTGTCGGAAACTTTCTTCGCCCAAATGTGCAGAATAACAACGCCTGTGATCACAAATGGTAGCAGATAGTGAAGGCTGAAGAAACGCTTCAGTGTTGGGTTATCTACAGAGAAACCACCCCAAAGAAGTGTTACAATATCTTCACCAACAACAGGAACTGCTGAGAATAGGTTTGTAATTACTGTTGCACCCCAGAAAGACATCTGGCCCCATGGTAGTACATAACCCATGAACGCCGTTGCCATCATCAATAGGAAGATAACAAGACCAAGCATCCATAGTACTTCACGCGGTGCTTTATAAGAACCATAGTAAAGGCCACGAAGGATGTGGATATAAACAGCAATAAAGAAGAATGAAGCACCATTTGCGTGCATATAGCGGATAAGCCAGCCATAGTTCACGTCGCGCATAATACGCTCAACGCTATCAAAAGCGAGAGATGTATCAGGCGTATAGTGCATTGCTAGTACGATACCAGAGATAAGCTGAACAACCAGCATCAAACCAGCAAGGGAACCAAAGTTCCAGAAATAGTTCAGGTTACGCGGTGTTGGAGTATCTGGTCCAACAACATTGCTAACAAGAGCAAGTACAGGAAGACGTTCCTCTACCCACGCCAAAGCCTTATTTTCAGGCTTAATTGTTTGCCATTTTGCCATGATATCTTCCCTATCCGATTTTAATAGTTGTGTCGCTTAGGAAGGCATACTCTGGAACCGCTAGGTTTAGCGGAGCCGGACCCTTACGAATACGACCGGATGTATCATAGTGCGAACCGTGACATGGGCAGAACCAACCACCGAATTCACCTTTTTCGTCGCCTGACTTAGAACCAAGAGGCACACAACCAAGGTGCGTACAAATACCTGTAACAACCAGCCATTTTTCGTGACCAGATTTAATACGGTCAGCATCTGATTGCTGATCAGGAAGTGCAGCAACGTCAACTGCGTTTGCTTCTTCGATTTCAGCTTGCGTACGGTGGCGAATAAAAATTGGCTTACCGCGCCACTTAACAATTACAGCTTCACCTTCGCCAATTGCACTGAGGTCAACCTCAACAGATGCAAGAGCGAGCGTATCGGCCGCTGGGTTCATTTGGTCAATAAATGGCCAAGCTGCCATTACTGCGCCTACACCAGCTCCGCCGGCTGCGGCAATGTGAAGAAAGTCACGACGTGTAGCTTCTTCACCTTCGATAGTATTAGTGATGTTGCTCATCTATTTTTCCCTGACAGGAATTTGATGCTCAAGGCGATCAATCATTACAATTTGTCACCTTATTCTACCCCTGCTTGGCTTAAAATCTCTGCGGCACAGGGTCGCAGATCTTTCGTACCAATAGCACGAACGCCAAGCAATTAAGCTTAGCGAGTTGAGATTGGTTTAGTCGCCTACGTCAAAAGAGGCAACCCTTTATGCGTCTGAAAAGTAAAAAAAAAGGTAAAAAAATGTTCTCACCACTTGAAACCGTTGAACCTTTTCCCAAAGCCCACTAAGTTCCGCGCCATGGATATAGCACTTTACCAACCAGACCAACCGCCAAACACAGGTACGCTCTTAAGACTAGGAGCCTGCATGAAAACGGCTGTACATGTAATAGAACCCTGCGGTTTTCCGTTTTCTAAACGCGCGCTAAGGCGTTATGCAATGGATTATGCGGACCTTGTAGACCTGCATCACCACCTTGATTGGGATGCCTTTCTTCAATGGACAAAAGACAATAATCGCAGGTTAGTACTGCTCACGACAAAAAGCGATCAGACTTACTGTGATTTTGAATTTACCCCAGAGGATATCCTTCTGGTAGGCAGTGAATCGACAGGCGCACCAGAATCAGTGCATGATGCGGCAGATGCCCGCATCACTGTTCCAATGAACAAAGAAGTACGCTCTTTAAATGTAGCTGTTTCAATGGCAATGGTACTTGGTGAAGCGCTAAGGCAAACAAATAGCTGGCCTGAATAGAAAAGGACACACAAGTGGATATTGAAGAAAAAAAACAAAAAGCCGCTGATTGGTTTCAAAACCTACGTGATCAGATTTGCGCCAGCTTTGAACAGATCGAAGACGATAATGAAGGCCCAATGGCTGGCCGCGAAGCTGGCCGTTTTGAACGCAAAACCTGGGACCGTACCAATCAATCAGATGGCGCAGAGGGCGGCGGCGGCACCATGTCGATCATGCGTAGCGGCCGTGTTTTTGAAAAAGTCGGTGTAAACATTTCAAGCGTGCACGGCACCTTTACAGAAGAATTCGCGAAAAACATTCCGGGTGCGGAAGAAGATCCGAGCTTTTTCGCCACTGGCATTTCGCTCGTTGCACATATGAACAGCCCAAAGGTACCTGCCGTTCATATGAACACGCGTTTCATCTGCACCACTAAAAGCTGGTTCGGCGGCGGCGCTGATCTTAACGCCCCTCTCCCAGATTCGTATGACACCGCATCTTTCCATTCTGCCTTCAAGGAATGCTGCGACAAGCATGATCCGGATTATTACCCGCGCTATAAAGAATGGTGTGACCGCTATTTCTATATCCCGCACCGTAACAGGGCACGCGGTGAAGGCGGTATTTTCTATGATCAACTGAATACAGGTGACTGGGAAAAGGACTTTGCCTTCACCCAAGATGTAGGCCGCACATTTAATGACATCTATCCGGAGCTTGTGCGCCGCCATATGAACGAAAGCTGGACACCGGAAGAACGTGAAAAGCAGCTTGAGTATCGTGGCTATTATGCAGAGTTCAATCTAGTGTATGATCGCGGCACTACCTTCGGCCTTAAAACAGGCGGCAATGTAGAAGCTATTCTTATGTCACTACCACCAGAAGCAAAATGGCCGTAAACACGAGTGCTTGGTGATTTAGCAATATATGGCGGGTTGTTTGTAAGCGCATTTATTGCGGCTACCCTTCTACCCGCCTTTTCTGAACTTAGCTTTGCCGCCAGCTTATCTGAAAATGCAGGCATTCCTTTGTTTCTTTTTATCGCTGTTACTAGCGGTAACGTTCTAGGCGCTTGCTTAAACTGGTGGATCGGAAGCAAGATTGTTCACTTCCAGTCCCGTAGTTGGTTTCCTTTCTCCCCTAATCAAATCGCAAAGGCGGAGCATCATTTTGCGCGATACGGTAAATGGTCTCTGCTGTTTGCATGGCTTCCTGTGGTGGGCGATCCTTTAACCCTTGTAGCAGGTATATTGCGCACAAATCTGTTATTCTTCCTAACACTTATATCAATTGGGAAAGCTACCAGATATGCAGTAATATGGTTTGGTATCAGCCAAATTTAGCTGCCACAAAATTGTCAGGAAGCACTTTTAATATCTGCCTCAACAGGAGGATCAATATGTTCAGATCAGTTTTATCATTCACGCTTTTAGGCCTACTATTATTAGCAACTGCTCCAGCGTTTGCGGACAAATATGATAAGAAACGCCAAAAAGTTCTGGATATGAGACAGGAAGTGCTCGTTGAACTTTTTGAAGCCCGTCCGCAGGCACAAGCTGAAATTGACGAAGCATACGGCTATGCCGTTTTCTCAAACGTTGGTGTACAGGTATTTCTGATCGGCGGCGGTGGTGGTCGCGGTGTTGTACATGATAACCGCTCAAACACAGACACATACATGAAAATGGCAACCGCCAGTGTAGGCCTTGGCCTCGGCATCAAAGATTTCAGAGCCGTGTTTGTATTCCATGATGAAGAAGCGCTAGATAGCTTCGTTCAAAAAGGATGGGATTTCTCTGGCGAAGCAGATGCCGCAGCACGCTCCAATGAAAAGGGCGGTGAAATCGGTGAAGCTGCGTCCTTCCGCAAGAAGGTAAGTGTTTACCAGTTCACTAAGGCAGGCCTTGCACTTCAGGCATCTCTTCACGGCACAAAATACTGGAAAGATAAAAAGCTTAATCGTTCGCGGTAGCAAGCAAATCTTCTTTTGAGAGCTTGAACCCACTATCGATCCATATCTGTTCAAGCTCTTTCATTCGCCTTCCAAGGTCTGGCCCAGCCTGAAAACCTCGATCCAGCAAATCCTTCCCGTGCAAAGGAAATACGGGCTGAACCCAATTCCGGCATATCTCCAGTTCTCTTGCATAATCTTTACTACCTGAACAGATGATATGCTGTTCCATAACCCATGGCCCAAGTTCATATAGTAACTGCTCGAACGAAGCTTCACTTTCTCCAGCGATTTCAAGCCCAATCAATTGTTTCCGTTGTTCATTGGAAAGCTTGAATTCCTTTGCAAGCTTCTGAGCAGAAAATACAGATGAACCAATCGCGTAGAAACGTGCCAACGCATCAGCAGCTAAGCCCGAGCTTGCTTCACACATTGATAGCAACTCAACGCTACTGCCACGAAAAGATTCACCATAAATTTGCTGCAAAACCCCGGCTTTCCACATTGAAAACACAGGCTGCATAAAGTTTGGCAGTGCCATCATTTTCATAAGTTCATCACGGATACGCTCAATAGAAAGAGCATCCAGCAGATAACGGAGTGAGGTACATGCTTTCATGCCCGCTTTATCGGGCTCACCCTGCCCGTACCGCGCAGTAAAACGGAAGAAACGCATAATCCTGAGCGCATCCTCTTTGATCCGCTCTTCAGCGTCGCCAATAAAGCGTACCCGGCCTATCTTTAAATCTTCTATCCCGCCAAAAGGGTCAAACAGTTCACCGTCTGGCGCACAATATAGAGAGTTAATGGTGAAGTCTCTGCGTTTGGCATCCTCAAGCCAGCTTTCCGTGAAGGCTACTTCTGCGTGCCTACCGTCCGTTTCCACATCCACCCGTAACGTGGTGATTTCAATATGTGTTCCTGAAGAAACAGCCGTGACAGTACCGTGCTTAAGCCCTGTTGGAATAACCTTGATGCCTGCTTCCTCAAGCAGAGCCATCGTGATTTCAGGCTTATGGGTTGTGGCTGCATCAATATCAGATACATGGCGCCCGGCGAGCGTATCCCGAACAGCGCCGCCCACAAATTTAATTGCCTCTGTTCCCAGCGCTTCAACGACACGCTCAACACCCTGCGAACAAAGCCAGTCAGCCTTCAGATGTATCGCCTGTGTCATCTTTTTTCTTTTTCGTACGTTCGAGATGCTTGATCGCCTCGGGGTGATCAGCAGGCAGAAAGCCACCTGGCACTAATTTACCATTTTCCATATAGGCAGGTACATAAACCTTATCAACATCACCGCTATCATCAGTAAAGCGAAGGCCAATACCCGCTACAACCAAACCAATAATAACCGAGATCAACCCGATACGGAGTTGCTTTGCATCCTTATCTGAAAGGCCTTCTTCGCTATTCTTTTTGATGCGCCAACGCACCCACAAGAGAACCAGTACAACAGGGAGCAAAAGAAGTAGAATTCGAATAAAAATTGCCATTGTTACCCCCGTTTTGTTGTTTCAAGCACATCGCACAAATTCACCAGCATGGCAGCTGTAGCGCCCCATATCTTATACCCATTATAAGGCAAATGATAATAGTGCCTTTCGATACCTTGCCAAACTGCTGATTCTCGTTTGTGATTATCCCTATCAAGAATGAAAGAAAGCGGCACCTCGAAAACATCGGTTACCTCGCCTTCTTCCAGGACAAGATCAAAACCGGGCTTCACCAAGCCAACTACAGGGGTTATCTCAAACCCTGTGCCCGTTCTATAAGTATCAAGGAAGCCGGAAACATTCACATAGGAACGATTAAGGCCCACCTCTTCTTCTGTTTCCCTAAGCGCTGCCGCCACTTCATCAGCATCCGTATCATCCACACGGCCACCGGGGAAACTTACTTGCCCCGCATGCTTGGTAAGTGTTTCAGATCTTTTGGTGAGAAGAATGGTTGGCCCATTGGTATGATCAATAATAGGCACAAGTACCGCCGCTGGCCTCGGCACAACATTAACCAGTTCTTTAAGCTTGATATGGCTGTTAAGGTCATAATCACTGCGATTACCGCGCGCGGCAGGGTTATCCGCCTTAAGCGCTTCCGCTAACCAGTTTTGCATCTACTCAGCACTCCACTGACCAAGACTGAATTCACACCCTGCTGACGATACCATAAGTTCAGTTTTTGCACCGTTTTTTACTTCGTTTGCCATTTCAACCAATTCATAAAAAACAGATCTCGCGACAAGTGCATCCAAATTACCTCGAACCCGAACATAAGGCCTTGGCTCCTCTGTGGTTTCATCGATATGAACAGAAATAGGATGTTCTGCATCCACCGCGACCTTATCCCCCACATTCGTAGTGAAAACGAGCGTATCATCTTCCACATCAACACGTATGACCGTAAAATGCGCGTCATCAACCGTAATACCAATCTTCTCAACCGGCGTAACCAAATAGGTTTTTCCGTCACTATCCTTACGAAGCACTGAAGAAAACAGTTTCACCATACGGCTACGGGTAATAGGCGTACCCATATAAAACCAAGTTCCATCACTGGCGATACGCATATCAATATCACCACAAAAATCCGGGTTCCATTTATCAACTGGCGGGTATTTTTGCCCTTCAACCTGCTTTAACAGCCCTTCAAGGGAAAAAGACGCATGTTGTTTGTTTTTGGCCATATAATGAACGCTCCTTTACCTCACTATATGGCGCGAAATTTCAGGATGGAAATATTTCTTACGCAGCGGGTGCCAGTTCACCAAAACGTGGTTCACTGGAACTGGCTTCAAGTGGCGCAAATCCCGGCAGAACTTTACCAACAGCGGGCAGCGCCCTAACAGTCGCTGGCTTTGCAATCAAAAGCCGCCGTTCTTTCCCTGTCGGAAGAGTGATAAAACTCGGAAGCACGCTTTCAAACCCAAAACGCTGGTAATAAGCAGCGTCGCCAACAAGCAAAACCCGCTTATGACCAGCGGCTTTCACGCCAGCCATCGCGGTTCTCATAATCTTGGAACCAAGACCACTACCCTGATATTCCGGGTGGATAGCAAGAGGCCCAAGGAATACAGCATTCGCATTTTTGCCAAGAAGCATGTCGTGGATATGAGCCGCGCAAAATCGAACAGTTCCCACAACCTTGTCACCATCTCGGGCAACAAGAGACAAATTCAAAAGAATTGGATTATCTACTCTAAGAGCATGTGAAGATTTGGAGAATCTCTCATCTCCAAAAACCGTATCCAGCAGAATATCAATCTGGTTGCTGTCAAACGGCTGTTCCTGATCAATGGTGATCATCAGCAATTTCCCATATCGCGGCGCACGCGCCAAACACAACAAACGTTATAAGATTCAGTATCTTATCGTCGTCGGAGCCGGTTAATCCGGTTGATATGGGTGCTCTTTACCATAAGGAGTATTACGCTTTTATGTTCAAACTGGCCGGACCATAAAACTGTAATAGAAAAAATACCAGCAAGTTTTTCTGATTTTTAAGATTACCACACCAATTGCAGGCGCGTTGTAATCGTATGAGCATCAACACTGGCTGCATCGACGGTTTGAAACTCCTGAAATGCTATATTCAATAAGAAACGTATATGGCGGTTTAGGTAAAGATTGGCGCCAAAGAGATAAGCTTCCTGATTGCCAAAACGAAACGCATCATCATTTAGGCTGAGGAAATCCGCTCTAGCAACCAGTTGCACCGCCAAATCACTATGGTTCAGGTCCTGATAACTTGTCCACTTACCGGCCTTGATATCAACGCTGCGTGCATGGTCTGTCAGGAAATACCCAATTTCTGCGTAACCGCCACCAAACTTAGCGGCAGGCTGTTGGTTATCTAGCGTTGATCGCTGCACACCATATTCAGCAGCCAGATGAAAGCGTTCAAACTGAACCGCGCCTTCAAAACCTAGATACTCTTCATCCGTTACCAATAAACCTGCGCTGATTATGGGCGAAACAGCATTTGCATTTAATTGTCCTCGATAACTACGGTTTACCGCATCATCATAGGATTTATCCCAGAACGCTGCGCCAACCAGCCAACTGGTATTTCCTCTATTTTGTCCGAAGGTTGAACGCGCTGCGTATGACCAAACTTCAGGAGAGAAATCAATATCTCTTTCTTCACCGTAAATACCGGATGTAAACGTAAAACCGCTTTGGTGATACGCGGCAGATACACCGATCGCACGCCCCAGGTTAAACGCATCGGTAAATGCTGCTCGTTCAGCAAAGCTGATATCCATGATGGATGTTTGTTCTTCGAGCGAAACAGGTACACGGTGTCGTCCTACCGTTAATGAAAAAGCGTCTGATAGTTGATACTTTAGAAAAGCATCTTCAAACGTTATGCCATCACCCGCAAATTCGGTGCTGAGTTTAAATTCAAAGCCTGAAGTCAACCTCCCATTCAAGGTTGCCCGAACTGATCGGAAATCAAAATCCTCTTCAGATCTACCTAAATCGGAAGTGTTGAAGTGAGTGAAATCGGTAATAGAACGAAGCTGTAAGTTATAGGTAGGTTCATCTGTGTCATTTGCCGCAACAGGCAAAGCAACTGTCCCTATAACTACAAAAGAACACAATAATTTCTGGATACTCGTAAACTGCATATTCGCCACAATATTACACTTTTATGACAATATCAAATTCACCGGCATCATAGAGAGTATAGATGGTTTATTACGAAAAAACGCCAAACCCATATGGTTCAGCGTTTTTTTCTATTTATCTTATTTTGTAATCTGGCCTAGATCGTCATCAATGGCTTCAGCCGCCATCACTACGGTTTCAATGGACCGCATGAAGAAATCTATAGGAACCGTTTCAAAATCGTCTGACGGACGGTGGTAATGCGGGTGATCTTCAACGCCGAAATAGAGAAACGGGATACCTTCCCTGTGGAATGGACCATGGTCTGATTGAAGCGTCCAATCATTGGAACCCAATTTAGGATCATCATGCCCCATCAACAGCTTTACTGGTGCATTCGCAGCAACTTTTTCAATCACAGGCTTCAACGCAGCGGTGTGATAAGCGCCTGCAGCATAAAGCTCGTTTTTATCGCTGCGGCTGAGCATATCAAAGTTGATATTAAAAGCCACGTCACCGGCGGCTTCCGGAATTTCCTTCACAAAAGCCCGTGCGCCCTGAAGGCCAACTTCCTCTGCATCAAAAAGAGCAAAAATCACGTCATGCTTTGGTGCGTGCTTCTGGAAATGCTCCGCTGCCGCCAACAGGCCTGCAACACCAGAGGCATTATCATCTGCGCCATTAAATATTTCACCACCGCGAACACCCACATGATCATAATGGGCAGAAATCACAATAGACTTACCCCCACTATCGCTTCCCTTAATTCGAAACAGCAGGTTGACAGCACTCAGGGAAAGTTCATCACCATTTCGGCGCTTTACCGTGAAATCAAAAGGATATTCATAAGTACCGCCCAGTGGCTCCAGCTTCATGGCTTTGAGTTTGTCCACCAGATAGGCACGTGCCTTCGCGTTTCCTTCGGTGCCCGTCCCCCGGCCCTGCATATCATCCGCAGATAGCGTTTTAATCACTTCAACAGCGTTTTCTTTACTGAACTCCGCCTTTTCACCGGCTTGAGCCGATAAGCTTAAGGCCGCCGCAAAAGTTAGTACTGAAGTTGTTTTCATAAATCTGGATTTCAACGTTCATCCCCCGATGTCATTTTGTTTGCCTGTATCCTACAGATTAGCCCTGCAAACACAATAAACCTTCGTCGTATTTCACAGAAAAACAAAAACCCCCGAGCATCACTGCCCGAGGGTTCTGTTTGCATAAATGCAGTCGCTATATGGAAGCGTGGCTTAGAAGCCCATGCCGCCCATACCGCCCATGCCGCCCATGTCAGGCATTGCAGGTGCGCCAGCCGCTTTATCTTCTGGAAGATCAGCAACCATAGCTTCAGTAGTGATCATCAGACCAGCAACAGATGCCGCGTCCTGCAGAGCAGTACGAACAACTTTAGTTGGGTCGATAATACCTTTAGCAACAAGGTCTGTGTACTCTTCGTTCTGAGCGTCGAAACCGTAGTTTACATCGTCTTGCTCAAGAAGCTTGCCGGAAACAACTGCACCGTCAACACCAGCGTTTTCAGCAATCTGACGAACAGGAGCCTGAAGCGCACGGCGGATAATGTCGATACCTTTGTTCTGGTCATCGTTCGCGCCTTCAACACCCTCAAGTGTTTTCACAGAGTAAAGAAGACCAGTACCACCACCAGCGATAACACCTTCTTCAACAGCAGCACGTGTAGCGTGAAGCGCATCATCAACACGGTCTTTACGCTCTTTCACTTCAACTTCAGTAGCACCGCCAACTTTAATTACAGCTACACCGCCAGAAAGCTTAGCAAGACGCTCTTGAAGCTTTTCTTTGTCGTAATCAGAAGTAGTTACTTCGATTTGCGCTTTGATTTGCTCGCAACGTGCTTTGATATCGTCATCAGCGCCAACGCCGTCTACGATAGTTGTGTCTTCTTTCGTGATGTTCACACGCTTAGCAGTACCAAGCATATCAAGTGTCACGTTCTCAAGCTTAATGCCAAGATCTTCAGAAACAACCTGACCGCCAGTTAGGATAGCGATATCTTCAAGCATTGCTTTACGGCGATCACCGAAACCAGGTGCTTTAACAGCAGCGATCTTCAGACCACCGCGAAGCTTGTTCACAACAAGTGTTGCAAGCGCTTCACCTTCGATATCTTCAGCGATGATAAGAAGTGGCTTACCAGACTGAACTACAGCTTCTAGAAGTGGCAGCATTGGCTGAAGATTGGAGAGCTTTTTCTCGTGAAGAAGAATAAGCGGAGTTTCCATATCTACAGTCATCTTCTCAGCGTTTGTGATGAAGTACGGAGATAGGTAACCGCGGTCAAACTGCATACCTTCAACAACGTCAAGCTCGCTCTCAAGGCCTTTAGCTTCTTCAACTGTGATAACGCCTTCTTTGCCAACTTTTTCCATAGCAGCAGCGATATCAACGCCAACCTGAGCTTCACCGTTTGCAGAGATAGTACCAACCTGCTCGATTTCTTCAGTTGTTGTGATTGTCTTTGTACGTGCTTTAAGGCCTTCAACAACTTTAGCAGTCGCAAGGTCAATACCACGCTTAAGATCCATTGGGTTCATGCCAGCCGCAACAGATTTCATGCCTTCGCGTACGATAGCCTGAGCAAGAACAGTTGCAGTTGTTGTACCGTCACCCGCCACATCGTTTGTGCGAGAAGCAACTTCTTTAACCATCTGTGCGCCCATGTTTTCAAACTTGTCAGCAAGTTCGATTTCTTTCGCTACAGATACGCCATCCTTCGTGATGCGTGGTGCACCGAAAGATTTATCAAGAACAACGTTACGACCTTTAGGGCCAAGTGTAACTTTTACAGCGTTTGCAAGTGTATCAACACCTGCAAGGATTTTGGCGCGCGCTTCACCACCGAGTTTTACGTCTTTAGCAGCCATGGAGGCCTCCTAAATATAAAGTAAATTCAAATAAGGACTATAATGGGGGACCGAGTGATTACTCGATGATGCCCATAATGTCAGATTCTTTCATGATCAGCAGATCTTGGCCGTCAACTTTAACTTCTGTGCCAGACCATTTGCCGAAAAGGATTTTGTCGCCAGCTTTAACGTCTAGTGGTGTTACCTTGCCGTCTTCAGCTTTTGTACCAGCGCCAGCTGCAATAACTTCACCTTCAGAAGGCTTTTCTTGTGCTGTATCAGGCAGAATAATGCCGCCAGCAGTTTTAGCTTCGCTTTCAAGACGCTTGACCAATACACGGTCATGGAGCGGACGAAGAGCCATGGTTTGTCTCCTAATTGATAAACCTTTAAATTCTGTTGTTAGCACTCACTTAATTGGAGTGCTAACGTGCAGAACTATTTAAGTTTCTGGAGGCTGGCTTTCAAGGATTGAATCTTACTTTTTTCTCGTTGCCCTTGAATAAAGAGGCTCGAAGTAACTAAGCAACTAATAAACCCTTATTTTACTTCAATATTTTCAACATCAAGCTTGGTGCCATCTTCAGCGTATATAAAAATATTAAAACGCCCTTTTGGCAGGTACAGCGGCAGATTTTCACCTTCAAACATAAAAACACTGTCATAAGGTACTGACGATTCTGCCTGTTCTAGCTTAAAGGCCTGTACAAGCATCAAATCAGATTGTTGCCTTGCTGCTTGGGAAAGATACGTTTCCTGCCCTAACGCTTGCCGGTACTGCCCAGTATGTATTAGATCAGCCTCAACAGCAGGTAACCGAAGTTGAGCATCAACATCATATCTATCATGTTCAACCTTCCAAGAGCTTCCCTGTTTAAATCCTAAAATATCGGCTGATGGTGAACTTGAAGCATAGTTACAGCCTGTTAAATCCACTGAATAGACAGGCACTCCATGGGTAGTTTCAAGGCGAGCAGCCATCCAAGCTTCTGCAAAAAAATCTTTAGCATCCCATTTCTTGGAAATATGCTGCCAACCAGCCCAGAGGATTATTTTTTCTTCGTTAGGAATAGTTTCGATATATGCAGCGACATTTTGCGCCTGTTCTGTTTCTCTAAAATCAGTTTTAACCTTCCAGTCATCCGTTTCTGGAGCTTTACTATTAGATTCATAGGCAAACAGCTTAAAACCAAGCCTTTGCGCTTTTCTGATCGAACCAGCCATAAGAGGCTCTGAAATATAACCTTGCGCTTTTTTGTTTTTATCTAAAGGTAGGTTGAAATCGAAATCCCAAGATAGCGCTTCATAGCCTATATGACGGTAGCCAGCTTCCCAAAATTCGTCCAAGTTTTGATATAAAAACAATCTCTGCTCAAGCGACGTATGACTTTCATTAAAGGCCAACACCCGAGCACCACCCGCGTCTATCAGTATCTGGTTTAAAGGGTTTTCAACCTGCTCGAAATCGCTGGGTACAGTACAGTTTCCAATCCTTCTTCCAGCAGAACGAACCTTCATCTTCGTCGCTAAATCTATACGACCTGCATCCAAATAGGCCCACTGTGCCAAAGAGTTCAGAAAACCTGTTTCCTCTGGTGCCTCTGCCGCCTTCAGGAAAAGAGCACCGTGGTTTTTCACCGTATTGAAGCGGCTATATCTTTTCATTAACTCTGAAGGATCAATCGCCCCCGATACAGATACGGATAAAGATACAGCTATAATAATTTTCCACATAAAACCCCCAGTTATGTTTTTAAACCAAAGATTAATTGTTATTTTATAACATATCTATTTGTCAAATAAAAAAAACCGGGCAAGTTTCCCTGCCCGGCTCTAATTCTAAACACTCTCAGCGAATTAGAATGTTACGCTGATCTTACCGTATAGGTAACGGCCGTTAAAGCCGTATGGCGAGAAGCCAGAATATGGGAAGATACGAGAGAAACGTGTTACATCAGCAACGTTGTTGCGTGTCGCTTCAGGGTACACATCAAACAGGTTGTTTGCACCAATAGAAACCGCAACGCTTTCTGTCACATCATATCTGATATCCAGATCAGTGATCCACGCTGAATCCAGCACCTCTTCACGATCAGGGTTATTGCTTGGCTCAACCACTTCGCCGTAGCGAGTTGCACGCGCCGTTAGTGTTAGCTTGTTCCAGAAGTATGTTGCGCCGAGGTTCAGCTTCGTTTCTGGGCTACCTAGCTCAAAGCGGCGGAATTCGTTCGCATCAAAGAGGTTAGACTGTTCGATACCAATCTCCTGCAGAACCGCAGGTGGGTCGATCACGTCTGTTACCTTGTTGTCGCTGTAGTTAAAGCCAGCATTCAAATCAAGGCGGCCACTATCGCCGAAATCAAACGAATAGTTTGCTACAACATCAACACCCTGTGTACGGCTATCGATACCGTTCAGGAAGAAGCGGGCACGGTTAGCGCCTGTGCCGGCAAGAAGCGCCTCCACACCATCGCCTGATAGGTTAGATGACAGTACAATACGATCTTCAATTTTAATGTTGTAATAGTCAACAGTCAGGCTCAGGCCATTTGTTGGTGTCCATGAGAAACCACCGCTGAAGCTGAAAGATGTTTCTTCTTCAAGACCAGGAGAGCCAAGCGCTTGCGCTACATCACTTGATGGACGGAATGTACCAGTTTCTGTCGGCTCACCATCTACGAACACAGTTGCGATAGATGTGAAGTTCTGCTGTGCAAGAGACGGCGCACGGAAACCAGTAGAAACAGAACCGCGAAGTGCGAATGTTTCAGTAATTGAGTAACGTGTTGCCACTTTCCAGTTAAAGGTAGAACCGAAATCAGAATAATCTTCAAAACGGCCTGCTACTGCAACATTCCAGCGGTCTGTCAGGTCTGTATCAAACTCTAGGTAAAGGCCAATACTGTCACGGCCATTATCAACTTCTGACGCAGGACCAAAACCTGGAAATACCTGTGAACCAGCAGCACCCGGGAATGTACCCTGAATAAAGGAAGCTACTTCACCAGCTTCAATTTTATAATTTTCATTGCGGAACTCAGCACCGAACGCAACGTTTACAGGGTTTGCCAGGAAGTCTACATCCACCAAACGGCTGAAATCAGCATTCAGTGTAAACTGGGCGTTGATCAGGTGACCCGCATCAAATTCAGTTGGGCTAACCGGACCAAGTGATGTGTTAAGAGAGTTGGCTACGCCGAAGTTGAAATCATCTTCACCGTACACAGCAGATACATCATAATCCCACTCGGAAATCTGACCGCGAACACCAGCAGCAATAGAGAAATCATCGATATCTGATGTGATAAGCGGCAGGAAGCCATCTGGGTAAATTTCAGGTACGTTACGGCTGTTACCCGGCAAACGGTTAAAGCCCGCGCTATCACCCGTACGCTTGCTGTAGCTACCAAAGCTATATACTTCGTGCTCACCTAGAGGCACTGCTGCGTTATAGAAGATATTCACATCTTCAACGTTGGCATTACCAAAACGTGTGTTGTAACGATCGTATGTTAGTTCACGTGGATCAAGGTTTCCGTCGATGCGGTCATACGCTTCACGGTCATCAAAATCAGAACGGTTAGTTGCGTTACGATCACGGTATTCAACAGAAACGTTGAAGAAACCTTCCTCGCCAAGACCAAAACCAATATTACCACGTAGTGTTAGCGTTTCGCCGTCTGTACGCGTGCGGTCATCGCCAGTTGTGAACTGAAGGTTACCGTCTGCATCAACAGATACATCTTCAAGCTGCGGTACACCGTCAAGAGTTGTAACATTCGCGCCGTATGTCGCAGACATAATGCCGCCTTCGTTAGCGTCTTTAAGTACAACGTTGATTACACCTGCAATCGCATCAGAGCCATACTGGGCTGCAGCACCATCACGCAGTACTTCAATACGCTTGATCGCATTAGCCGGAATAGCGTTCAAATCAACCGCAGAAGAACCACGTCCAACAGAACCATTAAGGTTCAGAAGTGCACTTGTATGACGGCGTTTACCGTTCACAAGAACAAGAGTATGGTCTGGCGCCAGACCACGAAGCTGAGCAGGACGCACATGGTCTGTGCCATCTGTTACAGCTGGCTGCGGAAAGTTAAAGCTCGGCAGCAAATTTGCCAGAATTTGGTTTGTTTCTGTTAGACCAGTTGCTGTAAGCGCTTGCGCATTCAATACATCAATTGGCACACTGCTATCTGCGATAGTGCGGTCTTTACGGCGTGTACCCGTAACTACTACTTCTTCAATATCGCTTACTGCTGGACCATCCTGCGCCAAAGCTGCAGGCGCTGCTGTCATTGCTATAGATACGAGCGATGCACCAGCGAGCAGTGCGCTATAGCCGTTAACTTTCTGCTTAACCATGGAAAGTTTTCCTCCACTTTACTCTTTTAATAGTATTTTTTACTACGAGGTAATTATTATTTGTATATTAATTTCCTACAGCAGGAAAATAATGTAATATTATTATAAATCAAGGAACCGTAACGTAATAAAACTACGTTCCTGACCAAAGTTTCAACATCCGTTGCATTAATAGCACACCCTGTGGCTTTTCAATTTCTTTCGTTTATGGCATTCTACTTATGCAATCCTGGAGAGCACCATGATACTGAATGGATCAGGCACTCTGTATGTTGCGATTATTGGCGCAGGGCCAGCCGGTTATTATACAGCGGAAGCATTTGCCGCTAAGCATGACAATGTGCACGTAGACATCATTGATCGTCTGCCCACACCATATGGGTTGATCCGGGCTGGCGTAGCCCCAGATCATCAATCTATCAAAAATGTTGCCCTTCGGTACGCCGCCACCAACGAAAAAGATAATGTCCATTTCATTGGTAATCTTGAACTGGGCCGGGATGTTTCAATGGAAGAACTACAACAGCTTTATGATGTAGTTATTCTGGCGACTGGTGCACCTAAGGATCGGGCGCTTGGTCTTGAAGGTGAACACCTGCAAGGGGTGTACGGCTCGGGATCCTTTGTTGGCTGGTATAACAGCCACCCTGATTACAGAGACCTAAACCCTAATCTGAAAACACCAACCGCAGTCATCATCGGCAATGGCAATGTTGCAATTGATGTGGCGCGCATCCTCGCAAAAACCGCTCAAGAAATGGCAGAAACTGATCTTGCACCTTATGCAGCTTCTGAAATCCATACATCTATCTTGAAAGATATCTACATCATCGGGCGCAGAGGCCCGGTCGAAGCTGCTTTCACCCCCAAAGAGCTCGGCGAACTTAATAAGCTGGAAAATTGTACCCCTTTATTTGATCCCGCACTTCTTGAAGCTTTCGAAGAAAATACTGATCTGACCGTGGTCCAAAAAAAGAACTTAGCAATCCTGCGCGACATAGCAGCCAACAAACCAGAAAAAGATAAAATCAGATTACACCTTTCCTTCTTCCAGCGCCCTGTAGCAATTGAGGGGGATCAAAGCCTCACCAACATTCTACTGGAAAAAACAAAACTGATGCCAAACGGCGTGGAAGGTACCGGGCATACCGCGGAACTCAAATGCGGTCTTCTTGTGTCCTGCATAGGTTATAAAGCCTCGCCTATAGAAGGAATACCGTATGACACTCGATCAGGCGTTTATGTTAGCAGTGATGGTCATATAAGCGGCAATCTCTACTGTGTTGGATGGGCAAGGCGTGGCCCGACAGGGACCATTGGCACAAACAGGCCTGACGGCGTTGGCATAGCTGATAAAATTCTCAGCGAAATCACACCATCTGGCAAAGCTGGTAGGCAGGGTCTTGATGTGCTTGTCCAAACAAGAGACTTGCATACCGTTTCGTTTGCCAATTGGAAAAAAATAGAGACCGCTGAACAAGAAGCAACCGAGGGCAATGCCCCTCGGCGTAAATTTACCAATATTGATAAAATGATCAAAATCGCTGAAAGCTGACATCAGCGCTTGGTCAAACGGTACTCCCCTGTCACCTTGGCGAACTTTATACCAATCGCCAGAGCAAACAACAACGGCGCAAGCGCAACAATAAGAGCTGAAATCTCTGAACGCCGTACATTCTTACTGGCTTCCAGATAATGTTCCCGTTCAAGCCTGTAAGCTGATAGATACTCCGCCACATCTTCACGCTCCTGAGCGCTAATACCTGCTGCTACCTCATCCAGCCCCAGAAGGAAATTTGCCGGGATATCAACGGGGAAGTCCTCGTTTTCATTAATAAGATCGAGGGCTGAGATTTTTACCTTTGTCCAGCGGCAGAACTGTACATCCCCTCCATGCCCTGCTCCTTCACCACAAGCATATTCGTTATAAACCTCAAACCAGTTTTCCAGCGCACTCTGAGTGCGCTCTGAGGTCATGCGTGATGTTTCCTGCGCCATTTGAGACTGGAAAAAACGCGCCTCTTCCACAAAGCCGTAGATCGAAATCGCGGCAAGAGACAGCCACATATAATCTACAAGTCGCCATTTCTTAAGCGATAGTGGTCGCTTAAACACCCAGAAATAATGGGCAATGGACGTGCTTAAAACAAACGCCAAAAACACAACAAGTGGATCAGAAGAAGCTTCTAGAAGTCTATTCAAATCAAATACCTAAACTAATGAACTATTCATTTTTTCTGCCTTCACCATACCTATGAATAAGCAGGTCACGGATCAACAATAACCAACAATTCGTGAAACAACAAACCAGCGGGGGATACCATCAATGAAAAATTTAATTATCGGCAGCATATTCGCTATCGCAACAGTAGCGTCCAATGCCGTTTCAGCAGACACAATCACCATTTCAGGCACCATCACAGATAAAGAAGGGCAGCCGGTTTCCAAATGCGATGTCTTTTTCAATAAGGAAGCATGGATTACAGATGATAGCGTTCACGTTCAGTGCGACAAAAACGGCCGCTACTCAGCAGAAATAAAGGCAGGACACTATAATAGCTTCTATGTATGTGATGAAGAAGAATACGGCAAAACAGCTCTTGAGTTCTGGGGATGGAACCTCAATTTCACCAAAAACCAAACGCTTGATGCTGCCTTTGACACACTTGAGGTTTACAGCCTGTCCACATGGGCATCAAACGGTGGGTCGAACTCCATCTTTGGTTCTTTCCGGCCTATGTCTCTCAAGAAACCTGTTTATAGAAACCTGGAGTTAAACGGCAAAACAATTGCTGTAATGGATATTACGCCGGCGGTTGATATGCATTCAATTGCAGGGTCCATCGATGATACCCCTTTAAAGCTAGTGAACTATAACTGGACCTATGAAAAGGTTGCCAATTGCAGTGGTGCTCCAGATGATATTTCCATCGAAAATGGTTGCTACATGCCCATGATCATTGCTCAGTTTGAAAAACCACAGATGGCGGCAGGCCAGCATACCTTCAAAATCAGGCTCACTGATGCAGAAACTGGTAACATTGGTGAAGGCATTACCCATTTCACGAGTAACAGCAAAAATCTCGGCTTCTAAACCATTCAGAAAACAAACAAGGCGCTCGATTGAGCGCCTCTTTACCTAGTTTCTCAGTTTTTTCAGAACACCGCTGAAAGACATGATCGGCTCCCCATCTGAAGTGATCATACCGCGCACAAAAATGAGAGATTTTGCTGCTCTAAGTATCTCACCATCAGCTTCGACAAGAGCTCCCGGCTTACCTGCTGATATAAATTCACTGTTAAAACCAACGGTAACACCGCCTGCCTCAGTCAAATCTTTCTTGGCGATAGCGAACAGTGCAAAATCCGCAAAGCTCATAAGAAAACCGCCATGGAGCGCACCACCGCTGTTGGCATGGCAAGGGCTGGTCCAATAAGCAGATTTATGGGTACCGTCTTCTTTTTCTTTCATAAAGAATGGACCAAGCATATTTTCATAAGGGTCTGTGTCTCCCCAAATATGATACCCTGCGGCCTCAAGCTCTTTATTCTTTTCGTTATACATGCCTATCTTCCCAATAAAAAACAGGGGCTTATGCCCCTGCTCTTTTCATATAGCTTTTGCTTTTCGGCTGTCCAGTGAAACTAAAAACGGTTATCGCCATCAAGAATGTTACCAATACCGCCAAGAAGTGAGCCCTCACCACGGTCCTGCCCACCCATTTGCGGCGCTGACGCCCAGATACGACCAGCGAGACGACTAAATGGCAAACTCTGCAACCAAACTTTTCCCGGCCCCTGAAGACGCGCGAAGAACACCCCTTCACCACCAAAGATCATGGATTTAATACCGCCTACGCGCTCAATATCCATATCTACGTCCGCTGTCATAGCCGCAAGGCAACCAGTATCAACATGCAGAACTTCACCCGGCTTCAACTCGCGTTCAATAACAGTGCCACCCACATGCACAAACGCCCAACCATCGCCATCGAGACGCTGCATAATGAAACCTTCACCGCCAAACAGGCCCGTCATAATTTTTTGCTGGAAATGGATACCTACTTGAACACCACGTGCAGCAGCAAGAAACGCATCTTTTTGGCAAATTAAGCGTCCACCATATTCATCGAGTTTAATAGGAAGAATACTACCTGGATACGGAGAAGCAAATGCCACACGTGCTTTCCCAGCACCTTCATGAGTGAATACAGTGGTAAACAGGCTTTCTCCGGTAAGGAGGCGCTTACCTGCACCAAGAAGCTTGCCCATAAAGCCACCTTCCTGGCCAGAGCCATCACCAAACACAGCGCTCATGCCAATATATTGGTCCTTGAACATCATTGCCCCTGCTTCCGCGATTGCGGATTCGCCCGGATCAAGTTCAATTTCTACAAACTGCATTTCCGAGCCTTTGATTTCAAAATCAATGTCATCGGAAACACTCGTATTCCTGGCGTGGCGTGAAACCCGAACTTCTGGAACATGCATGCTCATAATTTTCCCCTCATGCTGGCGTAATCTTCAAATTATTGTTGAAGCGCTTGACCTTACATTTAATCACGCGCACCCTTATATAAAGAAGTAACTAAATTTGAAATTTCAAGAGTGGAGCAACCTGCCATGAAAGGCATTTGGGCGCTAATTAAATCTATTGGTAAATTTATTCAGGGGCTGGGCTCACTTGCTGTAGGCCTGTTTGTATTAATTATTCTTGCTGTAGCAATTGGAGTGAACCAGCCAGAAAAACTCCCTAACGTCCCTGACGGTGCTGTTCTGGTACTTGCACCAAGTGGTGTTATTGTAGAGCAAACTGCACTACCAGACCCATTTGCCGCAGCACTTCCACAATACAACAACCAACCGCCACAGGTAAGTATCCACGATATTACAACAGCGCTAAAACGTGCCAAAAGCGATGACCGTATTGCCGCTCTTGCAATATTAACTGATTCACTTTGGGGTGCTGGCCCAAGCCACTTACATACAATTGCTGGCGCTATTGGTGATTTCAAAGAAAGCGGCAAGAAAGTTTATGCTATTTCCACCGCTTACAGCCAATCGGCCTACTTACTTGCCGCTCAAGCTGATAAAGTTTACCTGAATCCAGCAGGCAGTGTGCTGCTCTCTGGCTACGGTTCTTACCCAATATACTTCAAGAGCATGCTTGATAAAATTGGTGCTACAGTGAATGTATTCCGTGTGGGTACATATAAAGCGGCAGTTGAACCATTTATCCGTGATGATATGTCACCTGCTGCTAAAGAAGCTAACCTCGCGTTCCTTGGTGGTCTTTGGAACCAATATACATCTTCAGTTGAAAATGCTCGCAACATGGAAGCTGGTGCTATTCAGGCAAGTTTTGAAAACCTTGCAACAGATTTTGCTGCTGTAAATGGTAACTTTGGTGAATACGCAAAACAGCAAAACCTTGTTGATGAACTCGCTGCACGCATCACATGGCGTGATGCGCTGGCTGAAGAGTTTGGCTATAATGATAATGGTTCCAGCTTTAACCAGATCCATTACCGTAGCTATCTTTCTGCCACTCAAGGCATGAGAGAAACCTCTAAAAACAAAATCGCTGTGATTACCGCTCAAGGCAACATCGTTATGGGCGAAGGCCCTGTACAAGTTGCAGCAGCAGAAACGATTGTTGATTACATCCGTACTGCCCGTGAAAACAGCAATACGAAAGCTATCGTTCTTCGTGTAGACAGCCCCGGCGGTTCTGCGTTTGCTTCCGAGCTTATTCGTCAGGAACTAGCGGTAGCGCAAGAGCAAGGTATCAAGGTTATTGCCTCAATGGGTCCGGTTGCGGCCTCTGGTGGTTACTGGATTTCGGCAACAGCAGATGAAATCTGGGCGGCACCGAGCACAATTACTGGTTCAATCGGTATTTTCGGCATGCTGCCAACTTATGAAAACACATTGGATAAAATCGGCGTTCACTCAGACGGCGTTGGCACAACACCACTTGCAAGCGGCTTTAGCCCAACCCGTGCTTTGAACGATACAACGAAAATGCTTATTCAGGGTTCTATTGAAAATGGTTATGACGAATTCCTAAGCCTTGTGGCTCGTGGTCGTAACATGAGCAAAGAAGATGTAGATAAGATCGCCCAAGGCCGTGTGTGGATTGGTGAAACAGCCAAGGAACTCGGACTGGTTGACCATCTTGGTGGTTTTGATGATGCTGTTAAAGCAGCTGCGACAGCTGCTGGCGTTGATGATTATGAAGTTGTTTTCTACCGGGAGAAAATCGATCCATTCGATCAACTGCTTCTTGATATGCTGAATTCAACGGTTGGTATTGACGGCATTGGTAATGGGCAAACATCTACCATCACCAAGCTTCTTCAGAAAACCGAAGGCCTTCAGGAAAGCATTGAATTCCTGACAACACTCAACGATCCGCAAAACCGTTATGTAGTTTGTATGACATGTGAGGTACGCCAATGACATCCGACGTAACTAAAACTGATGAAGAGTGGCGTGAAGAGCTAACACCTGAAGAGTATCAGGTTTGCAGATGCGGGGGCACAGAGCCCCCCTTCTCTGGCAAATACTGGAACACGAAGGATGATGGCATTTACCACTGCACCGCATGTGATGCCCCACTTTTTGATAGCGAGACCAAATATGATAGCGGGTCTGGCTGGCCAAGCTTTTGGGCTGGTATTGAAAGCGGCGCGATTACAGAGAAACGAGATACAAGCCACGGTATGATCCGTACGGAAATTACATGTGCTAAATGTGATAGTCATTTAGGCCATGTTTTCCCTGATGGTCCCCAACCCACAGGCCTTCGTTACTGTACGAATTCCGCATCTTTAAATTTGAAACCAAAATCGTAGCGTTTCACAAATTCGAACACAGGTTCCCGATTTAGTTCTCTACAGAGATTAAAATCAAACACCTATCTTTGCCTCAAGCGAACAAAAGCTAAGAGGCAAAGATCATGACACACACTAAACTTCTACGTATCGATAGCAGCGCCCGTACTGAGGCATCTGTAAGCCGTATGCTTGCAGATAAGCTAATCGATCACCTTTCACCAGCAACCGTAATCAGCAGAGATGTGGCAGGCACAATGCCCTTCATTGATGAAAGCTGGGTTGGCGCAAACTTCACACCGCCTGAAGACCGTACAGATGAGCAGAAGGAAAGACTGACTTTCTCCGATGAACTTATCTCAGAATTGAAAGCTGCTGATACCATCGTCATTTCATCTCCAGCTTATAATTTCAGCGTTCCAGCAAGCCTGAAAGCATGGATTGATCTGGTATGCCGTGCAGGCGTTACATTTCGTTATACGGAAAACGGCCCTGAAGGCATTCTGGAACAAGGCAAGAAGGCCTATATCGTGTTTACATCTGGCGGTACGCCTGCTGGTGCGGATTATGACTATGCAACATCATACCTGAAGCACATTATGAGTTTTATCGGTATTTATGATGTGACGATCGTGGCTGCTGACCAGCTTGGTCAAAACGCAGACGAAAAAATTGAAGCCGCTATGAAAACAATCACAGAGGTAGCAGCGTAATCCTATCTTACACCGGGCAGTAGCTTTCCCCTATTCTCCTCCTTAGAGCTGCTGCCTGTTTTTATAGATCTTTCAAACCTTCAAAAATAGCTGCGCTAAGCCCCACCATCATCAATAGGGTATAACTCACCCAGATAAAGCCCGCTTTGAAAAAGGCGCGTAACCAGCCTTGGTTCTGCCCTACCTTCAATGAAATAATCAGATAAAGCGAGGCCCCCCACCAGAAGAGCATAAACCCAGATTCGCCACCAAAAACAGGGACCACCACAATTAAGGCTGAAAACAGCAAAAACAGGAAGCTGTGGAAATGAAGCGAGAATACAAGCTGGTGAATATAGACCCGCTTTTTGCCCCAGTGGAATAAACGAAGGATCAGCGCGAAAAGCGGTACCATCACAAACAGGGTCTTTGGCAGCCATTCGTTAAACAGATCATTAAACCGTCTTGGTTCTTTTAGTGCACGAGCCAGCCCTCTCACTACCTCTTTTGCGGTATCGGAATTATCATCACTATTCAGGAATTTATCCAAATCTTCCTGCTTAATGCCTTCATATTCCTCATCCGGCTTATGCACAAACATGCGTACAGATACATAATAGGGAAACTTATCCCCAAAAATATCCAAATCGCTTTCACCTTGTGCAACGCGAACACGTTCTTCCGCTTCTTCAATTTGATCTTTAGCTCCCAACAGGGCTTCCCGCACCTTGGCTTTATCCTCATCAGACATTTCCACCGGCAAATCGGCTATCTGCTTTTCAATATCGTTGAGAGTTTCATCAAATTTCTGATCTCTGCGGCTCTGCCCCTTAACTCCCTCCTTGAAACCCTGAAGGAATTCACCAACCATCGTCTGGCTTTCTTCGTCTTCAGGCTTAGTTGAAGCTGCCTCAGGCTCAGCTTTCGCCGGTACAGCTTTACTTTGTTCGCCTTCCTCATTTTTTGGCTCGTAATTATTAAAGCCCGTCACCAGATCATCGATCGCTGATCTGTTCTTCCCATCATCCTGCACTGTAGGCGGCGGTGGTGTATCGGGCGTGTTTCCTTCGGAGCTTTCAGAAACTACGGGCGTTTCAGGCGGGGCATCTTTTGCCGTCAACTTGATATCCAGGATCAGAATATCAAACAGCCAAAGAATGGCGAAAAACATGATCGAAACGGAAAGGTAGAGCCGAAGCGGCGGCACAAAACGAGCCCTTCGCCCCATACTATATGCCCGTGTTAATCCCCCCGGCACCAGAAGGATCAGGAAGATACTTTTGATCAACCTGCTATCAGCAGAGAAAACATTATCAAGAAGTTCACGGAAAAAAGTCCAGATAGGGCGGCGAAGGTCGTCATCCTTTTGCCCGCATATATGGCAAAACGGCCCCGTGAGCGGAACCTTACAGTTCATACAGCTTTGGCCTGTACCTTTTTTATCTTCCTCGATAACACGGTATGACTGCTGTGTATCACGTTCGCTGCGCAAGCGTTTACGTCTTAATTCAATGGACCATTTTCGAAAAATAGAAAACATCGCTGATACCCCTCTAAAGCCTTATATATCATAAGAAAAAGAGAGGTCCAGCATTTCAAACTGCTTGGGTGCTATGCTTAACCAGCACGCCCAAGCGCCTGATCAGATACAAATGGGTTGCTTTGTCGCTCTGCTCCAAATGTTGAAAGCGGGCCATGCCCCGGTACAAATGTAACGTCGTTACCAAGCGGCCAAAGCTTGGTTGTAATTGCTGTGATCAAGGTCTGCAAATCGCCACGTGGGAAATCTGTGCGGCCGATCGACCCTTGGAACAACACATCGCCAACGAAGGCAACTTTGTGGGCTTCATTATAGAAAACCACGTGCCCCGGCGTATGCCCCGGCGTGAAAATAACTTTCAGGGTTTGGTTGCCAACCTGAATTTCTTCACCGTCATCAAGCCACTGATCCGGTGTACAGCAGCGCAAGCCTGCCATCCCGTAATTGGCTGCATGTTCTTCAATCTGATCAAGCCAGAATTTATCTTCCTTATGCGGCCCAATGATCGGCAGATTAAGCTTTTCCTTGATGTCAGCTGCGCCGCCAGCGTGGTCCAGATGGCCGTGAGTAAGTAGCAGCTTGGTAAGTTTCACACCCAATTTTTCAACATGTGCCAGCAGTTTTTCGTGATCTCCACCCGGGTCCACGAGCGCGCCTTCCATGGTTTCATCACACCAGATAATGCTGCAATTCTGTGAGAAAGACGTTACGGGAATAATCTGAGCTTTAAGCATGACATACCTTAATAAAACTGTTGGCCTTGGTGGCTAAAATAAAGCCTGATGTAAAAAAGAAAAGCCTTGCTGATAAAAATCTCGGTGATACACAGGTTGATATAGAGGTTAAGGGAAATTTATGAACCGTCTTTTTGCATTCATTGCTGTATTCATACTGGCAAGCTGCAGTGTCGTTACACTGCCAATTAAGGTTGCGACCAAAACTGTTGAAACGGCCGTAGACGTAACAGCTACAACAGTTGATATCATCACACCTGATGGCGGCGATGATGATAAAGAAGACAAAGAAGGTAAACCTCAAGAGCACCTTCTCCCATGAGCCGCATATACGATATCAGCCAACGCATAAGATCAGACATACCTGTTTGGCCCGGAGATCGGGAATTCTCATTAACACGCACCTGGAACATCGATTCAGAAAGCCCAGTGAATGTGAGCGAGATAACCCTGTCAACGCACACCGGCACACATGCCGATGCCCGGCTTCATTTTGATGATAATGGGACGGACTGTGCGGACACCAACCTAGCGCCTTATATTGGCCCAGCTTACGTTCTTGATCTGTCAGACAAAATAAACAGCCTAGTAGAACCAGAGCATCTACAGGCACTCCCTAAAACTGTGGACCGTGTTCTAGTAAAACTGTTTAAAGAGTTCCCTCACGACGGTTGGAAACCAGATTTTCCAGCAATCAGCCCAGACGCAATTGCCTTACTCGCCGAAAAAGGCTGTCAGCTCATTGGCACCGATGTGCCCTCGCTTGATCCACAGGAAAGCAAAACACTGGATGCTCACTTTGCTGTAGACAAAGCAAGCATGGCAATCCTTGAAGGTTTGGTGTTAGACGATGTGCCAGAAGGTCTTTATGAGCTGATCGCCTTGCCGCTTAAAATTGAAGGAGCAGACGGCAGCCCCGTAAGAGCTATCCTTAGAACCCTTTAAGCATCTCTTCGGTAATATAGGGTACTCTCCGCCGTAATCTTGATACCACCAACCCAGCGTTCAAGAGGAATAGTCCAGCCAGCGGCTTCAGCACCCTCCTCTAAAAGCTTCTCGCCTTTTTCAGAAAGCTTGAACCGTTTTGCAGGCCAATCTTTGGCAGGCTCTGTTTCCTCAAGAAGGCCGCCAGCGATCAGCGATTGAAACTCATACCAGAACATCATGTCTCCCAGGTATGGTAGCGGCTCTTCTTCCAGCATTAATTTCCGAAATACAGTACCAACGGAAGAAGCTTCCTTTTGAAGGATTTTCAGACTTAGTTCTTCCGTTAAACTCAACAGTCGCATCTTGTCTGGCAGCTGCTGCAGGTGGCGTTTCAGTGCATTCCGCATTTCAGGAATAACACTTTCATCCTCCGCAATCAGTGCTTCCACCGCATCAGGCTTTGGCTGGATTACCGCCTGCCACACTCTATTTCCATATTCAAATTGCTGAGTACGCACCTGCTTGCGCTGCTCCCAGACAGATTTTAAATTTTCAGGTGATAACTGCCCAAGACCAATAAAACGTGGCTCGACATCATAATCGCTGATCAGGATCAGGTGAACGGGCGGCAACTCACGCCCCGTAAACGCAGACAGCAGTTTCGCCAGGATCAATTGATCATATGTGTCATGCTCGAACCAAAGGATAATCTCTTCATATTTATCCAGATCATTAAGCGCATCATACTGGCTTTTCAGTTGCTTGAGTGCTCTATCAGTATCACCGCCAAAGGCCTCTTTGATGAAATCAGCACGGGCGTACAGAAATTCATCTTCCACAGTGTCCAAAACAGGCCCCTGACAAAGCGGATCAGAAAACTCAAGGAAACTTCCCACAAAACCGGCTTTCTCAAGGCCTTGTTTAATATCTGAGCCACACCGGATATGAAGTGTCTTTTCACTGTCGAGCATATATTTTCCCCTTGTGTTCAAGGCATAAGAACAAAAATGCCCAATAGTGTAAACCGCTTAGAAGCTTTTAAGGCAGATAAGCATACACAAACGCTTTTCAATCAAGTTTCCTTGAACTGTAGCCTCTAATCTGAAGTATTGTTGCTTGAAACCCGTGATAGGTTTATGCCTGACTATAGCTATAACTAACCATATCGACGCAGATATATATTGGTTATGTCTGCATCAGGGGGAGAGGGACCAAATGAAATTCCAAACAATGGGTATGCTAACCGCCATCACAGCACTGCTGGCAGCATGCGACGCACCGGAACAAACAGAAAAATCATCAAAGACCGAAACGGTTGAGGTGGCAGCTAAACCAGTTATCGAGCCTTGGGGTTATCCGCTTACTGCTCTGGATAAAAGCACCCGCCCGCAAGACGATTTATATCAATTTGCAAACGGTGGCTGGCTTGCAGCGACCGAAATTCCAGGTGACCGCAGCGGCGTTGGTTTTTCCCAGATCATGCGCGACCGGAACGATGAACGCATTAAATCAATCATTGCCGATTTCCAAAGTGCAGAAGTTGCGGCAGGTAGCGATGGCCAAAAGATTCGTGACCTATACGCCGCCTATATGGATATCGCGGCAATCAATGCTGCGGGTATGAAACCACTATTACCTCTGCTTGGCGAAATCGAAGCCGCAACAGACCATGACGATATCGCTCGGGCAATGATGGCGCCAGCGCTTGGTGCTCGGTCATTGTTTGGTATTTTCGTAGGCATTGATAGCAAAGACCCTAATAACTATACGGTCAGCGCCAGTCATGCTGGAACAGCCTTACCTGATAAAAGTTACTATGAACGTGATAGCGAACGCCTAACCGCTTTGCGTGCATCTTACGTCGACTATATGGAAAAGGTTTTCACCCGTCTTGGCGACGCTGACCCTCGCGCAAAGGCCGAAGCAGTTTTCAATCTGGAAAAAGCAATTGCCTCGAACCACTGGTCTCGCGCTGAGCGCCGCAATGCTGACCGTACCTATAACCCTCTCACTATTGATGAACTAGCTGCATATGCCCCGGGTTTCCCCTGGAAGGTTGCTGTCGATAGTTATGGTGTTGGAAACACGAATAAAATTGTTGTTCGGGAAAAAGAAGCATTTCCACCGATGGCAGAGCTTTTTGCTGCTACAACAGTAGATCTGTGGAAAGATTATCTGCGCTTCCATCTTGTAGCATCAAATGCACAGTATTTATCTGATGAAATTGCTGACGAAAGATTTGCTTTTTTCGGAACGGTACTCAGAGGCCAGAAAGCGCAGCGTCCACGGGATGAAAGAGCAATTGCCTTTGTGAACAACTTCCTCAACCAGGCTGTTGGTAAAATCTATATTGAGCGTTTCTTCTCTGAAGAATCTAAAGCGCTTGTGCGCGAAATGTTCGAAAACATCCGTCTTGAGCTTGGCGAACGCATTGATAATCTTACATGGATGACAGATGACACCAAAGCCGCGGCACGTACAAAACTTGCCAAAATGAACGCGAAAATCGCGTATCCAGAAGTTTGGCGCGATTACAGCGCATGGACAGTATCTCCAACAAATCTATTTGGCGATATTCAGGCCTACCGGCAGTTTGACCATGAACAGGACATTGCGCGCCTTGGTAAAACTGTAGACAAACGCGAATGGTTTAGCGGCCCGCAAACTGTAAATGCATTCTACAGCCCATCCCGAAATGAAGCCTTTATTCCAGCGGGTTATATCCAGTCTCCACTGTTCGACCCTAACGCGGACCCAGCACTGAACTATGGTGCTCTGGGTAGTATCATTGGTCATGAAATTGGACACGGTTTTGATGATCAGGGCTCTAAGTATGATGGTGACGGCGTACTGCAGGCTTGGTGGTCTGAAGAGGATCGTGCAGCATTTAATACACTCGGTGATGGTTTTGCAGAACAGTTCAGCCAGTATGAGCCTATTGAAGGACTACATGTAAACGGCCGCCAAACACTTGGGGAAAACATAGGTGATCTCGCAGGTATGATCGTTGCGTATCATGCGTGGGAACGTTCGCTGGATGGCAAGGCCCCAGCGGTGCTAGACGGCTTTACCGGACCACAACGTTTCTTTATGGGCCGCGCGCAAGGACGCCGCTATAAACGTACCGAAGAAAGCTTGAGACAACGCCTTCTGTCAGCGCCTCACAGCCCAATGTACCTGCGGGTTAACGGCATGGCGCGCAACATGGATGAGTTCCATGAAGCCTTCGGTGTTAAGCCTGGCGATAAGATGTGGCTGGCCCCTGAGGACCGCGTGAAAATTTGGTAAACCCGGTTACATAATCAGCAAAGAATGCCTCGTATAATATACATACGGGGCATTTTTTATGTTGAGGAACGAAATGCGCTGCATTCCAAAAATAGAAAAGGCTCAGTAGCGAACTACTGAGCCTTTAACTGGCTGGGGCGGCAGGATTCGAACCTGCGCATGCCGATACCAAAAACCGGTGCCTTACCGCTTGGCGACGCCCCATCAGGGTGTGACGCGGGTTTTATAGAAACCCTACCTACCTGTAAAGACCTTTTTGCACTTTTTTTAATTTTTCTTACAAAACCATATAGGGCCTTATTATTGCTGGTAAAAACATCGCCATTGTGGCAATTATTTAGGAGATAAATTCCTTTGCTGGAGCAGAAAATGACAATTCTGGTTACAGGCGTAGCAGGCTTTATTGGCATGCATGTAGCAAAAGCCCTTTTAGATAAAGGGGAAAGCGTATTGGGAATCGATAACCTCAATGATTATTACGATCCCGCCCTTAAAAACGCCCGTCTTCAGCAGCTTGATGACTATCCAGCCTTTACCTTTAAATATTGCGATTTCGCGAATAATGAACGTTTAATAGAGGCGACATCAGGCGTAAAATTAAAATCTGTTATCCACTTAGGCGCACAAGCTGGTGTTCGTTATTCTATTGATAATCCGGCAGCTTATATCCAGTCCAACCTCGTTGGACATGCCAATATCCTTGAAGTATGCCGACATTCAGACAGCCTTGATCATCTGGTATATGCAAGTTCCAGCAGCGTCTATGGCGGCAATACCAAACTGCCCTTCTCGGTTGATGATCCCGTTGATACACCTGTTTCCTTGTACGCTGCTACAAAACGCGCCGATGAGATTTTAAGCCAAAGCTACGCGCACCTCTATGGCCTGCCGCAAACCGGCTTACGTTTCTTCACTGTATACGGCCCTTGGGGGCGCCCGGATATGGCATTATGGCTATTCACAGAAGCAATTCTGAACGGCAAGCCTATCAGAGTGTTTAATCACGGCGATATGGCCCGCGACTTCACCTATATTGATGATATTGTTGGTGGAATTTTAAGTACCTTAGAAAAACCACCAGTGGCAGGCAGTCAAAATGCTTTTGGCGGCAGCGCACCCCATAAAATATACAATATCGGCAACAATAAACCTGAGCCGCTTCTAGATATGATTAGCGTGCTTGAAGAAGCCTTAGGCACAAAAGCAGAAAAACAGTTTGAACCAATGCAGGCTGGTGATGTGAAAGAAACATTTGCTGATACATCTGCCCTTGAAGCAGATGTTGGTTTCAAAGCTTCAACCCCCATCAGCGTAGGCATTCCAAACTTTGTTGATTGGTATAAGGGCTATCACCAACTTTAGGGGTAAAGTTGGTCTACCATAGTCCACCAATTGCGGTCGTACATCCGAATAATTTGTTCAGCATCTTTCGCCACATTTAAATCACTGAATAAAGCAAAGCAGGTAGCACCACTACCAGACATTGCTACATAGTCAGCTGTGTTCAGCGAGGTTAGCTTTTCCAACACCCTGGAAACTTCCACACACAATTTTTCAGCAGGCTTTTGCAAGGTGTTTTGAGACTGCTCAAACAGGAAGGGCTCAAACTTCTCTCCTTCAAAAGCAGTACTGCTTCCAATGGACGTGTCAAAATCATCACCAGAGGCATGAAATGCTTTAAAGATTTCAGGCGTGGACACTCCCACCCCCGGATTGACGAGGAGAACAGTATAAGGTTTCGGTAGTGAAACCTGTTCCACATTCTCGCCAATACCCGTAACATAAAGAGGATGCGGATATAAACATGCTGGTACATCAGCCCCGAGAGTAAGCGCTATATCTTCCAGATGTTTGCGCTCGAACCCACATTTCCAATATTCATTCAAGGCAATAAGTGTTGCTGCGGCATCTGCTGAGCCGCCACCTATTCCAGCCGCTACAGGAAGGTTCTTTTCTAATTCGATCTCAAGGTTAGCCTCGCGCCCAACCTCTTTAGCAAAAGCCTGTGCAGCCTGAACCACCAAATTCTCTTGATCACCGCCTGCGCTCGTAAGCACATCCGCAAACGGACCCGTTATGTTAAAGCTTAAATGTTCAGCTTCCGAGATACGGATCACATCACCATGCTGCGTGAAAGCAAACAAACTCTCCAACAGATGATATCCATCATCCCGCCGCCCAACAATATGCAAAAACAGGTTAATTTTTGCAGGTGCAGAAACCTCAATCATTTCCCGCATGCACGTTCTTTCAAGAATTATTAGGTAAGCCGTCAGCGAGTTTTTCAACAAGCTTTAACCGCTCTTCATCGGTTGGATTGCTATCAAGTGCATGTTTCCACTGGAAACGAGCTTCAATCTTACGGCCAACACGCCAGTATGCATCACCTAAATGATCGTTAAGCGTTGCCTCATCAGGCTCAAGCTTAACAGCCTGTTCCAGATACTCAATCGCCTTCATATACTCACCAGTGAGATATAAAGCCCACCCCATACTATCCACAATGAATCCATCGTTAGGGCGAGCCTTTACAGCGCGTGCAATCATATCCTTCGCTTGCTCAATATTCTTACCACGATCAATCCAGCTATACCCAAGATGGTTAAGCACTACAGGTTCATCAGGTGCAATATTCAATGCCTCAATCATATCTGCTTCAGCGGCCTCCCAATCGCCTCTACTTTCGAAAGAAGCCCCACGAGCAAAATATGGATACCAATCATTCGCTGTAGGTGTCTTAATTGCTAAAATAGCACGGCTGTAATAGAGGATTGCTCCATCATAATCCTGACGGCCCTGCAATATATCTGCAAGATCAACCGACAACTTACTGTTGCCCGGATGCTTTAACAGCTCTTTTCGGAGGAAAGCTTCCGCTAATTCAGCTCGACCTCCATATCGGTACGCTTCAATTTTTCGCGCCTCCGCTATAGCCCTTCTCGGGCTATCAAGCGGCACCATATTATAGGCAGCGATAGCCTCTTCAATATTTTCAGCGCGTTCAAACAGTGATCCAAGTACAAAATATGTATCTTCCACTTCAGGCGTCATAAAAGAGGCGATACGCATATAAATAATTGCTGATTGGAGCGCATTATTCTGTGCTAGTTCTGTCCCTAACCGAAAGAAAACTAGACCAGCAGCGCTTTGTGGTCTGCTCACTATCTGCGAAGGGATGCCACCGCTTACAATGTTTTGCCCCTCACGCAATAAATAAGGTTGGTTCTTAAATCGCTTATTTTGCTCAGCCAGCAACTGAACAGCTTCTCTAAATCTCGCTTGCTTAATCAGCATATATGCGTACGAAATAATAGGCTGAACGGAGGTAAGACGATCACTTGATATTATTTCATTATACAGTGTTTCAGCACGCTCTTTTTCACCCAAATAATCAGCCATATAAGCCAAATGCTCATTAGCTAAGTTATCAAATCGTCTGGTCTTAAGCACTTCGAGCGCTTTTTCAGCTAGCTCCAAGTCACCTTCAGCGGCGAATGTCCATGCCTTCAAAATTGGCGTGATCAGAAAACCAAATCCTGTATCAAGATGTTCATCAAGCAAGGCTCGAACTCTGGGCCAATCCTCTTCCTGATAAACCGCAAGTATATGTAAAAGCTTGATTAAATGATCCTGTACAATCTCTTCATCCGACATCATACGGTTCGATACTTCAACGGCATCCTCAAGCTGGCCAGAATATAAAAGCTGAAAGAAAGCACGTTCAGCAACATAACGGCTGTCCGGATCATTTTCTAAAGCGGAGAGATAATGTTTGGCAGCATCTCTATGCTGCAAATCTGTTTGCGATTGAATGGCTGCCAGAAAAGGGCCGTAGAAATTACCGTCAGGCGACGTATCTTCAAATTCGCTGCGGAGATTGGAAGGAACCGGTGCATTTTCAGAAGTAACACCGGTTTCCGTCGTTGTTACGCAGCCACCAATGGCTAGAGCTAAACTGATGGCTAAAAGTGGCTGCAATCTCATTCTGTGTAGGTACCTTACTCTTACATATTCGGGTAGTTTGGCCCCCCGCCGCCCTCTGGAACAACCCAGTTAATATTCTGTGTAATATCTTTAATATCACAAGTTTTACAATGTACACAGTTTTGCGCGTTGATTTGAAGCTTCATCTCAGCATCGTTATCACCGACATATTCATAAACACCTGCCGGACAGAAACGCTGTTCTGGGCCATTATAGTCTTTCAGGTTAATAGAAACTGGTACAGTCTCATCCTTTAGCTGAAGGTGAACAGGCTGATCTTCTTCATGGTTCGTAGACGAAAGGAATACAGAAGAAAGCTTATCAAATGAAATTTCACCATCCGGCTTCGGATAATCGATTGGTGCAAAATCTTTTGCTTTACCAGTTGCTTCATTATCTTTGTGCTTGTGCTTCAATGTTGGCATCAAACCACCAAGCCCAAGCGTGTTCATCCACATATCGAAGCCGGAATAAAGCGTGCCAATCTTCACGCCGAACTTACCAAGTGCCGGGCGCGCATTCCGTACTTTATAAAGATCTTTATAAATCCAGCTGTTGTTGAAATCTTCTTCGTAACCTTCAAGCAGCTTTTCACCTTCAGAGCCGCCAACAATTGCTTCAAACGCATTTTCAGCCGCTAGCATGCCAGATTTCATAGCATTATGGCTGCCTTTAATACGTGGTACGTTCACAAAACCTGCGGCACAGCCAATAAGCGCGCCACCCGGGAAGAAGAGCTTCGGCACAGACTGCAAGCCACCTTCATTAATAGCACGCGCGCCGTATGCTACGCGGCGCCCACCTTCCAGAATCTTACGAACCTCAGGGTGCGTTTTAAAGCGCTGCATCTCATCAAATGGTGACAGATGTGGGTTTTCATAATCAAGCGTTACAACAAAACCGATAGCAATCTGGTTGTTCTCCTGATGGTAAATGAAACCACCGCCAGCTGTGCTGTTATCAAGCGGCCAGCCCTGTGAGTGGATCACGCGACCTTCAACGTGGTTCTCAGGCTTGATATCCCAAAGTTCTTTGATACCGATACCGTATGTCTGGAACTGACAATCTTCGCGGAGGTTAAATTTCTCTTCAAGCTGCTTTGAAAGAGAACCACGGCAACCTTCCGCAAACAGTGTATATTTCGCATGAAGTTCCATGCCCGGTTCATGGCTGGCTTTTGGTTCACCATCGCGGCCAATACCCATATCACCTGTTGCCACACCTTTAACGCGGCCATCTTCATGGTAAAGCACCTCAGCGCCTGCAAAGCCCGGGTAAATTTCTACACCCATTGCTTCAGCTTGTTCTGCAAGCCAGCGTGTTACATTACCAAGAGAAACCGTATACATGCCGTTGTTTGAAAGTAGTGGCGGCATGATGAAGTGCGGCATGGATGTTTTGCCATTTTCAGACAGAACCCAATGCTGGTTATCTGTCACAGGAACATTAAGCGGTGCACCCTTTTCCTTCCAATCAGGAATAAGTTCATTAAGAGCGATAGGATCAACCACCGCACCAGAAAGAATATGAGCGCCAATTTCAGAACCCTTTTCGATCACACAGACCATGAGTTCCTGATCTTTTTCCTGAGCCAGCTGCATCAAGCGAATAGCGGCAGAAAGACCCGCTGGGCCACCACCAACAATCACTACATCAAATTCCATGGATTCGCGTTCCATGCGACACTCCTTCAAACTTCCTATGCAAAGCCCACTTGATTGCCATGGGGCTTAATTCTTTCGGTTCCTATCCATCAGGCCTGACCCTAATCTGGACCGCTTCTGAACCTTTTCAAGTGTTATGCCCTGCCCCCTTAAAAAGGTCAAATACTTGAGGAAAACAAAACCGTTACGCCCAGTTAATATTGCACCGCACAAAAACATTTTCAATTTAGTAAAAAAATTCGATGCATTTACTTTTTTTTCGAAGCTATACTCAGGCACGAACAAATCAGTTGGGCACTTATGAATATTGAAACTGCAGATACAAGAGAGCTAAGCGCACTGCTTGCATGGTATGTAGCCATGGGCGCAGATGAAGCCGCTGATCTCGAACCGGTTGATCGTTTCGTTATCCCGGAACCTGTAGCGAAACCTCAAAAGGGCCAGCAACAGGAACGGTCCCGTCCAACACCTATTCAGGCACGTCCGGCAAAACCCGCGATTGGAGCTGGCATTGAAGCGGCTGAAAAAGCCGCCGCGGCTTGCACTAACGTGGAGGAACTGGAAGCAGCCCTGAAAGCCTTTGATGGTGGCATGCTCAAACGTTCGTCAAAAAACACGGTATTTGCTGACGGTAAATTAGGGGCTGACTTGATGATTATCGGCGAAGCTCCCGGCACCTATGAAGACCGGGACGGCAAGCCCTTCATTGGCCCTAATGGTGATATGCTTGAGAAAATGCTTACAGCAATTGGCCTTAAGCGTGATGAACATGTTTATTTGTCGGATGTATTGCCGTGGCGTCCCCTTGGAAATGCCAAACCAGATGATGCAACCATTGCCATGTGCCTGCCGTTCCTGAAAAAGCATATTGAACTTGCTAAACCTAAGTATCTCTTGCTGATGGGTGTTGTTTCCGCCCAAGCTGTGTTGGGGACAAAAGATGGCATTTCCCGCCTGCGCGGAAAATGGAAAGATATTGAGATTGGTGGTCAGACTTTTGCCGCAATGGCGACATATCACCCGTCCTATCTTATGGCACAACCACAAATGAAAGGCGCCACATGGCGCGATCTGCTTGCTGTTAAGGAGCGACTTGAATCCTGATGCGTATGTTTAAACTAGCCTTTTCTATCGCCCTTACACTAAACGTGTTCATAGCTGGTACCGTATATGCCGCTGAAAACACCACAATTCCAAAAGTTCTTAGTAACGAAGATATCAGCCGCTACCAGCGTATTTTTGAACTTCAAGAACAAGGGCAATGGAAAAAAGCCGATAGGCTTATCAAGGGCCTAGACAATGATATTCTAATGGGGCACGTGCAGTATCAGCGCTATATGCATCCACGAAAATATCGCAGTCGTTATGGTGAACTAGCTGGATGGTTGAAGCGTTATGCGGATCATCCTAAAGCATGGGCTGTTTATCGCCTTGCCAAAAAACGCCAAGGCAGAGCACGAGCGCCGCGCAGACCAGTTGAAACACGCTACCCCGGTGTAACAGGCCAGTCTGCTAAGGCAAAACCACCAGTACCACGCCGCACACGTCTTGAACGCCGTGCTGTAAGCAAATTCCTCGCAAACGTACGCAAGCAAGTAAGACGCGGAAACCCAGAGCATGCCGAGAAGCGTTTCTGGGCGATGGAAAAACGTGGCCTTGCTGCACCTCACGAACTAGCCGCGGCGCTTGAGCGCATTTCTGCCAGTTATTATTATAAGGGCAATGACTTTAAAGCTCTGAAACTTTCAACATTGGGCGCAAACCTTGCCCGAGAGATTGAACCTACAACTGACTGGATCGCAGGCCTTTCTAACTGGCGATTAGGAAACTATGACCAAGCTTATGAGCACTTTTCTATACTAGGTGAATCGGAAAGAGCTTCTGATTGGCTTTTATCTGCAGGGCAGTTCTGGGCAGGCCGCACCGCTTTTCGAATGGGGGATTCATATGGCGGCACAATACATCTGAAAAATGCCAGTGATTATTCAGAAACCTTCTATGGCCTTATAGCTGGTCGACAGCTTGGTATTAAGCCTGAGATTGATTGGACTGTTCCAACTCTTTCAAACACTGCGATGACAAACTTACTACAACATCCAGCAACTCGCCGCGCGCTTGCTCTGATGGAAGTAAGTCGGAATGATGTAGCCGATGAAGAACTACGCCTATTGTGGGGCCGGAAAGGTACTGCTGTACAAGATGATCTTCTCGCACTCGCTGCCAATTTAAATCTTCCTGCTATACAAACTCGCTTAGCTCGTGCAAGTGGTACGGGTAAACTCGCCCCAACATCAACACGCTACCCATTACCTGATTGGCAACCTGCCGGGGGCTTCAGTATTGACCGTGCACTCCTGTTTGCCATGGTTCGCAAGGAAAGTGATTTTCGTAGCCGGGCAAAAAGCCGTGTCGGTGCCAGTGGACTTATGCAGGTAATGCCTGCGACAGCACGTTTCATTAGTCGCAAGGGCTCAAAACTTCTGCGTAGAAACCGCCACCGCCTTTATGAGCCAGAATTCAATATGGCACTGGGCCAGCAGTATATTTCTCATCTTCTTGATATGGAATATGTGGACGGAAACCTCTTTATGGCACTCGCGGCCTATAACGGCGGCCCCGGCAGTCTGCTTGAATGGCGTAAAGAAGTACCTTACCAGCAAGACCCTCTTCTTTTCATTGAATCTATTGGATTTTATGAAACACGTGATTATATCGAACGAGTGATGGCCAACTTATGGCTCTACCGTATGCGTCTTGGGCAGGAAACACCAAGCCTGGATGCTGTAGCGAGTGGTGCATGGCCTGCCTTTGATGCACTGGACACACCAGAAACTGTTGAAGCTCTCCAGCGCGCTGTAACCTTAACTGCTGAAGGACAAACTCTCCGTGCCGAAAATTGATGAAAGCCGCCCATTCATTCCCGTTAATATCGCTGTAATGACTGTATCTGACACGCGTACCTTTGAAGACGATAAATCGGGCGATACCCTTGCGGACCGTGTAAAAGGCGCAGGTCATAATGTTGCGGACCGAGTAATTGTGAAAGATGATAAAGCGTCCATCACCAAACAGCTTGAAACATGGATTGAAAGCGAAGATGTGGATGTGGTGATTTCAACTGGCGGCACAGGTATTACTGGCCGTGATATCACTCCTGAATGTTTTGAAGCGCAATATACCAAAACTATTCCAGGCTTCGGCGAACTGTTCCGTATGCTTTCCTACGATCTGATCGGCACAAGCACTATTCAAAGCAGAGCAACGGGCGGCATCGCTAAAACAACTCTTCTGTTCGCGCTACCTGGTTCAACGGGCGCGGTTAAAGACGGCTGGGATAAAATTCTCGTAACGCAATTAGACAATCGTTTCCGTCCCTGTAATTTTGTGGAATTGATGCCACGATTTGGCGAAAAATAACACCATTGTGACTTTAAAAACACGTTTAAAGCGCATATAATCTTCAAATTACACTTGGGGGATTTTATGCGCTTTTTTATTTTCTGCACTATCGTTTTTTCATTATCTCTTTCTGCGGTCGCGGATGTCAGCAAAGCTGATAAAAAAGCTTTTGCGAGAGCTTACAAGGCTTTTCAGGAAGCCGAAATAAATGGCTCTCGTACAGAACAAGCTTCTACTGCATTTAAAGCATACCAACTTGGGAAGCATGTATATGCTGACAAACCTAAAACCTTACTTATTCTCGCCAATAACTATGGTTTGATAGAAAGAGACGCTAGGAAAGCCATCCCGGTTCTCCAGCATGCGCTAGAATTAACCGGCGAAATCTATGGTGATATGTCAGACGAATATCTCAGTAGCCTACTTCAGCTCGCGGAGGTAAAATCCAACAAAGAACATTATTTCAAATATCACGCTGATTATACTAAAGCCAAAAAGATTATCGATGTAAAACATGGCCTAAAAGGCCCGGAAGCTGCCCGGTTTTATCTTTCTGTTGGTAAAGCAGCTATCAAAAAGGGGCACAGGTCCTCTATCACTTACTTTAAGAAAGCAGCGACAATTTACGACAATCTAAACGCTGAGGAGTTTAAAGGCGAATATGCCTTACTAAAATTCTGGATTGGCAAATACCATATGGCTAATCGGAAGTATAAAAAAGCAGCAGATATGCTGAATGCATCGCTCAATGTTTTTGAACAAGCCAATCCTGATACCCAACTTACAATGACAAATCATGCACACCTTATTAAAGTTTATGAAGAGCTTAACATGCGGGATGAAGCAACAAAACATTGTCAGGCTATAGGAAAAGCACAACCCATAAATACAACTGATCAAGATTATCTGCCTGTATATAGGCGCCACCCCAAGTATCCTCGCCTAGCACAAGAATCCGGCAAGGAGGGCTACGCAATTGTTGAACTTACAGTTGATAGAGAAGGCTTTGTCAAGAATCCTAAAGTTATCGAATATGAAGGTTCAAAGTCTTTTGGAACAGCAAGCTTGGATATCATTGATACCTTCAGATATATCCCACGCTTTGAAAATGGATCCCCTGTTGAAAGCACAGGTGTTCGCTACAAGTTTTCCTACAATATTGCAAAGTAACAGTTCCCAAACAGAACAGTTAACGTTTTTGTTACCCCCGTTCTCCAACATGGACTTTAACACACTTTAATCAATATTTTTCAAACACTTACCTTATTTAACTCAATAAAACCCACAAAAACTACCTATAAGAGTATCTATTGCAAACTAAAGATTAGTATAATATAACATAATACATTCAAACGAATGGGAGGTTAAATTATGCGATTAACATCAATTGTCGCCATTTGCATCGCCTTTACAGCACCAGCAGTGGCTGACACCCACAGTGCAGATACAGGCACATTTAAACAAGCTTATAGAGCTTATAAGGCTGCCGTTAAAACAGGTACCAAGGAAGATAAAATTTCCACGGCTCTAAAGGCGTATAAACTGGGAAAAACTGTCTATCAAAATGACCCGGAAACCTTGGCTAAACTAGCCATCAACTATGGTCTAACGGAAGATCAGCCTCATAAAGCCATTACGGCATTGAAACATGCCTATAAATTGAGAGAGGATGTTTACGGAGAAAATTCTCCCGAACTTGCCCCTCTTTTGATCTACATTGGTAATGCTAAGGCAAGAAGGGACCGTCGCTTTGATTTCTACAGCGAATTCGCCCGCGCAGGAAAAATTGTAAAGAACACATATGGTGCAGAATCTACAGAATACGCCCGTTTCAATCTGGAAATCGGTAAAACGGCATACAGACTCCAAGATCGTTCAGCAATCAAATATCTAAATCGTGCTGAAGCGATTTTTAGCATGGATGCAAACAATACAAATAAAGAAGACCATGCTCTTTCAAAACTGTGGCAGGGTAAATATTATCTTGCAGACGAGAACTTTATTAAAGCCACTGACGCACTGCTTTATTCCTTGAGCGTATTTGAAGAAACATCTCCCAATGCAGAGATCACTCTAACAAATCATGCGCACTTGATTGAAGCCTATGAACAGCGGAATCTTCGAGATAAGGCAACCGCACATTGCCATGCGATTGGTAAGGTTCAGCCGGTAGACGATGAGCAGGATTATTTACCTATTTTTGGTAAACAACCAACATACCCTCGCATAGCGATTAACCGTGGCCAAGAAGGTTATGCAATTGTCGAACTTACCGTAGATGAAGAAGGTTTTGTGAAAAACCCTATGATTCTTGAATCAGAAGGCGGCAAATATTTTGAAACTGCAAGTCTACGCGCTATCAGCGAGTTCCGCTACGTCCCGCGCTTTGAAGATGGAAAACCCGTAGAAACAAATAGTGTTACCTATAAGTTCTCTTACTCAATGAGGAACTAACATAACGCAATCACTATTTGATACGTTTACCGCCTGTTTAAAATCCACTGCAGGCCAACCTTCCAAAGCAGGCGGTAATACAAACCCATAGTCGTATCCAACAAGCAGGTAAGAAGAATAATGATAAAGGGTACGATAATAGCTTTGGCTTTGTGGTCTTTTTCTGTGTCAGCAACAGACCATGAAGCCCAACTCGCACAACATTCACGGGCCTATGCTGATGCTATGGCTCTTCACAACTATACCTCAGCGCTCGTCAACGCTCAAAAAGCTCATTTCATTGCTAAACACCATATGAAACTGAAGGAAGATGACCTTTTCCCTTACCTGCACCGATATGCAATAGCTGCTCTTAAATTCAGAGATAAATCAGCGTTGTCTATCCTTCAGGAGGTGCTGAACTTACATAAAGAAAATAGCTCCTACTCCAATGATCTTCACGGTAGATTATTGATACTCGCAGCATCCGAGGCTCGGCAACGAGGCAGACCGAAAAAGGCATATGAATTCCTCGGAAAAGCAAAAAAACTTGCCGCAGCCAACAATTCAGAGGCCCAAACACTAGGAGCGTTAATTGATCTGGAATTCAGCTATCTTCATTTCGAAAAGGGCGATATTGCAAGAGCAGCAAGATTTAATGATCAAGCCTACACAGTTTTAACAGATGAGCGATCTGAAATAAGCCCGCTACAGCTGGCTTATGCTGAACTATTGCGAGGTGATATCTATCTTCGCCAACAAAATTGGGCTCAAGCCATTCCCCATTTTGAAACCGCCTACAATATTTACAAAACTGACAGCCTGAATTTCACCAAACTTAATGGCGAGCACAACGTAACAGCTGCCTACATTCTGAAACGACTTGTCGCAGCATATCACAATCAGGGCGACACTGCTGGCGCAGAAGCCACAGCGCTTGAATTTGCCTACACCAGACCTTGGGAAGCTGGTTATTTGATTTACAATCCAACTGAAAAAATACCCTTTTGGTTATCTGAAAGCCTATCCGCTAAAAAAGAAAAACAAGCCGCCGGATATATAGCTTCCTATGAAATGACTGCCGCTGGCCGCAGAAAAAATATTGAGATTCACATAGCGAAAAACATCTCGGCAGAAGAAGTACAGCTCCAGTTCGAACAATCATATTATGTACCAAAAATAGAGAACGGAAAGCCCGTTGCCGAACGGGGATGCAAGGAATGCCAATTCCATGTTCGCCATTAAACCAAAGGTCTATCATTAGCCTCCCCTCCACACTCGAGATGTAAAATTTTAACGAATTGGTAATTTCTCCTTTCCTCAAGGCCACCTGTCGCCTAATCTCTCGAAAAACAGAATAATGGGGAGTAGACGTGGGTATATTTAAACGTCTCGCTGTTGCAGCGCTTGTGGGCATCTTTTCCAGCGCCGGGGCAATAGCTCAGGAAACAACCGAAGACAGAAGCGGTTTTGTCAACACAGTGTCTGACGCGATTTACGCGCTCGAGGCATTTGTATTCAGCAATATCACGGTATTTGGTTTTGAAATCGCATGGATTGTTGCATTCCTTGCACTGCCGATGCTGATTTTGACCGGATATTTCATGTTCATCAATGTCACCAGCTTCAAACGTGCCTGGAAAATTGTACGCGGGGATTACCATGATGAAACTGCCCCTGGGGAGGTTACGCAGTTTCAGGCATTATCCACCGCCCTTTCCGGTACTGTTGGCCTTGGTAATATCGCGGGTGTTGCAGTTGCAATCTCCACAGGTGGGCCGGGCGCCACTTTCTGGATGATCCTGATTGGTTTCTGCGCCATGTCACTCAAATTCGCGGAATGTACGCTCGGTGTGAAATACCGCGACGTACGCGAAGACGGCACAGTAGCTGGCGGCCCGATGTATTATCTAGAGCGCGGCCTGAAAGCGCGCGGTTGGGGTAAAGTTGGTAAGGCACTGGCATGGACATACGCGATTCTGGCGGTCCCAACATTGTTGCAGGTAGCACAGGTAAACCAGTCTTTCGAAGCTATCTCCGTTGTAACGGGCTTCACGTCAGAGGCAACAAAGTGGGGCTTTGGTGTCTTTATCGCAGCGGCTACTGCTGTTGTGATCATCGGCGGCATTAAATCCATCGCGAAGGTAACAGCGCGTCTTGTGCCTGCAATGGCAGGGATTTATATCCTCGGTGCTCTTGTTATCATTCTTGGAAACGTGTCAGCCGTTCCAGCGGCCTTTGGTACTATTTTCTCATCTGCCTTCTCGCTTGAAGCTGGTATTGGTGGCATTATCGGTACCATCATCATTGCTATGCAGCGTGCTGTATATTCAACAGAGGCTGGCCTTGGTTCAGCAACAATGGCGCATGCAGCTGCGAAAACAAACGAGCCTGTATCTGAAGGCATGGTTGCCCTTATGGAACCATTCATTGATACAGTTGTGGTTTCCACGATGACAGCGCTTGTGATTGTGATTACAGGTGTTTACGTGGGCGGTACCGATGTGGCTGGCATTTCCCTTACATCTCAGGCATTCGGCAGTGTGATTGCATGGTTCCCTTGGGTTCTCGCTATCGCGGCCTTCCTGTTTGGGTATTCTACAATCATCAGCTGGGGCTATTATTCCGGCAAAGTTTGGGAATTTGTTTTCGGCGGCAGCAGCCGTTCTATGATGATCTTCAAAGTAATCTTCTGCGCAGCCCTTATTCCTGGTGCTGTATTCTCAGCCGGAGAAGTATATGCCCTTATGGACAGTATGTTCTTCCTGATGGCAGTACCAAACGTGATTGGTATTTATATCATGGCGCCTGAATTAAAGCGGGATCTTACCAGTTATTTGGCGAGGCTTCGTTCGGGGGAAATTCGCGAAACAAACGCATAATAAATTGAATTGGCAGCCTTCTGAGGCTGCCTTTTTTCTGGGAGGGAACAATGAGAAATCTATTAATCGCTGTAGCGGTCGCCTGCATTGCATTCAGTTCAGCAGTTGCCCGTGACGCCAAAGAAGATGTAAATACTGCGCTTACCAGCTTCCACACAGCAGCATCCAAAGCTGATTGGGACACATATTTCGGCCTGCTGACCGAGGATAGCGTCTTTATGGGAACCGATGCTTCTGAGCGTTGGAGCAAAGCCGAATTCAAATCATACGCTTCAAAAACACGCGGCTGGACATATACCAAAGAGAACCGCTTCATCTATATCGCAGCAGACGGTAACACCGCTTGGTTTGATGAAATTCTCAACAACGAAAAATACGGCACAAGTCGCGGTACAGGTGTACTGATTCGCACAAATGATGGCTGGAAGATCATCCAGTATAATCTTACATTCCCTATTCCAAATGATCTGGCAGCGGGAATCACACAAGAGATTCAAACATTTGAAGCACGTCAAAAAGTAAACCCATAAGGCGATATTTATACACCCTTGCTAAAGTAACAAAGGAACTTCATCCTAATTATGGGTGAAGTTCTTTTTTATACTGATAGGAGGCTGGGGTGCCTGTTTCCGGAGTATTAGAACATCTTTTAGAATATTGGCAGGAATTGCCGCGCCCTGAAGGGCAGTATATTCCGCCAAAGGCTGCGCTTACACCAAGTGACCTGCACGAACTGTTGCCGCGCATTGCCCTTCTCAAACGACATAACCGCTATGATATCCCTATCCGTATGATGGGCACAGGGTCCAACACGCACTGGCATAACCCTCATATAGGCATGAATGCGTTTGATTTCACCAGCCCACAAATGCACGAAAATACAGCACGGCTTTATGCAGCAGTGCTGGACCAACCCTGTGCGGCGCTATTGAGGAAGACAGTGGAACGTAAATCAGGGCCAGCTGATGTTGCCTCGCTTTATCTACCGCTCGCTGATACAGAAGGGAATGCCAGCTATATTATCAGCTGCTCAATCTATGAAGACAGGCAGCCAATTGTAGATATCACTGACCGTTTGATCCTTGATCAGCAGAACATCAGACAATTGGAATATATTGATTTAGGGTACGGCACACCTGAAGTGGTTTTTGATCGGCCTACGCCAAACCCTGCAATTCACTCACAGGCTAAAAGTGAGAAATGGTGGAACCGTTTTATGCCGTCTGCACAAAAAGGCGCCCACCATAAAAAGCTTGATAGCTAACCAAGCCGCTCAACCATTTTAAACAGCATATTCGGGAAGAAACGCTTAACCCAAAGCGCATTCATTTCCATTCCCTTACCTACTGCAATCTCTTTCTTTTTCTTCTTGAAACCACGCATAATAACCTTGGCGCAGTCTGTTACATCCATCCCGCCAGAGATATTTTCGTCCATCTTGCCAAATTCAGTTCCGTCCCCCTTAAGCGCATTTTCCGAAATAGCAGTACGGATAAAGCCGGGTGTAATGGTAGTTACAAAAATACCGTCCTTGCTTGTCTCAGCTCGAAGAGCATCAAAAAAGCCCATCATCGCGTGTTTGGCCGCGCAATAGCCTGTGCGCTTTGGTGCGCCGACCTTACCAGCCACTGAAGCGGTTACAGCCATATGGCCACTCCCCTGCTCCAGCATCACAGGTAAAACCTCTTTGGTGAGTGCAATCTGGCCGAATACATCTACTTCAAACAGACGGCGGTAAGTGGCCATATCTGTCTCTAAACAAGTAGAACGCTGCGATATACCTGCATTGTTATAAAGCATATCAATACGCCCTTTAAAGGCACGCGCTTCAGCTACTTTCTCGGGTAGGCTCGCTTCGTCTGTCACATCAAGTGGCAGCACCATCACATTCTCCGCAGCTGCACCTCGCGCTACGCAGGCTTCTTTCACCCGTGTGAGTTCGCTTTCCCGGCGTGCAGAAAGAATAAGGCTCGCGCCTTCTGTCACCATTTCAAGCGCTACAGCTTCCCCGATACCTGAAGATGCTCCTGTTATCCAAACAACCTGACCACTGAACATACCTACCTCCCCTGAAACTGTTTCATTTAACTTTAGGGCTTATTCTTCACCCGTCCACTTAAACACTGGCGCACGTTTCTCAAGGAATGCTCTCACGCCTTCTGTTGCGTCCATCCCTTCATGCGCATCACCAAAGATGTTAGCTGTTTCTTCATCATCATCCACTTGCCCGTCCAGCACCCGCTGGATAAAGGTTTTCATCATGCGAACAGAATATTGAGACTGCTTTGAAACCTGCTGTGCGAACGCAAGTGTTTCTTCCTCGAGTTCATTTGGCTCAAATACCATGTCAATCAAGCCAATTCGTTCTGCTTCATCCACATCCATTTTTCGTGCACTAAAGAGGATAGATTTCGCCTTCGATGGTCCCACCAAATCAACCAACTGCTTGGTATCGTTCAGCGGGTACACAAGCCCCAATTTAGCCGGCGTAATACCAAACTTAGCGCCGCGTGCTGCAAAGCGCATGTCACAGTGGATTGCAAGCCCGCAGCCTCCACCAACGCAGGCGCCCCATATCTGGGCAATCGTTGGCTTCTTAGCCCGGGCGAGCGAGCGCTGTGCATTTCTGATGGCCAGACGGTTGCTTTCACGGCGTTCAGCAGAGGTGGCAATAGCTTCAAGCTCTTCGAGATCAGCCCCCGCGCAAAAAGCCTTATCACTACTGCCTGTTACAATTATCACCCGTACGTTTGGATTTGCATCCAGTTCAGCCACCGCGTTTGGGATTGCTTCCCACATAGCTTGCAGCATGGCATTCCGCTTCTCGGGGCGATTGAGCACAAGATAGCCAATACCGTCTTTCTCATCGGTATAAATCACGCCGCTTTTATCGCTGAAATTCATCAACCTATCCTTACTCTCTAAAATAATACGCCCTGTGGGTTTTCTTCCGGTGGATCAAGGCAATCAGGCCCATCATAACGCACACTGTTTACCTTTCGGCTTACAGGCCGCCAGTGAAAATGCTGTTCCTCTTCCCAATCAAAACTGCCCAGAAAATTGCGCGGCAGTGGATCATGCAGCGTGAGCCAATCTTCAAATTGCTCTGGCTTCACCACAAGAGGCTTTCGGTGGTGCATGCCTTTCATGGTGCCGTTTGAAGCTGCAGTCACGATAGACATGGTTTCAAGCCAGTGATCGCCGTGTGGGCCGTGCCACGTGGACCAAATCCCTGCAAAAGCATGCATTTCACCATCCATATGGCTGATAAAATGTGGAACTTTGAGGCCATCAACCGTTTTCCATTCATACCACCCAGTAAAGGGTACCAAACAACGCTTCCGCTTAATACTTGAACGGAAGGAAGGTTTGGCTTCAATAGTTTCAACCCGCGCGTTAATAAGCGGCTTGTCGCCAATTTCCTTTTTCCATTCAGGCACCAGTCCCCATTCAACAGCCGCAAGCTCACGCACAGCTTTTTCGGTATGGCGTATGATAAGTACAGGTTGGCGCGGCGCGATATTATATCGGTCAGGGATTGGCACAGGTGCGTTCACCTTGAAAACCTGCTCAATTTCCATCGTTGTTGTCTTGAGCGAAAATCTTCCACACATAACGCTTGCCTATGCCCTTTTGCTGAACCAGTATCGGCCTTGTTTTGTAACAAGAAATAGTATGCATATGACTGAGGCAAGTAAAAATCCTGAAAGACCCATAATTGCTGTCGGCGCCGTTGTTATTAATGATGGTAAAGTGTTGATGATCAGACGCGCGAAACCCCCCCGCGAAGGTGAATGGAGCATGCCCGGCGGCAGGCAGGATATCGGTGAAACAGTTGAAGATGCGGTTATCAGAGAGGTTAAAGAAGAAACGGGCCTTGATGTAACCATCGCTGGTTTTCTGGATGTGATTGATTTTATTGACCGTGCACCAAACGGTGACATGCGCTTTCACTATACACTGCTTGATTATGCAGTTGATGTGGTAGGCGGCACGCTTCAGGCTGCAAGTGACGCAAAGGAAGCCCACTTCCTGCCTATTTCAGAAGCACTTGAACTTCCTCTATGGACAGAAACCAAGCGTATCATTACAAAAGCGGCAAAACTTAAAGGCCTGATGTAGGCGAAGAGGAAAACACCAATGGAACCAACACGCCCGTCGCACCGTAGCATCACTGGTATGCTGATCCTTATTTTTGGTCTTTCCGCCTACGCATTTGGTGTGGCTGCTGTCGGTGAATTGATCATTGATTGGTCAATTGCCATTCAGTCTATCTATTATTTGATCTTCGGCATTATCTGGATATGGCCAGTTAAGTGGCTTCTTAAATGGATGGCAGCGGCGTATAAGGATAAATAGAACTTATATAAGTTGCGCTGAAATTCGAGGAAGCTATGGCGTTCATAAATATATGGAGCTTTATAAACAGAAAGCTTCACTATAGTATTGCCCTACCTATTAAAAACCTGTTCCTGAAGTGGAAAAAACAAAAGTTCCTTCATAAAACAAATGATGGCCTATCGTTCATAATTAATCCCAAAGACTATATTTCCAGATTTATCTATCTACACGGTATTTACGAGCGCGAATTCTTAAAGTTTTTAAAAACAAATCTTCTTAAAAAAACACTGATGCTTGATATTGGCGCAAATATCGGTAACCACAGTATTTATTTGTCTTCACATTTCGATAAAGTTATTGCCTTTGAACCCAACCCAACAGCTTACAAAATGTTGGAAGAACACCTTGAGATTAACTGCATCAACAATGTTGATCTACATAAGGTTGGGCTCGGCCATAAAGATGCTAAACAGCAATTCATTGAAAACACTTCCGACAACCTCGGGAATTCTGGATTTTCAGCGAGTAATTCAGAATTAATTGGCTCCGCACAAAAACTCCAAGTCAAGAAAGGAGACGACTATATCGGCAACCTTTCGCTAGATGAAATAAACTATATTAAAATAGATGTTGAGGGTATGGAGCGTGAGGTACTTCTAGGATTAAAAGAAACAATAGCAGCACATAAACCTTTAATCAGTTTTGAATTTGATGGCCGCTTAAAATCCCAAGCAGATTTAGAAGATATTATGTCCTGCCTTCCGGGTTATGAATTATTTGCCCCCCAATATTGGCTCGTAAGTCATTGGACATTTAAAGAAAAGATAAAATACGTCTATCAATTTGGAACATCCCCAATGCTTCATAAAATCGCACGAGCAGAAGCTAAATTATATAATAATTTACTCGCAATTCCCGACAGGCGTATCTTTCGAAACGTCGCCTACAAATAAGCAATTGAGTATTTATTTAGGCGAACATTTACCAAGTAGTCCGCAATTTTTAACCTTTGAACTCACCCCTGTATGGCTTCACAGTGCTTAACTTAGCGTGCTTTTTTGTTCTACCCGATACCCGTTTGCGCCATAACCTAAAACTAGATGGCTTTAAATTCCGACGCATTATTTTAATAACTTCACTTTCAGGGATGTCAGTAAGCTGTTTGATATCATCAAAGGATGTTTTATCGCACCATGCAAGTTCAATAATCTCGCTAATTTCTGCTGATTGATTACACATTAAATGGTCTCCGATATCTGGAAATATCTATACGATTTCGCCATCATCCAGATCAGCGAAAAACCGATCTGCATCAGCTTGAATTGCACGGTGTTTTTCTTCCCCCATACAGGCATAGGTTCGGTACATCATACCCATTCGGTGGTTACCCGCCAGCTTCTCACGATTTCGGCCTAAAAAATCCCAATAGAGGTAATTGAAAGGGCAAGCATCTGTTCCATTCTTCTTGCTCACTTTATAGGAGCAGTTACGGCAATAATCAGACATTTTGTTAATGTAACCACCGCCCGCCGCATATGGTTTGCTGGCAAGATAACCACCATCAGCAAACAAAATCATGCCGGAAACATTGGGCAGTTCCACCCATTCATATGCATCAGCATAAACAACCAAAAACCACTCATTCACCTCTCGTGGATCAATCCCTGTAAGAAGTGCGAAATTACCAAGCACCATCAACCGCTGAATATGATGCGCGTAGGCGTTTTCTTTGGTTTCTGTAACACACTGCCTTAAGCAGTTCATTTTAGTTTGAGCTGTCCAGTAAAACTCTGGCAACTTACGGTCCGCATTGAAGAAATTCTCGCCGGCATACTCCGGCATCTTAAGCCAGTAGATACCTCTGATATACTCCCGCCAGCCTATAATCTGGCGAATAAACCCTTCCACCGCATTAAGCGGGGCTTTCCTCTCGGCATCAGCATTTTCAGCCGCTTTGATGCACTCAAGTGGGTTTAACAAACCACAATTTAAATAGAAGCTTATGTGGGAATGATACATCCACGGTTCTCCCTCAACCATGGCATCTTGATAATCCCCAAAATTCTTAAGCCGCTCTTCTATGAATAGCCGGAGAACCTCTAGCGCCCCTTCACGGGTAACAGCGAAATAGAAAGGCTCAAGGTCACCAAAATGGTCAGCAAACCGCTTACTGACCATCTCAATAACCTCCGCGGTTATTTCATCAGGCTCACCATAATATGGCTTTGGGATATTCAGGCCTTCTTTTGGTGGCTTTCGGTTTTCAGCATCATAATTCCACTGCCCCCCGGCTGGCGCACCATCATCCATAAGCACGGAATACCGCTGCCGCATTTCCCGGTAAAAATATTCCATCCGCAACTGCTTACGACCACTAGCCCAGATTTCAAAGTCTTCTGGTGACCGCAGAAAGCGAGTATCACTGCGTATTTCAACAGGAACCGAAAGATCATTTCCCCAGCTTTTCATATCCTCAAGAACACGGTATTCACCGGGGAATGTTGTTACCACACAGTCAAGACCAGCATCACTGAGTGCACGGGAAACCTCCCCTTTCAGCGATCCTGTATTATCCGCATCATCAAGCTTGATATAACGAACCTTGTAACCTTGTCCCGTCAGTTCAGCCGCAAAGTGGCGCATAGCTGAAAAAAGAAACGCAATCTTCTTTTTATGATGCTTCACATAAGTGGCTTCATCCCATACTTCGCACATCAGAATTACATCACGGGATTTATCCCAGCCTTCAAGGCATGAGATTTGATCAGATAATTGATCGCCAAGGATTACTCTGAGATGTTTCATAGCCTTGTGTACGGAATAATTACCCCTTCAGATGATCATTGGGTATAAAGAAAAAGCCGCGGCAACCACCGCGGCTTTCTTATGCATCAGATCAGTTCACAAGAACTAGGTGCCCGGTAGTTTATAGTCCTTGAACTGGTCACGAAGGTCTTTCTTGGAAATCTTACCTGTTGCTGTATGCGGCAGTTCTTCAACCGTCACCACATCATCTGGCATCCACCATTTGGCGATTTTACCGTCCAAGTAAGCAAGCATTTCTTCCTTGGTTACCGTCTGGCCATCCTCTTCCACAATACAGAGAAGTGGGCGTTCATCCCATTTCGGGTGGTAAACACCAATCACGCCCGCTTCAGCGACACCAGGGTGCCCAACAGCTTCGTTTTCAAGGTCGATAGAGCTAATCCACTCACCACCAGACTTAATTACGTCTTTCGCGCGGTCGGTGATTTGCATAAAACCGTATTCATCCATCAAGGATACATCGCCTGTATCGAACCAACCTTCATCATCGAGGGCTGTTTCACCGGAGCGGTAATATGATTCCACAATCCACGGGCCACGCACCATCAGGCGGCCTGATGATTTGCCGTCCCACGGCAGGTGATTACCATCATCATCCTTGATAGCCATCTCAACACCAAGAACCGGACGTCCCTGCTTACACTGCACATCCAGCTTTTCTTCGTTGCTAAGTTCAGCAACAGCTGAGTTTTCACTGCCTAAGCTACCTAACGGGCTACATTCTGTCATACCCCACGCGTGGTTCACACGTACACCGTAATCATCCTGGAAGGTTTGGATCATGCTACGCGGTACAGCAGAACCACCAATGGTCACATCCTTCAGCTCACCACAGTTAAGATCATTTTCTTTCAAGTAGCGAAGCATCTGCATCCATACAGTCGGCACAGCCGCCGTCATCGTCACTTTCTCGCGGATCAGCAGCATATGCAGTGTTTCTGGGTCATGATGAGGGCCGTTGAGCACAAGCTTCGAACCAGCAGCCAATGCCGCATAAGGAATACCCCAAGCATTCGCATGGAACATAGGCACCACTGGCAGAATAACTGTGTGCGCGCCGATGCTCAGAACATCTTTTTGAAGAACGGTCAGCGTGTGCAGGAAGTTAGAACGGTGTGAATATAGCACACCCTTCGGGTTGCCTGTTGTACCGGATGTGTAACAAAGTCCGCACGCCGTATTTTCATCAAGCTGTGGCCATTCATAACTACCGTCTTCTGCTTCAACAAACTCTTCATAGCAGATCACGTTCGGCAAGCTGGTTTCTGGCATATGCTCACGGCCAACCATAATCACATAATGTTCGATTGTTTCCAGCATCGGCGCCAGCTTTTCAATAAGCGGCACAAACGTTACATCAAGGAAGAGGATTTTATCTTCCGCATGGTTCATGATGTAAATAAGTTGCTCAGGGAACAAACGCGGGTTCACTGTGTGTGTCACGCCGCCCATACCAGAACCTGCGAACCACAGCTCTACATGGCGGTGTGTGTTCCACGCCAGTGTTGCTACGCGGTCACCTTTTTCAATACCTAAACGCTCCATCGCCTGCGCACATTTGCGAGCGCGAAGAGCAAGATCTTTGAATGTATAACGAAATTCGCCGCCTTCCGGCAACATAGAAAACACTTCACGGTTTGGGTGATTAACTTCACCGCTTTCTAACAGTTTGGAAACCAACAATGGCCAATTCTGCATCTGTCCTAGCACTATATCCTCCCCACTAGAAACTTCCTCCGATAAAACAATAGGCCGTGCAGATGTAAATTCAAATCCAATCGTACTGTTTTTTGAAATTTGTCCTTACGGCCTTATTGCCTATCGCTTCCTATGGCGAGTATCTGAACATTTATCAGATTATGGTGCAAGCATGAGTTTACATAGCGCAGCATTTGATATGCTACGGAGAATGCCGGCTTTTAACAGAAAATTTCTTAGCGAGAGATTTTAACCTGCTGCGTTTTACCGTTCGTACGGTTCACGATAAGCAGTAAATCTTCACCGTCTTTTGTACGGAAACGAAGCAGAATTTCATAACCAGACAACGAAGAAGAGATCAGCTCTGCCCCTTCTGGACGCTCAACTACAAGACCATCATAATTAATGGCATATTGAGAACCCGGTACAAACACGTTCTTTTCTGGTGTAGCAATCTGCCCAGCAGCGTTATCTAGAGCACTTGGGGTAGAGATGACTGCCTCTGAAACAAGCTGCTCTTCTTCAGGCTTTTTCTGATGGTCACCTGCAATAATTTTCATGATGATCAGGCCAAGCATACCCACGATGCCAATACCCAGAATTACCACGACCATAATCAGCCACAGCGGTGCTTTTGGAGCTTCCTCTGCATTTTCTGCATTCTCAGGCGTGACATTTTGAGTATCTGAAGTCATAACAGGTCTCCATGAACGACTTACACGAAATACAAGTTCCAGCAGATAGTGCTGCTACACGGCTTGATAAGCTGCTTGCAGACGCAATGCCAGACATTTCTCGCTCACGGCTCAAAGCACTTATCAAAGAAGGCAATATTAGCCTGAACGGAAAAGCTGTCACAAGCCCATCTGCAAAGGTAAAAGCAGGCGAGATATATTCTATCACAGTCCCCGAAGCAGAAGATGCTGAACCTCAGGCTGAAAACATACCGCTCGATGTGATTTTTGAGGATGATCACCTGATTGTGGTGAACAAACCTGCAGGCATGGTGGTGCATCCTGCGCCCGGCAGCCCAACAGGTACACTTGTGAATGCCCTATTGCATCACTGTGCAGGGTCTCTCAGCGGTATTGGCGGCGTGAAGCGCCCCGGTATTGTGCACCGTATTGATAAGGAAACCAGTGGCCTTCTGGTGATGGCAAAACACGATAAGGCCCATAACGGCCTTGCAGAACAGTTTGCTGACCATAGTATCGAACGCAAATACACAGCGGTGTGCAGAGGTTTTCCAAATCCGCTTAACGGCCATGTAGAAGGGAACATTGCCCGCCACCCTGTTGACCGCAAGCGTATGGCAGTTGCTGAAAACGGCGGCAAATGGGCCAAAACCCACTACCGCACCATCAACACATTCGCGCAAGCAGGTCATGCTATCGCCACTGAAATTGAATGCCAGCTGGAAACAGGCCGCACGCATCAGGTACGCGTTCATATGGCGCATATTGGCAATCCGCTGGTAGGTGATCCGGTTTACAACAAAAACAATAAAGTTTCCGCGCAGGTTAAAGGCAAACCGCGTGCAGCGCTTCAAAGCTTTAACCGGCAGGCACTTCACGCCCGCTCGCTTGGTTTTATTCACCCTATTGAAGGTAAGCTCTTTAAATTTGAGAGCGAATTACCATATGATATGAAGGAACTACTTGAAGCGCTGGATGCCTATCGGGTTTAGCGTATAATAAGCGTGCAGTTTATCTGGCGTATAACAAAGTTGCTGTGAGGATTTTTATGTCACAAAGTAATTTGCCTACCTTGTCCCCTGAAGGAAGCCTTTCTTCATACCTTCAGGAAATTCGCAAATACCCAATGTTAGAAGCTGATCAGGAATATATGCTCGCCAAAGCATGGGCTGAGCATGAAGACAGTAAAGCTGCGCGCACTATGGTAACAAGCCACCTGCGCCTCGTAGCTAAAATTGCTATGGGTTACCGCGGTTACGGCCTTCCGGTTGCTGACCTGATTTCCGAGGGTAACGTAGGCATGATGCAAGCGGTGAAACGCTTTGACCCAGAAAAAGGTTTCCGTCTGGCAACATACGCAATGTGGTGGATTAGAGCCGCTATTCAGGAATATATCCTTCGTAGTTGGAGCCTGGTTAAAATCGGCACAACTGCCGCTCAGAAGAAACTATTCTTCAACCTGCGCCGCCTTAAAGGCCAGATTTCCGCAGTTGAGGAAGGTGACCTGACGCCTGAGAATGTAACTAAAATTGCTGAAAAGCTAGATGTTGCGGAAGATGACGTGGTTTCCATGAACCGCCGTATGAGCGCGCATGACCACTCCCTGAACGCTCCCCTTAAAGCCGACGCTGAAGGAGAATGGCAGGACTGGCTGGTTGATGAAAACCCCGATCAGGAAACGATCGTTGCGGATAACGAGGAACGGGACCAGCGCCTCAAGTTACTTACGGATGCTATGGAAAATCTGAACGAACGTGAACGTCATATTCTTACAGAGCGCCGTTTGGCGGAACCTGCTAAAACGCTGGAAGAATTATCCCAACATTATGGTGTAAGCCGCGAACGCGTACGCCAGATTGAAGTGAGGGCGTTTGAAAAAGTGCAAAAAGCCATGCGATTGGCAGCTTCAGAAACCGGGATGGGCAATCTATCATCCCACTAATAGAAAAGCCGGGTTTAGCCCGGCTTTTTATTTATCTCATTGATTGTTGAGCTTGCTGTTGCTGCTCTTCCTTGTCACCAAGCACTTCGTGCCCCCACAGTTCCACAAGCCCCTGCTTCTGTGCATTCAGTTTCTTGAGCTTATCTTGTGCCATCGCCTGTAAAAAGAAAGCCGCAGCCCAAGGGCCAAGGTAAATCAAGGCATGCCCAAGAACAGCAGCACCCCACATCACCAAGATATTAATCGGATCAAATAAGATGTCCGAGATCAAGTGTGGCTGACTAAGTACCGTGTTGAACTTGAACAGAACCCCGGTAAGATTGGCAAAGGCAACACATTGTAATTTAGCAGATTTATGCTCACCGCTGACCGTAAAAGCCATCACGAATGTAGGCAGCATTCCCGCACCAACCAGCATCGCCAATTCTACTTTAAAAAAGGCAAGTCCAGTAATCAGCATAATAAGCAGAGGTGTTACACCACTATATTCCTGATTGCCTCTTCTTCGGCGTCGACGAATAGTTTTTTTTGGTGCATCCACACCTTTTGCTGCACCCTTAACATTTTTCTTCAGTGCAGGGGTCTTCTTAGCCATATCTACCTACCTCCAAAAAACGTAAAGAAACTGATCGTTACCAAACCAAAAAATGCAATCATACGAGCGGCCTGATAGCCACGCTTACGCGCCATGATATCTGTTGGCAAAATCTTACGCATCAACTTGTTTTTCTCACGCTCAAGCTTACGGACCACATTGGTCGCTTGAGAAAACTCTCTAGCATCAAGAGCTTGTGTTTGAGTAAGCTTGATATCCGAAATAAGTTTGGCAATATCGCCAGATTTCTTAAGCTTCTCAACAGCAGTCTGTACCTGCTCTCTTCGTTTTTTATTTTTGAGTTCACGGATAGAAGGTGCCAAGCCATCTACCAGTTTTTCACACAAGTGCGGCAACGCTTCTAACTTCAATCGTTTCTGCAACAAACCAAAGAAATCAGCTGTCAGTGTATTAAATTTAGCCGGATTACTCTGAGATGCTGCCAGATTATTAAACTCACGCTCAAGATCCGTACCATGCGCTGCACAAAAAGCGGCCACATGGCGGTCCAGTAAAATATTTTTACCGCCACCTACTGAAGAAAGCCTGTCAAGCGCCCTCATTAGCTGTGTTAAAGAACCAATCCAGACACTTTCAAAACGTGAACTAACACAAGGCATAATAGGATTGAGTTCATAAAGAACCCGCTCCATACCACGACCAAGTTGTTTGCTGGGGCCATGATCCAGCGCTTTTTTAATGCTAACAGATTGTACCGCAAAATTTGGATTTCGTTCCGCGACAATTTCAGTAAGCGAATTAAGGATTTTCGCATCAAATATCTCTGATGCCGAAGTCATTGTTTCTCGATCATCACGCGAGAAATATTCAGCAATCAAGCCAGGAAACCCGGAAATATTCAGCGCCATTCCTTTGTAGTAAACCGGGCCTGTTGGGTGCAGGAACGAACATACCCGTGACACCATGAAATGGTCATCTGACCTTGGTCCACCATATCCTTCTTCAGGTTTGACGTTGATTACCTTTTCCAAACGCTCTGTCATTATTTCATCACGAAGTGAAATCTGCGTCCATGCCGGAAAATCAATAGATTTTAAAAACTTGGCAGCATCAAGAGGGTTACGACCTAACGCATCAGCGAGCAACCGACGCTCCACATAAGCTACCCCCATAAAGGTAGTAGGCTTGTTCATTGTCCATGTGGTCATGGTTGTCCGTTTGGGTTTCCCAACCCCTTCAAACCAATCAAGAATATCTTCAGCACTCCAGCGTTCATCTAGCGCATCAGCCATCAATCCTTTGGTTAAAGACCCCAAAGCCCCAGGCATTTCCTGACCACCGGCCAATGCCCAGTATGACCCCTGATTTACCCGAGCCATCATCAGGCTGTCTCGACTACGATTTTTCAGTAGATCTTGCCCAAAGTACAAACACAGTAATGAAGCACCTAATTGGTAGAAATCAGCATTCACATCACCTTCACCGCGACAGCTTTGGTCAGCGAATGCTAGTTCGAGAGGCTCCAGTCCCGTCGGCAGTTTGTAACCGGCAGGAAAGCTATAGCTTTCTCCCAGCACAACTTCATCACTGCCAGGCTCGGCAAAGTACATGTTTGTTGGCGCAATATAACGGTGGACCAAACCGCGCTTATGCAGCTCAGCCAATGCCTTCAAGAGAGAAAGTACAACATTATGTCTAAGCTTATTCGGATTAAGCTCAGGATTTAATGTGCCATCAGGCGACAATAATGCGCCGCCTGTAGGTCTTTTAAAGATAGTTACAAGGCGCTGTTTACGCCCCTTAACATCAACATTCATTAAACCGCGATCAACCGGGTTTACCGCGTTCGCTATCGGTCGCGATTTTAAGCTTTTATAAAATTCATTCCTGATAGGTACAGTGGGGTGATGTACGAGCCCATACAAAGCAACGTTGGGCTTCTCTTTGTCTTTCACCTCAAAAGCCAAACCACCATGCGAATTAAATTCCAACAATGGGGCTTTGGCATTTAATACATACCTATCGCCAAATGCCGTCTGCCCAGACGGTACCGGCGTTTTCTCTCCACTCAAGCGTATTTCCTCTCACATCCGCTGTGGCTTATAAGCTGTACCCCAAACAACGTATAAGTAGATTATATCACTAAGGAATTGCGTTCTTGTAGATCAATCCAATTATTTCAACAACTCTCAAGCATTTGTCGGAACCCAGATCAATCCGCTTCCACTTACTATAAAAACACTAGTCGGGTTAATTTTTCCACAAAAAAAGCCGCCTAACCAATGGGTTAAACGGCTTTTTATTAAAAATCTAGGGTTTTTCTACTTAAAAGGGTCTTTTACAAGTATAGTATCATCACGCTCAGGACTTGTTGAAAGCAACGCCACAGGCACCCCGATAAGCTCTTCAATACGGCGGATATACTTCACTGCTTTTGCAGGAAGGTCTGCCCAGCTACGCGCACCAAATGTTGTTTCATTCCAACCTTCTAGCGTTTCATACACTGGCTCAATGTTCGCCTGATCTTCCATACCGTACGGTAGGTAATCAATTACTTCGCCATTATGCTTGTAGCCTACACAAACTTTAAGTTCTTCAAGGCCGTCCAGTACATCAAGCTTTGTAAGCGCGATACCAGTAACACCACCAACAGCAAGGCTCTGGCGAACAAGAACAGCGTCAAACCAACCACAGCGACGGCTACGACCTGTTACAGTACCAAACTCGTGGCCTTTTTCACCAAGGAATTGGCCAATTTCATTTTCCTGCTCTGTCGGGAATGGGCCGGAACCAACACGTGTTGTGTAGGCTTTAGTAATGCCAAGAACGTAATCTAGGCTATCAGGGCCAAGGCCTGTACCGCCAGCCGCCTGTCCAGCGATTGTGTTGGATGATGTAACAAACGGATATGTACCGTGATCAATATCAAGAAGTGTACCTTGCGCACCTTCAAACAGAATACGCTTACCTTCTTTTTCAGCGTCTTCAAGTGTACGCCATACATTGTTCATGTACGGAAGAATCTCACCCGCAATCTTCATAAGATCGTCAGTAATCTCTTTCGCATCGATTGCGTCGTGGCCAAGACCTTTGCGAAGAGCATTATGGTGCGTCAGCGCTACTTCAAGGCGCGCTTCCACAAGCTCACGAGACTGAAGATCGCAAATACGAAGTGCCCGGCGACCAACCTTATCTTCATAAGCTGGGCCAATACCACGGCGTGTTGTACCGATTTTAACACCCTTTGTTGCGTCTTCACGAAGCGCATCAAGCTCACGGTGATAAGGCATAATCAGCGTAGCGTTTGCAGCGATCTGAAGTGTTTTAGGGTTAATCTCAACTCCCTGACCACGAAGCGTATCGATCTCTTTGAGAAGCGCCCACGGGTCAACAACAACACCGTTACCAATAACACTTACTTTACCGCCACGTACGATACCTGATGGTAGTAGTGATAGCTTATAAACATTACCGTCGATCACAAGAGTATGGCCGGCATTATGACCACCTTGGAAACGTGCTACTACTTCTGCACGCTCACAGAGCCAATCAACAATTTTGCCCTTGCCTTCGTCGCCCCATTGGGTACCGACTACAACAACGTTGCCCATGCCAAATTCCCTTCAAATAAGATTTGCCTCTGCTTACATTCCACTGAGAGGCTTAAATAGCGCTGATTGCGCCTTTCGCATAAACGTGGCTACACCCTAGCCGAGCCGCTTCTTTCTCGAAATCTGACCCATCTGTCAAGCCCTGAATCGTTCTAAAGCCCTCTTCGCGCAATTTCTTGCCCTCAGATGCATCCGTTCCTTTTGGAAGGTAAACCCTGCTAACAGGCTGTAATGGCTCAACTGCACCCATCAAACTATCCAGATACACAGAAAAACCTGTTGCATCTTCTGCGTGCCCATCAGGATGAATAACCTGGTAGCGACCACCTCTTCCCAGCTCACTGGAACCACCTTTTGCGAATAAGGCGAAACCGATTCCCGTCTTATACTCAAAACCGTGGGTTTCGCATGGGTCGGCCGTAATCTGCATATCAGGCAGGCGCTCGCCAAGCATTTCAACAAGTGATGCAAGGCGTTTTACAAGCTTGCCAGCTTCTCCATTCAATTCGAGAGCAGAAAGGACCTCGACTGCATCTTCAGCAGGTCCTGCTGCCGAAAGCAGTTTTTCAAAAATCGCACGAGGCTCTGGCGCTAATTCCGCCAGCGCCCCAATATCCTTGGCATCAAGTGCTTCAAGAACATGATCTTTTACATTCAATTCTAGTCCAAAACCGTCGCAAAGCATCGCAGCAAGCGGTGCAATAGTTAGGTCAAGCGTGAGATCAGCAATTCCCACCGCCTCAAGAGCCTCAACAGAAATAGCGATCACTTCAAGTTCCGCATCGATTGCATCGCTGCCGACAAGCTCCACACCAGCCTGAATGAACTGGCGATCAGGCCTGATCTGGCTGCCTTTAGTGCGCAATACACTACCGGCATATGCCAGCCTGAGCGGGCGTGGGCTATCGGCAAGACGAGTAGCCGCAAGACGTGCCATCTGAATGGTCATATCCGCCCTTACAGCCATCATACGCTGTGTGTCCGGATCCATCAGGCGGAACATTTGCTTGCCTTTAGTGGCACCGGCACCAACAAGCAGGCTGTCTTCATATTCCACAACCGGGGGAGAAACCCTGTCATGACCATGAGAAAGGAAGGTGTCCACAAGTTTACGTACTAGTGTTGCTTCCTGCTCAGCCTTTGGTGCAAGCTGATCACGAAACCCTTCTGGCAACAATGCCTGACGGGCATATGCACTTCCCGCCACTTTCTTTGAAGGCCCATTCATGGGGTTACTCCCTAATGTTTAAACGAACGCCATTAAAAGTTAAGGCGTTTTGCCTGACGTACATGCGCAAGTGCAGCCAATTGGTCAAGCACTATATCCTTAAGTGGTTGGTCAACCGCAACTAATGCGACCGCCTCTTCGCCTTCAATACGGCGGCCAAGAGCAAATGTCGCTACGTTTACACCGTTATAACCAAGAAGTGACCCGAGGGCACCGATGAAGCCAGGTTTATCGTCATTCACGATATAGAGCATGCTAGGCGCAAGTTCTGCCTCAAGGCGTACACCATCCACATCCACAAGGCGCGGTGCACCGTTCGCAAACAGTGTGCCTGCAACAGTACGTTCACCACGATCTGTTTCAACGGTTAGGCGTACAAGGGTGTGATAGTCCCCTCCCCTGTCATGCTTCACTTCCGTGATTTGGATATTACGTTCTTTGGCAATAACAGGTGCGTTCACCATATTCACGCTGCTCATTAGCGGAGACAAAAGACCTTCAAGCATCACAGCACTTAATGGGTTCGTATTAAGTGTTGCCGCATGGCCTTCATATTCAATAACCACACGCTTGAGACCTGTTTCTGTAATCTGGCCAGCAAATGCACCAACCTGCTCAACCAACGCCATATAAGGCTTCAACTTCGGTGCTTCTTCTGCGGTGATAGACGGCATATTCAGTGCGTTTGTAACGCCGCCTGTCAGAAGGTAATCAGACATCTGTTCAGCAATCTGCAGTGCCACATTTACCTGCGCTTCAGAGGTAGAAGCCCCAAGGTGCGGTGTACAAATAACCTTTTCATGGCCAAAAAGTGGGTTTTCTTTAGCAGGTTCCACTTCAAACACATCAAGCGCCGCGCCAGCTACTTTACCAGCATCCAAAGCATCAAGAAGGGCTGGCTCGTCCACCAGACCACCACGGGCACAGTTTACAATGCGCACGCCGTCCTTCATCTTCTTGAAAGCGTCTTTACCCACAACACCACGTGTCTGATCAGTAAGCGGCGTGTGAAGACTGATAACATCCGCGCGCTCAAACAGTTCATCGAGTTCGACTTTTGTAATACCCAGATCAGCTGCACGCTCCACCGCCAGATACGGGTCAAACGCAATAACCTTCATCTTCAGACCAAGAGCCCGGTCCGCAACCACGGAACCAATATTACCACAACCAATAAGACCAAGTGTTTTGCCTGTAAGTTCCATTCCCATGAACTTAGACTTTTCCCACTTACCTTCATGAGTAGACGCATTTGCCTGCGGAATTTGGCGGCAAAGCGCCATCATCATACTGATTGCATGTTCTGCTGTCGTGATAGAGTTACCAAACGGCGTATTCATTACCACCACACCGTTGTTTGTCGCCTCAGGGACATCGATGTTATCCACACCAATACCAGCTCGGCCAATAACCTTAAGGTTCTTTGCGGCCTTCAATACATTAGGCGTTACCTTAGTGGCGGAACGGATAGCAAGGCCATCGTAATCGCCGATAATTTCAATCAGCTCTTCTTTGCTCAGACCCGGCTTGAAATCAACTTCAACACCGCGCTCTTTGAATGTTTGCTCCGCAAGTGGGCTCATTTTGTCAGAAATCAGTACCTTAGGCATGATCCAACCCTTTCATAAAATCTCAAATCATTTGTTTGGGAAAGGCCGAGTGTCCCGACCTTGATCAGTCTAGGTGCCGATTATTCGGCAAATGAAGCTTTCACTTCCGCATAGGCCCAATCGAGCCACTCGGTAAGAATAGCAAGATCGGAAGCATCGACAGTTGCACCTGCCCAGATACGCAGGCCCGGAGGTGCATCACGGTATGCGCCAATATCAAAAGCCACACCTTCTTCATCCAGAAGAGCTGCGAGCTTCTTCGGCACTGCCGCTTGCGCCTCGGCATCCAGGCCTGCAAGCCAAGGATCTTTAACCTTCAGGCAAACTGAGGTGTTGGAGATCGTTGCTGCATCTTCCGCAAGCAGCGCCGCCCAATCAGATGTTTCCACCCAATCTGCAATGGCTTTAAGATTGGCTTCAGAACGCGCAATCAAACCTTTAAGACCACCAAGACCATCCGCCCATTCAAGCGCATCAATATAATCTTCCACACACAGCATGGATGGTGTGTTGATTGTGGCACCGGTGAAGATACCTTCAATCAGTTTTCCACCTTTCGTAAGGCGGAAAATTTTTGGCATAGGCCACGCAGGTGTATAGCTCTCAAGGCGTTCAACAGCACGCGGGGAGAGAATAAGCACGCCGTGTGCACCCTCACCGCCCAGCACTTTCTGCCAGCTATAAGTGGTTACATCCAATTTGTCCCACGGTAGATCCATGGCGAATGCTGCCGACGTGGCATCACAAATTGTCAGGCCTTCACGGTCATCCTTGATCCAGTCAGCATTCGGAACTTTCACACCGGATGTTGTGCCATTCCATGTGAACACGACATCGCGGTCAGTATCTACTGCGCCAAGATCAGGGAGTTTGCCGTAATCGGCTTCAAAAATTCTTACATCATCAAGCTTAAGCTGCTTGGAAACATCGGTTATCCAGCCCTTACCAAAGCTTTCCCACGCGAGCATATCAACACCGCGTGCACCGAGAAGCGACCATAATGCAGCTTCAACTGCACCAGTATCAGACGCAGGCATAATGCCAATGCGGTAATCATCTGGTACACCAAGGATTTCACGAGTTTTTTCTAACGCATACGCGAGCCGAGCTTTACCGGGCTTAGAACGATGTGAACGCCCAAGAAGAGCGTTTTTAAGAACATCCTGTGTCCAACCAGGACGTTTAGCGCACGGACCAGAGCTAAACTCCGGACGCACGGGTGCCTTTAGTGGCTTTGTCATGTCTCTAACCTTCCAGTTAGTTGCGCCTCGTTGGGGAGGCGTGTCCCAATACAAGTGCTGACCTCGCAGACAACTGCTTCCCAGTTGGGGGAAGTACCAAGGCCGGAGATATGTGAAATATTAGGAATAGTCAACTAAGTATTTTTGAAAGATTTAAGAAGTTTTCTTGCAGTTAGTCAAAACAGCTTTGGAAACAAAGGGATTCTATTTCTGCGCCGTATCACTGAACGGGCCAACAATAACGTAAATCAGATTAAAGGCTTCAAGATGCCACGTTCAGTGACTTTACCCGTAATAATCTCCACCGCTCTCGTAATCACCGCCTGTTCAAGCAAAAACGAACGGCCTGACAAACAGCAACACACCAGAAACATTGAAAGCCGGTATCAAGAATTTATACAGCGCTGGGATTTAGACACAGATGGTCTCGTCACCTGCAAAGATACTGTTAAGAAAAACAAAGCTCTATTTACACAGTTGGATTTGGATAAAAACCTGACCGTCACCCGCCGGGAGTTCGGTGAAATCATGTTTCATGATAAAAGCTACCGTTTCATCCCCTTTGAACAAATAGATAACAATGCTGACGGAGTAATCAGCAAAGCGGAATTTGCGAACACCCCAAATCATATCTTCACCCGTTTCGATAAAGACGGAAACTGCAATGTCTCAAAACAAGAGTTCGCCATTGCCGCTAAAGAAATCGCATCAGAGAGACGACGCAGTAAGGGGCAAGGCAGAAGACCTGGAGGAAAAGGCGGTGGCCGCGGCAAGCCTCAAGGCACATTTTAACCACACTTAATCGTTAGAGCAGGATGATTGTAAATACTGTTGACACACCCGCAGGTTTCCTGCTCCATTCATGGAAGTGATTAATTATATGGTTGGCAACTGTGCATAAAAACAAGCTGTTCATTTCAATTTCTACCGCCTGCATTCTTCTTGGTGCTTGCAGCAAAAAGGATATTGATCCAATTACCCAAATCCCACCTGCACGGGCGGAACAGATTTACAACCGTGTTGTTCGCGAGTGGGATGAGAATAAAGACGGCAAAGCCAGCTGCGAAGATGTCGCTGTTCGCCGAAGAGCTTTGTTTAAAGTCGTAGATGCAGATAAAAGCGGTGATCTATGGCCTGGTGAATACCGTTTAGCCAAATTTGAAGATCGTTCTTTCCATTTCTTTGAGTTCCCTAAAGCAGATGTGGACGAATCTGGCCGTATCGAACTTGATGAATTTATCGCTATTCCACCAAGCCGTTTCCAAGGCTTTGATGCTGACAGTGATTGTCTGATTTCGAAGGAAGAAGCTCTACGCGCTGAAATTGCTGCCATCAGAAGTGGGGAAAGACGTCGTTCTGCTAAATCAGAAAAGAATAAGAAGAACGACGAAAAAGTAGAAGAACTGCTCCCTATTCCTGATTAGGAAGCAGTTATATTATCTAGCTGTGGCTGTATTTGCGGCCACTTGTGCTGTCCGGTGCACATCTTTTGCAAACTCTGCCCAGAATTCAGCGCCCAACTGATCAATTGAGCGTGTTTCCGCATTCATGAGCATCACATGGCCTACACCGTGTTTCTTTGAAAAGCCCACAAGACTGCGGAAACCGGCAACACCGCCTGCGTGAAGAACAATTTCTTCACCGCCAATCTGGTAAATTCGCCAGCCATAACCATAATGCGCATCTTCAAGCACTGGCCGCCAAACGCGTTTGTTCATCTCGCGTTTGGTACGTATGCGCTTAGCTGTCACCATATTCAGAACTTCTTCACTAAGCACATCTGTGTTTGAGCCCATATGTGCCCGAACCCATTTAGCCAAATCAGTGATACTTGCATTCACACCGGCCGCGGGTGCCACATTATAGTAATTCTCTTTTACCCGGCTTCGGTACCACCCTTTACGTGTAAGAACATGTGGCTCCGCCCGGTTTGATGTTTTAAGGAAGCCTTGCAAGCCAAGAGAAGCAGTTTCCATATTAAGTGGCTTTAGGATACGTTCCTCAACAAGCGCTTCATAGGGTTTACCTGTTCGCTTCTCAATCACTGGCTCGATGAAACTGAAAACAATATTCTGATAACCGTAACAGTTCCCAGGCTTACAAATAGGTTTCAGCCTTTTAAAGCGCGGAATAATTTTCTGAAGAGACCAGCCATCCTCTAGCATGTTGTCATATGCATTAGGCGTAAGCCCTGTGCTGTGGCTCAGCAGGTGGTCAATCGTGAGCTTTTCCGCGTGCCCCGGCGTCTTGAGCTTGAAGTTAGGCACATACATGGAAACTTTATCGTCCCACGAAAGTTTGCCTTCCGCTACCAAAAGTGCTGTTAAATCCGCAGCAAAGGTTTTGGAAACAGATGCCAGACGGAAAACTGTATTGCTATCAACAGGGTTTTGTGTGCCAAGACTGCGCCTGCCGTAACCCTTGGATTTAACAATTTTGCCGTCTTTAATAATCGCGTAAGCAGCCCCCGGTACTTTATGCTTCTTCACAGCAGCCCGGAATTTACTATCAAAATCAGTAATAGCATCAGCTGATACCGCCGATGTGGCAGTTCCCACCAATAGTGCTAAAGCCGAAATATGATTAACAATTTTCCCCACAAACTTTCTCATATACGTCGATCAACTACTCAAAAACCTAATAACAGCACGTGCGAACATATCCGGCTTTTCTGCATGAAGCCAATGTCCTGTATTTTCTATTGTGCGAACAGCAGCTTGTGGAAACAAGCTTAAAATTGCATCACGGTGTTCCGCCTGCACATATTCTGAATTTCCACCGCGCATAAACAGCACTGGCTTTTCAAACGGTCCGCCATGCATTGCCGCTGCAATGTTATGATACTCATCAACAATTGCCCGAAGGTTCACACGCCATGCCCATGTACCTTCTTCTGTTCTGCGCCAATTCGTAAGGAGGAATGAAAGAACCGCAGGCTCACTTTCATAAGCCATTAAAATTTCTTCAGCACCTTTGCGAGATTGTGGGCTCTGCTCAGCCACTTCCTGCATACCTTTGAGGATACTATCGTGATGCGCACCGTATTTTACTGGTGCAATATCACCCACAATCAGCTTCTTAACACGGTCAGGATAGGAAAGTGCAAGTTGCATAGCGGCTTTGCCGCCCATTGAATGCCCGAGCACATAAGCTTCACTGATGCCTTCCTTGTCCATCACACGGATAACATCCTCAGCCATTTCAGAATAACTCATACCGCCATCGTGCGGGCTGCGACCATGGTTGCGCATATCAACAGAGATAACTTGGTACTGTTCTTCAAATAATCGCGCGATACCACCAAGATTATCCGCTGATCCGAACAAGCCGTGCAATAGCAATAATGGTTCGCCCTCGCCTCTTATTCTGTAGAAAAGATCCATACTCTAACTCCGAACATAGGCATGACCGAGAGGCCCATGCCCGGCACCTAACTGAGGGGCCATTTTAATAGCATCATAAACAAAGGAATGTGCCGCGAAAAAGGCATCCTCTACGGCTTCACCTTTTGAAAGTTCTGCAGCCATAACACTTGCAAACGTACAGCCCGTGCCGTGGGTATGACGTGTATCAATTTTTTCCGCTTCGGCTAAATATTCATCGCCGTCTGCAGTTACCAGTAAATCGGTTAACTTATCAACTTTAAGGTGCCCACCTTTCATACAAACCGAACGTGCACCAAGCTCTAGAATTTTTTCGGCGGCTTTACGCATATCGTCAACACCACCGATTTTCATATCCGCCAGCACTTCTGCTTCAGGGATATTAGGAGTTACTACCGTCGCACGAGGCAGTAGCTCGGCCTTCATTGCTTCAACTGCTTCAGCCTTTAAAAGTCGGTCCCCGGATGTTGCCACCATCACTGGGTCCACCACCAATTGGCCTTTATAGGCTTCATCAGCAAGAGAGATCGTCACCGCATTAATAAGACCTGCATCATGAAGCATACCTGTTTTCAGGCAATCTGCGCCAATATCAGACAGTACAGATTTAATCTGCGCTTTCACGAAATCGGGATCAATGGGCAACACATCCGTTACACCGAGTGTATTTTGAACGGTTAGCGCCGTAATAGCTGATGCTGCATATGCTCCCATCATGGTCACAGCTTTAATATCTGCCTGAATTCCAGCACCACCAGATGGGTCCGAACCCGCAATAATTAAAACTCGACCATTTTGCGGCATTATACTGCAGCCTCAACTTCACGGCAGATGCTATCAACAACCTGCTCTACAAGTTGGGCATCGTCACCTTCTGCCATCACGCGTACAAGGGGTTCCGTGCCTGACTTACGGATAACAAGGCGTCCAGAACCGTTCAAACGCGCTTCTGCATCAGCGATACTTGCTTTCACATTATCGGCCTCTAGTGGATCACCACCACTGTAGCGAACATTCTTTAGAAGCTGAGGCACTCGATCAAACTGTTTACAGGCTTTGGAAGCCTTGAGGCCAGACTGTTTGATCTCTGTCATTACCTGTAAGGCAGATACAAGCCCATCGCCCGTTGTACAGAAATCACTGAGCACCACATGACCAGATTGTTCACCGCCAACATTAAAGCCGGATTTACGCATTTCTTCGACAACATACCGGTCACCAACTTTGGTACGCGCCAGCATTAGACCTTCAGATTCCAGAAGGCGTTCAAGACCAAGGTTTGACATAACCGTAGCAACAAGCCCACTTCCTTTCAGAATACCGCGCTTGTGCCAGTTACGGGTGATAAGTGCCATAATCTGATCACCATCAATGATCTCGCCATTTTCGTCACAAAGGATCAAACGGTCTGCATCACCGTCCAGAGCAATACCAAGATCGGCTCCTTCTGCGACAACCCGTTTACACATTTCTTCAGGGTGCGTAGAGCCACACTTTTCATTAATATTAAAACCGTCAGGGCGAACACCCATTGCAATAACTTCTGCGCCCAATTCCCACAACACGGTTGGCGCTACCTTATAGGCCGCACCATTTGCACAATCGACAACAACTTTAAGTCCTTCAAAACGTACACCAGCCGGAACAGTCGCTTTAGCAAACTCCACATAACGACCTCTAGCATCCTCGAGCCGCTGCGCGCTCCCGAGCCGTTCCGCAGGCACCAATACATCATTGGTTTCGCCGTCAATGATGCTTTCGATTTCCAGCTCTTGTTCATCACACAGCTTGAAGCCGTCAGGGCCAAAGAATTTAATACCATTATCATAATGAGGGTTATGGCTCGCTGAGATCATCACGCCTAGATCAGCCCGCAGAGACTTCACCAGCATAGCAACTGCCGGGGTTGGCATTGGGCCAACCATAATCACATCCATACCTGCAGCTACAAAACCTGAGGCAAGTGCCGGTTCGAGCATATAACCGGAACGGCGGGTATCCTTACCAATTACCACCCGGTGTACATGGTCACCGCGGCGGAAAACCCGGCCCGCCGCCAAACCAATTTTCAGTGCCATATCAGGTGTTAATGCACCTTGATTGACTGTTCCTCGAATACCATCCGTACCAAAATATTTACGGCTCATTGAGTGTCCTCAAATCAATAAATTAAAATTTCAGAGTGATTCTAACAGCATCAATTCATTGCGTCTAGAATTGCTGCATCTTTGAAGGCCTGAACCATAGCAAGGGCCTGTTTTGTTTCAGCCACATCATGCACACGCACGATTTGAGCCCCTAATTCCGAGGCTTTCATTGCTGCTGCCAAAGAACCCGGCATACGCTTTGAAGCATCTTCCTCGCCAGAGATCGCACCAATAAAACTTTTGCGGGATGCGCCAAAAAGAATGGGAAGACCAAGTGCGTGAAGAAGCGGTAAACCATTAATCAAGGCTATATTATCCTGCACCATTCGCTTCCCAAAGCCGATACCGGGGTCAAGGATCAAACGGCTACGATCTATCCCTGCATGCTCACAGATACGAACCCGTTCTTCCAGATAATCATACACATCAAGAAGTGTGTCAGAATATGTTGGATTATCCTGCATGGTCTTTGGATCACCCTGCGAATGCATCAAAATAATCGGCGCGCCTGATTTCGCAGCTACACGAAGGCTTTCACCATCATAGGAAAGCGCCGTCACATCATTGATGATATGAGCGCCTGCCTCGGTTGCTTTTTCCATTACAAAAGAATGCCGCGTATCAATGGAAAGCAGAATGCCGTCAGCCTGCAAAGCTTCAATCACAGGCACTACACGATCAGCTTCTTCACCTTCCCAGACAGGATTAGCGCCCGGCCGTGTGCTTTCACCACCGATATCAATGATATCCGCACCTTCAGCAATGAGCTTTCTTGCATGCCGAACTGCAGCGTCAGGGTCGATGAACTTCCCACCATCAGAAAAACTATCTGGCGTTACATTGAGCACACCCATAATGCGCGGACGCGTGTAAGCCAGCGTTTTATCTGTATTCGGGATTTGAAGTGGCGCGCGAGGCGTTTGATAATTACGTAGTTGTTTAGTGATCTCGTCTGCCACATATTCTGGCAGCGCAGGCAGAGTATCTTTCAAATCACTATATGAAAGACGAATATCACAAAGCTTGTTCCCCTCTTCACGAGCAATGACACGAAAACCAGCGATCATCATGCCAGTTCCCGCAAACGGGCAAGCGTTTTCATCCCCATAAACGAAACCAGCGGGTACGAGATAAATTCTCGCCCCGCCGGACAGATTTTTCAAAAGCTCAATGCTCACTGAAGCTTAGCCTTCAGGCTGAGGTTCGCCGTGGCTTGCGCCAGTTGTTGGAACACCTGTTGAAGCAGCCGGTGGCACAGTAGGTGTGTTGTCCGGTTTCTTCGGCGCCTGACGAATTTCTTCACCATTGATCAGTGCTTTAAGTTCGTCACCAGTCAATGTTTCATATTCAAGAAGAGCTTCACCAATCAAGTTCAATTGATCCCGGTTTTCGGTCAAGATTTTCCTTGCCCGCTCATAGCCTTCATCCACGAAGCGCTTAATTTCTGAATCAATAAGCATGGCTGTCTCTTCAGAAATATTTTTCTGCTGCGAAACAGAATGACCAAGGAAAACTTCCTGTTCATTTGCCGCCAACTGGATTGGGCCAAGTTTATCAGACATACCCCACTGGGTAACCATTTTACGGGCGAGATCAGTAGCACTTTGAATATCACCAGAAGCGCCTGAAGAAACTTCGTCATACCCAAACACGATTTCCTCAGCAACACGTCCGCCCATAGCCATAGCCAAATGGTCATGCATTTTCTGGCGGCGGAAACTGTATTCATCTCGCTCTGGCAAGCTCATAACCATACCAAGAGCACGCCCACGCGGAATAATTGTTGCCTTATGGATCGGATCCAGATGTGTACAGTGAAGCGATACCAAAGCATGCCCACCTTCATGGTAAGCTGTCATGGTTTTTTCTTCTTCCGTCATCACCATAGAACGACGTTCAGCACCCATCATAACCTTGTCTTTTGCGTCTTCAAATTCCTGCATAGCAACAATTTTCTTACCGCGACGAGCCGCAAGAAGCGCTGCCTCGTTCACAAGGTTCATAAGGTCAGCACCCGAGAAACCTGGTGTGCCACGTGCAATTGTGTTCACATTCACATCTGGTGCAAGCGGCACCTTCTTGATGTGAACACCAAGGATTTTCTCACGGCCGTCAATATCAGGGTTCGGTACAACAACCTGACGGTCAAAACGGCCTGGACGAAGAAGCGCAGGATCAAGTACATCAGGGCGGTTTGTTGCCGCTACGATGATAATACCTTCATTGGCTTCAAAACCATCCATTTCAACAAGAAGCTGGTTCAGTGTCTGCTCGCGCTCATCGTTACCGCCACCAAGACCTGCGCCACGATGGCGACCTACAGCATCGATTTCATCGATAAAGATGATACATGGCGCGTTTTTCTTCGCCTGTTCGAACATATCGCGTACACGGCTTGCACCAACACCCACGAACATTTCTACGAAATCAGAACCTGAGATCGTGAAAAATGGAACATTCGCTTCGCCAGCAATTGCACGAGCAAGAAGTGTTTTACCAGTGCCTGGAGGGCCCACAAGAAGCGCACCCTTAGGAATTTTACCGCCAAGGCGCTGGAACTTCTGCGGATCTTTAAGAAAATCAACGATCTCCTCAAGTTCTTCCTGAGCTTCTTCAATACCAGCAACATCTTCAAAGGTTACGCGGCCTTGCTTTTCTGTAAGCAAGCGTGCACGGCTTTTACCAAAGCCCATGGCACCACCGCCACCGCCTTTGCCCTGCATCTGGCGCATGAAGAAGATCCAGATACCAATGATCAGAAGGAAAGGAAGCACAGAGATAAGCATACTTGTGAAGATGCTTTGCTCTTCCTTGATTTCTTTCACATCAACACTGTGTTCCTGAAGCGTATCATAAAGCTTCGGGTAGAAAACCGGCTTCACAGCTGTTTTCAGCTCGCCACTAGCGCCTCTGAAGGAGATTGTTTGCCCGGTAATTTCTGCGCTTTTAACCTGGCCGTTCTCAACTTCAGTAAGGAACTGAGAAAAACTAACTTCCTGAGAGCGACCTGCGCCACCTTGGAAAGCCTGGAAAAGCACTATAAGACCAAGGATAATCGCGCCCCAGACCAGTGCATTTCTCGTCAAACCATTCACTTTACTGCCTTTCCTATGCTGTCATGCCTTCTTATAATTTTCCGGCATACTGCGAGCCTTCAGGCCCGACTTTAAGAATACTCTTACAAATAAGCTCAAAAGCCCACTCTACAAGGGCTTATATATACTAAACCGTCACTTTTTATCCAAAATATTTCGCTTCAACGAAATTCGAATATCCGCATTTTCCAAATCATCATAGCCCAACTCTGGAACCAGCCGCAAATTATCCCCCCGATAAACTGCAGGCCAGGCAAGCAAAGCCTGCCGCGGAACTGAAACTTGATCAAAGCCTAGATGGTTTTCCTTCAGAAAACGTAAACCCGCTTCACCCAGTTTTCCAATAGTTAGCCCCGCAATATCACCCTTCGCTGTAAAAGAAAACCTGTTATCCCAGTTTCCTTCAGGTAACAAAGGTTTGATCGTTTCAATCTGCCTTTGCTCTCGGCAGATAAGTATTTTGCCATCCTTCTGTGGCACAAACTGGGCACCTGAAAGCGTCGCACCATTAAAGTCAGAAGAACCCAGTTCAATTTTCAGCCGGCAAAGTCTTTCGTATCTAGGGCCATATATCTGCCCACCAATGAACATGCAGACACGTGATAATCCACGAAGTACAATTTCGTCAGGTGCTGTATCAAGAGCTTTCAAGTCCAGGAAAGCAAACCCAAACCGTTCTGAAAGAGCCGCCCTCAACCACTGGCCTTCATAAAATGATAAAGCATCCTGCGCTTGCTGCATTCTATGAACAGTATCCACAAGCCGGTCTGTATTAAGACCGTCAAGTGGCGGCTTCTCAAGCATAGCACGCGCTTTCGCACGGCCATATTTTTCAGATTGATTGCTAGGGTCTTCGATCCATTCAATCTTTTGCTCGTTAAGATACTCTACGAGTTCTGCCTTCGCATAGTTCAGTAAAGGCCGAATAAGTTTAACGCCGTTATCCAATTGTCTGGACGCTTTCATACCAGAAAGGCCGTATACTCCGCTCCCCCTTGCCAAGCGCAGCAGAAAGGTTTCCGCTTGATCATCTTTGTGATGAGCGACCGCCAGAAATGGGTATCCGTGCCTCCGGCACCATGTCTCCATAAGAGCATAACGGGCTTCTCGGGCTTCCGCCTGTATGTTCCCCTCGGGCTTATCTCCTTCCCAGGTAAGGATTGTATGCGGCACCCCTAGCCTCTCACATAAAGAAGCGACATAACACGCTTCATCCCGAGCTTCCTTACGCAAGCCGTGATCTACCGTAAGGACAGTAACATCGAAATGCCTGTAACTTAAATAAAGAAGCGCAAGGCTATCCGCTCCTCCAGAAACGGCAATAGCCAGCTTGGCACCCTTTTCGATACCAAGCTGGCTATAGTTTTCGATAATATTGTTCTGGTTTACCATACGTAAAAATACGGCCTTTAATTACAGCGCGCTTGCTCCGCTAATCTTGAAGCACGCGTTTTCAAACGCCCGGAGGCTTTATCTTCTACGCGGCGGAATTCCAGCAGCGCATTACAGGCATCACCCGCACTATCCAATTTGATAAGTACGTCAGCCAAATCCACAAGCGCTTCGGCGCGTTTATTGTGATTGGGATGTTCCTCAATCAAAGCAAGAAAGTTCTGCGCGGCATTAGCGTTTTTACCCTGTTGCAAATAAATACGCCCAAGCCAAAACTTAGCATTCCCAACAAGCGGGTTACCTGCATTCACTTCCATGAACTTCTCCATAGCGATCTGACCACTATCAAGGTCATTCTTCCGGATAAAGTTGAAAGCATAATCATATTGGGCCGCGGCATCGCCGTCAGGAAGTTCAATAACAACAGCAGGCTCTGTTACAGCCGCCACTTCCGGTGTGGCAGCGGCAGGGGCTTCTTCCGTCGAGGCTGATGGTAAAGCATTTGATGCACCGACAGGCTGCTGTGTTGCTGCCTTAGCAATATCAGCACGTTGCAAAGCCATTTCCTGCTGAACAAGTTCCAGCGTTTGAGAAAGCTGGCGCTGTCTATACTCAAATTCTTCCATACGGCCAGTGAGACGGCGGATTTGTTCTTCCAGTGTACCCATTCTTGCAGAAATATCTGCAATCACGCGGTTACCACCAGCCTGAGCTGGAGCAACACCATCTGGTGTTTCACCGAGACGAACCTGAAGTGCACGAATTTTACGCTCAAGCACTTCAATACGAGCACTATTAACACTGTTAGACTGCGCCTGCACTTCTACCGAACCAAAAATGCTAGTCGCACCAATTATACAAGAAAGGGCAAAGGCTTTAACCGTCATTTAAACTCTCCTCAGCGCCATCATACAAAGAATTACGTTTATAAAAAGACAGCCCCGCCCCGGAAATCCGGGCACGGGGCTCTTATTCATTACGCCGTTAATTTAGTTCTTAGCGGAACTTAACAACGCCGCGACGGTTTTTCGCGAAATCACCTGGCGCTACTGGGCGCTCTTTACCGTAGCTGATTGTTTCCATGCGTGTTGCAGGAACACCAAGTGCTACAAGGTAATTTTTAACCGCTGTTGCACGGCGTTCACCTAGCGCAAGGTTATATTCGCGTGTACCACGCTCATCGCAGTGACCTTCAATACGAACACGAACACCACGGTTGTGGTTTAGCCATTCAGCTTGCTTTGCTAGAATGCCGCGTGCTGCTGAAGAAAGTTCTGAACTGTCATACGCAAAAAGAACACGATCAGCACCAGCAAATTCTTCGAAACCTTCTGGAGTTGCATTATTAAGTGGATCAGCAACAATCTCTGTATTGTTCACCGCATCAGGACGACCGCCATTATCTGTAGTCGTATCTACTGTCTCAGTAGGTGCCTGTGTTGATGTATCAACAAAGTCATCATCTTTTTTGGAACAAGCTGCAAGAACTAGAGCTGCAGCCGAAATAAGTGCGATATTCTTGCCCAGGCGTAAGGACATAATTGTTGCTCCCTCCAATGGATCGGGTTCCCCCATGGAATAAAATACTAAAAGCCGCTCCCTACCCGTATATACATGGAGAGAAGCTCATTTGAAGGCACTATAGAACGCGTTTTCTAAGTTATCAAGCGGTGAAAAGTTGGCAAATGCTTGTTTATTCGTGAATTTTCCGTGAAATGGATTTTAGTTTATTATCCTAGTCACGGCAAAAGGACACTCCCGAGAGTGACGAGAGCAAATAAGCCAATGACAGCGGCAGACACATGATTGATCTTCACAAGAAGCTTATCATTAATTTTCTCTCGGAATTTCTGGGCCATAACCACCAATATTGCCCACCATGCCGCAGCGCCTAAGAATACACCTGAAGTGAGCATAATAGCATTCATATTCAGCCACCAGCTTTCAGCATTTCCCAGACTACCAAGGCCCGCAAGGGTATAAAGCCCAACAAATCCGAGGAAAACACCGGGGTTTGTAAGTGTTAAAACGAGGGAACCAAACATTCCTCGCTTAACACCACCCTGTTTCGGCGTACGGTCAATATGCGGATGGGCTTTCCAGATACGGTAAGCAAAGACAAGCATGATAATGCCGCCCACAATCTTGAGCGACATTTCATGTTCTTCGATCATATCGAAAATTGCATTCAATCCAAAAGCTGCGAGTGCAGCATAAAATGCATCACCAAAAGCACCCCCAAGCCCAATAAAAAAGCCATCTGACGCTTTTCCAAAAAGCGCCCGGCGTAGCACGATAATATTAATGGGACCAACAGGCGCAGAAAGCGCAATACCGAACCCTAATCCCCAAAGTAGATATCCGATAGGCTCCATCATAAATGCTTACGCGCTTTCAGTTCTTTCTTGGAAACGAATCGATTGCTTTCTTGCAACATCAACTAATCCACTTTCAAACGGCGCTTTTTACCATAAACAATAGGGCTAACCGATGCTGATAATACAAATAATATTATTCGAAATTGCCATCAACAAAACCAGCAAACCGCCACGCCAAGGTTTCACCAGCGTGGAAAGGAATAATCTCCGTACCATCAGCTTCAATAGCTGTAACTGCAATATTATCCGATCTTTCAAGAACAATTTTACGTTCATTCACTGGAAGCCCATAAAATTTCGGGCCATTCAAAGAAGAAAAAGCTTCCAATTTATCCAAAGCGCCCTCTTCCTCAAAAGTTTTTGCATAACTTTCCATGGCATAAGGTGCATTAAATACACCAGCGCAACCGCATGAAGTTTCCTTACTTGCCACCACATGTGGCGCAGAATCTGTACCAAGGAAAAACTTAGCAGAACCGGATGTAGCTGCACGCCTAAGTGCCAGCCTATGCTTTTCCCTCTTTATAATTGGAAGGCAATAGAAATGAGGTTTTATACCACCGACCAACATTGCATTGCGGTTATATTCAAGGTGTTGCGGTGTAATGGTTGCGGCAACATTCACACCCGCGCTTTCAACAAATTCAGCCGCTTCTTGAGTTGTAATATGTTCAAATACTACCTTAAGCGCAGGAAAATCTGCAATGACATGCACCATTGTACGCTCAATAAACACCGCTTCGCGGTCAAACACATCAATGTCGTGATCAGTTACCTCGCCGTGAACTAATAACGGCATGCCAATGCGTTGCATCACTTCAAGTACAGGGTATATGTTTTTAATATCCGTAACACCGTGTGCCGAATTTGTTGTGGCGTTCGCTGGGTATAATTTACAAGCCGTAAACACACCCTTAGCAAAACCATTTTCCACTTCAGCGGCTTTAATAGAATCTGTTAAATAGCATGTCATCAAAGGTGTGAAATCCACGCCTTCTGGTGTTGCAGCGATAATCCGGTTTCGGTAATCCTCTGCAGCACTTATTGTACTTACCGGAGGTGATAAGTTTGGCATAACAATCGCCCGGGCAAATTGCCGTGCCGTATATGGTACTACAGCCTGCAGCATTGCATCATCACGCAAGTGCACATGCCAATCATCCGGCTGGCGCATCACCAAGCGGTCCAGAGAATTACTATTATTAGTTTGGGCAGTATCAGACTGTGACAAATTCATGATTGTAACTTCGCTAAAATAACAGAATGCTCATGAAGGTTGTTGTAACCAGATTGCCCTTCATTTACAACTTGAAACCTATAGTTAAATAGCCATTTATCATGCGAACAATAAGAAGCTGTACAGGCTTAACCAACCCTAGTCTCATTTATGAATAATATCCGTTCAGATACCGCCTAAACAGGAAGCCCTAACCATGACTACAGAAATACTTGAGCTTAAGAACCGTGCTGTTATTCGCATTTCAGGTCCTGACGCAAAAGAGTTTTTAAATGGGTTGGTGACGAACGATGTAACTCAGGCAAGCGATACACAAGCAGTTTATGCAGCGCTTTTAACCCCGCAAGGCAAGTTTTTTTACGATATGCTCATTACGCAAGGCAGCGAAGGGCTTTTACTTGATATTGAAGCCAAAACCAAAGCTGATCTGTTACGCCGTTTAATGATGTACAAGCTCAGGGCGCAAGTGGAAATAACAGAAACAGACCTGAAGGTATGGGCCCTATTCGGTGGTGAAGCTGATACGGGTACTTCTTTTCAAGATCCGCGACATAAAGCCTTACACAAGCGCGTTCTGGCAAACACAAACCCTGCGGCAGGTGCAAATGATTTACCGTATTTAAAATATGAAGAGCGCCGTATCCGCCACGGTATACCTGATGGCAGTAGAGATATTCTTACAGAAAAATACTTCTGGCTTGAAACAAATGCTGAAGCGCTGAACGGTGTATCTTTCAGCAAAGGCTGTTATGTGGGGCAGGAACTGACCGCACGGATGAAGCACCGTACAACACTGAAGAAAATGATTGTCCCTGTGGAATTGACAAGTGGCACGTTTGAAACAGGCGATGCAATTACAACAGCTGATGGCAGTAAAGCTGGTGAGATCAGAACGCATTCTGGTGATTATGCTCTCGCCTACCTGAAACTTGAGCACCGGGAAGCAGAGTTGAAAACTGAAGGAGCTACTTTCAGAGCTCTTTAGATTGGGGCAATGACAACAATTATCTTGTTGAGCAGGCCATCATCATCCTGGAAGCCAAAAACACCGCGATACACTTCCTTAAACTGCTTATCGGCAATAGGGAGTGTATTCTGCGAAAAGAGAGGCCCTTCCCCTCTTTCAACAATACGGAATTCTTCAAGGCGCTGTTCGGTAGCTTCAGGTGGCAGATCATCCCCTAGAAACTTACCTTCATACTTCACACCGAAAAGTGTCTCGCACCCGGAGCCACTGATTTTGTAAAAAAACTGCCCATCTGGCTGCTTTTCAAGCATCAAAACCCACGGCAACACCTCTGCAATACTCATAGGTGAGAAATCAGCCCATTTCACGAGGCTACCTGAGACAAGCTTGCTTTCCCAGAAGGCCCGAAAAAGGCTAACGGGGTGCTCACTTGGAATTTCTTCCGATGGGATATGTTTAAAATAAGGAACCATGTGCCTCTCAATATACGTTAGTAGGCAGTCTTAATTGAGAAAAGTTGACAGAGTTTTAAATGCGGCTTTACGCCACACGTATATCTTGAGGGGCTACTACCGCTACAATGCGGGAAACGGGATTATCTTCACCAGAAAAACCAAAAAGACCGCGGTAAACAGTTTTATGCGCTTTTTCCGCGTATGGTAGCGATGCCTGGCTCAACTTAGGCGCGCCACCTGCCTCAACTTCCTGAAATTCACGAGTTACCCGCTCAAAAAAATCGTCGGGGAGTGTATTAGTACCCAATAACTCACCCTGCAAATCAAGCCCAAAAAGCTGCTCAACACTCGTACCCGCAAACTTATAGCGATACCGCTGGCCGAATTCTTTCTCAAACACCATCATCCACGGAACAATCCCGGGGTGATTGTTTGCCTTAAAAGTCGTCCATAAGGGAAAACCCTCGTCAGCTTTCAAACCAGTCCACAACTGGTGAAATTTGCCGACAGGATGAGACGCGGGGATTTGGTCTATTGTTAGATACTCTATCCTGGTCAAGGTCTTTACGCCCATATTTATTGTTGGCGCGTACCATAAGGATATATGACCATTTTTGTAAACAAAAAGCCCCACCGAAGTGAGGCTTTTCAATCATTGCGATAAGGTTTTAACCTTTAAGAGCAGCTTGCGCTGCAGCAAGGCGTGCAATCGGCACCCGGAACGGTGAGCAAGATACATAATCCAGCCCCACACCGTGGCAGAATTCCACCGATGCAGGGTCGCCGCCATGCTCGCCACAAATACCGAGCTTAAGGTTTTCTTTGGTTGAACGCCCACGCTCAGCACCAAGTTTTACAAGCTCACCAACACCGTCCTGGTCGATAGACACAAACGGGTCCTGTGCGAAGATATCTTTCTTCACATATTCATCAAGGAAACGACCCGCATCATCACGACTGATACCAATAGCTGTCTGTGTAAGGTCATTTGTACCGAAGGAGAAGAAATCAGCAGAGTTTGCAATCTTCGCCGCCTGAAGTGCCGCGCGCGGCAGCTCAATCATTGTACCAACGAGATAATCAACTGATTTACCTTTTTCAGCGAACACTTCACCAGCCACCGCTTCAACACGCTCACGCAGCATCGCCAGTTCTTTCTCCGTCGCCACAAGCGGGATCATAATCTCTGGTACAACAGTTTCTCCTGTATCGCCTTCAACTTCGATCGCAGCTTCGAAAATAGCCCGTGCCTGCATCTCGTAAATCTCAGGGTATGTGATACCAAGACGGCAACCACGGTGGCCCAGCATTGGGTTAAATTCATGCAGGTCAGACGCACGGCGCTTAAGGACAGTCGCGTCCACACCCATTGCATCAGCTACGTCCGCAAATTCGTTTTCCTCACGCGGCATGAATTCATGCAGTGGCGGGTCAAGTAAGCGAATTGTTACTGGCAGACCGTGCATAATCTTGAAGATTTCAACAAAATCACCACGCTGCATCGGCAGCAGCTTCGCAAGCGCTTCCTTGCGGCCACGCAGGTCTTCCGCAAGGATCATCTGGCGAACAGCAACAATACGCTCCCCTTCAAAGAACATATGCTCTGTGCGGCAAAGGCCAATGCCTTCTGCACCAAACTCACGCGCTGTGGAGGTATCATTTGGTGTATCAGCGTTTGTACGAACCTTAAGCGTACGGTGTGCATCTGCCCACGTCATAAGTTTTGCAAAATCGCCAGAAAGTTCAGGCTGGAGAGTTTTCACTTCACCCACCATCACTTCACCAGAACCACCATCAATCGTGATAATATCGCCAGCTTTAATCTCACGGCCCATGCAGGTCATTACACCGGCTTTGCCGTCAATACGGAGCTGACCAGCACCAGATACACAAGCCCGGCCCATACCGCGCGCAACCACAGCTGCGTGGCTTGTCATGCCGCCCCGTGCAGTAAGAATACCGCGCGCCGCATGCATGCCGTGAATATCTTCCGGTGATGTTTCCACACGGCAAAGGATCACATCCTCACCGTTCTTGGCCATTGCCTCTGCTTCATCACTATCGAACACTACTTTACCAGAAGCAGCGCCCGGGGATGCAGGCAGGCCTCGTGTGTAAATATCGCGCGGTGCATCTGGGTCAAGCGTTGGGTGTAGAAGCTGATCAAGAGATGCTGGCTCAACCCGCATCACCGCTGTTTTTTCGTCAATCAGGCCTTCTTCAACCATTTCGACAGCAATCTTCAGCGCAGCTTTCGCCGTGCGCTTACCGCTGCGAGTTTGAAGCATCCAAAGTTTGCCGCGCTGCACTGTGAACTCAATGTCCTGCATATCGCGGTAATGCTTCTCAAGCTTCTCGAACACATCAGCAAGCTGACCGTATACCTCTGGCATACTTTCTTCCATGGAAGGCTTGTCATTACCTGCATCAACACGTGCTTTTTTCGTTAGGTTCTGCGGTGTACGGATACCCGCCACAACATCTTCACCCTGCGCGTTAATCAGATACTCACCATAATATTCGTTTGTGCCGTCTGATGGATCACGGGTGAAAGCAACACCTGTCGCAGATGTTTCACCCATGTTACCAAACACCATTGCCTGCACGTTTACGGCTGTACCCCATTCCTCAGGGATATTATTGAGCTTGCGGTAAACCTTCGCACGTTCAATGCGCCAGCTGCCGAATACTGCATTAATAGCGCCCCAAAGCTGCTCTTTCACATCCTGCGGGAATGGTTTGCCAAGCTCTTCTTCAGTTTTTGCCTTAAACGCAGCCGCAAGTTCTTTCCAGTCGTCTGCATCCAGATCCGTATCCAGATCAACGCCTTTTTCTTCCTTGTGGATATCAATCAGTTCTTCAAAGTGATAGTGATCAACACCAAGAACTACATCGGAATACATCTGGATAAAGCGGCGGTAGCTGTCCCATGCGAAACGTGGGTTTTCACTGTTGGCAGCCAAGCCCTGCACTGTTTCGTCATTCAAGCCGAGGTTGAGAACCGTATCCATCATACCCGGCATGGAAACCCGTGCGCCAGACCGAACAGAAACAAGAAGCGGGTTTGAAGCATCGCCAAATTTGGCGCCTACGCTAGCTTCAATTTGTGCGATCGCGGCATCAAGCTCACCTTCAAGCTCTGCCGGATAGCTATGACCATTATCATAATAATATGTGCAGACTTCAGTTGTGATGGTAAGGCCAGGAGGAACCGGCAAGCCGAGAGAGGCCATCTCAGCAAGGTTAGCACCTTTTCCACCTAGTAGATTTTTCATGTCGGCACGGCCTTCCGCCGCACCATCACCGAAGCTATAAACCCATTTGGTCATTTAAAGCAGTCCTTAGTCGCGTATCCCATTATCCCTTTGGAATACGCCTATAGTACTTTAGGGCCTGCTTATTATTGTGTTCAGACCCCGGTTTAAAACATATCGCAGAGCCTGAACTCTGCGACCTAGCCCTCAATCAGGCCAAAATCAGCAACAGTATTTACTGCTGCACGAATTTCAGTAAGGAGCGCGAGGCGATTAGCCCGCACATCCGCGTCATCCGCATTTACAATTACCTTATCGAAGAAAGCATCGATCGGCGCTCTAAGTGTAGATAGAGCACTCATAGCTTTTTCAAAGTCTTCAGCTTCCAGTGCTTCTGAGGCACCCGCTTTCGCGCTTACAAGCGCTTCACCCAGTGCTTTCTCTTCAGCCAGTTCAAACTTTGAAGCATCGACGCTCGCATCGAAGGCCTTGCCTTCTTTCTTCTCTTCCGCTTTCAGGATGTTCGCCGCACGCTTATAACCCGCAAGTAGGTTTGTACCGTCATCGGTTGCAAGGAATGTTGAGAGCGCTGCTACACGGTTCAGGATACGAACAAGATCATCATCACCATCTGCAAACACAGCATCGATTAGATCGTGGCGTACGCCTTTATCACGCTGCTGTACCTTCAAGCGATCACCAAAGAAGGCGAGAAGATCAGCTGTTACATCCTGAAGTTCGACATTCGAATATGTGCCTGCTGTTGCTTTGAAAACATCAGTAAGCGGAACGCGCACGCCGTTCTCCGTAATCAAACGGATCACACCAAGAGCAGACCGGCGCAGAGCGAATGGATCTTTGGAACCCGTTGGTTTCTGGTCAATACCGAAGAAACCAACAAGCGTATCCAGCTTTTCTGCAAGTGCTACAGCAATTGAAACTGGCGCTGACGGGCAAGCGTCAGATGGGCCTGCAGGTGCATAATGATCACGAATAGCATCGGCTACCGCATCCGTTTCACCTTGCTTCTGCGCATAATAGCGGCCCATAGCGCCCTGTACTTCAGGGAACTCATAAACCATGTTGGAAACTAGATCTGCTTTCGCAAGCTCAGTTGCTCGTTCAGCTTCTGCTTTATCAGCATCGACAAACTCAGCAAGATAGCCTGCTAATTTTGTCATGCGCTCAACACGATCAGACACAAGACCAAGGTCTTTGTGGAATACGATCTCTTTAAGGGCTGGCAGGTTATCATCCAGCTTGCGCTTCAAATCCTGATCCCAGAAGAATTTCGCATCCGCGAGGCGCGCACTTACTACGCGCTGATTACCGTTCGTTACCGCGGAGCCATCATCAGAAGGTTCCAAGTTCGCAGTGAAGATAAACTTGTTCGCAAGCTTGCCAGTGGCAGGGTCGCGGGTTACGAAATATTTCTGATCCTTCCGCATGGTCAGGATCAACACTTCTTCCGGCACCTCAAGGAAAGCAGGATCAAATGCGCCAATCATCGGTACAGGCCACTCAACAAGGCCAGCTACTTCAGTGAGCAAACCACGGTCTTCAACAAGTTCAAGCCCGGCGGCCTGAGCAAGCGTTTGCGCTGTATCATAAATCAGTGTCTCGCGGCGTGTGGCATCAAGCACAACTTTATGCTCAAGAAGCTTGGCTTTATAATCCGCAAAATCAGAAACCGTAAATTCATCCGGCGCCATAAAGCGGTGACCGCGAGTGGTGTTACCAGCCCGGTAACCTTCAACTTCCAGTTCAACCGTCTCGCCGCCAAGCACACAAAGGATACTGTGAAGCGGGCGAACCCACTTAAGGGACCCACTACCCCAGCGCTGAGACTTTGGCCACGGGAAATTACGCACGGCGTTTTCAACTGCTTCTGCGATTACTTCCGTTGCAGCACGGCCCGGCTTTTCGATTTTCGCGAAGAAGAAAGTGCCTTTCTTTTCCTCGCGCTCTTCAAGTTGATCACGGGTTACACCAGCACCGCGCATGAAACCTTCAAGCGCTTTCTCTGGCGCGTCCACACGTGGGCCGCGGCGTTCTTCGCTGATATCCGGTGTTGCAGCAGGCAGATTTGTTACACTAAGCGCAAGACGGCGCGGTGTTGAATAAGCGTCGGCCACATCAAAGGTCAGGCCAGCTTCCTTAAGCGTGCTTGTTACTATTTTTTTCAGATCATCAGCAGCTTTGCCTTGCATACGCGCAGGAATTTCTTCTGAAAATAGTTCGATTAGAAGATCAGCCATGATTATAGCTCCCACCCGTTTTTCTTGATCCATGCTTCACAGCAGCCCTTCGCGAGATCACGCACGCGGCCGATATAGGCCTGACGTTCCGTTACCGAGATCACCCCGCGGGCATCAAGTAGGTTGAAAGTATGGCTTGATTTAATGCACTGCTCATAGGCTGGCAGCGGCAGTTCTGCTTCAATCAGCTTCGCGCATTCATCCTGTGCGCGCTTGAACTCTTCAAACAGTTTTTCAGTGTTGGCATGTTCAAAGTTATAGGCGGATTGCTCACGCTCATTTTCTTGGTACACGTCGCCGTATGTTACGCCGGCACCGTTGAAATCAAGATCATAAACATTATCCACGCCCTGCACGAACATGGCCAGACGCTCAAGTCCGTAGGTTAGCTCACCTGAAACCGGCTTACATTCGAAACCACCAACTTGCTGGAAATATGTGTATTGGCTTACTTCCATGCCGTCACACCATACTTCCCAGCCAAGACCCCACGCACCAAGGGTTGGGCTTTCCCAGTCATCTTCCACAAAACGGATATCATGCAGCTTGGCATCAATCCCGATAGCTTTAAGGCTGCCGAGATAAAGCTCCTGCATATTTTCAGGGGACGGCTTAAGGATTACCTGAAACTGGTAATAATGCTGCAAACGCATTGGGTTTTCACCGTAGCGACCATCTGTTGGGCGGCGACAAGGTTGCACATAGGCAGCTTTCCAGCCCTCAGGGCCCAGTGCGCGCAGCGTGGTTGCAGGGTGGAATGTACCCGCGCCCATTTCCAGATCATATGGCTGAAGGATAACACAGCCCTGCTTCGCCCAATAATCTTGGAGCGTCAGGATCATTTGCTGGAAAGGCATGCCGCCTTTATTCTGGGATTTATCTGTCATTTTGGTCGCTTTAAAAAACCGAATCTTTACGTAAAATATTGCGGTGCAAACTAGCCGCAGGCTAAGGGGTGGTCAAGGTTGGAAACCAAGGTTTTTTGGTTTCATTTGTTACCGCCTGATCTCACCTCCGAACAAGGGCACATTTCCGGGCACACTTTTGGGCACAGGAAACGCGCAAAAACCTATTGAGTCACAACAATGGGCGCACCTTTGGTCACAACAAATGTGTGCTCAAACTGTGCCCCGAAACCACCTTCGGCGAGACGAAGGGTCCAACCATCCGCATCCTCCACATAGTGGCGGCTTTCTGTGGTCAGGAACGGTTCGATCGTGATCACCTGACCTTCAACAAGCTTCTCTTTATCTCTTGGGTAATAAAGGTTTGGTACTGTTGGTTCTTCGTGAATCCAGCCGCCCACACCGTGGCCGTTAAGTCCTTCAATTATCTTATAATTATGCTTATAGGCTTCTTTCTGAACCGCCTTACCAACCACATTTACAGGCTGTCCGGCACGCGCCGCGAACATCGCCTTCCGCTGTGCATCTTTGGTAACATCCAGAAGCTTTTGAAGATCTGGTGAGATTTTACCAATGGCAAAACTCTCGCCAGTATCCGCGAAAACACCATCTTTTTCTGCGGAAACATCAATGTTTACTAGCTGCCCTTCAACAAGCGGCTGATCCCCCGGAATACCGTGCGCCACCGCATCATGAACGGAAATACATGTCTGTCCCGGAAAATTATACGCAAGAATTGGTGCCGAACGCGCACCCCGTTCGGCGAACATTTTTTCTGCAATCGCATCAAGTTCCAAAGGTGTAACACCTGGGCGCACAGCTTCACCCATCACCGTTCTTACATCTCTGCAGATCGCACCAATCTCTTTTAATTTTTCGAGCGCTTCCGGCCCATCGATGATCATAAAACTATCTCAATCAAATACTTACAGTTCACCACGCTCGCGAATACGCTCATGGTGCTGGATAACTTCCCTGATAATGAAGTTCAAAAACTTCTCACTGAACTCTGGGTCAAGGTTGGCGGATTTCGCCAAATCACGTAGACGCTCCACCTGCAACTTTTCCCGGCTCGGATCAGCAGGCGGCAGGTCATGCTCACGCTTATAAAACCCAACAGCCTTCGTAATCTTGAAACGTTCAGCCAACATAAACACAAGAGATGCATCAATATTATCGATGCTTTCTCTATATTCCCGCAGTTGCTGTTTTTGCTCTTCCGTTATTTCTTTTTTTGCTTCACCTGACACAGGCTTCCTCCACAATACTCTTTACAGCCCGAACCTATTCCAGAACATGCGCTCTTCAATCGCCGAAAGCATCCCCTTCGGCATATCGTGAAGCACCCCCAAATCTGTATCCTCACCACCACCAAGGCCTAAAAGAGACCCAAGGCGTGGCTTTCTATCACTTAGTACACGCAGTCTTACTTCTTTCCCGAACCGGGAATGTAGAACCGAACGCACATCGCCAATGCCGTCAATCAGCCCAAGTTTGACAGCTTCAGCGCCAGTGAATACATCACCAGAAAACAGTTTACCGCGTAATCCCTTAAGACGTTTACCGCGCCTGTCACGAACAAGTTTCTTAAACTGCTCATGAATTTCATGCTGGATTTCCTTCAGGCGCGTAACGTCTTCTTCTTTTTCCTCCTGAAACGCATCAAGCATAGCTTTACTCTCGCCGGAGGTATGTAGCCTGCGCTCCACTCCCAGCTTTTTCATAGCCTCTGTGAAACCAAACCCGCTGGAAATCACACCGATACTGCCGACAATAGAGCTTTCATTAGCGTATATCTCATCGCCCGCTAGTGCGATCATATAGCCGCCAGACGCTGCTACATCTTCAGCAAATGCCAGCACAGGCACATGCTTTTCATCTGCCAAATCGCGAATGCGTTTATTGATAAGAGAAGACTGAACAGGAGAACCGCCAGGTGAATTAATAAGAAGCGCAACCGCAGACACACCATTGATAGCAAAGGCCTGTTCAATCTGCCTTGCGGCAGAGGCCATACTAATGCCTTGCTTGAAACGACCACCGGGACCGATAACGCCGTACAGCCTTAAAACAGCTACAACTGGCGGCGGATCGCCAAAGATCGCACGGCGTAGTGAATATAGAATTTTACCTAGCTTTTTGAGCATTAACGGCGCCTTAAAAGAAAATTCCCCACTTGCTTACCTGTTTTCAGGCGTTCACGCAAAATCTTTCAACTCAAGCTGCTTTCCATCCCATAAAACTGCTTTGGCCTCTGGCGTATAGCGTTCAACCTCACCATGGAGTGGGATACCTGGCAAAATAGTTGCTGCACCCCGCACCCCTTTGCGCCCCTGAATGATAACACGCTTAGCATGCACCCCAACGCGCGGCCAAAGAGGCATAATCTTCAATTCGCCAACTCTGCGGTGTAGATGCGCAATAATTTCATCAACCCTATCAGCACGGTAAACAATAGAAATTGTGCCCTTCACCTTGGCTTTATATACACAGAACCGCATCCAGTCCTTAAGCGTGGTGCCTAAATCCATGTGCGCGAGCCCTTTATTTTCAGAAGGTGGCCTGATGCCGTGACCCTCTGCAAGGTACGGCGGGTTGACCATCACATGGTCATATTGCCCTTCTTCATCGCTTAGGTCGGTAATACATGCTTTGTGAATTTGTACGTTTTCTTCCAATCCATTGAAGACAACGTTGCGGCGCGCGTATGAGATCATTTCATCTTCACGTTCAACACCATTCACATAAACCCCAGACACACGACGCGCCAAACAAATAGCAGCACCGCCTGTACCCACTCCGCCCTCAAGAATACGTTGTCCAGCTTTGGCTGGCACAGATGCTGCGAGCATCACAGTATCCATTGAAATGCGGTATCCGGAAGCAGGTTGAATAAGACGAACATTACCGCCGAGGAAATCATCTATTGTTTCCCCTTCTTCAGGCATAGTCTCGGCAAATTGTTTAGCAACGATATCTGACAGTTTTTCCACAAATTTTCCGCGAAATTTGAAACTTTGTATTTATTCAATAAATTGTAATCAATTTTATCACGGGATCAATCAAGGTGGTAACCTTTCTTTTACCGCGATAACCTTGCGTTAATGGTGAAGCAGCTATATGTTCGCCGCAACAAAAATCTATCGAAGTATAGGCATAACGGTAACATCATGGCTAGTAACAACGTTGTATCTCTGGAAGATCACCAAAATGCGGACAAAACAGTAACCGCAATCGAGAAAATGCAAAGCCTCGTGGCTGATCAGATGCAGCTCGTGAATGATACCATCCTTAAGCGGATGGACAGCCCCGTTGCCCTTATCCCTGAGCTTGCAGGTCACCTGATCAACTCTGGTGGCAAACGCTTACGTCCTATGCTTACACTTGCTTCTTCAAAACTGCTCGCTTACGAAGGCAAAAAACAGATTGGTCTTGCTACGGCTGTTGAATTTATTCACACAGCTACACTACTTCACGATGACGTTGTAGACGAAAGCAAATTGCGCCGTGGTAAAAAACCAGCCAACCTTATTTGGGGCAACCAAGCCACCGTGCTTGTTGGCGATTTCCTGTTCAGCCGTGCGTTTGAGTTGATGGTTGAAAGCGATAGTTTGCGAGTTCTTCAAATTCTATCCAACACCTCTGCCGTTATCACTGAGGGTGAAGTACTACAGTTAACTGTCGCGAACGACCTTTCAACAACGGAAGAAACATACCTTCAGGTTATCACCGCTAAAACAGCAGTACTTTTTGCAGCTGCTTGTGAGGTTGCTGGTGTTATCTCTGAAGAACATGGTGAAGAGGCTGAAAAGGCACTTGAAGCATACGGCAAGTATCTAGGCATTGCCTTCCAGCTCGTAGATGATGCACTTGATTACAACGCCAAACGCGCAACGCTTGGTAAGGAAATTGGTGACGATTTCCGCGAAGGCAAGATTACATTGCCTGTTATTCTTGCATATCGTCGTGGTTCGGATGAAGAACGTGAATTCTGGAAACGCACCATCCAAAAGCTAAAACAAGAGGATGGTGATCTAGAGCATGCTCTAGAACTTCTAACACAGCACGGTACTATCAACGATACTATTGAGAGAGCCCGCCATTATGGCGCTATGGCAAAGGATGCACTTGCAATTTTCAAAGATAGTGAAGCAAAAAATTGCATGCTCGGCATTGTAGATTTCTGTATCGAACGCGCTTATTAGTCGCACCTGTATAGTTAAAGTAGAATTACTCTTCAACATTTGCTAAGTTTTGCACTTGCTGATTTGGGGAAGAGTATAGTGCGTCTTATCATTGCCTTTTTATTAAGTGCGACTTTCGTCTCTTTTTCTGTTTGGTCAAACGACCAAACAGTCAGATTAACAGTTGGAAACTGGCGCCCTTTTATTGAGCAAAAAGATCAAACCGCACAAGGTATCGCCATTTCTGTTGTAGAAGCTGCTTTTAAAGAAGCTAATTATTCAGTCGAATGGGGGTTCTTTCCTTGGGGTCGCGCTTACGCGCTCGGGAAAATTGGTACATGGGATGGTTCGGCCGTATGGTATCATTCTGAAAACCGTGCCAATGATTTCTTGTATTCAGATCCAGTCTTCACCTTTCAAGAGGCTCTTGTGTGTCATCAAGACGTGCAGGCAGAATGGCAAACGTTCGAAGATATTCTAACACACCGCATAGGCACTGTGATGTTCAGTGAACATCCTTACATTGGTGATTATTTGAAGAATGCGAATAAATCGCCCATTCGTTTCCCCACATATCAAACTTTATATAATAGCTTAATCTCCAAACGCATTGACTGCATCCTCATCAACCCAGTTGCTCATACATACTTTCTGGATGAAATATTCCCCAGCCAAAAAATCACTTTAAACATAGCTTCAAAAGCGTTCCCTTTGGCGCACACAAGCTTGATTATTTCAAAAAACGCTGAGAATGCTGAAGAACTTATTAAATCCTTCAACAAGGGCTTACAGAAAATACGCAATTCAGGCTTATATGCTGAAATAATAAATCGTTTCCCTTACTTTGTAGCGGAAAATACTTTATCTAAATAACAACACTTCAGCAGACTGATAAAAGAATGCCATTACCGCACTTAACACTTCATATTGGGCACCCTAAATCTGGCTCCACAACGCTTCAGTCATTTTTATTCCAAAACTGGAAATCTATAGCCGAACAAGGGCTTCATATGCCGAGTGCATCAATGTCAGTGGCCTCGTCTCAAACTCCATCCGGCAATACTCTTCAAAAACTTGAAGCCTTAAATAAAGTCAAAGATGCCAATCCCATTCGTGATTGGATAACTGAAATACAACGACATCAAGAAACCCCTCGCCTGCTTATCTCTTCCGAAATCATGGCTGGATTTGGCTTCCCAAAACTGTTTGCACAAGCAGCAGAGCTCGCGAACTTCCAGATTATCTATTATATCAGGCGACAAGATAAACTCCTTTTATCAGCTTGGAAGCAGTGGGCACTGAAGCGCGGCCTATCTCTAGACGAGTTAATCGATAAACGCATCAATGATATGCAACCGAACTTTATAGGCACTATTACAAGGTGGCGAAAAGCTATCCCAAACGCGACATTCCATATCAGGTTTATTGACCCAGAATTCTTATATTCAAACGACTTAATCAACGATTTTTGTCAAGCTGCGGATATTGACCAAACACACTTACAAAGACCTAAGTCTCACCTGAACATGAGTCCTGATGGTAGAATATTAAGCTTTCTTAGCCGCCATTCTTATCTTTTTAAATCAGCTCACGACCATGCCCCCATGGCTTTTCTACAAAACGAAAAACAAGGCGGCGATAAAATCGGGTACGGACTAACTCAAGAGCAATTCGACAAAATATATCAACATTACGAACCTCAAAACCAGGAATTGCTTAAGTTATTTCATCCAGAAATGGCAGGAACGCCCGTAATTAAAAAAGAAAGCGCTCCTATATGGGACCGCGCAACCGGATTCAGTGTAGAGGAAGAACGTTCATATTTAGGAAATGACCTTATCAACAGGCTATTCAAGGCATGCCAATAATGAAACACCTGCTCTCCATAGGCCTTGCTATCTTCTGCATTTATGCTCCCTTTAATTTTGTAAGAGCAGATGAAAAAGATCTCACAATATTTGCAGCTGCCAGTACCCAAAATGCCTTGATAGAACTAGCTTCAGCATACCCTACAACTGAAAAAATTAATCTTTCTTTTGGTGGGAGCGCCATCATGGCGCGACAAATTAATGCTGGCGCGCAAACAGATATTTTCATTTCCGCGAATAGAGAATGGGTTCAATATCTAAAAGATAGCAAAAAACTGCAGGCTAATCCCACCACTCTCGTAGGCAATCGTTTAGTATTAGCTGGCACAAAAAACAGACACTTACCCAATCTCACCATCCTTGACAGTTCAAAGCTCATTGAGTTAGTCGGCGACACCAAACTAGCTACCCCTAACCCACAAACTGCACCTGCTGGTCAATATGTAAAGCGCTACCTTCAGTCTATTGACGCATGGAGCCTACTTAAAGGCAAGATGGCATTCAGTCCAAATGTAAGGCAAACGCTCAGGCTAATTGAATATGGTGGTTTACCAGGCTTTATATATAGCTCTGACGCACACATAAGTGCCAATGTTCGTGTTCTTTACGAAATCCCTAAAGATATGAACAGTCCCATAGAATATGTGGCGGCGCCAATTACCGATAACGAAAAAACGAACGCCTTTATCAATTTCCTGAAATCACCAATTGCTGCCCAAATATGGGAAAAATACGGATTTATAACAATTGCATCAAATTGAAACTAAACATCGAGTTTCATTTCAGATCATACATGCTTCATTTTGATACATAAATTTCTTTAAACTGATAAAAACCTATATTTTCCGCCATTTCAAAAACTGGCACAGTGGTTGCTATTCTTTATGCAAACCGATTATCCGGCTGCCACCGATTTCGGTTTAGATCAAGGTTGCTCTAGCTGCCACTTGCAGCAGCCCAGTGATGAATAGCCAACTGCCCAGATTTGCCCCCAAGCAATCCGAACTGGACAGTTGGCTTTTTCTTTTCTCTAGTTGACTTTCCAAGAAACTGATACAGCTCTCTTCATAAGTTTGTGAGGCAGATATGAGTGTAGAATTCAAACAGGATTTTTCCGCGGAGTATGGAATACCAGAACAAATGACCAAACGGGTCACTCGCGTTCTGTGTAACAATCCCAGTCCATTTACCTATACAGGTACAGGAACCTATCTTGTTGGTGCCGAAAATAACCTTGCGGTTATTGATCCCGGCCCCTTTGATACCGAACACGGGGAAGCTATTTTGAAAGCTGCAAATGGCCGACCTATCTCTCATATCTTCGTAACCCACAGCCATATAGACCACTCCCCTCTTTCAGCATGGCTTTCTGAAAAAACTGACGCACCAATCTATGCGTTCGGCCCACACGGTACTGGGCGCGCAGGAGGCCTTCAGGAAGAAGAAGTCGAAGCCGGAGCTGATAAAGAATTCATGCCGGACCACACCATCACAGATGGCGACACCTTCTCAGGCTCTGACTGGACGCTAAAGGCCATTCACACCCCCGGTCATACCGCCAATCATATGTGCTTTCTTCTTAAGGAGGAAAAACTCATGTTTGTTGGTGATCACGTTATGGGATGGGCTACAACAGTAATCGCACCACCTGATGGTGATGTAAGAAAATATATAGAAAGTCTAAAAAAAATAGCAGAAGAGGATGTTGAGAAACTCATCCCTACCCACGGCCCATGGGTGGAAAATCCAAAACCTTTCATCCGCGGCATCGTTACTCACCGTAAAATGCGTGAAGGGCAAATATTAAAGTGCCTTGAAGATGGAGCTAGTACTATCGATATACTAGTGGCTCGTATGTACAAGGACGTGGATAAACGCCTGCACCCAGCTGCAGCTCGCTCTGTATTCGGGCACATTATTGCGCTCGTTGATGAAGGTAGAATTTCCTGTGAAGGATCACCACGCCTTTCAAGTACATATAGCTTAGCTGGCTAGTTGAAATATCTTGTTTGCGTTTGGTACACACCCCTTGTATTTATGCTGCCAAATGTACGAAGTACGTCTTAGGAGACAACCATGAACTTGGTAAACACACCAGTAGTAGACCCTACCCTTGATGTGGTCGAAGAAATTAAACGCCTGCGCAAAGAAAAAAACGCAGTTATTTTGGCGCATTATTATCAAGCTGGTGAAATTCAAGACATTGCAGATTTTGTAGGTGACAGCCTCGATCTTTCTCGTAAAGCAGCTGAGACGGACGCAGATGTTATTGTGTTCTGTGGCGTGCGCTTCATGGCGGAAGTGGCGAAAATCCTAAGCCCGGAGAAAACAGTAGTTCTACCTGATCTGGAAGCTGGCTGTAGCCTGGAAGATAGCTGCCCACCTGATGAATTTGAAAAATTTGTAAAAGCGAACCCAGATCATCTGGTTCTTAGTTACATCAACTGCTCAGCAGCTGTTAAAGCACACACGGATATTATCGTGACCAGCTCTAACGCTGAAAGTATCGTATCCCAAATTCCTGAAGACCAAAAAATCATCTTCGCACCGGACCGTCACCTCGGCGGCTACTTGTCTCGTAAATTGGGCCGCGACATGCTTCTTTGGCAGGGTACATGTATGGTGCACGAACTGTTCAGTGAGAAAGAGCTGATCAAACTGAAAGCAAAACACCCGAACGCGCCAGTTGCTGCACACCCGGAGTGCCCTGACCAGATTGTTCAACACGCTGACCACGTTGGCTCAACAAGCTCTATCCTGAAGTTTGTGACCGAACATGAAGCTGACACCATGATCATTGCCACAGAACCTGGCATTATCCACCAAATGGAAAAAGCAGCACCGCATAAAACATTCATCGGCGCACCGGGTGCTGACGGCAACTGTAACTGTAATGTTTGTCCTTATATGGCACTGAACACGATGGATAAGCTATATCTTTGCCTGCGTGATCTTGGGCCGGAAATCAATCTGGATGAAGAGACTCGCATCAAAGCGGAAAAGCCTCTACGTCGCATGCTGGAAATGAGCCCAACATTCGCGCCGCAGCCACCAAAAGAAAACCTGTAAACAACAAGGTAAAATCACGTGACCATGTTTCCGCTGTCTAACCGAGAAGTTGAAGCCTTCATTGATAGTGCCTTCGCTGAAGATATCGCCACAGGTGATGTAACAGCAGAAACGGTAATCCCGGTCGATGCTATGCTAAAAGCAAGCATGAATGCTCGGGAAAATATGGTGGTAGCAGGCCTGCCGCTTATTGAGCCTATTTTCAAACGCCTTGACCCTAACTGTAAGTTCACGTTTGAAGCCAAAGATGGTGACAAGCTCTCTGCTGGCACTAATATCCTGACCGTCCACGGTACAGCGCGAGCACTACTCTCTGCTGAGCGCACAGCCCTTAACATCGTTCAGCATCTTTCAGGTATCGCAACACTCACTCGGCAGTATGTTGACTTAATTGAAGGCACGTCTGCGACCTTGCTCGATACGCGTAAAACCATTCCTGGCCTCAGAAAACTTGGCAAATACGCCACAGCTATGGGTGGCGGTAAAAACCACCGCATGGGTCTTTTTGACGCTGTCATGATCAAAGACAATCATATCGCTGTAGCTGGCAGTGTTGAAAAAGCCATTGAAGGTGCAAAAGCTGCTGGCAGAAAAGATATTCAAGTTGAATGTGACACGCTGGAACAAGTGAAAGAGGCCGTTGAAGCAGGCGCAAACAGCCTGCTTCTGGATAATATGCCACCTGCGGTCCTTAGGGAAGCACTGAAAATTGTGGATGGTCGTATTAGCTGTGAAGCTTCAGGCGGTGTGAATTTAAAAACTATCCGAGCCATTGCTGAAACAGGCGTGAATTACATTTCTGTAGGACGCCTCACACAGTCCGCCCCAGCGGTTGATATTGGCTTAGATTTCTCTCTTTGAGATCAATTAAAATTTATAATTGCTTTCAATAAACCTATATTTTAGTTTTTTCCTCACTGCCAAGGGGGAATATAAAAATGAGCGCTCACCAAATTCAACAACCTGCACCTTTAACCAGAATAGATCAAAAAGCCAAAAGCTGGCTTTTCATTGCATATCTCGGCTTAGGTTTGAGTTTAGGATATGCACTATTTAGTGCAATCTCAATTTTGATCATTTTTATCCTCAAAAACGATATTAGCCAATCCAGATTCCATAACCACTTTGCAAATATCACTCTAATCTTCATCGTTCAGTTATTTGTTACGCTTTTGGGAATATTTTTTGTACTCAATAGCTTCATCGAGTCCTACACAAACATACTTAATGACGAAGGTATGCTTGAAAGAGCACGCCCCTTTCTAATATATTTAGGTCTTTATTTACTAACAACAATTTGGGCGCTTTATAGAATTATTAAAGGACTGATTAAGCTTTCTGCTAATGAAGCTTATAAAACATCCAAGCCACGCAAATTCAGCCCCTATAATTAGCGCCCCTATCTATTTCCATAAATAGCCAGGTATTCAGGCATTCGGCCTTCAATTCGAGCAATACGCTTATCATCAGATGGGTGGGTAGACAGGAACGTTGGCTGGTCGCCACCACCCTCCTTAAGGCGTGCCATCTTGCGCCATAACTGAGCTGCAGCCCTCGGGTTATAGCCTGCGCGTGCCATATAAATGGTTCCTACATGATCTGCTTCTAGTTCCATATTACGGCTATGAGGAAGTGCGACAAAACCTTGTGCTGCCATTGAGCCTAAAGCCACAGCGAGTTGAGCATTTTTTTCATTCTCAGTTGTCGCACCAACCACAGCACCAAGGCCAACAATCGCGAGCTGCTGCGCCTGTGCTCTGCTCACCTGTTCAGCGCCGTGACGGAGTATAGCATGTGCCGCTTCATGCCCAAGTACGGCTGCCAGTTCTTCATCAGTCAGATTGTCAATCATCTTGCTGTAAACAGCTACCTTGCCACCCGGCAAAGCCCACGCATTCAGAACCGGTTCATCGATAACAATGAATTCCCAGTTGAGGTCAGGCTTATCAGAAACACGTACGATGCGTTCACCAATACGGCGTACTCGTTCTACATCACGCCCTGATGTACGAACGTTCCCGTTGCTCTTCTTCACTTCATTAAGTGCCTGAAGGCCGAGCTCTTCATCCTGGCTTGCAGGAATGGTGATAAATTGGGAGCGCCCAGTTACTTCATTTGTTGTAACACAGGCGGAAAGGCAAAGAGCCATGCAAGCGGCGATAAAGGCTTTGATACGCACGAGATATCCCATCAGTTTCTGATTCGACTATAGATAAGGATACCAGAGCTGGCCTCAAAACAAACAAAAACCGACGAACCATCTGGCTCGTCGGTTTTCATAAACTCAATTGAGTTACAAAAGGGATTTAGTAATCGCCTTTTGGCTCAAGAATTTGCTTACCACGGTACATACCTGTCTTCAGGTCGATGTGGTGGCGAAGCTTGTATTCACCTGTGTGTGTATCTTCCTGAAAGTTAACTGCTTTCAGAGCATCGTGTGAACGACGCATACCACGGCGAGAACGAGTGATCTTACTCTTAGGAACTGCCATTTTTCTAACCTTTTCACTAACCGGGGTTAGCTATTCAGCACCGCCGGGTAAATTTAAAAGCCCACCAATTGGCGAGCTAATTGAATTCGAGGCGCGCAACATAAGGCGAACCTCATTAAAAAGCAAGGGATAAGTCACACCTGCGGCGCGATCCCGTTCTTGGGCGCACGGATAATTGATTCTTCCACCCTTTTCAAGCTGTAAATAAGTGTTTATCGATCTATTTGATGATTAGACCACGAATTCTGGCTCTAGGGGGACATAATGAAAAACTATCTGAAGGGCGCATTAGCCGCTACAGCGCTTATAAGCAGCCTAAGTGCAGCAACCATCGCTACCGATGATTATGAGTATTGGCCAAATGCACAGTACCAGACGAGCATTCCGACACTTGAAAGCGTTTTAGGCTATAAAAGCGGCGAACGTATCACCACTCACGCTGATATGATTCGCTATTTCGAAGCACTAGCTAAGGCCGCACCTGACCATATTAAGTTATTTGATTACGGCGAAACATGGGAAGGCCGCCGTCTTATTTATCTTGCAATCTCAAGCCCGGAAAACATTGCCAAACTCGATACTTTCAAAGCTGGCATGCAGGCACTTTCAGACCCTAGAAAAACCTCAAGCGCAGAAGCTAAGAAGCTAATTGATGATCTGCCGTCTTCTACATGGCTCGCATACAGTGTGCATGGGAACGAGATATCTTCCACAGATGCCGCTATGATGACAGCATACCACTTACTTGCATCTGGTGGTGATGAGCGTGTTCCAGAAATTCTAGACAACAGCATTGTCTTTATTAACCCCCTTCAGAATCCTGATGGCCGGGACCGCTTCATCAACCGTTTCCGCACAGCCCTTGGTATGGAAGCAGATAGCGATCCAATTTCCGCTGAACACAACGAGCCATGGCCGTCCGGGCGTACAAACCACTATTTGTTTGATATGAACCGTGATTGGATTTCACTCACACAGCCCGAAACCAAAGGCCATGTGAAAGCGCTGCAGGAATGGTACCCTCTGGTGTTTGTTGACCTTCACGAAATGGGTGGTAACAGCACTTATTATTTCGCACCTGAAGCTGATCCATATAATCCGCACCTTTCCGGCGAGCAGCGTGAAAGCCTTTATCTATTTGGTAAAAATAACGCCAAATGGTTTGATAATTTTGGCTACAGCTATTTCACACGCGATATTTTTGATGCTTTCTATCCAGGGTACGGTGCCAGCTGGCCAGCTTATTACGGCGCCATTTCCATGACATATGAACAAGCCTCCTCTCGTGGACTAGTTTACCGCCGCAGTAACGGTACAGACCTTGAGTATCGCCAGACGGTTCGCCAGCACTTTATAACTTCTATGGCAACAGCAGAAACCACCGCAAAGAACAGAGAAAAGTTCCTTACAAACTTCTGGGACTATCAGGTTTCAGCCATTGATGAAGCCAAGAAAGATAAAAAGAACCGTTCTTATATTTTCCCTGCGTCAAGAGACAAAGCAGCTAATCGTAAGCTCGCTGGCGTACTCTCCGCGCAAGGTATTGAAGTGCAACAAGCTACGTCAAATTTCAACGCCTGCGGCAACACATACCAACCGGGTGCCTTCATTGTTGATAGTGCGCAGCCACGTAAGCGCATGATCCGCACGCTACTTGATCCACAGGTAAACATGAGCGCAGAGTGGGTAAAAGAACAGGAACGCCGCCGAGCGAAAAACATTGGCCATGATATCTATGACGTAACCGCATGGTCACTGCCTATTATGTATAATGTGGAAATGGATATTTGCAGCAAAGCTGTCAATGCTTCTTCTACACCAGCAGGTGAAACACTAATCAATACAGCTAGTGTTAATACAACAGAAGCCTCTGTCGCCTATCTGGTACCTTGGAACGACATGGCTGCAGGCCGCCTTCTTACCTCTGCCCTGCGTAAAGGGCTTCGCGTTAAGATTATCGACGAAGGCTTTAAGAAAGACGGTAAAGATTATCCTGCTGGTACATTGATCTTTGATGTCTCTAAAAACACAGAGACACTGGGCCCAGACCTTAAAGCAATCGCAGAAGCTACAGGAGCTGAAGTTGTTGGTGTCAATTCAAGCTGGGTTGATAACGGGCAAGATTTAGGTAGCCGTTCAGTGAACGAACTGGTTGCCCCTAAAGTTGCCATCGCATGGGATGAACCAACCAGCCAATATTCCGCAGGAAACACACGCTTTGTGGTCGAACGCCAATTTGGTTACCCAGTAACAGCTATTCGTCCTGCCCAGCTTTCTCGTGCTGATCTATCGCGTTATCAGGTTATCATTCTGCCATCCTCTTGGGGTGGTTACCAATCCGCTCTCGGAAAACGCGGTGCCTCGAATCTGAAAGACTGGGTGCGTAAAGGCGGGGTCCTCATCGGTACGGGCACTGCCGTTCGCTATCTCTCAGATAAAGATGTAGGCATGCTTTCAATTCAACGTGAAGCGCAGGTAAAAGAAAAAGACGCTGGCAAAGAAAAGAAACTTAAAAACGGCCGTGTAGAAGGAACTATTTTCAATAGCCTGGAAGAAATGCAGGCAGCAGTTGAACCGACAAACGAAAGCCCAGATAGTGTCCCTGGTGTATTGGTACGTGCATCTGTTGATAAAGACCACTGGCTGTCATCTGGCCTGCCAGATACCTTAAATGTTCTTATTCGCGGGAGTGACATCTATACGCCAGCACAACTTAATAGCGGTCGAAATGTCGCTTGGTTTGAAGGGTCCGACGCCCTTCTCGCCAGTGGACACCTTTGGGAAGAAAACCGCAAGCAATATGCCTATAAACCATTTGTTGTTAGCGAACGCATGGGGCGCGGCCATGTTATTGGATTTACACAAGATCCAACAGTACGTGCCTATCTTGATGGCCTGAACATGGTGTTCTTTAACGCCATCTTCCACGGTGCCGCACAATCAAGCCCGCTACGTTAGGAGAGTAAAATGAAAAAATTCCTTATCGGCCTCACACTCTTGGGAGGCCTTAGCCTCCCGAGTATCGCAGATGATTACTGGGTAACGCAGTTAAGGGCTGCACCGGGTAAGTTCCCTGCCCTCCTAGAGTTAATTAAAAAGACAGATTGGCAAGCTATTGACGGCTCCACCCCTCTTATGATGCGCCACAGTCAGGGCAACCACTGGGATGTTATGCTTCTTGGCAAGCACGAAGAAAACTGTGCTACAGCGTGCATTGAGGCAACTGCAACATTTGAAAAGCAGGTACGGAACCTTGCAGATTCTGAAGTGAGTTTCTTAGCAACATCTGAAACCAATTGGGATGACTTGCAAAAAGAAGCCTCAGGTAAAGGCCTCTACCATATTGAAATGTTCAATGCCGCAGCCGGTAAACATGAAGCGCTTTTGCGCCAACGCAAGATTGAAAACAAATATCTAGGCCTCACCGGTCAAGTAGAGAATGCCATCTTCCAGGTTACATTTGGGACGGACGTAGATATTTTCACCATTGGTTTCCATGATAGCCTCAGCAGTTTTGCTGCAGGTGGCCCCGAAAGCCCAAAAGCTGGCGAAAAGGCAGCCGTTGACGCAGGCTTTAAAAACCGTGCTGATATCAGTTTCCACCTCCGCGAACTTATTGTTAGCCACCACGACACATTAGCCGGGCCTGTAAAATAATGCGTATTCTGTTTTATCTTGACGATTACCCTCATGAAATCTGGCGAGATGCGTTACTTGCTGAAAACCCTGATCTGGAGTTCAGAAGCTACCCAGATTGGGGCTCACCTGAGGACGGCCCAGCCTATGCTCTTGTATGGGAACCAAAACCGGGTCTACTGAAAGATTATCCAAACATTCAGGCTATTTTTTCAATGGGAGCCGGGATTGATCATCTTACACGTGACCCTCAGCTACCTAAAGATACCCCTATCATCCGCATGGGTGATGATGGCCTTAAAGAAGGCATGGCAGAATTTATGGCAATGAGTGTACTTATGCATCACAGACAAATGCCTTATCTTCTGGAACAGCAAAAGGCGAAAAACTGGGCTCGTGTGTTTGCCCCTGCCGCCAAAGATGTTCAGGTGGGTATCATGGGATATGGCGCACTTGGCAAAGCAGCTGCAGAGAAGCTCAAGCCTTTTGGCTATAATCTGGTTTCATGGTCGAGAACGGCCAAAACACCTGAAGAAGGTATCAAACATTATTCCGGCACTGAAACCATTGATGAATTTCTTTCTGGCTCCAACATCCTTGTATGTCTACTGCCTGAAACTAAAGAAACAATCAATCTACTCAACAAAGAACGCCTTCTAAAGCTTCCGCAAGGTGCTTCCATCATCAATGGCGGTCGAGGCGGTCTCATTGACCTTGATGCTCTCGAAGAAGTGATGACTAGTGGTCATATAGAAAGTGCAACCCTAGATGTATTCCCCAAAGAACCTCTAAACACCGATCATCCACTTTGGCATCAGGAAAAACTTATTATTACACCTCATGTTGCGGCTATTACACGCCCAGATACGGCAGCTAACTATGTAGTTAGAAACATAAAAAGGCTGGAAAATGGGGAAGAACCAGAAAATAAGTTAGACCTAAATCGCGGATACTGACTTTCTTTTCTAGAAACGAATACCTATATAAACCTTTAAGACTGCATTTTTATGCAAGATATAGATTAAGGATTAGAGAGCCGTATGGCCTATATTGAAGTTGTTGCTGGTTTAGTATTGCTTGTTGTAGCCGGCGATCTTCTCGTGCGAGGTGCTGTATCAATTGCCCAAAACGCCGGGATTTCAAAACTTATAATTGGTTTGACCATCGTTGCTTTCGGCACCAGTGCGCCTGAACTCTTTGTTGGCGTAGATGCTGTGCTTGGCGGCTCGCCCTCTCTTGCTCTTGGTAATGTTGTTGGTTCCAATATCGCGAACGTGCTTCTTGTTGTTGGTCTTCCTGCAATGATTGCCCCTATGACATGTGATGCACCACGCCTTGGCCGTAACCTAAGCATTATGCTATTAGCTACAGCCTTGTTTATGGGTGTAGCCTTCACCGGTGAGATTGCATGGCCACAAGGAATTATCCTTATTGCTGGCCTTACAGCATTTCTTGTTTACTCAGGGATGCGGGCTCGCCATGGCTGCGAAGCAGAGTCTGGCTTCGACGGCATGGAAGAGTTAAACGAAGAACCAGAAAGCTACGGAAAATCCTTCCTTCTTGTAGTAGCGGGTCTGTTTGGATTGGCTTTTGGTGCCGACCTACTCGTTGCCGGATCTGTTGATATCGCTCGTGACTTTGGCGTTTCAGAAGCAGTGATTGGGCTTACACTCGTTGCTCTTGGAACTAGCTTACCTGAGCTAGTAACAGCTCTTGTAGCAGCAGTTCGTGGTCACTGCGATGTAGCTGTCGGTAATGTTATTGGGTCTAACATTTTCAACCTTCTTGGCATCATGGGTGTTACTTCACTCTTTGGTACTGTGCCTGTTCCTGATAGCTTTATGGAAGTTGATTTATGGGTGATGCTAGGTGCAAGCATGTTGCTTATCCCATTTTGCCGGATGCGTTCCCGAGTTGGAAGGTTCTCCGGTATGATCATGGTAATTATGTATATTGGGTATATGGTATATCTGGCGAATAACGGTGACAGTGCATCAGTAATGGGCCTTCACTTTGAGTAAATCACCGTACAGTGCCGCTCTTGTCACAGGTGCCAGTCATAGAATTGGTAAACATATAGCCCTGTCGCTCGCTGAACTTGGCTATGACGTTGCTGTACACTATCATGGTTCAGAAGAAGCAGCAGCTGAAGTTGCTGATGCTATCTGTGATATGGGTAGAAAAGCAGTAACCGTTAGAGCTGACCTCGCTGATGAAATAGCGACAGGGTCTTTGCTTGCACGCGCAAGTGATATGCTCGGCACACCAATCGATATTTTAGTGAATAACGCATCGCTTTTTGAAAAAGATGATATCCGTTCTTTCACCACAGAAAGCTGGAATGCACATCATGCAGTGAATTTGTTAGCCCCAGTATTACTTATACAAAAACTGGCGCAAACACTGCCAGCAAAGCAAAAAGCAGCTGTTATCAATTTAATTGATCAACGAGTTTTAAAACTGAACCCACAGTATTATTCCTATACGTCATCAAAAGCAGCGCTTTGGAACGCAACCCGCACTGGGGCACAGGCTCTGGCACCGAATATTCGTGTGAATGCCATCAGCCCGGGTCCAACACTTGCTAACACTAGGCAATCAAAAGAAGAATTCGCACAGGAAGCTGCAAAAGTGTTACTACAGCAAGGCCCTGCCCTGGATGAAATTTCAAATGCTGTGCGTTTTTTACTTGAGACTCCGTCAATGACAGGGCAGATGGTTACCCTAGATGGCGGCCAGCATTTGGCTTGGCGTACAGAAGATATTCTTGAGGACTGACCATGGCACATGATGATGTAAAACCAGCAGCATCACTTTCACATTTACCTTATGCGGATGCTACACGATCTGTTCGCCATGTTTTTGTGCGTGACTATGTAACAGATGCCGAAATTGGTGTTTGGGAACACGAAAAAGATACGCGCCAGAAAGTCCGTATTAACGTCGATCTTTCTGTTCTTGAAAATAATGATCACCATGGTGACCAATTAGATAAAGTTGTCTGCTACAACGACATCGTTCTTAATATTCAGAAGATCATTTCACAAGGGCACATTAATCTTGTTGAAACTCTAGCTGAAGAAATCGCAACAATGACGCTGGTTGATAATCGAGTTATCGGCACACGCGTACGTGTGGAAAAACTTGAAGCGGTTGAAGGCGCTGCAAGCGTAGGTGTAGAGATTGAACGCCATAGATATAGTTAACCAATTAGTAACAATTGGTTTTTTCTAAGCGTTTCCTTATTCATAGCCAGAAAAGTTGTGCACAACGAATCATTCGCTGCCACACCCCCTATATGCATACAAGATGACAAATTTATTTTTGATGCAATAATGTGTTTTTTATTTCTTGACCCCTTTAAAAACAACAACTTAGCAAAATTGCCTAAAAAATAGGCAATTTATTAGAAGCCAAGTGTTACAGCCATGTTGCATTACATACCCATATCTTTCCCACAAGGTTATCCACAGCTGAAGTGGAAATCTTTCAAGTTATTCACAAAGCTTAATTCGTTCATTGATTCTCGAGGACGATTCCGTCAAAAATGAAACCTAAATCTGTGCAAGGTAAACCAAAGTGACCCAAACCAATCTATCTGCTGGGATTTCTGTAATCCGAGAACAAGTGAAGACAGCGCCGACAGCGCCTGGGGTTTACCGGATGCTGAGTGAGCACGGTGATGTACTTTACGTGGGTAAAGCAAAAAGCATTAAAAAAAGAATTGTTTCCTACACTCAGGTTAACAGGCTTACCATCAGGTTGCAGCGTATGGTCGCTCAAACAGCGTCTATGGTGTTTGTAACCACTCGCACAGAGGGAGAAGCCCTTCTCCTTGAGGCATCTCTGATCAAACGATACAAACCGCAGTTCAATGTGCTTTTGAAAGATGATAAATCTTTCCCATACATTCTTTTGCGGGAAGACCATGAATGGCCTCAGATTTCCAAACATAGAGGTGCCAGAAAGCATAAAGGCCAATATTACGGGCCATTTGCCAATGTAAGTTCAGTAAATCGCACTCTCAATACCCTTCAAAAAGTTTTCCAGCTTCGAAGCTGTAGCGACAACACATTGGAAACCAGAAGCCGAGTATGCATGCTCTATCAGATCAAACGCTGTTCAGGCCCATGTGTTGATAAAGTTAGTAAAAAAGACTATGGCGATATGGTTGCTGAAACCCGCGCGTTTCTGGAAGGCAAATCATCCGAAATCCAAAAGAAGTTCGCCGCCTCCATGCAAGAAGCCAGCAAAGCAATGGAATATGAAGTTGCAGCTGTATACCGCGACCGCCTGAATGCTCTTACTCAAATTCAAAGCCACCAATCAATCGTCAATGCGATGGTTGAAGAAGCTGATGTTATCGCAGCTGAAGAAGTAGCAGGCCGTATCGCTATTCAGGTATTCTTTTTCCGCGCAGGGCAAAACTGGGGTCACCGGGCTTATTTCCCCAAGCATGACAAAAGCGATGATATAGAAACTGTCCTCTCCGCTTTTATCTCGCAGTTCTACGATAACAAGCCTGCCCCCAAGCTTATTCTTACCTCTCATAAGTTACCTGATACAAAACTTCTATCAGAAGCACTGTCGGAACGCATGGAACGCAAGGTAGAGATAACGGTACCAGCTAGAGGGAAAAAAGCTGAGGTGATAGCTGAAGCACGCCGTAATGCCAAAGAAGCTCTTGAGCGTCATATGGCAGAAAGTGCGAGCCAGGCCAAACTGCTCGAAGGTGTTGCCGAAGCGTTTGATATGGATGAAGCCCCTCAGCGTATTGAAGTGTATGATAACAGCCATATTCAAGGAACCAACGCAGTTGGTGGTATGATTGTCGCTGGTCCCGATGGCTTTATGAAAAACAGTTACCGCAAGTTTAACATCAAGGACGAAGATCTTACGCCTGGGGATGACTTTGGCATGATGCGGGAGGTGATGCGGCGGCGTTTCTCTCGTCTTCTCAAAGAAGATGCGACCCGGGAACGAGGTCATTGGCCAGATCTTCTATTGATTGATGGTGGTAAAGGTCAACTTTCATCCGTTATGGAGATCATCGAAGAACTTGGCGTAACCGATGTTACTATTGTTGCCATCTCCAAAGGGCCGGACAGAAATGCTGGACGTGAGCAATTCCATATGCCGGGTAAAGAAACCTTCATGATGCCACATACAGATGCAGTACTTTATTATCTTCAACGCCTGCGCGACGAAGCTCATAGATTTGCCATCGGGAGCCATAGAGCCCGTAGAAAGAGTGATATTAAAAAATCGCCACTTGATGAAATTCCAGGTGTTGGCCCAAAGCGCAAAAAGGCTCTCCTCCATCACTTTGGTTCAGCAAAAGCGGTGATTGATGCAGACGTAAAAGATTTGACGAACGTGGACGGTGTTTCAAAAGCCATGGCCCAGCAGATTTATGATCATTTTCATGATTAAGTTTGCCGGATGATTGACCTTAGCGCTTTAATCGCTATGGTGTGCGAAAGACAGTAAAGCATTAGGAATACCCGCGCTTATGTGGAATTTGCCAAACATTTTAACAATGTCACGGATCGTTGTGATCCCTGTTCTTGTGGCTTCATTTTTTATGGAGCAACCGCTAGGCAGCCACGTCGCGTTTGTTACCTTTGCCCTAGCAGGCATCACTGACTTTTTTGACGGCTATCTTGCACGCGCCACTGGCAGTGTTTCAAAGATCGGCCAATTCCTTGACCCAATCGCTGACAAACTCATGGTCGGTGCAGTCATTATCATGCTCGTTTTTGCAGGCTGGGTAGACGGCATTCATGTTGTGGCGGCTGTGATTATAATGTGCCGGGAATTACTTGTATCTGGCCTTAGGGAATTCCTCGCAGGCATTCAGGTGAGCGTACCCGTAACCATGCTCGCTAAATGGAAAACAACCGTACAAATGCTGGCCCTTGGTTCACTTACATGGTCCAAAGGTGCTATCGCATTTGGAATTCCTGCACAGGAAATTGGTATCGTTGCCCTCTGGATTGCAGCAGTTCTAACACTATATACAGGTCTTGATTATCTTCGGGTTGGCCTAAAACATATGGTGTAAGAATGCAGATCCTCTATTTCGCGAGCATCCGTGAGCAAATTGGCAAAAGTGAAGAAACTATCAGCAAGCCTGATGGCGTAGAAACGATTGCTGATCTGGTTGCACATTTGAGAAGCTTCAGCGAAGGTCACCACAACGCTCTTGAAAGCATGATGTTTGTTCGGATTGCAGTAAACCAAGTACATGCGCAGGCTGATCATCCCGTAAGCGATACTGATGAGATCGCCTTCTTTCCTCCGGTTACAGGCGGCTGATATGCAGCCCCAAATCTCAGTACAGCTAGACGATTTTGATATCGGAAATGAGATTAATCAACTAAAAGCAGATAATCACGATATCGGCGCTGTTGTCAGCTTTGTTGGTACAGTACGCGATTTAGCGGATGGTCTTACATCCATGACGCTCGAACATTATCCCGCAATGACCGAAGCCGAACTCAATCGAATTGCAAAAGAAGCTAAAGAGCGCTGGCCACTTGAAGGCTGCCGTATCATTCACAGGTTCGGCGAATTATTCCCCGGCGACAATATCGTTCTGGTGATTACAGCTTCCGCACACAGGCAAGCAGCGTTCGACGCAGCTAACTTTATTATGGACTTTCTTAAAACCAACGCACCATTTTGGAAGAAAGAAACCACATCTAAAGGTGCTAAATGGGTGGATGCCAAAGACGCAGATGATAAAGCGCTCGAGCGCTGGCAAAAATAGTTTCTTCTATAGCGAATGCCAGGTTTGCTTAAGGCCAATTAAATGTATAAGGCCAAAGACTAATACGATCAGTGAACTCCATGTCCAGAAAGCTGGGCTAGGCAACTGTTCCTCAGGCCTAAAAACTGGAATTAGAGCTAAAGCACGTAAGAGGAAAATAGCGGTAATCCCAGCGAGCGCATACTTCACCAAGGGTAACTTTATATTCACACCAGCACCCGCAAGGGCATAAAGCCCGAAGGCAGATAGCACACCCGCAATGAATAGAGTGATAAAAGTAGGATAGTTGCTCCCTTCCTCGGCGAGCTTTGCCATCTGTTCACCTGCACCAAAAAAGCGGTACCAAGGTGCACCAAAATAGATAATTAGCAAATGGGTAAAAGCCGCGCTGAAATTAAGGGCAGCCGCAATCAATAAGTATCTGTTCATATGTATCCCTCACATCACCTACACACTTTATCAGGTTCATTTGAAATGATCACTGCGGCATATGGACATAAAAAAAGCCGGATAAGAAATCCGGCTTTTCGATTAACTTTCAGCTCAGTTTAATTTTGCTGACGGCGCAAGAAACTAGGGATTTCTAGCTGATCCTTATCCGCTGTTTTAGGGGCGGAACGATCTTCTTCAGTTACCCCACCAAGAGAAGAAGTTGTTTCAACGGCTTCTGGCTCCGTATTTACACGCTCAGATGCGCTTACTTCTGTGTTTCCGCCTCTTAGACCAGCAGTCATCACCTGAAACAGGCTACGCTTCTGTGGTGTAGAAGGTTCTGGCTTAGGTTCTTCTTCAACCTTAGGCTCAGCCGTATATGCATCCACAAGAGGTGCTTCTGCCTGTCCCGCAGGCGGAGCAAGTGTCTCTTTTGGCATCATAGGTGCCTCTGCAACAAAAGCATCCGCTTGCTCAGCTTTCGCTAGCGCCTTTTCCTCCAGGTCTTCAGCTTCCCTTGGCATTTCTGGCTGCTCAGATACAGCTTGCTCAGCACGGTCATCTAAAGATGCCTGTACCTCGCCTAGAATATCAGCAACGGATTTCTCTTCTTCCATAGGAATAGCATCATGCTCTTCCACTGTTTCAGCAACCTCGGCAGCCTCTTCTGCCTCTTCAGCAGCAGTTTCTTCTACGATTGGTTCTGGCGCCGGCTCAGGCTTGCGCACGGGCACTGGAATTTCAATATTCTGTGCTCCGCCCTCAATACCTGTAGCGACAACAGAGACACGAAGTTTACCTTCAAGGTCTTGGTTAAAAGCAGAACCGAATACGATAAGCGCATCTGGGTCCACCTGCTCACGCACCATATTTACGGCTTCATCAACTTCATACAGCGTCATATCCATCCCGCCTGTAACGTTGATGATCACACCTTTAGCACCCTTTAAGGAAGCTTCCTCAAGAAGTGGATTAGAAATAGCTGCGGCGGCGGCATCCTGTGCACGGGTTTCACCTTCCGCTTCCCCCGTACCCATCATGGCTTTGCCCATTTCAGACATAACTGTACGAACGTCAGCAAAATCAAGGTTGATCAAACCGGGCATAACCATAAGGTCTGTAATACCACGAACACCGGAATGTAGCACTTCATCAGCCATATTAAAGGCATCTGCGAAAGTCGTACGCTCGTTCGCTACACGGAACAGATTTTGGTTCGGGATAATAATCAGCGTATCAACATTCTGGGCAAGTTCAGCGATACCACTGTCTGCAATCTTTGCACGGCGGCCACCTTCAAACTGGAACGGTCGTGTCACAACGCCGACTGTAAGGATACCTTTTTCACGAGCACGACGAGCAATAACCGGCGCAGCACCTGTGCCCGTACCGCCGCCCATACCGGCCGTTACAAACGCCATATGGCAACCATTTAAGGTTTCATCAATTGAATCAACTGCCTCTTCCGCCGCTGCAGCACCAATTTTAGGCTGCGCGCCAGCACCAAGACCTTGAGTGATCTCTATACCCAGCTGGATACGGTTATCAGCAGCAGATGCAGCAAGTGACTGCGCGTCTGTATTTGCAACGACAAAATCAACGCCTTGTAACTGCGCTGAAATCATATTATTTACGGCGTTACAGCCCGCACCACCAACACCCACAACCGCAATGCGCGGTGTAATTTCTGTTAGCTCTGTATTTCCAAATTCAATCGACATTGCCCGAATACCTCCGTTGATTTCTTTCTAACCTGCTACGCGTGGCAATGCCAGTGTTTGCAGCACGTATTTCATCAGAAACTTTCTTTTATCCAGCGCATTACCCGGCTAAACGCGCCGCCTTGGGGAATATCGCCTGCTTGTTTGTCTTGTTTAAAAATTTGCTGAGGTGTTTTAGCCGCATATTCCAGCAAACCAACAGCCACTGCAAAGTTAGGGGATTGCCCGGCCACAGGAAGCCCTGAAACCTTTTGAGGACGGCCAATACGCACATGACGCCCGAGGATACGGCATGCAAGATCCCGGACAGCTTCACACTGCGCTGAACCACCAGTGATAACTACCCGCCGTCCTGCAACACCCGAAAAACCTGACTGATCAAGACGATCAGCAATTGTTGTAAAAAGAAGCTCAAGTTCTTTCTCAACAACAGATGTAAGCGCGCTACGTTTCATGCGCACAACACGGTCAGATCCCACTTCACCAACTTGCGGTACTTCAATCTCAATATGCTCGTCCGTTGCGTCAACTCGCGCGCAGCCATGAAATGTTTTGAGCCGTTCCGCTTCATCAAATGGTGTTAACAGATTCCGAGCAACTTGCTCAGTAATCTGAGCGCCACCAATGGGCAGAATTTCAGAATGGACCAGAGCCCCTTGGGCATAGACAGAAATACCCGTGGTGCCCCCGCCTAGATCAATACAGGCAGCACCCATTTTCATTTCATCATCAACAAGTGAGGAAAGTCCCGCAGCATAAGGGGCAAGCACCACACTCCGAACATTCAGATGAGCCCTGCGCACACAGGCCTCCAGATTTTTAAGAGGGCCTGCTGATACAGTTACTGCCAGGACGGCCAGCCCCAGCTTTTTACCGTACATCCCAACTGGAGGCTTGGTACCATAATTACCATCCACCGCGTAAGCCGCAGGAAAGGCATGTAACAATCCATCCTCGTCAAAATCTATTTGCTCTTTAGCCTCTGCAATTGCTTGATCAACATCAGCCTGTGTCACGGCATGACCAGCAACATCTACCTCAACTTCAATTACTCTCGTTTGCGGTTCACCACCAGAGAAGCTGAGAATTACGTCGCTTACCGTCGTACCTGCCATTTTCTCTGCTTGATCAACAGAGGCACGGATCGCTTTCTCAGTAAGTTCCATATCAACTATGGCACCACCAACAACACCGCCGTTACAGGCCCGGTTACCAACGCCACGTACCACATAAGATCCATCAGGGGAAAAATCAGCAATCAGGCACGCTACTTTACTTGATCCAACATCAAGTGCAGCGATTGTTCCTTCCATTACGTCATCTAATATCTTCATAGATCCATCACTCTATACAATCAGGTTGCCCACTCTTTACCGTCCATCATACGGCGGCCCGTTGGGGTTACGCGCACTACTACACGATCAGCAACACGCATATCTAATACGCTAATCTCCCGTGCAAGGAAATTGTGAGCAGCCTCCAGCCTTACAAACTTATCCCATGCGGCATCACCGTTATAATCCGTCAGAAATTCCTCAGGGAGTTTCAAACGAATACCATTATCAAAAATAATATCCCAGCGTCGTTCACCAACGAATACAGCTGTTTTCACCCTATCCGATAAATCACCTGCTGTTTCCAACTTCGAGAACAACGTTTCGATATGCGCAGGTGCTGCTTCCCCCACAACAAGAGGTAGATGACTAAACTCGTGCAGGCCGCGAGCAGTAATAACTACGCCGTCTGGGTCAATCAACCTAACAACACCCTCTTGTTGCCACAGGGCAAACGCTTCACGTTCGGTGATAGAAACCTTAATCTCTCCTGGGAAAATACGGCTCACTTTAGCTTGTTTAACCCAAGGCAGAGTCTCAATGCGTTCTTTAATCATAACGAGATCAACTGACAGGATCGGCACACCATCATCAATATCAAGAACAGCGAGCACATCGTTGTAAGCCGTACGCTCAGCACCACTCACCGAAAGCTGAGATAATTCAAAACCTGCCTGACGGGTGGTTTCGTAGAACCAGCTTTCCGTTACAGATCTTGCAAACAGCATTACTGACGCAACCAGCAAAATAAAGGTAAAAAGCGACAATCCATAACGATGCTGTTTAACAAAAGCTGTCATTAGTTCGCCTCCCCAATTCGCTGGATTTCCCAGTGAAGATCAACGCCTGAATTGGCTTTCACACGCGTGCGCACTGTCTCCCCAAGTTCCTCAATCTCAGCAGCTGTAGCTCCGCCGTGATTAATAAGGAAGTTACAGTGTTTTTCTGAAACCTGGGCGTCGCCGATTTGAAGCCCTCGGCAGCCAGCTTCGTCAATAAGCTTCCATGCATGGGTGCCCTCTGGGTTTTTAAACGTACTACCGCCAGTACGAGTACCGATGGGCTGGCTCTCTGAGCGCGCATTTGTGATCTCGTCCATACGCTTCTGTATCTCAGCAGGATCACCATCCTTTACTTGAAACGATGCTCCTAAAAAGATCAAGTCTGCTGGCAAAGCTGTTTTGCGGTAACTGAAGTCAAAATCATCCAATTTGAACTCGTGCATATGCCCATACCGATCAACGGCATGAGAATGCAACAGAACATCCTTGATCTCACGGCCGTAAGCACCTGCATTCATTCGTAATGCACCGCCGACTGTTCCTGGTACCCCCACCATGAATTCAAGTCCTGTTTTACCCGCTTTCTGTGCTTCTCGCGCAACATGTACATCCATTGTTCCAGCAAGAGCTTTCAGTACATTTCCTTGAATAAGGGTGCCTGAAAAGCCTCTGCCCAGCCGGATAACAATCCCCCTAACACCACCATCTCGTACAAGTAAATTAGAGCCAACACCTACCACGGTAATTGGTATTTCACTGGGCACATGGCGTAGAAAGGTTTGTAAATCTGCTTCATCCGCGGGTTCAAATAAAATATCAGCCGGCCCACCGGTTCTGAACCAGCTGAGACGCGCAAGATCGGCGCCTTCCTTGAGGCGTCCTTTCAAATGCGGCATATCTTCCAAGAATGAATAAGCAGTTGTCATGATTTAGGACCCTAACTGCTCAGGCAAATCATGAGCCCATTTGGTGATAGACCCGGCACCAAGACAAATAACAGCATCACCAGCTTCGGCATATTTGCCGACCACTGCAGCCAAATCGTCAGGCCCATTTACTACGTCAACAAGCCTATGACCATGAGTACGGATGCCTTCAGCAAGGCTATCACGATTAATGCCCTCTATTGGTTGTTCACCTGCTTCATATACAGGTGCAACAAGCACTACATCTGCATCATTAAAACAGGTACAGAACTCTTCGAATAAACTTTCAAGACGCGTATATCTATGAGGCTGTGCAACTGCAATAACCTTACCTTCAAAACTCTCGCGCGCAGCTTTCAGTACAGCGCCAATCTCTACCGGGTGATGACCATAGTCATCGATCACTGTCACACCGTTCGCCTCGCCAGTTTTAGTAAACCTGCGTTTTACACCACCAAAGCTTTCAAATGCTTTGCGGAGTGTTTCATCTTCCACATACATCTCAAGGCCAACACAAATAGCCGCGAGTGCATTTTGAATATTATGATCCCCTGGCATTGGAAGCTTAATACCTTGAATAACCCGGCCATCTGCATTCGCCGTTTCTCTCAAACGCACATCGAAAGTAACAGCGCCGGAGGATGGTCTAATATTTACCGCTTGCACATCAGCTTGGGCGCTCAATCCGTAAGTGATGAACTTCCGGTCTTGGATATTTGCGATTAACCCTTGCACCTCTGGGTGATCAACACACAGTACCGCTGCACCATAAAATGGGACACGTTCGAGAAATGTTTTAAAGGCTTCCTTTTCCGCTTCAAACGTGCCGTAGAAATCTAGATGTTCAGCATCCAGATTGGTAACAACAGCAATTGTTGCAGGAAGCTTCACGAAAGTACCGTCACTTTCGTCGGCTTCTACAACCATCCAATCCCCTTCACCAAGGCGAGCATTTGTACCGTAGCTGTTGATAATACCGCCATTGATCACAGTCGGGTCGATACCAGCAGCTTCAAGAACGGTTGCGACCATGGATGTGGTTGTTGTTTTACCGTGAGTACCGGCAACTGATACACACCACTTAAGGCGCATAAGCTCGGCAAGCATTTCAGCACGACGTACGACCGGGATAGAGCGAATTCGAGCTTCAATCACTTCAGGATTGTCAGCTTTAATAGCGGTAGATACCACCAGCACCTGTGCATCTGCAACATTCTCAGCCTTCTGGCCGACCATCACCCTTATTCCCAGCTTCTGTAGACGTTCAACATTGGGATTAGCACTTATATCTGAACCTTGAACGTTATAGCCAAGGTTATGCATTACCTCTGCAATACCAGACATGCCAATACCACCAATACCCACAAAATGGACTGTGCCTATATCAAAGGGAATGCCCTTCACGCAGATACTCCTTCACCTTCACAAATATTAACTACGATATCCGCAAGTCTGTCTGCCGCGTCGAGGCGCGCTATTGAACGCATACCGTCAGACCCGTTCCTAAGGTCACCCATGTCTTCAAACATTCTATTGAGCTTTTCAGTGACAGCTTCAGGCGTAAATTCTTCTTCAGGCATCATCCAACCGCCGCCAGCTTCTTCAACAATGCGTGCATTTGCGGTTTGATGATCATCAGCAGCAATTTTAAGCGGCACCAAAATAGCCGGACGCCCCATGGCTGTAAGCTCAGAGAGTGTTGATGCGCCGGAACGGCAGATTACCAATTGTGTACGAAGCAGGATTCCACCTACATCGTCAAAATATGGTTTTACTTCCGCCGCTATATTAGCTTCTGCATATGCAATTTTTACACGGTCAACATCTTCAGGACGTGCCTGATGCACAATATCTAATCTGCTTTTATGCTCTTCCGGTAAAGCTGTTAGGGCACTAGGTATCACATCAGAAAGGATACGGGCACCTTGACTACCACCAATAACGAAAATACGGATTGCACCGAGACCGAATGGCACCGAATATGCAATATTGGCGAGCTTGGCGATTAGCCTTCGTACCGGATTACCTGTTACCATGGTTTTTACGCCGTAAGGCACACGTTCAGTATTCTCCACACTAAGTGCGATCAGCTCCGCATCTTTCGACATCATACGGTTAACACGACCAAGAACAGCATTTTGTTCATGGAGCACAAAGGGAATTCCTAAACTACGAGCCGCCATCACAGCTGGAAGCGAGGGGTACCCGCCAAAACCAACAACGATAGATGGAATGTCTTTCTTAAATTGTTTGCGTACTTTCAAAGTACTTGAAGCAAGGCTGATTGCAGATTTGATCTTCCCTAAAAAGCCGCCACCCATATGGCTAGAAGCACTCAAGATCGTTTTATCGAGATCAGCCATAATGTTGCCAAGCGCTATACCGCGCTTATCAGTAATTAATGAGACCTTATAGCCTTCCTCGGTTAATTTATCCGCCACAGCCTCCGCAGGCATCATATGCCCCCCGGTACCACCGGCCGCGAGAATTATCTTGGGTGCGCGTAATGGCATTCTCTGTTCCATCATTCTGCGGCTCTCCACCCTACAGGGTCAAAACCCGGCTGGATAAATCTGTTCCGCCGGGTGAAAGCAAGTGTCATCCCCATCCCAATGGCAAGCGCTACCATTGATGACCCACCAGAAGATACGAACGGCAATGTCATACCCTTGGAAGGCAAAATCGCGAGGTTCACCCCCACATTGATTAATGTTTGAAGCCCGAACTGCATAATTAAACCCGCCGCAGCAAGCAGGCGGAATGGATTTTCCTCATTAACCAAATGAGCCAAACCACGCACAACAATACCGGCAAATAAAAGAAGCAGCATTACCCCTGCAATTGCGCCAAACTCTTCCCCAATAACCGCAAAGATATAATCTGTGTGTGCATCAGGCAGACCAAGTTTCACAACTCCCTCACCCGGCCCTTTGCCAAACAAACCGCCGGAGCCAAAAGCTTCCATAGCCTTGTCTGTTTGGTAGGTATCGCCGCTAGCTGGATTAATGAAACGGTCAATCCGGCTAGCTACGTGAGGCAGCAATGCATATGCAAGCCCGGCCCCTAGCAAACCAAGACCACCAGCAATCATCAACCAAGTCATGGGCAGTCCAGCAAGGGCCATCTGTCCCATCCATACAGTGCTCACAAGCACGGTCTGACCAAAATCTGGTTGAGAAATCAGGAAGGCAACCACAATTAAATACAGTGCAAAACTGATCTGTTTTGCAGGAATTTTTTCACCGTTCAGGTCAGCAGATAAAATCCAAGCCGTCGTTACAATAAAAACAGGCTTCAAGAACTCACTGGGCTGCAAGGTAAAACTACCAAGCGGCAACCAGCGAGTTGCTCCCTTAATTTCCGGCGCGATCAACAGCGTAAGTGCCATTAAAGCCAAAGTGATGGGAAACCCAATTATCGCCAGCCTGCGGACCAGATCAGTACTCATCATGGAAACAATTAAGACTGCGCCCAAGGAAACACCGAGGAAAAGTCCCTGTTTTTTAACGAAATACATGCTATCGAGGCCAAGCCGCTCTGCAACCGCAGGGCTTGCAGTAAGAGCAAGCCAAAGGCCTAGCACGATAAGCGCTAAGACAAGCACGAGCATCAGGCGATCAACTGTCCACCACCAACGAGAGAGAACCGAGTTGTCATTGCGAGAAAGGGCAATCATGCCGCTGCTCCTTTCTCTTCACGAACAAGGGCTTTGAAGGCCTCACCGCGCTCTTCAAAATTCGAAAACTCATCAAAAGCTGTGCATGCCGGCGACAACAACACCACATCGCCGGGCTTCGCTGCGCTACAAGCAGCTACTACAGCCTCAGCCATAGACACGAAACATTCTGCTTCAAGACTTTCACCAAGATCTTTGTATAGAGAACTTGCAACCTCACCCGCAAAATAACCTTTTTTCACGTGTGTAATGGCGGTCTTCATATGAGTGAAATCTGTCTCTTTTGCTCTGCCGCAAGCAATCCAGTGAATATCCTCAAAAGAAGAAAGCGCTCTAATGGCGGCATCACTGTTCGTCGCTTTAGAATCGTTGATGTAAGTTACACCATCAAACATACCCACAAGCTCTTGCCTGTGCTCTAGCCCTGGGAAGGTTTCAAAGCTGGCAAGAATGTCTGCATCAGCAAACCCTAGCGCTTTGCCAATCGCAAACGCACAAGCTGCATTTTGGTGATTATGCGCACCTCGCAAACGATTGAGATCAGATAAATCTGATACTTTTTCTTCATCTGCCATCAACAAACCATTCGAAACCGAATAATCCGCCACGACACCTTTCGTAGAAACCGTCACATTGTCGGACAAACCGTCTGCGATTTCTTGCGAAGACCTATCATCAACACCTAAAATGGCCGTTTGCCCATTTGACTGCATTTCAAATAATCTGCGTTTCGCCGCAACATAGCCAGCCATGTCGCCGTGTCGGTCCAAATGGTCAGGTGACATATTCAAAAGGACAGCGACATCCGCATCAAATGCCTTTGTTAAATCCAACTGAAAAGAAGACATTTCAAATACATACACACCACCTGCAGGCAATGCATCGAGGGCCAATACACCGGTACCAATATTACCGCCCACAACGACAGGTTTTCCACATTCAGCAATCATATGTGCCACCAACATTGTTGTGGTGGACTTACCATTAGTGCCAGTGATAGCCACAACCTTATGCGCAGGCATTCCTGTTCGGGCTGCTTCAAAGACGTCAAAATCACTGATGATTTTCACATCATTCGCAGCAGCTTTCAGCGCCAACTCATGAGGTTCAGGGTGTGTAAGCGGCACTCCCGGTGCCAACAACAACTCATCAAGATATGAGAAATCCAGCTCATAAAGGTTTGATACATGCTCCGCCACTTCGTTCCTGCGGTCAGCATTATCATCGTAGGCAAAAACCTTAGCACCAGACGCAGCTAAGGCTTTGACCGCGGCAACACCTGTGCGTGCCAGACCAAAAACTCCAACTGATTTACCATCATATGCTGGTGCCGTAATCAAAGCTGTTTACCTCAACTTCAATGTTGCGAGGCCAATCATCGCGAGGATAAAGGCGATAATCCAAAACCGAATAACAATGGTCGGTTCCGCCCAACCTTTTTGTTCATAGTGGTGATGAAGCGGAGCCATGCGAAACACACGTTTACCGGTGAGCTTAAAGGAGGCTACCTGTACAATTACAGAAATTGTTTCAAGCCAGAACAAACCACCAATGATACCGAGAACAATCTCATGCTTAATCACTACAGCCATAGCGCCGATTGCGCCGCCAAGTGCTAACGACCCCGTATCGCCCATAAAGATGGCAGCCGGCGGTGCATTAAACCAAAGGAAACCCAAGCCAGCGCCAATGATCGCACCACATAGAATGGCAAGTTCACCGGCTCCTGCCACATATGGCACGCCTAAATATTCAGTATAAACTGTGCTGCCCACCACATATGCAATAAAACCAAGAGCACCTACAGCGATAATAACGGGAACCGTTGCAAGGCCATCAAGACCATCCGTTAAGTTCACAGCATTCCCGGCCCAAACCATCACAAGCATAGCAAACGGAATGTAGAACACACCGAGGTTCACCAAAAAATTCTTTGCAAATGGCAACGACAGATCTGTACCGTTCATTGTTGTGAGAAACCAAGCCACACCGCCCGCGATTGCAAACTCTAGCGCTAAACGAAGTTTTCCAGGAAACCCTGCCGATGATCGTTTCGTTACCTTCAGATAGTCATCCACAAAACCGATTGCACCAAAACCCAGAGTAACTGTCATGACGGCCCACACATATGGGTTTGAGAGGTCAGCCCACAGAAAAGTGGAGATACCAAGCCCCAACAAAATCATAAACCCACCCATGGTAGGCGTACCTTGCTTTGTCAGGATATGGCTTTCAGGGCCATCTTCCCTGATTGGCTGGCCTTTTTTCTGCTTGGACTTTAACCACCGGATAATAGCAGGGCCAAACACGAAACAAATAATCATTGCAGTAAAAATCGCACCACCGGTTCGAAACGTCAGATACCGGAACAGGTTAAATATACCGCCTTGATCTGCTAATAAATATAGCACGCGTTCACTCCTACCTAAAACCCATGAGCACGCTGCAAGCCACTTTCAGGCGCAAGCGTGTCACATTTACTTAAATCCAACATGTTATTCACAAGCGCAGATAAACCCGCACTGTTAGCTCCTTTTACCATCACAACATCGCCATCCCCCAGTCGCTGCATCAACTGCTCAGCAGATGCATCTGGATTGTGCCATCGTTCCGTTGGCAAGCCCGAAGCTTCGCCAACAGCAGCCATCTGGTCACCAAAGGCTATAACCTTCGACACACCGAATTTTTTGAGATCCGCGATAAGTGAGAAGTGAATTTCTTCACTGCGAGAGCCAAGTTCCTGCATATCAGCAAGAACAGCAATTCTCTTACCATGTTTACCTGTTTTCGCAAGGCTTAAACGCCGCAGAGCAGCGCGGATGCTAAGGATATTGGCGTTATAACTATCATCAATCAGCTTTGCCTCACCAAATCCCAACTGCAGGCTGTATTCTCGGCCTCGCCCCTGTTCTGCTTCAAGCGATGCAAGCGCTAAAGCCGCATGTCCCAGATCAGCACCAATCGCTTTCACTGCGGCGAGAATAAGTAAGCTATTCAATACCCACTCTCGACCTGGCTGTGCCACTTTATAGGTAATGAGCGTTCCCATTACATTTGCTGTAAGACAGGTACAGTTGTGGTGTTCAGTCATCCGTACTGGATAAACATCCGCGTTATCTGTCACGGAAACACTAACAGCCTTGGCACCATACTTTTCCGCGGCCTTTTGAAGATCATCTTTATAGGGATGGTCGATACCATAGATAGCAAAACCACCTTGTTTCAACGCCCCAAAAATAGAAGCCTTTTCTTCTGCAATATCAGATACATTCGCAAATGAAGCTTGATGCGCTGATCCAACTGTAGTGACAATTGCTACATCAGGCTGAACCTTGGTAGCCTCCCGAATAATTTCACCTGGCTTATTCATTCCAAGCTCAAAAACTCCAAACCTGCTTTCTCTTGGCATTCGCGCTAGGGAAAGCGGGACCCCAACGTGATTATTGAAGCTCTTTATACTTGAATGAGTGTCACCAACTAACGCCAAACACTGACGAAGAGCCTGTACCACACTGGTTTTGCCCGCACTCCCAGTGACACCTATTATACCAGCAGGCGCACGACCACGGGCATGATGTGCCATACGAACAAGCGCATAAGAAGTATCATCAACAAAGACGAGACGATTATCGCCTTCTTTTACATCCTTTGGCGTTTCTGAAACAATGGCCGCGACAGCGCCCTTTTCAAATGCTTTGGCAACAAAATCGTGGCCATTAAGCGCTTCACCTTTCAGTGCAACAAATAAGTCACCTGGTAAGATGTCCCTGCTATCAACTTGCAAGCCATCAGCGTACCAGGGCCGGGCGGTTAACGCACCACATGTGGCGTTGATTTCAGCAGCGGTCCAAAGTGGCGTACCAATCTCCATGTTACACCCTCTTCCCAAGTACAGATTTCACAGCATCAACATCTGAGAATGGCAAAACTTCATTCCCTACAATCTGTCCGGTTTCATGGCCTTTACCGGCTACAATCAACATGTCGCCACTGCCCATACTCTCTATTGCTCTCGCGATAGCTTCAGCCCGGTCGCCAATTTCCACTGCTCCCTGGGCTGCGATCATAATCTGTTCACGAATTACAGATGCATCTTCACTACGTGGGTTATCATCAGTCACATAAACCGTATCTGCGAGTTTGCTGGCAATTTCTCCCATTTGAGGGCGCTTACCTGCGTCACGGTCTCCACCACACCCGAAAACCACATGAAGCTTATTCGGCTTATGTGCACGTGCCGCCTTCAGAACTGTACGAAGGCCATCCGGTGTATGCGCATAATCAACGAACACAGCGCCACCTTTAGAGGTCAAGCCAATCAATTCCATGCGTCCAGGCACACCATTCAGCCGCTCCATAGCGCCGACACTGGCAGAAACTTTTCCACCACATGCATGTACCAAACCAAGCGCCATCAAAACGTTATGAGCCTGAAAAGCACCGATCAGAGGCAACTTCACTTCATAACGTCCACCATCAATGGTAAATTCAATGATCTGTCCATCAGCCACAACACGCTGCTCAACAAGATGGATAGAAGCACCTTCCCGTTTACCAACAGTTATACGGCTTAGATTTCGCGCCCACGCCACATCATCGAGCGTAGCGCCCCAGTGATCATCTACATTAATTACCGCACCATCACCTGGCATTAAAAGCTCTGCAAACATACGAGCTTTCGCGTAAAAATAGCCAAATTCAGTTTGGTGGTAATCTAAATGATCCCGCGTAAGGTTTGTAAAACCGGCTGCACTTAAATTCAGTCCATCTAAGCGGTTTTGATCCAAACCATGGCTCGAGGCTTCTACTGCAACATGCTGAACACCCTTTTCAGCAAGTTGAGCCATAGCACCGTACAAATCAACCGGGTCTGGTGTTGTTAAACCGCCATCTATTTGCACCGCCCCTGACTTAACACCAAGAGTTCCAATGCTTGCTGCTTCAACGCCGTTCAATTGCCAAAGCTGCCGAACAAAATCAGCTACAGATGTTTTCCCGTTAGTTCCTGTAATAGCCACCTGCACTTCTGGTTGGGTACCACAAAACCGCGCGGCTAACTCGGCATAGCGTTTACGTGGGTTTTTATCTTCAACAAAAGCGACATGATCAGGAACTACAGCGTCTGGTGTAGACAAAATAGACGTTGCACCGGACCGAATAGCATCCTCAATAAACTTGCGGCCATCCGTATGGCTACCAGGCAGAGCAACAAACATATTTCCCGGCTTCACTGCGCGGCTATCCACGGTAAGGCCAGACACAATTGTATCGCCCTTTACCCTATTTCCGCCAAGCAGCTCTGCAAGCTTATATGTCATACTAGCTTTGCCCCTATTTTTTCTTCTTGTCTTCAATCAACAACGCCACATCCTGATATAGCCCTGCATCTTCCTGTTTGGGTGACACACCAAGCAGTGGTGCCGACCTCAAGATCACATTTCGAACAACTGGCGCAGCTACCCAGCCGCCAGACCGATATCCGAATGTTTCTTTCGTCCCTTTAGGCTCATCCAACAGTGCAAAAACTGCATACTGAGGATCATCCATCGGGAACACGCCCATGAAAGAAGAAATCAACTTCTTCCGGGCGTAGCCTCCAGCAATTGCCTTCTCCGCCGTACCTGTCTTGCCACCGACACGATAACCAACAGCATCTGCACGCCCACCAGTACCTTTGGTAACTGCCATCCTTAGAAGCTGGCGAATTTTCCGGCTGGTATCTGGAGAGATTACCTGCTTGCCGCTCTGCCAGTTTTCTGGATTGTGAACGAGTGTTGGTGTCATCAAACGCCCACCATTCACCATCGCAGAAATACCTGATGCAAGCTGAAGTGGGCTAACAGCTAACCCATGCCCATATGAAATGGTCATTGTGGAAGATTTACGCCAAACTGGTGGCACAAGCGGGGCACCTACCTCTGTAAGTTCAACATTCGCTGGCTGTAGCAGGCCCAACTCGCCAAGAAACTCCTGCTGCCGTTCAGTCCCAATATCAAGAGCCATCTGTGCTGTACCGATATTTGAAGAGAATGTAAAAATCTCAGGGACCGTCAGATAACGCTCTTTAGGATGATCATCTCTAATAAGAAAACGGGAGATGCGAAGCGGCTTTGTGGCATCATAACCATCTTCCATTGATACAACACCATCATCCAGCGCATTCGCAAAAGTAAAGGTTTTAAACGTGGAACCTAGTTCATAAACGCCTTTGGTTGCTCGGTTAAACTTCTCGGTATCAGCAACACCACGTACATTGTTTGGGTCATAATCAGGAAGTGAAACCATTGCGATCACTTCACCAGTTGAAACATCCATAACAAGACCAGCGCCGCCAATTGCCTGATAAGCACGCATCGCAGCCTGCAGTTCATCTGCAAGCGCATACTGAACGCGAATATCCAGTGAAAGCTGAAGTTGTTCAGACGTACGAGACTTATCGCCAAGCTTTGCATCAAAGAAATGTTCAACACCACCTAGCCCATTACCGTCCACGTCTACATAGCCAAGCACATGCGCTGCTAAACGACCATGTGGATAAATCCGTTCTTCCTCACGCTCAAACTGAAAAGCCGGTTCGCCAATCGCGTTCACTTCCCATTTTTGGCGCGGAGTTAGTTTGCGCTTAAGCCACACAAACTTCTTGCCAGATGAAAGCTTAGCTTCAACATCAGCGTATGAGAGCTCCGGCAGTATGGAAACTAATTGACGTGCAGCTTCTTGGGGATCTTTGATATCTTTTGGTACTGCGTAAAGAGATGCTGTTTCAAGGTTTGTAGCAAGAATTTCGCCGTTACGATCAACAATATCAGCTCGAGCGACCTGAACTTCTGGTACAGTTACTACCTGACGAGCTGCCGTTACACGAGGCTTAGGCGCACTAACACCAAGCTCGATAGTACGGCCAATCATAATCAGGAATGCAAAGCAGAACAGAACAACACCAATCATCAAACGATTGCGAGCAATCTCAATCGCTGAACGACGGTGAGTTTCAGTAGTCATATTATGATATGCAGATACTGTGTTCACAGGGTTTGCCCTTCTGTTTGCTTAGTTTTCTTTCCCTTGTTTGATTTCAATTCCTTTTGCGCAGCGGGTAGAAGCACACCCTCGCCTGCCTCGACCTCCAATCCTTTCGGCCGGAATGGGATTAAAGAAGGTTCTGCAATAATTTGCTTAGCCCGCGGCGGCATTAACGCCAAAAAACGAATGGAACGGTCCTGCAACACCTGTGGTGTAGTGAGATATGCCCACTCAGCTTCAAGCACCCTAATTGCCTCACGGTCCTGCTTAATCTGCCGGGCAATCTCTTTCACATTATCTACTTTGTTCTGAACTGTGATTTTGAGCTGAAGAACAGCTGCACCTGATGCGATAGCAGTCGCAGCCGCGAAGATTGTGAGCGTTTTACGCATGCCACGCCCCCTTTGCTGATGCCCCTGTGCGCTCCGCAACACGCAACCGCGAAGACCGAGCCCTAGGGTTCACATCAAGCTCGTCGTCAGAGGGCTTAACAGCCCCCTTCTTGATTTGACGAAAAGATGGCTCTGGCCCCATATCAATGGGTCCCGGCATATGACGGGAACCACCGGATGAACGGCCAGAGCGCTCTGCCATAAACTGCTTTACAATTCGATCTTCAAGCGAGTGGAATGACACCACAACAAGACGGCCATCTTCGGCAATAATTTCTTCTGCCCCAGCAAGACCACGGCGCAATTCACCCAGCTCGTCGTTCACATGAATACGGAGTGCCTGGAACGTGCGTGTCGCAGGGTGAACTTGTTTCTGCCCTTTCTTACGCTGGCCAAACCCTAGAATTCTCTCAATAAGGCCCGCCAGCTGCCGAGTGGTGGTGAAAGGCTCTTCCTCGCGGTCTTTAACAATAGCTGCGGCAATTTTACGGGACTGACGTTCTTCACCATAGTCATAAATGATATTCGCAAGTGTATCCTGCTCATAGGTATTAACTACATCCGCCGCTGTTTCACCATCTTGCGCCATGCGCATATCAAGCGGGCCATCTTCCCTGAAAGAGAAACCACGCTCTGCTTCATCAAGCTGGAAGGAAGAAACACCTATATCCAGCATCACACCGTCTACTTTATTGATGCCCACTGCAGGCAACAGCGCAGCCATATCGCCGAAGCATCCTTCGACAATCTGGAAACGCCCGGGGAATTCTTTGGCAAACTCTTCAGCACGCCTGATTGCATCTGGATCACGGTCAATAGCAATCACTTTGCAATCTGCTGTCTCCAACACGGCGCGGCAATAGCCGCCTGCGCCGAACGTACCATCAACATACACTTCGCCGTCTACAGGTTTTAGTGCATGAACAACTTCATTCAGGAGAACTGGAATATGCTTACCGCCTTTTGCGCGTGCGTTATCCATCACTTTTGTGGCCCTCCCCCAAAAGCTGGAAGAGTCGGTGCTTTTTGCGCCGCAAGTGTCATTTGCTCTTCTCTATGAAGTTTATAGGCATCTGGCGCCCAAATCTGAAACTTACGGCCAATACCCACAAAAGTCGCTTGACCATCAATCCCTGCAAACTCCTTAAGTTCCGCAGGCAACATCACACGTCCTTCAGGGTCGAACGAAAGCTGGGAAGCGCCGGCAAGAATGGCGGTGGCGACGGACATTTGATCAGGGTCGAAAGGACCAAAGTCGCCGTAGAGCCGGTCAGAAAGTTGTTCAAGGAAAGAGATATCAGCGCCTTCGATGCAAGGCATATTAAAAGGTTGGTAAACGACAACACCAGCGAAGAGGCTCTGGGATACGGCGTTACGAAACGGTGCAGGAATGGACACACGCCCCTTCTTGTCGACCTTATTCGTAAATGTGGACAGGAAAAATGCCATTGTCCGCTCGCCCCTCTAATTCCCCCTCGCCATTCGCCGCCAAACGAAAAGCAAGCACATAGATCGTCATCTATGCCCTTATGGGATATCATGGGATTTAATAGTGGGTCAATGGGACTTTATGGGAATAAATGTATTTTTCTTGGGAAGTCTTGATTCCTCATTTTTAAGTTAATTCAGTAAAAACATATCATTACCACCACATGTTCTTTATATGTTCTCTAAATCAGAAAGTTCTATTTTTTGCAGCCGAAAATTCAGCAACGTGTAAATGCTATAAAAAAAGAGGGCGAAAACGCCCTCTTTTCCAATTTATCCCATGTTTTCCCATAGCCGAGCTTACTTGATGATCTGATTCCCATAAAAAACCAGATCATCCCAAAGCATTTGCGTTAATTAAACTCTACAGGCTCACAGTGCCAACATGCCTCAGCTTCCCCAGAACCAATTGGGCTACCCGGCGGCACATCAGGATTACCAGGGCTTTTAACAGCCGGTGTCTTAGCTCTCGCTAACGCATTCTCAATTCGCACCGCCATAGCACTGCCTGCTGAGCTATAACCGCGGCGCCAATCGATAAAGCGAAGCCTAAGATCCTTAAGCGCCTTCATTACCTCGGAACGCACCACCACTGAAGTCGCTGGGTGATCATTCAAAGCGATTAGCTGTTCCATCAGCCTTGAAGCCACAACGGCGCGAAGAGTAATTACATTTGTATCGTCAGCGCGAGCAGTACCCGTTGTAAAATCAACAGTACGAGCAAGTACAAAGGCCAAATCATTACCACGCTCCGAAAGGTTTTGTTCAGCCAAACGTGCAAGACGTGCGGGATGCAGAAGTGCATCAAATGTAAGGTCCGCGGCTACCGCAGCCGCTTCAGCTTCACTGAATACAGGCCTTGCTACCGCATCAAAGATTTCACGGTTCCATTGTGGATCACCATTTGAACGACCAACAGGTGACAGAACGGTGAGAGTTACATCACTGATATCAAGCGTTTCGGGTGCAACCGTTTTTAAAAGCCCCTCAAGCGCAGCTTGTTGCGTTTCCCAAGCAACTCGTACAGGTGCGCTCCGGCCATCACCTTCATGGCGATACTCAAATTCATATCCACCCAAAGACTTAGCCGCAGCCTGTAACTGATAACGGTGATACAGATAAAGAGGTACAAATTTAGTTTGTAGCGCCTCATATGTTTCACCTTTACGGAGGTTACGCTCACCAAAATTGTTCATGGCAATTTCGCGCACCTTTAGAACATTATCTAATTCTGCAACTAGATCAGTTCCATTATCCCAGAGGGCCCCTTTAACGTGGCCTGTTCCAATACTCCGACTATCCGGATCTGACACATAAAGAAGGCCAGCTTCATCAGCTTCTTTCACCAGCTTTGCTTGCGCTACTTTTTCTTCATCGTCATATTCAGAATAAAGGAATTTGGTCGCCCAATTATCCCAGCCACCAACACCAACGCCATAAGTACGCGAGAAATCAAGCTGATCATCACCAACTGCACGCACATCTGGCGCGGGATAATCCATTACGCTGGCACGACCCCCATATGAACTCCCAGCCATATTGTGAGAAAAGCCAAGAGAATGACCAATTTCGTGCGCTGAAAGCTGCCTGATACGCTGAAGCGCCAACTCTACCGGATCATCTTTCTCGCCCGTACCCGTTTTCGATGCCCCAGAAAGAGCTTCAAATATCTTGATATCCTGACGAACACGCAGAGAACCCAACAATACGACACCACGCAAAGTTTCACCTGTACGTGGATCATGAAGCGCAGAACCATAAGACCAACCCCGTGTAGCACGGTGCACCCAGTTCACGACATTATATCGAGCATCTAGCGGATGAACGCCTTCAGGCAGAATTTCAGCCCGATATCCACCCGGGAAACCAGCTTTTTCAAAGGCCTCTGCCCACCAATTCGCACCTTCAAGAAGAGCAGAACGAATAGGTTCCGGAGCACCATTATCAATATAGAAAACGATCGGTTTAATCACATCACCGTTTTCATCTTTTTGAAGCCGGAAACGTCTAGCCAATTGCACCACTGTGTTACCATCTAGCGGTGCTGACATATCCACATATGAAGAAGAAATAATACCAGCACGCTCATCAGAATGGCGTACTTCATAGCCATCATCCGGCATTTTCATAAAAGTAGTATGAGCAATAAGCGTTACAGAGTTCGCATCCGGCGTTGTTGCATAAATTTCATCACCAGGGTTAGTACCTGCAAAAGTGAGGTGTGCATCAAACTCCAAGTTAATTGGGAAAACATGGGCATCTTCTGTATCAACATAAGAACGCTTCCCATCAATGCGGTAATTCCCCTGATTTCTCCGCTTTAATCTGGCAGCAACGCCCACGGCATCTCGCTTAAGAAAACCGCTCAGATCAATCAGTGCTTTACCTGTTTTTTCATCAAATTCAACAATCGGCGTAGACCAGATAACAGATTCCGAAAAACTGGTTCTGACAGCCTTTTTCTCTGCAGGGTTATCTGCAGATGCCCTAAAGCTTAGGTTTTCAATAACAGCCAACATGTTTTTGCCAGCGCGGCGGAAGGTTAAAATCTCCGTTCCCCCAGGCAAACTACGGTCAAGCCCAAGAGGATTAGACCCCAAACCACCTGTTAAATAGTATGCATAAATATAGCGACCAAAGGTATTATCACTGGCTTTATCAAGCGCCAGCAGAACTTTGGCTTCGTCACGATCAACATACGTGGTGATCAATCCATCTTTCTTTTCCAGATCTTTCGTTTTTTCCGCAAAATCTGCAAAGGCAACTGAACTTAATAAAGCCGCCGCACACAAGCCTGAAATCAGGTTCCCAACCCTAAACATATATTCTCCCCAAATTGGTTTGATTTCACTCTAAATCAGAAGAAAGCAATTACAAGAGGGACAAACTTATTGTGAGCATAAGAAAAGATAGCAGCAGATGGCGTGTAAGCCGGGTTCTGTCCTGACATGCGCCAGTGATGATCATTCCTCTAGGCTTATTGTTGCCAACAAGCTCAAGCAACCTACCACAATGATAGCTCGGAAACAGAGCCTGCCCCAAAAGGGCTATCATTCAAATTGGTTTTGCTTCCGGTGGGGTTTACCCTGCCGCCTTTGTTACCAGAGGCGCGGTGCGCTCTTACCGCACCCTTTCACCCTTACCCATGCAAGCACAGGCGGTTTGCTTTCTGTGGCACTTTCCCTGAGGTCGCCCTCGCCGGCCGTTAACCGGCACCGTGTTTCCGTGAAGCCCGGACTTTCCTCCCCTCAGCATACACCAAGCGGCGATCATCCAGCCATCTGCTGCATGCACATAGCCATTTTAAGGGAATAACGTCAAGCCTGTTGCATACCGGCCTTATTTCGGGCACAGTCCGCGCTTAAGAGGTACTTGTGACACAGCAAGAGTTTTTATAATGAAAAAGTTACTAGCAATTGCAGCCCTATTCAGTCTTTCGGCATGTAGCCTTTTTGAAGGCAAGGGCGAAGAAATTATTTTTGATACAACACTGGGTCCTAAGACCGAAGACCAGATCAAGACACTGCCTTCCAACCTTCAAGGAGATGCAGGCAATGCAAATTATCTTGGTACTGAGCGTAAGGGCCCACAGTTAGAATCAGAAGACGGTTCAAAATAATTTCTGTACATATCAGATTTCAAAAGGCGCACTGATTTTCAGAGCGCCTTTTATTTTACCTTGTAAAGCCCCAAAAGCACTTCAACTGTATCATCAATGTTTTCCTGTATCATCTGCTCTGTCACTTCAGAGATCAGACCGATAGACCATTTAAACTGCAACTTGCCTTTTAAAAGAGTTGTCAACAAAGCTGCCGCCTTGTTGTAATTATCTATTTTCAGCTCACCCTTATCAGCCCAAGAACGAAGGAAATCCTTGATACCTTCCTGCATAATCTTTGGCCCTGATTCCCAGAAAATTTGCGCAAGCTCAGGCCCTTTAACAGCTTCGTCAGCCAAAAGACGCTCCATCGACATTGCTTCAGGGCTTATCAAAAGCCGTGCGTAACTGTCACAAATAATACGCAGGTCGCTTTCAAGGGAATGTGTCTCCAGATTTTCCAAAACATTGGCAGGACTATGCCGTTCAATCACCATTGAAATAGCGCGAGCGAATAAAACCTCTTTAGATTCGAAATGACTGTAAACGGTTTGTTTTGAAACACCTGCCCGTTTAGCAATCTTATCCATATTGGTGCCTTGAAAGCCCAGCTCCATGAAAAGTTCACTAGCGGCTTCGGTTATCGCAATATTCTTACCTTCATCACGCGGCCGTCCACGTGAAGGCTTAGGCTTTTTTTCGCTCAAGACACTTTTGTCAACCATCTTCAATCCAGAACAGGTTCTATAATCGTACATATTTCAGCAAACATTTAGCGCAACTGAAATAAATCTGCCACCTATAACTATTATTTTTTAGACTAATAAGTCCAGATATTACCTTAACTTTTCAAAAACCCTACGGCTTTCTTAGATTTCGAGCATATCACATTTCAAAATAATTACTAGACTAATAAGTCCAGTAATACTATATATCCGTAAAACCGTTTTTAAATATTTCGGGTTACGATGGCATGAAAAAGCAACTCCCCAGCTCCTCCCCCCGCTTGTTAAAAGCTGGAGCAATCATTATTTCTGCTGGTCTTTTGGCCAGTGCCCTTGGCTTACGTTTAACGGCCCAAGAAGATGTCTCAAAAAAAATATCTGCCCTTCCAATCAAAACTACCACTGTAAAGATTGAAGACAGTTATGTATCACGCCGCACCTTTACGGGCCGTGCTGTAGCAGGCCGCATCAGCCCTTTGGCGTTTGAGCTCGGCGGAACAGTTTCAGAGATATCTACTGATTTAGGTCAGCAGGTTACCAAAGGCGATATAATTGCCCGCCTTGACACGTCCCGCCTTGAAGCCAGCAAAAGCCAGCTGATTGCTGAGCAAGAAGAAGTAACTGCATCTCTTAAACTTGCAGAACGAACCTTAAAACGTGCTGAAGAGACATTTAAAAGCGGCCATGCATCGGCACAGCGACTTGATGAGGCCGAAGCGAATGCAATCACGTTAAAAGCCCGCCTGAAGCGCCTGGACGCTTCCTTGCGTACACTTGATGTAGATATCAGACGCTCTTCAATAAAAGCGCCGTTCAGCGGCACCATTACACAGCGCATGGTGGATGAAGGCACCGTTGTTGGTTCAGGCACATCCGTTCTAGAAATTACAGAAGATAGCCGCATGGAAGCCCATATCGGCATGCCGCCCAAGCATGCAAACAGTATCGCAATCGGTGCTTCCGTAGAACTGAGAGACGGTAAAAGACAAATTATCAAAGGAGCAACGGTTCGCTCTATTGTTCCCATCATCACCGGCCAGACCCGGACAATGATGGTAACGTTTGATCTGCCGGAAAATCGCACCACACGAGGCGAGCTAATCAACGCTGTTGTAAACGATGAACAAGATGCACACGGTGCATGGCTCCCTATTCGCGCCCTGTCATCTGATGTACGCGGTCTGTGGCGTGTTTATAAAGTACATCAGGAAGGTAGTGACCAAAGAGTACGCTTTGAGAACGTGCAGATCCTCTATACCGAGGGCAACCGCGTATTCGTAACAGGTACTATCTCAGATGGTGATATTCTGGTTGCGGACGGTATGAACAGGCTTGCGCCTGGCCAGCTCGTACGTGCAACGCAGTAAAGGGAGACTATAGATGAAAGGCTCTCTTTATAATCACCCCCGGGTCGTCTGGCTACTCCTACTCCTAATTGTCATTTCGGGTACTAACGCCTTCTTCACCATGCCTCGTCTTGAAGACCCACACATGGAAAGCCGCGTAATCCAGGTAACGACATTCTATCCTGGAGCAGACGCCGAACGCGTGGAAGCTGAGGTAACTGAAAAACTTGAACGTAAAATTCGTGAAATCCCTGAGGTGGAAAAAGTACGCAGTACATCACGTCCTGGTAATTCCCTGATCACGGTTACACTGGAAGACCGCATCACTGATGCAAAGCCTATTACTGCACGCCTCCGAGATAAAGTCGCTGAAGTAACTGATTTACCGGAAGGCGCTACGGCACCAGATTTTTCAGATACACGCATTTATGCCCACTCTGCTATTCTTTCACTCACATGGCATTCAGATAGCCCAATCAATTATGCAATATTGGGAAGGCATGCACGTGAAGTTGAAAGCCGCCTTAGAAACCTCTCCGGAACAGATTTCGTAGATGTACTCGGCCTTCCACAAGAAGAAATCCGTATCACCGTTGATGATAGCAGGCTGGCAGCACATGGTTTAACCATGGCAGAAGTCGCTAATATGATCCGAGGTTCTGATGCACGCGGTGCAGCAGGTGTTGTTGCAGGCACCGAAAACCGCATGGTGGTTCAGGTAACTGGCGCTATTGATAATATCGCCCGTATCCAGCGCATTCCAATAGGGCAAGATGCCTTTGGCGCCAGCCTGCGTATTGGTGATGTGGCAACAGTAACTCGCACCTTTGAAGACCCACCATCGCGCCTGACATATCTTGATGGTCATTACGGTGTGGTAGTTGCTGCAAGAATGTTCGAAGATTCCCGTATCGATCAGTGGTCTGACCAGATCGCCACTCTGATGGCCGATATTGAACAGACACTGCCTGCCAGTATTCATCTGGACCGTATATTTGATCAGCGTGAATATGCAGATGAACGTCTTGATGATTTGATGGGCAATCTTGCCGTTGGTGCCCTGGTAGTGCTTGGAGTTCTATTAGTATCTCTTGGCTGGAGAGCATCCCTTGTTTCGGCGTCTATTCTGCCCCTTACCCTTCTCGCCGCACTCGCCATCACCAACATGTTTGGGCTCCGCATTCAGCAGGTTCTTGTAACAGGCTTAATCGTAGCCCTTGGCATTATGGTAGATAATGCCATCGTAATTACAGATGAAATCCAACACCTGCGCCTACAAGGTGAACGACGTGCCACCGCAGTTGCTAAAACGGTACGGAAGTTATGGGTCCCCCTTCTAGGCAGTACTATGACTACGGTGATTGCCTTCATGCCACTTGTGCTCATGCCGGGCAATGCCGGAGACTTTCTTCTTGGCGTACCCGCTGCAGTGATTGCCTCCCTTGTAGCTTCATACATTATCGCCTTTACGATTATTTCCGCAGTAGCTGGCCGCATGCTTGAAGGCCGCCTCCCTGACGAAGTACTAAAGGGCCCAGTGAAACGGATATGGTGGCGTGACGGCATTGATGGCGGCATGCTCGCTCGCGCTTTTGAAGCCAGCCTTCGGTGGTCAGTAAAACGTCCACTACGATCCATTATTGTGGCGACAGCAATTCCGCTTGCAGGCTTTGCACTCGCAGGCCAGTTAACAGAACAGTTCTTTCCGGTAAGCGACCGCAACCAATTCCGCATTCAAGTTTACATGCCTGCTCAGGCTTCTATTGAAGAAACCCGTAAGGCAACAGAATTTGTGAATGGGCACTTGAACAAAATTGAAGAAATCGAAAGTGTTCACTGGTTCATAGGTACACGCCCTGCCAAATTCTATTACAGCATGATCGCGGCAAACGACGGTGTTGTAAGCATCTCTGAAGCTGCCGTAACAGTAGGTACATTTGAGCAGATAACAACACTTATCCCCCGCCTTCAGGAAGAACTGACCGAGCTCTTACCTGAAGCGATGATTCTTGTTCGGGAATTAGGCAGTGGCCCACCCATTCAGGCCCCTATCGAACTTCGTATCCTCGGGCCTGACCTTGAAGTTCTTGAAGAACTTGGTGAACAAGCCCGCAGCATTCTCGCCGAGGTACCTAACGTTACCTATACCCGAACGAGCCTGAAAGCTGGCCGGCCTATGGTTTCCGTAGAAGCTAGAGAAGATGATGTTTCCGTGACGGGGCTATCCCTCAAACAAGTGGAACAACAACTACAGGGCTTAACCAGCGGCATCATCGCGACATATGTAATTGAGCAAACCCAACAAGTACCTGTGCGCCTGATAGCTGATCGCGCCAGCCGTATGAATATTGAATCAATCGCAAACATGAGCCTGATGGGCGGCGAACGCGCTAGAGAAATTGATCAATCATTTGCTGATCTCCCTGTTTCTGCAGTAGCCGATGTAAAACTCGCTACTAAGGTAGGCGCGGTAGAACACTGGAACGGTGAGCGCATGAACAAAGTGCAAGCCTTTCTCCGGTTCGGTATTTTACCTGAAGATGCCTTCAAAGAAGTGCAAGTTGCTCTTGCGGAAGCCAATCTGCAAGCGCCTCCCGGTTATACCATACAGTTTGGTGGAGAATCTGAAGAACGCGATGAAGCTGTTGGCCAGCTTTTCGGGACGGCTGGTATGCTGGTAGTTCTTATGCTGCTTGCAATCGTACTCACCTTTAACAGCTTCCGATTAGCTTTTGTAACACTAGCCGCAGCAGTTCAGGCTGCAGGGCTTGGCCTGTTTTCCATGTGGTTCTTTAACTATCCTCTCAGCTTTGTGGTGATCTTTGGCCTCATGGGCCTTGTAGGGCTAGCTATCAATGCCGCCATTGTAATTCTCTCTGAGCTACGCGGCAGAGAAGATGCTCGTAACGGCGATGCTGAAGCTGTTGTGAAAGGCGTGATGAGCACAGGACGCCACATTCTTTCGACAACAATCACCACGGTTAGCGGGTTTATGCCCCTTATTCTTGCTGGAGGCCCATTCTGGCCACCGTTCGCAGTAGCTATTGCAGGCGGAGCATTCCTATCCATGGTTGTTAGCTTCTACTTTGCTCCAGCAGCCTTCCTGTTTCTAACCCGGCGTAGAAGAGTAAGCGCACCTGGCGAGTTGCCGAAGCCGAAAAACCCAGAACCAATCCTACCTATAACTCAATAAAAAAAGGGCTGGCAAACACCAGCCCTTTTTACATTCAAAAATATATAACGTTAATTAACGAGTGGGGCCAATAGTGCCAGAGCAAAGGCTTGGTTATCATCATCTTCAACGGCAGCAACAATCTTCTTTGCTGATACTAAATCCTGATTTGAGATAGCAGCTTCCATTAGATCAAGACGAATAACATCACGCTCATAGGCGCCATCCATTGCAGCGATCTCATCCAGTGTTGCATTGTAAGCCGTTTGCAACTCTTCTGCAGGCTGCCCTACTTTCAGATGCTTCAAGTAACGTACCTTTTCTTTCACATCATCATAATAGGCAAGTCGGCCGATAGCTCTATTTAAATGACCGCTAGCAGCCTCAACGGAACCAATTTTATCTGCAAATGTTACGTGGGGCCCTTTTGCACGCAACCGGCCAGCATATCCAATTGCCTTCGCATAACTGTCTTCTGCTTGAGTATTGAGACCCGCCTCCAACATTGCTCGCGCACGATCAGCCGCGATAAATGCTTTCATATTTTGCCCAAGAATGGTCTGGAAAAACTCATCCGCCTCAAGCAGATATTTTGCCGCCAAATCAGTTTCCCCCATCTTCTCAGCCATAATAGCGAGTATAATAAAACCACGGTACTTTAACTCAGCTGCTTCTTCTGTTCTTACAATCTCTTCAACAGTTATCCGGTCCGCGGCACCAATTGTTTCTTTATCAGCACGAGAGAATAAGCTGATCTCTCTCCAAAAAGCACGCTTAGGGTTACTCAACTGCGCCAGAGCTACTCTAGCGTCTGCGAACGTTCCAGCAGCCGCAGCCTCTTCAGCAATCCTCAGCAAGGTAATGTCTTTCACGGTCTTATGAGAAAGTTCTTGCACAAGCGCGAGTGCCCCGGCTGTATCACCTGCTTTGGCCAGCAGTGGTGCAATTTCACTGATTTTTTCTGATGTTACCAATGATAAATTTACTGACCGTGCTTCATCCAATGCCAACATAAGTGTTTGTTGCGCGTCCTGAGTATTACCCGTAGCGATCATCGACCGCGCTACACCGATGAGTATCTTTGCGCGCTGAATACCAAAATCTTCTTCAATCACTGTTTGAAGAGCAGCCTTAATTGCGCAATCTCGGTTCAATTGAGCCAAACAATTCAATGTATGAGTATTTGGTCTGTCAGAACTGCTCACTTCCTGAGCATAACCAGAATATGACGCCGACATCATCAACGCCGCTATAACAAGTTTTTTCACTTTATGTCCTCATCTCTCGCTATTTGCCCTGCTATATCCTGCAGGATAATGGCTGTACCTTGATCATAAACACCCGTCACAGCCCTTTGCCGCCAATGCATCTGAAATGCTCTTAAGGCATCTTCACTTTCTTGAGTGAAGGTTCTTATTTCTGTTATATTATAACCAACAATTTTTAGAAGACTATTCATTTTTTCAACAGCCTTTCCATTATCATCCCTCTTTAGAAGCTGAATGGTGCTTTCACCAGTTTCTTGAGAAAAAAGTCCAAAACCATTGGCGTTTAAATACCCCCAAGGGAATAATTCCCCAGGATCACTTTTCCTATCTGGTGCTATATCACTATGTCCAATGACATTCGCGGGTACTATATCATGCCGCTGATGAATATCTTTTAGAAGCTTCAGCAACATTGCAATCTGCTTTTCAGGAAAACCTCGATACCCGAATTCATGGCCTGGGTTCACTAACTCAATTCCAATGGAATTGTGATTTAGATTATTCATACCACGCCAATAAGAAATACCAGCATGCCAAGCACGTTTATCTTCCTTCACCAATTGAAAAAGACTTCCATCTTCTTCAATAAGATAATGAGCCGAAACTTGAGCATCTTCATCACACAGGCGTTCTAGTGCGGCCTTCCCACTTTTCATACCTGTATAATGAATAATCACCGTATCAATCACTGTGCTTGTGGGGCGTTCATTCCAATTTGGTGATGGATGTGCAATCAATTTATTCATCAATACTGGTAGCTATATTGGAGTGCTTTTGCTTGTTCCGGAGCGTTACGATCAACACGCCAAGTACAGTTAACATACCGCCCATGAGCATTCTCGATGTAATTTCTTCATCCAGAATTATAACTCCAGCCAAGATAGCAAAGAGTGGCATCAAGAGGAAATAAGGAGATACTACAGAGACTTCATATTTGGTAAATAAGTAATTCGCCAGACCGTGACCAACAATCGATGAACCGATCGCACTATAAATTACTCCACCCCATGCAAGCGATGTTGCTTCAGTAACTGCCGCCACCTGATTACTTTCGAAAAGTAACGACAAAACAATAGAACCAACCGTTCCAGCTAATCCCACCCACGCTTGAGTAGTCATCGCAGGAACATCTTTCAGAAAACGCATAAAAATGGCAGAAACCGCATATAAAAACGCTGATCCGATAACCACAAGCAAGCCATCAATATAACTGAAAACAGCAGGATCAAAACCAAGAACCATAACGCCACCGAAACTGATAGCAATACCCGCTATTCGTTTCCATCCTACAGCTTCCTTCAGGAAAATAATGGCTAACAGTGTGGAAAACGGCACGGCCAACTGTGAAGCAATAGCTACAGCTCCAACACCGCCGGAAAGTTTCATACCCCAAAATACAAAACCGAAATGTAGCACTCCAAGAGTAATAGCTGCAGCCAGTAATATCTTCATACGCCCTTTAACTATTTTAAAGAACGGCGCAAAAAAGCAAAACACGATAAGAAAACGAATAGCATTTGCAGTAAGTGGGGGGAAATCAACCACTGCCCATTTCACAGCAACGAAGTTAAGCCCCCAAACTAATGTTACCAGTACCGCTAGAAGAATATGCTTAAACTGCACCGGCAGGTTCCTTTTCCCGTTGCCGCACAATTTTATCGTACGCAGCATTAATTTCTGCAGCCCGGCGCGTTGCAACCGCGATCAAATCACTTGGCACACCTGCCGCAATCAATTTATCAGGATGGTTATCCCTCACTAACTGACGGTAATGTTTTTTCAATTCAGCATCCGTAGCTGTTGGTTTAATTCCTAAAACAGCGTATGGGCAATCAGGGTCAGCACCATGATAGCGATATACCAACTCATCAATTTCTTGTTGGGTATAGCCAAAAATTTTCGCAACCGCCCGGATAAAATTGAGTTCATTGGGGTGAACATGCCCGTCAGATTGTGCTATGAAGAAAAGTGCATCAAGCACATCAGAAAGCGCCCGACGGTTATCATGCATTAAATCAGCAATCTGTTTTGCATAAGCATCAAAACCAGCCGTATGCTGTCTTGCAGTATCGAATACACGACCCACATTTGCCATTTCATGCTGTGGCACTTTAAATACCTGTTTGAAGGCATCCACTTCTTCTCGAGTTACACGCCCATCCGCTTTCGCCATCTTTGCCGAAAGCGCAATTACACCAATAGTAAATGTAATATGCTTAGTCGCCTCAGAAGGTGGTTGAGATGCGTTTACACCCGCATCTACCGCCGCTCCTACAGCCAAACCTGCAAGAGCACCAATAGGCCCACCTAACGCGAAGCCTGCAGTACCGCCAATAATTTTACCCCAAATAGACATGTGTGTTTTCTAGCACAGCCCCTCTCCCTATCCTACAGGAAACTAAGGATATTTTTGTTTCCTCACAATCAGGTGAATGAACTGTTGGCGGAATGGCGAAAAGGCAGTATATCTGTGCGCCAATGTAACACGCTTGAAATATTTCGAGCCTTCGAGTTTGAGGGAATATGGAACATGGTTGATGTAGTTATTTCAGGTACAGGTGTATTTGTACCGGAAAATAAAATAACGAACGAAGAATTGGTTGCCGCTTTTAACGACCATGTTGACCAGTTTAATGCAGAAAATGCCGCAGATATTGAAGCAGGCCTCGTAACTGCCAAACAACACTCAAGCGCGGCTTTCATTGAAAAAGCATCAGGCATTAAATCCCGCCACATGATTGAAGTTGAAGGCGTGATGGATTTGAACCGTATGATGTCCAAGCTTCCTGAAGAAGCTCACGGCGATCAAGACAAACCGTGTATTCAAGCTGAAATGGGTATTGCTGCCGCTAAAATGGCTATTGAAGCTGCGGGTATTGATGCTGGTGACATTGATCATCTTATCTGTTCATCAGCTGTTATGCAGCGCGCCTTCCCGGCAATCGGCATCGAAGTGCAACACCATCTAGGCACTGGTGGTTCAGCCCTTGATATGGTTATGGGCTGTTCAAGTGCCACATATGGTCTGCTTGCTGGTGTTAATGCCATTAAATCAGGAATGGCTGACCGGGTTCTCATGGTGAACCCAGAGATTTTCTCAACCATGGTGAATTACCGGGATCGTGACAGCCATTTCATCTTTGGTGATATCGCTACTGCGGTTGTTCTGGAGCGCGCCGATCTTGCTAAAGGGAACGACCAGTGGAAAATCACTGGCACAAAAGCTGAAACACAGTTCTCCAGCAACATTCGCTCTCATTATGGCCCACTAACACGTATTGATGATAACAGCATGCTACGCAAAGACATGTTCTTTGTTCAGGAAGGCCGCAAAGTATTCAAAGAGCTTTTACCGCTTGTAACAGAATTTATCTCGACACAGTTGGAAGCCGAGGGCCTGAAGGTTTCAGACCTGAACCGCATGTGGCTACACCAAGCCAATATCAACATGAATATGTTTGCTGCTAAAAAACTGCTAGGCCGCGAACCAGAAACTGATGAAGCCCCAACCGTACTCGATGAATACGGTAATACAGCTGGCGCTGGCTCAATTGTGGCTTTCCATAAAAACCGCGCTGATCTAAAGTCTGGCGATAAAGGTATTATCTGCTCTTTCGGTGCAGGCTATTCAATCGGTAGCTTGCTCGTTGAAAAACTTTAAAAACAAGCAAGGCTAAAAAGCCAATAAAAGGGACATATTATGGGTGGGGTTGTTATTAGCGGCACCGGCGTGTTTACGCCGCCAAATGTTGTATCCAACGAACAGCTGGTTGAAAGTTATAATGCTTACGCAGAAAACTGGAACGCAGATAACGCCGAAGCGATTGCTTCTGGTGACGCGGTAGAAAAACAGCCCTCCTCAGTACCTTTCATTGAAAAAGCGTCCGGCATTAAGAGCCGTTACATGATGGAAGGTAAAGGTGCTATCGACGTTAGCCGCATGCACCCTAATCTCTCTGAACAAGCGCCTGAAAATCCGGTTGATACACCTGCCCAGGTTAAGATGGCATTCGCGGCTGCTGAAAAAGCGCTTAAGGAAGCCAAGTTAAAAGGTGAAGAGATTGATATGGTTATCATCTCTGCCTCTGTTTGGGAACGCTTCCTACCTTCCATGGCTTGTGAGCTACAATCAATGATCGGCGCAAAAGGCTTCGCTTTTGATATGGGCATGGCCTGTTCCAGCGCCACATTTGGCATCTCTACCGCATGCGATGCACTGCAATCAGGCATGGCTAATAAAGCACTTGTTGTAACAGCGGAATACCTCACGCCGGTAATGGATTATGAAGACCGTGATAGCCATTTCATTTTCGGTGATTGTGCTGTCGCGATTGTTCTTGAACGAGAAACCGAAACAAAATCAGAAACAGCTTTCCGTATTAATGATCGCAAGTTGTTTACGGAATACTCCCCAAACATTCAGGTAACGTTTGGTACTCGTAATCTTCTGGTGCCGGAAGATATTTCTGATCCAAAATACCGTTTTAAGCAGAACGGCCGCGTCGTTTTCCGGGAACTATTGCCAAAGGTAATTGACCTGGTAAATGGGTATTTAGAGAAGAACGAACGCACAGTTGAAGACTACAAGCGCTTCTGGCTCCATCAGGCGAATATCAACATGAATATCTTTGCGACCAAGAAACTACTGGGCAAAGAACCAAGCCAGGATGAAGCACCAATTATTCTCGATGAATATGCAAATACCGCTGGGGCTGGCTGCATGATTGCTTTTGATAAATACAAGAGTGATTTTAAAACAGGTGACTTGGGCTTGATTTGCTCGTTTGGTGCCAGTTATTCAATAGGCTGCTTTGAGGTGGAGCGGCTCTAATTCAGCCACCCACGCTTTCTACACTATCAAAATGTAATTGTTGGGCATGGTGCATTCTTCTATCTACCATATCCAACATACCGTCCACCTCAAGGTCATCACCACGAGCAGTAACAGTGCCAACACTTACTGTTAAACTCACTGGAATACCTTTTGGTGTAGAGAACGCTGCGGCAGCTATCTTATGGCGTATCCGTTCAGCGACCATCTTCACACCTTCTTCTTTGGTGTGTGGCATCATCAAAATGAACTCTTCACCACTGAAGCGGCAGATCACATCTTGTGCACGACGCTTTTGCATAATGAGTGAGGTCAGATCTCTCAGCAGTTGATCTCCTGCCGCGCGGCCATGTTCCAAATTAACGCGTTTGAACCGATCGATATCCAGCATTATAATAGAAACAGGTTCGCTATAACGCTTTGCTCTTGCAACGGTGGCCCGCATAACCTCCAGAAAACAACTTCTGTTTAAAGCACCTGTTAACGGGTCTATCATTTGCTGAGTGCGTAACTGCCCTTGCAACTTCTCAGCCGTGATTATTATCATTATCAAAGCATAAGAAATGGAAAAGAGAATTAGCTCTATCCGAGTGATGACGGAGAAATTATAGGCCTGCAAAAGCGCCTCTTGCCCTATAAAATTAACGACACCGACACCAAACATATAAGTACCGTGAGCAGTAAATAATAAAATAACCAGAACAGCGCCAATGGCCGTTCTTCTTATCATCCCTTTATATACCATTTTTAGGCCACCCAAGGCCCTGACTGTTACTAACACGGTTGCTAATGCAAATAGTGCTGTCAACCAATAGATGGTGTATAAATCCTCACCTGCCTTATTAGGGTCAAGGATACTTTTGGCTAAAACAGACGCACCAAGAGCAATAAAAATATAGAGAAGTCTCCTTCTGCTTCTACACCCCTTTTTCCAGAAGGCAGCAGTGCCCAGCCAGATAGCACCAAATCCAGTCATAACAAGCAGTTGGCCAGTAAAGGATAATAATTCTGATGCAGGGAGCGAAGCAAAAACAAGAAGAGGAACGCCAATAGCGGCTAACAACATACCTAAAGCAGCTCCCCCAAGCCCTTCGATATGTTTATTGACCAACCAATGCGCACACAAGATAAACGCTGACAATGCCATAACTATAGTTACAGCAAAAGATAACGTAGGTAGATCCAACGTCATTCCAGTCCCTCTCTTTTCCCCATGGGTACCTTATTGAAGAAATCAGCTATTTCAAGTATTTAATCGGTCTACAACGATGAATACCAGCGCTTCATCTCTGAATAGAAATTTTACGCTTGCCTTACTACTACACCTGTAGTATCTATTCTCCTACACATGTAGTAGTGGAGAAATAAAGTGGCAGGTAACATTAAGCTAAGCGAGCAGCAGTATCAGGTTGTACAAGCTCTCTGGAGTATGGGAGAAGGCTCAGCCCGAGATGTACAGGCGAAGTTGTCAAATCTAGGCTTGGCACACACCACGATTGGTACAATCCTGTCGAGACTAGAGAAGCGTGAAGTACTCTCCTCACGTACTGAGGGACGCCAAAGGGTATATAAAGCTCTAATCACCGATGGGGATGTAAAACGTTCAATGGTCTCTAACCTGATTTCCACACTCTTCAAAGGCGATAGCAAAGCCTTATTAGCTCATCTGGTGAGCGAAGGTGACATTCATAAATCTGAACTAGATGATATAAAATCACTGTTAGATGGGGGTAAAAAAGATGCTTGATTTCTTTATGGACTTTCCACTGTTTGATCTGCTTGTCAAATTCATGATCGCAAGCTCTACTCTTTTACTTCTAGTTTGGGTGATGGAAAAAATCAGGCTCATCAACACACCGGATCTAGCGGAGAGAGCCTGGAAAGCAGCTATTGCCGGTTCGTTTATTGCTGTTTTACCTTTTACAAATCTAATTTCTCCAGAAGTCGTTATCAACGACAGAAACATGGTGGAAATCGCGGGCGACATTGCGGAACGTCGTCCTCTTCTAGAAATTTCTACAATGCAATCTTCTGGTATTGGAGCATTAGAGGAAAAGCAGACAGCACAAGAAAAACTGGACGCTACAATCCTGGAGGAGCAGCGTAACTTGTTCCCTGCTCCTACAAAACCTATTCAAGATACACCGCCTATTCAGGAAGCAGCTCCAGAAGAAATCCGTACATCTTTTTATGAATTGAGAACGATTGATTTAGCGGCCGTGACCTGGATTGTGCTTGGCTTACTTGCTGTAATGGGCCTTCTGCTTGGGTACCGCAGTGCCATTCACAATCTGGGTAGCCGCGTTCGTGTGGGCGCTGAAGAGAATGCCAATCTTGTTCTTCGTGAAATCTGCGAAGAAGCTGACATCAAACACGTTCCTTATCTAAGCAAATCAAGTGATATTAACAGTCCGGTATGCCTACCAAAGCGTGAAATTTGCTTGCCTGACTGGGCTTTTGAAACAATGCCACGAGATGAGTTTAAAAGTCTTTTAGCACACGAAATTGGGCATATGCTGAGAAAAGATCCGCAAATGCTGATCGCCCTTCAGCTTTTAACCCGCTTCTTTTTCTTTCAACCGCTATTTTTACTGGCGCGCAAGCGGTTGACAGATATTGCAGAACTAGCCGCAGATGAATGGGCAGCAAGCCGTATTCAAAGCAGCCGTTCAGTAGCAAACGCACTATATACATGCGCCACAAAAATACATGAGACACGACACATAGAATGGGGATTAGCAATGGCTGGAAACAAGTCAATCCTGAGGCACCGAGTGGAGCGTCTTCTGAAAGCAGAAGACACTCCATTCAAAACAAGCGCTAAATCTGCAAAAGCGTTTGTAAGCGTAGGCGTAATTGGTCTGAGCTTGGGGATACCAAGCATCCAATTCGCAGGCGCAGGCAATAGTGAGTTCAATACGTTTGAACCACTAGAGCCAAACTACCTATTAACACGCGATAATCCAGAACCTAATCTGGGCGAACTGAAAACCTTTGAGATCAAGGCTCCTGAAATTGCTGTAGCAACTGCTAACGCTGGTGACATCTCAGCTATTAGCCTTGAAGGTGGCAAACGCGGCATCACCTTTGATCGCAAACGCGATTCAGGTAATATGAATTGGCATGATGGTAAAGACCGCATCAATGTACAGTGGAAAAAAGGATTTTCCATTGATCATAAAGACAACACTATTTCTGTTGTTAACGGTGGTCAATTCACCCTGAAATCGGAAGATAAAAACGGTGATGAAAGAAAAATCCGCATCAAGAACGTCGGGGGCGATCGCTCGGTAACATACTGGGTTGATGGCGACAAAACCAAGTTTGATGCAAAGGGCCAAAAATGGCTAAACACCAGCCTGGAAAAACTATATTCATATGGTTTTGAAGCAAAAGAACGCATCAAATATCTGGTGAAAGCCAAAGGCGCCAAAGCCGTTATTAAGGAAATCAATGGTTTTGAAACTGACTATGTGCGCCGTCTTTACATCTCTGGCCTTGCAGCAACAGCGAAACTGAAATCAGGTGAAGTTTCTGATCTCATTAAGGCCACTTCAAAGATAGAGAGCGATTATGAAATGCGCCTTGCTTTCTCTGGCTTACTTCGTTCCGAGAATAACATTCCATCAAGCATGCTGCCAAAAATCATTAAGGCCGCTAAGGCGATTGATAGCGACTATGAAAAACGCTTGCTAGCAGATACTTTTATCAAGCGTTTTGACATGGATGATAAAAATATCCGCAATCTCATTGATTTAGCATCTGACATCGACAGCGACTATGAACTTCGTTTGATGCTGGCACAAGTTCTGGATAGCCAAACCGTTAATAAAGATAACATTGAAAAACTTATCGAGGTTGCCGCAAAACAGATTGATAGCGACTATGAAATGCGCCTTCTTCTCTCTGAGGCTCTCAAAAACGGTAGCCTAACTTCTAAGGGTATAAACCTTACTTTGGAGGCAGCTTTTGAGACCATGGACAGTGATTACGAGAAACGCCTTCTTCTAAGCACTCTCATTCAGCATAACAAATTGGGCGTAAACGATTGGCTCAAGGTGATTGAAGCAGCTGCACTAATCGATAGTGATTACGAAAAACGTCTGATCTTAAGCAAAATCAAGCGCCAAATGCCGTCTTCGCGCCAGCTAAGTGAAGCCATGGAAGAAGCTATCGACACCATTGGTAGCGACCATGAGAGACGTTTGGTTGCAGGAAAGGCTGATAAAGAAAGAGCCGTACGCGCCGCTCGTGCCGCGAATAATGAATGGCGCACCCAACTTCGTGAATTACGTGATGTTCAACGCCAACTGGTCAGAGAACAAAGAGAAGTCGAGCGGGAAATGAACCGCGTTATGAAGGAAGCTGAACGGCTCAAGAAAGAACTCGATAAAGGGCAGTTAAATCGTTCAAAAAATGAAAAAGAACTTGAAAAGTTCTTGGCCGAACAAGAAGAAAAGTTCCTGGAATATGATCGTCTTCTTAATGAACAGTCCGGCCTAAGAGATCACATTGGCAACTTAGCAGGTGCGCTTGCTGAACTAGAAGTAAGTATGAACCAAATACAATTATCCAAGAAGCCAGTACAGGCTCCTCGTCCGGCGGTTCAACCACGCAGTTCAGTACGCCCTGCACCTGCACCAAGGACACCGGAAACCAATACTAATTAATCAGGAATTTATACTTCTGTAACCAACTTGGGGGCTTTCAGCCCCCTTTTTTCTTGCCGCGTATAAAAAGTACCATACAGTTACAGGTAACAAATCGGGGGATAGATCATGAAGCTGCTGAAAAAACTATCGATAGGTCTAGTTGTTATTTTACTGCTAGCATATGGTGCTGGTCGTATCTTTGGACCAAAAGCAATTGATAGTAAACTCAACCCCTTCCTTGAGTATAATGCACCCCCGATATCAGCAGAGGCCCAAGCATTTCATGATGGTCTTACGGTCATGGATTGGCATGCAGATAGCCTGCTCTGGAACAGAAATTTCCTGAAGCGGAATGACTATGGATTGGTAGATTTACCGCGTCTGAAAGAAGGTAACATCAGCATACAAATGCTTACGACAGTTACTAAGTCTCCGTCTGGCCAGAATGTGCATTCCAACAATGCCGATACCTTTGACAATATCACCATGTTAGCCGCTGTTCAGGGCTGGCCTCTATCAACTATCAACAGTCTTCTGGAACGCGCATTATATCAATCTGATAAGTTGACTGATTATGTTGTTGAGTCAGAGGGGCAGCTTAAGTGGATTCGCAACCAAAAAGATTTCAAAACTTACCTGAACAGTAACGGTGGCGGTGTTGCGGTATTGCTTGGTACCGAAGGTTCTCACCCCCTAGAGAACAACATCAACAATATAGACCGCATGTATAATGCTGGCTTCCGCATGTTTGGGCTTACTCATTTTTTTGATAATGCTCTGGGCGGCTCGCTCCACGGTACCAGCAAAGCGGGATTAACCGATTTTGGAAAAGCGGCCGTTAAGCGCTTTGATGAACTGGAAATTATCATTGATCTAGCCCATGCCTCAGAGCAAATGGCATATGATGTACTCTCCCTTTCCAGTAGGCCGCCCGTTGTATCTCATACTGGCCTCAAAGGCGCATGCGATACCCCTCGTAATTTTTCTGATGATCTGATGAAAGCTATTGCCGCCAAAGGAGGCTTGATCGCCATCGGTTTCTGGGAAACGGCAGTATGTGATCCAACACCCGCTGGCATTGCTAAAACCATCAAATACGGCATTGAGCTTGTAGGCGCAGATCATATTGCATTGGGTTCTGACTGGGATGGTTCTGTACAAGCGATCCCAAGTAATATGGTTCCCCATATCACCGCAGAACTTCTAAAACTTAATGTCAGCAAAGAAGATATCCGCAAGGTAATGGGAGGCAATAGTATTGCCTTCCTCCAAACATGGTTACCTAAAGACTAAGTTTATTTTTTTGTGCGAAGTGAACCTACAATTGGCCGCACATTCGCTTCAATATGATCAATAATTTTCGCTGCCACATCCTTTTTGGAAGCTTTCTCTATCCCTTCCAGACCGGGAGAACTATTCACCTCAAGAACAGCTGGACCAGAGTTCGTTCGCAACAGATCGACCCCTGCTACTTCCAATCCCATCACACGAGCTGCTTTCACAGCAATTTCCCGTTCAGCTTTAGAGATTCTCACCGATTTTGCGCTACCTCCCCGGTGTAGATTAGAACGGTAATCCCCGTCTTCACTTTTACGGATCATGCTAGCCACAACGCGCTTACCAACAACAAAACATCTCAGGTCCTGCCCCGCGGCTTCTTTCACAAACTCCTGAACCAGAAAATTGGCGTCAAGGCCTTGAAAAGCACTAATTACCGCTTCCCCTGCCTTCTTTGTTTCAGCAAGAACAACGCCACGCCCTTGTGTACTTTGTAGAAGCTTAACCACCAGAGGTGATCCACCAACCAAATCAATAAGGCTATCAGTATCTTTCGGGGAACTTGCAAAAGCTGTTGTTGGCATAGGAATTTTATGACGCGCCAAAAGTTGATGTGCTTGAAGCTTATCTCTTGATGCACCAATGGCTGCAGCACTATTCAAACAATAGGCCCCCATAGCCTCAAACTGTCTGACAACCGCCATACCGTAAAATGTAAGCGAAGCTCCAATCCTAGGGACCACCGCGTCAAATGCTGGTAGCGGCACACCGTCATAGTGCACCTCTGGCGCATGGCTCTTGATATCAAGGTAACAACGCCTTGTATCGACCAAAGCAACAGTATGCCCGCGAGCTTCCGCTTCTTCTTTCACGCGTTGGCTTGAATAATTGTTTGGCTCCCGCGTTAACACAGCGATATGCAGAGGCCGCTTGATAGGTTTCGCTTTTCTTAATCCTTTATAGAGATCATACGAAAGCTCACCTTGCAGACATGACATATCAGGCTTAACGGCAACAACACCGCCTGCTACACCCTCTTCTAACGCTTGGCGCCCCAACAACATGCGGTAAGCCATGTTTTCCCGGTTCGCGAGAGTGATTTGAATTGGAAATTCTTTATCTCCAATCCTGATAGGTGTTTCAATTACATATCGCAGTTCTGCCTGACCATTAGAAGATGTCACTTCACGACGATCAACAAGTTCAGCAGAGCAATAAACTTCAATATCCGGCCGATCTGGAATTGGATGAATACCAAAGCGAACCTTAGGTTTTTCATCGCTACCAAATGGCTGAATTGTAAACGCATGGAGTGAAGATGTTCTTGCCCCTGTATCAACCTTCGCCTTAAGCGCCGGCAAACCTAAATTAGGTAACGCCAACCATTCTTCCCAACCAACCTCAAAACCTGACATAAGCTTTCACCTAGCAATAAAAAGATTGCGCCCGTTAATCTCATTTTTTTTGCAGATCAATAGGAATTAACAACCCCAATGATTAAAACTGTGTGAACGTATTAATTTCTGCGCCCTCACATTAAAAATAATTAAATTTTTATGCAAATCTATACAGCGCACCCAACATTTGGCAAAAGAGTAAAAAATAAGAATCACATGCTTTTAGAGTAGATTATGGTAAATACTGTTTCTTCAAATGCTGGAATCCAAGCACGCCCCGCATCCATCAACCTTGATGTAACACCGCAAAGAAAACCCAAGCTAGATATCCAAACCGTGCCAGAGAGCAAAGTGCGTGTTGAACCAGCCCCAGGTGGATCGGCTGGTCAGGGAAAAGGCCTGAAAATCGATATCAGTGCTTAATGTTGTTTTCGCAGCTGTTCTTGCGCCCAACTTTCAAGGGCACTTAAAAATCTGGAACGATCTTTCCCGGTAAAGCTAGCGTTATACCCTTTATCTTCCCCCATATCACGAAGCTGAGACTTCAGCTCTCTCATGGCAATTGCCATGCCGATATTATCCTCGGTGAAAGGTTTACCACCGTGCCCGATAACAGTAGCGCCTTTTTCGAGACAGCGAGAAGCCAGTAGAATATCACCTGTTATGCAGATATCACCGTCACCAGCTTTTTCTGCAATCCAATCATCCGCTGCATCAAAACCTTCAGAAACCACCACCTTGTTGATTTTCGGACCGACAGGAAGCCTAAGCCACTGGTTGCTTACCAAATGCACAACCAGATCATGCCTATAAGCAACCTTTAAAACCTCTTCCTTCACAGGACAGGCATCCGCATCAACAAAAATTTCCAGCATTCATAGGCCTTTATTTTTTTCTAATTATTCGTCAAACTCGCTACAGATTATTAAATGGGATCGCAATGAAAAACTTTATCTTTATCAGCATTCTGGCAACTCTAATTACGATTACCACGTTAAATAGCCCTCTCGGTGCGCAAGAAGCTCCATCACAACCTGCACAGCCAGATCAGCAAGCTCAAATCAAAAAATCCATCAACCATATGCTAGCTCGAGCACAGCTCGTTCGGTCCTTAGCAGCTGAGCATCACCTTTACATTCTTGCAAATAGAGAAGATCAGATCATAAGGCTTATCGAAGATGCCTCGCAAGTAATGGCTTATAATCTTATCTGCGAAGATGAAACCATGGATAATCAGGCGCTGAATGACATCGCTACCGATGTCACATTCAAAATTGCTGTTATGGCTGGAAAATCAACCATCGCAAAACAGCTAGAGGGCATCAGTCAGCAAATTACTATGGAATCACGTATGGAACTGGTAGGCGATATGGCAACCACTGTACTAATGTTTGAGGTAGGCAGGCGTCGCGGCCTCTTTGATGCACTCCTAACAGATTTCGGTAACAAGCGCTTCTGCGCAGGCTTACAAGCGGATGTAAGAAACCGCTATAATGAACTCATTTCCGAGATGGAATAAAAAAGGCCGGAAAACCGGCCTTTTACTTAGGATGTTGCGAATTTATACTCGCTTGGCTTCACCTTCTTCATTTCTTTTCGGAAATTCACAGTCCCTCTCGGCCACAGTGTGAAGATGCGGCCGTCCTCATCTTTGTACCAGCTTTTACAGCTGCCGTGCCACACGGTACCTTTAAGGTCGTCAAGCAATTTATTGTCAAAAGCTTTTGCAGCTTCTTCTGTTGGCTCAATCGTTGTGCAGTTTTTCTTCTTCAGCTCATCAAGGCATTTCACAATGTATTTGGCCTGTGCCTCAATGATGAGAATAATACTGTTATGTCCCAGCCCACTATTGGGCCCAAGCATGGTGAAATAATTTGGAAAACCCGGCATTGTAAGTGTGCGGTGTGCACGGATACCATCCTTGAAATATTCACTTAGCTTCAAACCGTCTCGCCCAATTACTTCCTGACTATCGAACAAACTGAAAGGCTTGAAACCAGTGGCATAAATAATGGTATCCACCTTGCGGCTTTTTCCTTCTGTCGAGGTAATGCCTTTGGGTGTTATCTTAGCCACGCCTTCGGTAATCAGTTCCACATTATCTCGCTGAAGTGCTGGATAAAAAGTATTAGAAGCAAGAATACGTTTACAGCCCACTGGGAAATCTGGCGTTAGCTTCGCACGTAATTCAGGGTCTGGTACTTGCTCTTCCAGATGCTTCATTGCCATTTTCTTCGAATAATTCGCAATCCATTTATTGCCCCGGAACATCGGGAAACGCATTTCAAAAAGCGAATAGATAAACAAGCGGTGCAATTTTGCTCTGAGCGGAGATTTTTTAAACTGCTCTTTTTTCTCTTCAGGATATTCCATATCTTCCCGCGGCATCACCCAGTTTGGTGTGCGCTGGTAAACATCCAGATGTTTCACCTTATCTACGATTTTCGGGATAATCTGCAAAGCACTCGCTGCGGTACCGATAATAGCAACATTTTTGCCAGTCAGATCATGGTCATGGTTCCATGCAGCAGAATGGTAGCTTACCCCGTCAAATTTCTCATGCCCCGGGATATCCGGATAATTGGGAATATGAAGGCCACCAATACAGCTAACAACAAAATCAAATGTTTCTTTGTTGCCGTTTTTAAATTCCAGATGCCATGCGCCTTCCTTGAATTCTGAATGGACCAGTTCATGCCCCGGCACGAAATAATCATAAAGGCCATATTCTTTTGCAACACCAAGGCAATATTCTTGAATTTCACCACCTGGCGAGAAAACTTTGCTCCAGTCAGCTTTTGGGGCAAAGCTGTAACTGTATAGGTGTGAAGGAACATCACAGGCTACACCGGGATAGGTATTGTCGCGCCATGTACCACCAATTTCATCGGCTTTATCGAACATTTTAATGTTCGTGTACCCAGCTTCTTTCAGCTTGATAGCCATACACATGCCAGAAAAACCAGCACCTATAATCGCAACCCTTGGCGATGCATTTCTGTTTTGCATGTTTTACTCCCCGGAAACGCTGCAAAGCATTTTAATTGATTCCATTAAATTTATAAAGCCTATTATAAACATTAATGTCAATAAGAGATTTCCAATACTGACACTTTCCGTCAGCTGAACTGAATGCAGGTTATTTACATATGCCTGTACAGCCCCCTAAACTTCCTCTTCAAACAAACTAATGCATATTTACGTAACGTAAAGTGATTGAAGGGGGATTTTATGTTTGATCATTTAAGTACCTATGCAACTGACTATGAGAAAACCAAGGCTTTTTATGAAACTGCTTTCAAGGCACTTGGCCATAGCATCCAAACAGAAATGAAAGCTGATTGGGATCAGGATTTTCCCGGGCGCCGTATGTGTGCTTTCGGACCGGAAGGTAAACCTGCATACTGGATTATAGAGGTGAAGGAGCCTGTCTCTCCCCGTCATATCGCCTTTTCAGCCAACAATCGCTCGAGCGTATCCTCGTTTTATGAAGCTGCCTTATCTGCTGGAGGCAAAGATAACGGTGCACCTGGACCTCGTCCCATGTATCACGAGCACTATTTTGGCGCTTTCGTGTTTGACCCAGACGGCAACAATATCGAAGCGGTATGCCATATACCTGAATAAGATAATTTCAGATTAAACTACCTATACAAAAAACTTGAAGCCTATCCGATTAATCTGCACTATCAGAATCATTCTCAGGTTAATCGGATCAGAAATGTTGCTCAGTTATTTTAAAGCAATTTCTCAAATCGTGCTTATCGCCTTCCTAAGCTTCCAGTCTTATAGATTGGATGCTCAGGAAGCCACGCATGCTATCCGAGTAGTGTCCGGCGGTTATGAAGCCATAGAAGCCGATAGAACCCAGAAACCCATAGCTGGCCCAAGAACTGATGCAGTTAAAAGCTTCCTTAAATCAAAAGGGCTGGATCTGGATATTGAAACCATGCTCTGGAGCCGAGCTTATAATCTTACTGAAAACACAGAAGATGTCTTAATCTATCCCTTAACCAGAACCACTCCTCGGGAAGATCAATTTATCTGGATTAAGAAAATTGATGAACACCGCTTCAACTTACTCGGCCACGTTGGGGCCAACCCAAACCAACTCAGTAAAGCCGAGATTACTTCTGGCAAATATTTTGCGGTGTGCGAGACCAACACCAGCAATTGCCAGATGCTGCTGGAATTTGGCTTTAAAGAAGAAAACATCTTTAGAGTAAGCGGCATTGAAGTTGACCGTGTGGTTCAACTACTCGCGGAAGGACGTGCCAGTTTCATGATGGAAAACTGGGGTATCGTGAAGAGAATTATGGACCGATCACCGGAGCTGCAAGGCATGATCGTTCGAGTTCACGACATTGAAGTAGTTCAGGGTGATTATCTAGCTGCAAAGCAGCTATCTGTCGGCGCTAAGGAAAAACTGGATTTAGAATAATATCTAACCAAAAGCTGGTACATCGCGCTTCATATCAGGCTCTTCATGAATGAAGGTTATCGCAATCGTGCCTTTTATTTCTTTGCCCTTCGGTAACGGTACTTCAGCGATATGAGGTGTAAAATCACATCCTTCCAATTTAGATAGAAAACTCGTCAGGCCTTCGTAAGGGATCTCAAATGCGATTGACGCTGCAACATTAGAAAAAAGCTGGTGTCCAGAAACCCATCCATCAGAACTATTTACAGCATCCACCAGATCGCTAATTGCCTGATTTCGCTCACGCTTAGTATATATCTCTATCTTCAGAAGGCTCATACATATCCTTTAGATCAGCATAAGATAAACTCTTTAACAGCCAGCAATTTCTAGCTTCTCCAACTCTATATTGTTTGTTAACTCTTAGCTAGGGAACTTGGAGGACAAAATATATGAACGTGAAGCAGTGGCAGTTTTGGGTGGATCGCGGCGGTACTTTTACAGATGTGGTAGCACACCACCCGGAAGGTCAGCTTACAAGCCATAAATATCTTTCCGAAAATCCGGAACGCTATGAAGATGCTGCCGTGTTTGCCATGCGCGAAATTATGAAAGTTCCTGAAGAAACCCCTTTTCCTTCCGATCAGGTTGCCTGCATTAAAATGGGCACAACTGTTGCCACCAACGCACTGCTGGAGCGTGAAGGCGAGCCCACACTGCTTTTGATCACCAAGGGCTTCAAGGATGCCCTGCTGATTGGACAGCAACACCGGGCAGATTTATTCGCTCTAAACCCTACACGCCCACAGCCGCTTTATTCTCATGTCATAGAAACTGAAGAAAGAGTTGACGCACACGGTGAAATCATCACGGAGCTGGACGAGACCTCTGTTCGCGTCTCGCTACAGGCTGCATATTCAAAAGGCATACGAAGCGTCGCTATTGTTTTCATGCATGGATACCGCTTCCCCGGTCACGAAAAAGCAGCGGCAAAAATCGCATCAGATATGGGTTTCACTCAGGTGTCTACAAGCCACCAAGTAAGCCAACTGATGAAACTTGTCTCTCGTGGTGACACTACCGTGGCTGACGCTTACCTGTCCCCCATTCTCCGCCATTATGTAAGCAAAGTGAAAAAAGCTGTTGGCGATACGCCACTCTATTTCATGCAATCAAATGGTGGCCTGGCTTCTGCGGATAGTTTTGAAGGAAAAGACGCCGTTCTTTCAGGCCCAGCGGGCGGCATAGTCGGTGCCGCAAAATCTGGCGAACGTGCCAATGAAAAGCATCTGCTTGGTTTTGACATGGGCGGCACATCTACAGATGTAAGCCATTATGCTGGCGAGTATGAACGTGTTCTGGATACCGTTGTTGCCGGCGTTCGCATGACAGTTCCCATGATGGATATCCATACGGTTGCCGCAGGCGGTGGCTCTATTTGCCAATTCTCTCAAGGCCGTTTCCTTGTTGGTCCTGCTTCAGCTGGCGCTAATCCCGGTCCTGCAGCATATGGCAGAGGCGGCCCAGTAACAGTTACAGACTGTAACGTTGCTATCGGCAAACTTCAGCCAGACTTATTTCCAAATGTATTTGGTGAAGACGGTAAACAACCTTTGGATACTGCAGCCGCGCGTTCTGGCCTAAAGGCAATCGCTCAGCAGATCAAAGCTGAAACTGGCCAAGAACTGACAATAGAAAATGTAGCCGAAGGCTTCTTGGCTGTTGCCGTCGAACATATGGCACGTGCAATCAAAAAGGTATCCGTGGAACGCGGACACGATATCAAAAACCACGCCCTTCTATCCTTTGGCGGTGCTGGCGGGCAGCACGCATGCTTAGTTGCCAGCGCGCTAGGGATTGATACAGTCGTGATACCACCCTTCTCCGGCGTGCTTTCAGCACTAGGTATGGGGCTCGCTTCTCAAACCACGATCACTGAAAGAGCGCTAGAATGCCTTCTGACGGAAGAAGCCACCCTTAATTTCGCTGTAGAAGAACTAACTGAAGCCGTATCAAATAAACTAGCTGATCAAGGTGTTCTGAAGAAAACCCAAAGCCACAGGCTAACCATTCATGCCAAATATGAAGGAAGCGACAGCACGTTAGCGGTTCCTTTTGGAAACCATAGTGATATGCAAACAGCGTTTGAAACCGCTCATAAACAGCAATTTGGCTTCCTTGATAAAGACCGTGCTATTATCGCTCAAGCTCTTGAAGCTGAAGCATCCGGCGGTGAAAGCACATCTGCGCTCAACATTCGTGCTTCAGGAAATTGCACCACCGCACTCGATGAGAGGCAGGTTTACATGAGCGGAAAGGAACGTGAGACCAGCATTTTTCATAAGGAAAGCCTTCAACCGAACCATCCTGTTTCTGGGCCTGCAATCATTCTCGAAAATGGTGGCACAACTATTGTGGAACCTAACTGGACTGCTACGCTTGAGGAAAATGATACTCTGAAGCTCACTAAAACAGGGGAAAGCAAAAAACAACATCAGGTCAGCGATACGCCAGATCCAATTCTTCTGGAGATTTTCAACAACCTCTTCATGTCGGTTGCCGAAGAAATGGGTGGTGTGCTCGCAAAGACTGCTCAATCGGTAAATGTGAAAGAACGCTTGGATTTCTCCTGTGCCGTATTTGATAAAACTGGCAACTTGATCGCCAATGCACCTCATATGCCCGTGCACTTAGGCAGTATGGGAGAAAGCGTAATCGCTATTCTGAGGGCCCGTGCAGGTACCATCAAACCCGGTGATGTTTTCATGGTTAATGATCCATATGCTGGCGGCACCCATCTGCCCGACATCACAGTTATTACACCTGTGTTCCTTGATGAAACCCGTAAGCACCCATCATTCTTTGTAGCGTCTCGTGGCCACCATGCAGATATTGGCGGTATCAGCCCTGGTTCTATGCCACCAAACTCACAAACCATTCAGGAAGAAGGCATTCGGTTCACAAACTTCGAACTCGTGAAAGAAGGTGAGTTTCAAGAAGCGACTACGAAAGAAGCCCTTGCATCGGGACCCTATCCAGCACGTAATATTGAACAAAACCTTGCCGACCTGAAAGCCCAGATTGCCGCTAACACCAAAGGCATGTCGCAGGTTATAGCTCTTGTGAAAAACTTTGGTGAAGATGTAGTTGATAACTATATGGGCCACGTTCAAAATAACGCGGAAGAAGCCGTCAGACGTGTAATCGCTGACCTTAAAGACGGCAGTTACAGCTACCCAATGGATTGTGGTGGTACCATCAAGGTTTCAATTACAGCCGATAAATCCACCCGTTCCGCCATCGTTGACTTTACTGGCACCAGCAAACAGTTGGATGGCAATTTCAATGCCCCTCTTGCCGTTACCAAAGCGGCAGTACTTTATGTTTTCCGCACACTCACTGGTGCTGATATTCCGCTAAACGCAGGCTGCCTGAAGCCAATTAAACTAATCGTTCCACAAGGCTCTATGTTGAACCCTATTTACCCAGCCGCTGTTGTCGCAGGCAACGTAGAGACAAGCCAAGCAGTTACTAATGCCTTGTTCCTAGCAACAAATGCTGTCGCAGCCTCTCAAGGAACCATGAATAATTTCACCTTTGGAAATGATACCTATCAATATTATGAAACAATCGCTGGCGGCACAGGCGCTGGACAAGGCTTTGGCGGCACCGCAGCGATCCAAAGCCATATGACCAACAGCCGCTTAACTGATCCTGAAGTATTGGAATGGCGGTACCCAGTAAGACTCCTTGAATTTTCAGTAAGAGAAAACAGCGGCGGCAAAGGTAAATTCACAGGAGGGAACGGCGCCAGACGTATCATAGAATTTATGGAACCAATGGAAGCTTCCATGCTTTCAAGCCACCGCATTAAAGGAGCCCCCGGCCTAAACGGAGGTGACCCCGGCGAAATTGGCTCCACCATAGTTCACCGTAGAGATGGCACCACAGTGACATTTAATGCATCCGATAGTGCAGCACTAGAAGCCGGTGATATTATTGAAATCAATACACCTGGTGGAGGCGGTTACGGCTCTTATTGATAAAACAATCAATAAGATTGACTCCCCCAATTTGCAGCGATACTCTTTTCACTTGGAAGGGTAAAATTTCTGTTCTGGGGGAGCCTATGTCACAGACAGCTCATATAGACGACACCACAAAAACTGCACGCCTTGAAGATATTCCAGGCGATGAGGGTATGCCGTTTTTCGGCCACACCTTCTGGCTTCTCAGGGACCCTGAAGGTTTCGGGAACACCATGCGTGAAAGGTTCGGCGATACATACCGCACCAATACATTCTTCAAACGTTCAGTAAATTTCTTTGGCGCAGACGCCAACCAATTTGTTTTGATGGATAAAGGGCACAACTTTTCCAGTGAAAAAGGATGGGGGCGTTTTCTGGAAAGGCTGTTTCCACGTGGGTTGATGTTGTTGGACTTTGATGAACACAAAGCCCACAGGCATATTATGGCAGCGGCTTTTAAAACCGGCCCTATGAAAGGATATCTGGAACGCCTAAACGCAGATATGCCCGCGCGCATCGCCAAATGGGGAAAGAAAGAAAGCTTCCATTTCTACCCTGCCATCAAACAGCTTTCCCTTGATATGGCTACCACTGTTTTCTTCGGGCTTGAACCCGGCAAGCAAACAGAAAAGGTCAATAAAGCACTTACAGATATGGTTTCCGCTTCAATAGGTTTGGTCCGTGTACCTATCCCTGGCACAGCTATGTGGGCTGGCGTTCAGGGGCGGAAATATATGATCCAATTCTTGAAAGACCTCATCCCCTCCCGCAGAAACTCTGACGCGTCGGATCTGTTTACACAGCTCTGTAAAGCCGAAGACGAAAACGGGAATACCTTCACTGATCAGGAAATCATCGATCATATGATTTTTTTATGGATGGCCGCACACGATACCATCACAAGCAGCGTCACAACGATGGTCTATCAGTTGGGTAAAAACCCGGACTGGCAAGAGAAATTGAGAAACGAGATTTCTGAGCTAGGCATCAATGACGGTACTTTACCATACGCACTTATGAACAAGTTGGTTCTGAATGAATATGCCTTCAAGGAAGCATTACGGATGAATCCTCCTGTACCGGGAATACCTAGAGAAACTGTTCGAGAAGTTGAATGGCAAGGTCATAAAATCCCAGTTGGCACACCAATTGGTATAAGCCCGACAGCCACCCATAGAGACCCTGCGATATGGCCTGAACCTAACAAGTTTGACCCAATGCGCTTTTCACCAGAAGGTGGCGTAAAAGAACGGCACAAATTCGCCTGGGTACCATTTGGCGGTGGTGCTCATATGTGCGTTGGACTCCACTTTGCCTACATGCAGGCCAAAGTGATTATGACCCATCTGTTGCCAAACTATGAAATCGTATTAGCTGATGATTATACAACTGAGTTCCAAGTAATGCCGCTTATGAAACCAGTAGACGGCCTGCCAGTTAAATTAAAAGCGATTAAATAATATGAGTGAAAAGACATTTGATTATATCGTCATCGGTGCAGGTTCTGCGGGATGCGCGATGGCCTCACGCCTTACTGAAAACCCGAATATCAGTGTATTACTACTTGAAGCAGGCGAGCGTGATAACACGATGAAAATCGATATGCCTGCCATGATCATCGATGTAGTACCACCTAATAAATATAACTGGTCTTATTTCACCGAGCCTCAGCCCAAATTGAATAACCGGGAAATGTACTGGCCGCGCGGTAAAGTTCTGGGCGGATCATCAGCGATTAATGGGCTTCTTTATGTTCGAGGCCATGCTCGTGATTATGATGAATGGGCCCAACTTGGCTGTACTGGTTGGTCTTTTGATGACGTCCTACCCTACTTTAAAAAATCTGAAGGTAGCGACCGGGCTGACGATGGTTTACACAACAGTTCAGGCCCTCTTCTCACGTCTCAACATACCTCCACTAATCCACTGAACCTTGCTTTCCTGAAGGCAGCAGAGGAAATGGGCCTGCCCTATACGGATGATTTCAACGGCCCTCAGCAAGAAGGCGTGGGATGGTATGACCAAACTATCAGAGATGGCCGCAGACAATCAGCGGCACGAGCTTACATCCACCAAGCCCTTGACCGCCCCAACCTCACCGTTCTTACTGGCGCACAAGCACGTAAAATTATTCTGGAAGGCAAAAAAGCCGTTGGTGTTGAGGTAAGCCGCAAAGGTAAAATCGAAAGCTGGAAGGCAGGCAGAGAAGTAATATGCTCAGGTGGTGCCATCAACAGCCCTCAACTTTTACAACTTTCGGGTATCGGTGATCCTGCCGATATTCAAGACGTTGGCTTACCGGTACATCATGAACTCAAGGGCGTAGGTAAAAACATGCAGGATCATCTTGATCTGACTGTATATGCCAAAATCAATGAACCGATTTCCGCCATCAAATACAAAGCGCCTCATCGCGCTATTTTCGAGATGGCAAAATGGTTTATGAAAAAACCGGGTGTGCTTTCTGATTGCGTAACGCCTGTTGGCGCATTCCTGAAAACCGATAAAGCACTCGAACGCCCAGACATCCAATTCCATATCATGCTGGCCATGGCTTCAAAACCGCACGGGTTTGAACAGCCAACCGAACACGGTATGGGCATTCATGTTTGCCAGCTTCGTCCACACAGCCGAGGCACTATCAGCCTTAAATCTGATGATCCGCTCGCTCCAGCGAAGATCGACCCCAATTACCTGGAGGCAGAAGAAGATTTACGCGTGATGAGAGAAGGCGTAAAAACTGTTCGCCGCTTTATGCGCCAACCTGCACTCGCACGTTATATCACTGAAGAGCAAGCGCCCTGGAACAGTGTAGATATTGATGATGATGAAGGAACGAATGCTGTTGTTCGTGAAAAGGCAGAGACCATTTACCACCCCGTTGGCACATGCGCCATGGGCCCAACAGATAATGTAAACAGCGTTGTAGACCCCAAAACCTTGAAAGTGATTGGCATGGAAGGTTTGCGTGTGGTTGATGCGTCAATTATGCCCAGATTAATTGGTGGCAATACCAACGCACCTACTATTATGATCGCTGAGAAGTGCGCAGATATGATTAAGGCAGAGCTTGTCCCTGCCTAATAGGTAGGGAGTTAGCCCTGTGAAAACCAAATATATATTAGCTTTAGCAGGCTTAAACGGGATAACAGCGACAGCGCTTGCTGCTATTGGCTCCCATGCAATCAAGTTTGAGGGCAAGGGGCAATCGCTCTTTGATCAGGCAATCAATTTCCATTTTTGGCATGCTCTCGCAATGATCGGTGCAATTTTACTAAGCCAATGGGAACAAAAGAAAACCGCTTCTGCAGCTACTATCTGTTTCATGCTCGGCATTCTATTCTTTTCTGGCAGCCTATATTGGCGCGCTATTATGGGCCCCGGCAGTTTAGGTAGTTTCCACTGGATTACACCAATTGGTGGCCTAAGCTTTATGGCCGGATGGTTACTACTGATCATCGGAGCCCTTAAAGCAAAAACTGAATAGTTATTTACAAGGTAGTTTTAATGTTGCCTGCAAGCCGCCCATTTCTGAGTGGGCGAGCCTTGCCTGACCACCATAAAGCTCTGCAATATCCCGTACGATGGCCAGGCCCAGTCCTGTGCCCGGCACATGCTCATCAAGCCTCCTGCCCCGTTCAAATAGCGTATCAATCTGCTCATCAGGCACGCCCGGGCCATCATCTTCTACATGGATTTCCATAAAGGGCCTGCGAGGACTATCCGCTAAACGTTCAACCGAAACCATCACTCGGCCAGTTGCCCATTTACCTGCGTTATCAATGAGGTTACCGATAATCTCATCAAAATCTTCTTTTTCACCATCAAAACGCAACTCGTCTGGACAATCCAGATCGTAAAGAACACCTTTTTCCCGTGTCATGACACTTACGGCATTAATTAGCTTTTCAAGGCGTTCTTTGATTGGAAGGCCCGCGCCAGATCCTCCACCAGCGATACGTGCGCGTTTCAGATGATGATCAATATGCTCACGCATCAGCTGAACCTGCTTAGCGATACGCATAGACACTTCATCACCTTTGCCTTCCACGTCATTTTTAACGACAGAAAGCGGTGTTTTCAGCGCATGAGCCAAATTCCCAACATGGGTCCTAGCGCGGTCAACCAATTGCTCATTTTGATCAAGAAGAGCATTTGTTTCTTGCGCCACAGGCTGCAAATCAGGAGGCCAACTTCCTTCAATACGTATTTCTTTACCTGCACGAATTTCCGAAATGTTTTTACCAAGCTGCCGAAGAGGCCGCAGTCCATAACGTACCTGAAGAACAAGCGCCATGGACACCGTGAACATGATGATGGAAAGCGCAATGAACAGAAGGTAGTTAAACTGGTTGATTGCCGCAGTGATTTCTGCCGTATCTGTTGCTACCTGATAATGAAAAATCCTGTCAGCTTCAGGCAAGATAATATCTTTTTCTGCCACCCTAAGCGCTTGGCCATCTGGGCCTACCACTTTGGAAAATTTAAGAGAAAAACTGTTATGCTCAAAATTCGTAGGCAGCTCAAAATCCCACAGTGAACGAGCACGAAATGGTTCCTGTCCTTTTTCTGATATTTGCCAATACTGGCCAGAATAAGGAGTAGTAAAACGTTGATCAAACAGTGGCCGATTAAACCTCAAAACCCCTTCAGGCGAAATCTCACTGATACCCACCATAGTATCAATGAGCGATTCAAGCTTTCTGTCCACGTCATTCAATACATACGTGCGGAAAACGAAGGAAAGCGCAAAACCACCCACTGTAAGCGCTGCGATTGACCATATCACTGCCGACAGGAACAATCGTCCCGGGATCGTAACCAGAAAGAGCTTTAAGCGTGATAACACTAAGCAGCCTCATCCCATTCAAGACGGTAACCAAGACCACGTACTGTATGAATAATACTGGTATCTAGTTTCTTCCTGATACGGTTTACGAACACCTCAATAGTGTTGCTGTCTCTATCAAAGTCCTGATCATAAATATGTTCGGTAAGCTCTGTACGGGAAATCACCTTGCCTTCATGATGCATAAGATATGAAAGAAGTTTAAATTCCTGTGCTGTTAGCTTGATCGGGCGACCATCAACCGTTACCCGGCCATTTCGTGTATCAAGAAGTACAGGGCCACATTCTAACTGTGGATTAGTTTGCCCAGCAGAGCGGCGAATAAGGGCCCGCAAGCGTGCAAGAAGTTCTTCAACAATAAACGGCTTCGTCAAATAATCATCGGCGCCCGCATCAAGGCCTTCGACCTTATCAGTCCAACCATCACGGGCTGTCAGCACAAGAACAGGCATTTTCTTATCTTCAGCGCGCCAACGTTTCAGAACACTCTTACCATCAAGAATCGGCAAGCCCAGATCAAGGATAACGGCATCATAAGGTTCCGTATCTCCAAGAAAATGCCCCTCTTCTCCATCATGGGCCATATCAACTGCATAACCTGCGTCAAGCAGGCACTGCTGGATCTGCCCAGCCAAACTAAGATCATCTTCAACAACTAGTATACGCATAACAGCCTCCCAGGTTATCTGGTGCTAAGAATTTTTCCATTGCGAGCATCAACAACAGCAGCAACAACCCTGCCATTATTTTTACTTACCCGCATAAAATATTGCCATCCACGGTTTGTGCGGCGTAGCTGAATATTCACTACGCGACCTTTAAGTTTGGATTGCACAATTTTTCTGATTTGCGAGTAGGACATAATGTCCCCACGCTTAATGGCTTTTAGGGCTTCATCATGCTCATCTGCAGCAACAGCTGTACTCACAAATTGTGGCAGTGCTGAAACAACAGCTGTAGCTCCCAAAAACAGGGCACTCAGTAATACCAATTTTCGCAAAACATACATCATGGGTTATACTCTGCTATGATAACGCTGAACCGTTGATGAATTCCGTACATCTATTTGGGTTCATCATACAGTATTTCTGCCAGTTATAAGAGAGAATGACACAAATAACCAAGAAGAAATAAGGAGATATCACATGAAATCCGTCCTATTGCCGCTTACAGCCCATGTAGACTTGGCTCCTGTTTCTGAATTCACCGCACGCTTCAGCAAAAAACACAGTGCCACCATAACCGCACTTTACGTGGAACCAGACCCCCGCACAGCTATCCCCTTTGTAGGAGAAGGCCTTTCCGCCGATATCATTCAAAGCGTTCAGGAAGCCGCCGAGCAGGAAAACGATGAACACGAAAAATTCTGTAAAGAGCAATTTGCAGAAATCATGAAAAGCCACTCAATTGCAAAAAAGAACGGCGATGATATTTTGCCAAACTCACATTACCGCTGGAAAACACTGGTTGGCGAAATCTCGGATCATATTGGCAGAAAAGCTCGCACAGCTGATGTATCTATCTGCATGCAACCTTCTGATAAACATGAATGCTACAAGCATCTTTTTAATGATCTGATTTACCGTTCCGGCAGGCCAGTATTGATGATACCGACAGAGGGTAACTTTGAAGTTGGCACCAATATCCTGATTGCCTGGAATGGCAGAGCAGAAGTTGCCCGTTCTATCGCAAATGCTCTTCCTATTCTCCGGACCGCCGGGAAGATATCGATCGTTCAAGTAGATGAAATAGATGAAGACAGACCGTCGCTCTATGAAGCTGCCGAATATCTGGAAGACCATGGATTAACCGTATCCATCATTGAACAGCCACAATCAAACGCAGGCATCTCGGATACCATCCTGGCAACCGCACAAGATATTCAGGCGGATCTAATCGTCATCGGTGCTTACTCCCATGCCCGGTGGCATGAAATAATACTGGGCAGCATCACTACCCAGATTGTTGCAAATACAAAGCTTCCAGTTTTCATGAGCCATTAAAGGCCAAATACCCTCTTCGCGTTTCCGCTGAGGAAAAGTTCTTTTGCCTCGTCATCAAGGCCTAAGCTATCCAACGCTTCAAGGGCTTTACCCGGCGTTATCATCGGGTAATTGGTACCAAACAACACTTTCCTGCGCCCATGCCTGCGCATAAATTCCACAAGCTGTGCCGGATAGCGAGCGGCTGTATACGCTGATGTATCAATGAATACATTTTCGTGTTTGGTAGCAACCGCTATGGCTTCATCTGTCCAAGGATACCCAATATGGCCGCCAACAATTTTAAGCTCTGGAAAATCAAGCGCTACTTGGTCAATATAAATTGGGCGCCCCACCTCAGATGGCATTAACGGACCAGTATGCCCAATCTGCGTACAGAAAGGCACACCAAGTTCACAACAAGCGGTGTAAACGGGATAGAAACGGCGGTCTGTCGGCGGCACTTCCCAAAGCCACGGAAGAACCCGTATAGCTTTGAAGCCCAATTCATTTACACAGCGACGGATTTCCCGCACCGCTTCCATTGGTTTTGAAATATCAACAGACCCAACCCCGACAAACCTGTCTGGATATTTACTGACAAACGCCGCGACTTCATCATTGGAGATCATAATATTTCGAGGTGCATACCAAGCTGAAATCAAACTCTTGGAGACACCAACAGCGTCCATGGCTCCAACGGTAATTTCCAGCGATAGTTCTTCTGTTGGTGTTTCTGTTTTATTCCACCGCCGGAGCGATTCAAAAACCGGGTCTTGGCTATGCCGTAAAGTGGGGTGCTGTGCCCAAGCATCAATGATCATTATTTTTATTCCTTATACCGATTGCTTCTTTATTAGTATCACCTATAACGATTAACTCGTTATTCAAGAAAATAAGGCAATTTTCAGCTAAGGCTTGATTCCAATAGGATTTTCAGCCCTAATGTCAGCGAATGAAAGATGGAGTAGCCCAGTGTCCGTAAACAAACGTGTTCTACATGTTTTTTCCTCGTTTGAGGTTGGAGGATCACAGCGGCGTTTTGCTACTTATATCTCTCACACAAACACCAATTGTGAGCATATGGTGTACGCCATGGATGGCTGTTATGATGCCGCCAAGTTGGTTCAAAATTCTAAATTATCAATTGCTGACAATATCAACATCACTAAGGGCAATACCCGTCAAGCCATCAAACAAATCAAACAGTATTTGAAAACCGAAACACCCGACCTTTTGGTAACCTATAATTGGGGCGCTACTGAATGGGTCATGGCGAATGTCTTTTCAAAGATATGTCCTGTTATCCATGTTCAGGACGGTTTTGGCGAAGATGAACAAAATACCGAAAAGCTCACCCGCAGATTGATGCGAATGTTTGCTTACCGCCAATGTAATACTGTCGTTGTGCCTTCAAAAACACTGGAACGTATTGCACGCCGCAACTGGTTTTTACCCGAGGGTGAAGTGAGTTATATTCCAAACGGCATTGATATAGACCGTTTTATCTGCCCTGAAGACATCGGTTTTGCACGGTCAATTGGGATTGATCCTGATAAACCCGTGATAGGTATTGTTGCGGCCCTCAGGCCTGAGAAAAACGTTGGCCGTTTGATTGAAGCTTTTAGCAAGGTAGAAGATGAGATAGATGGAGCTCAGCTAGTTATTGTAGGCAGCGGCATTGGCACTTCCGCCATGAAAATGCTGGCTGAACGGGTGTGCAAACCGGGCCGCGTTATCTTTGCTGGCAATATGGAAAACCCGGAAAAACTGCTGCCTTCCTTTGACGTCTTCGCCCTCTCGTCTGATACAGAACAGATGCCTCTGTCCGTTATCGAAGCCATGGCCTGCGCCCTTCCAATAGTCAGCACTGATGTGGGAGATATTTCCCACATGGTTTCAGGGCAAAATGCTCCTTATATTAGCGGAAATAACGCTGAATCGCTTGCCGATAACCTTATCCAAATGCTCGGCAGCCATGAAGTATCAATTCGAATTGGCGCTGCTAACCAAGCCAAGGCAAAAGAACAATTCTCACTTAAAACAATGATTGATGCCTACGACAGCTTATTCACTCATCATGGAAAGCTGGCGCAAGACTAGTTTGTGGTTCAGGGAATTCTCTTTCCAAAAAGCCCGGCACCATCTTATGCACGAGATCGCGTATCTCACCCAGATGTGGCTGACTTAAACTACGGTCCAGCAACCTTAGAACATGAGGGATATGTTTCAGATACACATGTTTATCGTCTCGCTCTGAAAGGCGAATAAAGATACCAGCAACTTTTGCATGGCGCTGTGCACCAAGCGTTGCGATATCATTGAGGAATTGAATTCGGTCCAGTTCAGGGAAAGCCGCGAAATATTTTGCGAGTACAGCACGACGTGTTTCAGCAGATACTCCTCTACGCGCATCTTCAATCAATGAAACCAAATCATAAACGGGGCTACCTAAAAGTGCATCCTGAAAATCAAGAAGACCGCAAGCAGTAACCCCCTTGCCTTCAAGTCGCATCGCGTTATCCACATGGAAGTCCCGGTACACAAATACTGCCTGATCTTTAGCAATATTTGCCAATGCCTTTTGCCATACCAAATTCCAGGCATCCCGCTCTGCTTCAGTGATACTTTCCCCCCGTACATAAGGTACAAACCACTCAGTGAACAAGTTAACCTCACGCATCAATGCCACCATATCATATGGTTGAAGCTGGATACCTTCTGGCTTTCCTTGCTGTTTAGTATGGATTAGAACATCCGCGGCCAAGTCATAAAGCTCAGCCTCAGGCCAACCATCAGCCAACAATTTAGTGAAAGTATCGGCCCCGAAATCTTCGATGAGCGCCATACCCAGCTCAAGATCTTCCGCGTAAATTTCCGGTACGCGCAAACCGACTGAAGCCAGATAACGGTTTGTATCCAGATAGGCTTTTAAGTTTTCAGTTTCTGGTGGTGCGTCCATTAACAGACATTTACGGGAACCATCGATCAGACGTGTATAGGTGCGGTTTGAAGCATCTGCTTTTAATGGGAACAGGTCTGCCTCTTCCCATCCATTCTTTTTCACAAATGCTTCTTGTTGCTCTAACCGAGTATCCACAGCCCATATACCTCCAAACTTGTTTATCTTTGGGTGGCACAGGATTGTGGTAATAGCAATATGATTATTTAGCCAAAATTAGGCGCACGCTTTTGCATAAACGCCATGATGGCCTCCATTACCTCGGGTGATTTAAGCTGCTGGCCAAAATAGATATTCTCTTCCTGCATCTTCGCACCTAGCACTTCTTTATCACCCCTCATTAAACGCTTGGTCATGCGGATTGCCTGTGGCGCTTTTGAAGCCAGGGCAGCGGCAGCTTTTTCAGCTGTTGGCAGCAAGTCTTCTTGTGAACACTTACCATTAGCCAAACCGATAGATACCGCTTCGTCTGCACCAACCTTTTTACCCAACATGAAAATTTCAGCCGCTTTTACGTGACCTGTAAGGCGCGGTAACAGCATGGAAGACGCGGCCTCTGGCACTAATGCAAGGTCAACAAACGGCGCTTGAATAGTGGCTTCTTCAGCAACATAAACAATATCACAATGAAGAAGCATCGTAAGACCAATACCAACCGCAACGCCGTTCACCGCGGCAACATATGGTTTTTCAGCGTTTACAAACGCACGCAACACTCGAGCTACCGGTAGCTCCGACACTTCTGAACCATCATGGGAACCTGCTTGCTGGAAATCAATGAGATCATTCCCTGCCGTAAAAGCTTCAGCGCTGGATTTAAAGAGCACAGCACGAACATCATCATTTGTTTCAGCATCTTCAAGCGCATCCGCAATTTTCGCATACATCGCATGCGTCAGTGCATTCTTTTTATCAGGTCGGTTGAAAGTAATGGTTAAAATACGGTCTTTGATTTCCGTTAGCACATGATCAGTCATGCGGTTTTCCCCTTTGCATGTAGGTATGCGTTATTCGCTCGTTCAATTGTTGTTTCAAGAAATTTAGAGATCAACGCCTGCTCTTCTTCACTATAGCCATCAAGGAGTTGACTATTGGCTTCGGCAATCATGCTTTTGCTTTCTTGCACGATAGATTTGCCTGCCTCTTTCAAGCAAACAATGAAAGAACGCCTGTCCTCATCTGCTCGTTTTCGTTCAAGAAGGTCTTTCTGTTCCATGCGGTCAACCAGACCTGACGTAGCAGCTGCCTTAAGGCCAATCACTGTTGCGAGTTCACCAATAGGCAAACCATCCTTTTCATTAAGCGCCAACAGCACAACATGCTGCGTTGAAGAAATACCATATTTTTCTTCAAGCATCTTATCGGCCAGCCTGAAAATCGCCCGGTGGCTTTTATGTAGTAAATGGAACAGTCTCATATGATCAAATCGCGATCTCAAATTAATATTTCGTATACGAAGTAATTCAAAAAAGCGATTGGTCAACTAATTAATTTTTCAGCGACCGAAGATACGGTGCAAATGCTGCTCTAGCGAGGTTTGGAAATCCACACGGAACACGGCCATATCATCTCTGGCAAGTACATCGGCCATGGTTCCTCGCGGGTGCGCCATTAACCACGCACCAATCACAGCCTGCTGCGCATGAATAAGCATGGGATAAAGAACTTCTGGATCAGTTTCTTCAAACCAGATAGAGAAAACCTCTAAGAAATCCGCAGCGATATCCTTCATCTTCAGCTTAAACTCAAGTGCCTCATCATATGTAAGGTCACGTTCAAGTACTGAATGCAGAATAGCTGACAAGCGACAAAACAGTGGACGTTCTGCATACACCTCAGCCATGGCCCTGCTAAGTTCTTCAGGTTTTGCTCTATTCCTGAAATCTTCAATAATCCGAGCTATTTCCTGTTCATAAAGCGCAAGAAACAACACTTCCTTACCTCGGAAATAGCGATATAGAGCTGGCTTAGTGATACCAACGTGTCTGGCAAGCACAGAGAGCTTCACATCTTCATATTGCTCACGCGCAAACATTTCGCCAGCAGCATCCAATATCTGCTGACGCCTGAGGGCTTTTTGCTCAGGGCTGATTGCACGTTTTCTAATTGAAACCATAAAGTTCTCTACTATTTATGTGAAATACCTAGCACGCGAAATTCATATTGCAAAGTTATGAAGCTTGATGAAGAATGCGTGCAGCTCAACACGATGTTTGAGCCGTTTACGCCCAACTGGTGGAAGGAACCTTGCCAATGATCAAAGCTCTGTAACCAAAACAGTAAGCCCCAAAGCTGCTGTTCCTTATTCTGGTACTTTTTATAAAGCGAGCTTTGTTATGCAAGATTCTATTCAAATCCCAAATCCGGATACTGTTCACCCGCTTGAACATACAGACCGTGTTATCTTTCTTAAAACTGTTGTACGGGGAGATAATATCACTGTTGGTGATTATACCTATTACGACAGCCCCAATAGTCCTGAAAACTTTCAGGAAGAGAATGTGCTCTATCATTATGATTTTGTAGGGGACAAACTTACTATTGGTAAATTCTGCGCACTGGGCACCGGCACCAAATTCATTATGAACGGCGCCAATCACCGTATGGATGGGCCTTCCACGTTTCCTTTCCCTATTTTTGGCGGCAGCTGGGCAGACCATATGGATCTGCTTGGTGGCTTACCTTCGAAAGGAGATACTACAGTAGGCCATGATGTTTGGTTTGGTTACAACAGCCTCATTATGCCCGGCGTTAAAATAGGCCACGGTGCCATCATCGCATCTGGTTCTGTAGTTACAGAAGATGTGCCTGATTTTGCTATCGTCGGCGGCAATCCCGCGAAAGTCATCAAAAAACGTTTCGATGACGCAACTATTGAAAAATTACTGGGTATCGCCTGGTGGGACTGGTCAATGGAGAAAATCACGAAGAACATCAGAGCAATCATGGCGGGCGATGTTTGTGAACTTCAAAATATAGCTAACAAAATGTAAAAAACTTCGCGGGTTTGACTATCGTCAAATCCTTATCCTGCATACATGGTAATTTGATCTTGCTTCCGGCGCAGAGGCGGCAACACCTCACAGCAGCCTTTCAGATGCACTCTGCTTCCCTTGTCATCTGATTCACGGCATCGCCAAATCTTTGCCGGAGGCGCCTATCTTTGATATTTCAATCATTACAGTACCTTGGCACGCATCCTACCCGATGCGTGCTTTCTTTTACTTTTACGTGTACACTATCCTCTTTTTGGGGAGATATATTATGTTTGACACGCGTAATTCACTTGTTCTTTCTGGCGGTAATGTAAAAGGCTCTTATCAAGCGGGGGCGCTCAAAGCGCTTTTCAATCACACCTTCCCTGATGGCAGCAAATTTAAACCCGGTGCTATATACGGCGTTTCCGTTGGGGCTATGAACGGCGGTTTCATTGCTGACCGCGCTGGTCAAGCAGCCCTTAAAGGCCAAGAGCCAGATTGGCCTGAAATCGGTAATGAACTTGAAGCCTTTTGGCGAAACAACATCACCAGCTTTGCCTCTATCGGCAAAAAACGCAGTGCCTTTTCACTCGCCCTGAAAATAATTGGCGGCAAATTCAATGGCCTTACGAAAATGGATGGGGCCGCAGAACTAGCCCGTGCCAACATTCGTTATGAAAACTTAAAGGCCAGTAAAACTTATTATGCCTGCGGCGTAACCAACATGCGCACCGGTGATTATTTTGACGCGGATGTTGGCACCTTTGGGGAAGATATTTTGGATTATGTCATAGCGTCCACCCGTGAACCTGTGAACATGCCGATCATGTGGGTAAAAGACCAGCCTCTTGTGGATGGTGGTGTCAGGAACATTGCCCCTCTTGCTCCGGCGATTAAGCGCGGTGCAGAAAAAATGGCAATCATAGCCATGAAACCTGATCATATGTCTGTAGTGGAATCCAAGAAAGAATTCGGCAATATGCTGAAGCTTCTCAAACGTACACTTGGGACTCTCACCAACGAGATTATGAATAATGATCTGGAGAAAGTGCGCGATATCAACGCAGCCTGCCAAAAGGAACTGGACGCGGGCGGGCAAGTTCATACTGCTGGGAAACGGATCATTGAATTCGTTGAAGTCCGACCACAGGAGCGCCTTGCCATTGATTCAACGGATTTCACATCTGATGATATAAAGCGCCTTATCAAACAAGGTGAAGAAGAAGCAAAAGAACAACTCGCCAAAGGTTGGCTCACCGGCAACGAATAATAAAGCGATTTTTATGTTTCCAGTATCAGGCTTAACATTTACGGAGCACGGAGCAGAACTCATTGATGATTTTCTGTCTCCAGCTTCGCTCAAATCTCTACAAACGGCTACCGACACATTAACGCTCCCCACTATTAAAGGCGGCTTAAGGAATGCGGAAACAAAAATCCCATTAATTAGCAAAACAATTGAAATTGAAGCGATTCAAGAACGCCTTGAGGCTTATTTGGCACCTCCCCTATCCCTTGTGAGAGCTATCTATTTTGATAAAACTATAGATCAAAATTGGTTAGTTCCTTGGCATCAGGATTTAACTATTGCGGTTGATCGTTTTTTTGAATGCGAGGGCTGGGAAAATTGGACTCAAAAAGATGGTATCTGGCATGTCCAAGCGCCACTCGCGGTGTTGGAGAATATGATCACGCTACGCATTCATTTAGATGATACGGATCAAAGAAATGGATGTCTGAATATAGTACCTTCCAGTCACGCCTTAGGTCGTATACCACATAGAACTATCACAAGCATCACAGCACAATCAGGCCACACTGCGTGTGTGGCTAACGCTGGCTCGGCACTTATCATGAGACCTCATATTATACATTCTTCAAAAAAAGGCACAAAGCCATCAAGGCGTCGAATTATTCATCTGGAGTTCTCCAGTTTTCAATTACCTGAAGACGTTAATTGGGCTTGATGTCAGTAATTAGTCGGTAAACCTGCTGACCGCTCTCATGGTATTTTTTCTCAAAAGGTGTGAGATATTCTTCTGGTTCAAATCCCTCTAACTCTGAAACATGCCCAGCTAGTTTCAAAGCAATCTGAAACTCTTCCAGATACAGCTTCCAGTTTGACCTCATTTCAAACTGGCCACCAAGTTTCAACATATAGGGAAATACAGGTGCTCCGTGCCAACGACGCCCTAAATGGGCCGATTTCGGCCAAGGATTAGGATAAAGCACAAAATGCTTTTCCACCTGCCAACCTGCTGTCACCATCAAACGGTAAAAATCATTTAAATCTGCCCGCCGAAGGATCATGTTTTCAGGGTCGACCTGCAATCTTTCGCGGGTTACCCGGCTTGCTGATTTATCAATACCAATTACCAAATGATCAGGATGATCTCTCGCGATCAATCGCGTGCTATCCCCAACACCGCAGCAACTATCGAAAACTACCGAACCCGCATGTTTACTCACAAGCTTATTCACTTCGTCAAAAACACGCTGGGTATGATCCGCAATCGGCTTTTTAAAATCAGCCTTCAAATGCTTAAGCACAGTCGCTTCAAGCCGTTCATGCGGGCCTGTTTGGTTACTTTCAATTGTTCTGGATTTCTGCTGCATGGCAGAGGCTATAACCCAAGCGCTAATCGCAGGTCAATTAAATCACATAAAGGTAGATCGCAAAGAAATGACTAGCACTGCCCAAAAGCACAAATACATGCCAAACAGCATGGAAATAAGCGACAGATTTGATCGCATAGAAAATTGCGCCAATAGTGAAAAAAGCCCCACCAGCGAATAACCAATAGAGTGCTTCTTTAGGCAAACTTTCAGCGAGAGGCCCAACCATCAACACCCCAGCCCACCCCATGGCCAAATAAATGGCAAGCGAGATATAATTCATCTTCTTACCGCTTTTGCGAAGAAAAGCGATCAGCTTGAATAGCGTACCTGAAAGCGCTGCCCCCCAAACACCAACCATAACCCAAATACCAGTTGAAGCAGGAAGTGTAATCAGAGCAAATGGCGTGTAACTGCCAGCAATTTTAAAATAGATAGCTGAGTGATCCAGCATCTTAAAAAACGGCTGCAACTTGCTTTTAAACATGCTGTGGTAAAGCGTGGAACAGCCATACATTAAAATCATACAGCCTGCGTAAATGGAAACGGCAGTGATGGATAAAACGCCTTGATCACTGGCTTTAAGAAGTAAAAACACCATAGCAATTGCCGCCAGAACAATTCCTACCCCGTGAGTACCAGCGTGGACGATTTCTTCCATAACGCTATAGGGGCGGATGCTCTTTTCTGCAGTTGCCATTTTATGCTTCCCTTGGTTATGCCCCCGGGATATCCGTTGGCGTTGGGCGCGTAATCATATAGACGCCTATGATCAAGAGTAGCGCACCACTGGCTTTTTGCCAATTAATAGGCTGAGCTTCATTCATAATTCCGTAGTGATCAAGGAAAAGTGAAGCAACGACCTGCCCACCAATAACCAGGGCAACCATACTCGCGGCCCCTAATACCGGAGCTGTCATTGTAGCGGTCGCAACAAAATAAGCGCCAAGCAAGCCGCCAATCCAAGCCCACCAGGGCAAAGAAGCTAGTTGAGCTGTATTGAAGTTTGGCATTTTGGTAACGGCTAGAAAAATCATCAGGCCAAGAGTGCCTACAGCAAACGAAATCGCAGACGCTGAACTAGCTCCGCCAACCGCAGTTCCTAAGCGGGCATTAATCAATGCCTGAAGCGGCAAAACTGCTCCGGCAAACAATGCCGCGAACATATAAATGGACTTACCTGTCACAAACAAAACCTTTTACTCAATACTCTAAACAAGCGGCGTATGTAATGGATGAGGCTTCAGCTTTCAACAGACAATCTGTCACGCCAGCTATGCACCGAACGATTATTTAAAAATATCGCCGATTTCCGAAAAATTGAATAAATTTCAAAATCAGTAAGACCAATGTATTTATTGTTTCTAACAATACGCTCACTGAATCAGTTGGGTATGGAGAATAGAAATGCAAACGCCGCTTTTCATCGCGGAACATAGCTGTCATGCACGCGGTTTTATAGGAAGCATGATTGCTAAATGGATGGCGTTTGCAACCGCTGGGGCAAATGAAAAAGCCGTTTCACTGCTAGACATCCAGAATGGTGAAAAAGTGCTTGATTTTGGGACCGGACACGGTCGTACTCTTGGTCTTATCCATAACAGAACGCCAGACGGGCTTACGGTTGGGCTGGATAACAGCCCTATTATGATTAAAGAAGCTATCCGACGAAACAAAAGCCATATCGAAAACAACACTATGGAAATATACCAATCCCATGGTGCCTCGCTTAAATTCTCTGATGGATATTTCGACAAAGCCCTAATGGTGCACAGCTGTTACTTTCTTCATCCACTCGAAGAATATTTTGCTGAGATGAAACGTGCCTTGAAAAAAGACGGTGTTTTTGTTGTTTGCTTTCAACGCCGGAGACAACATAGACCGAATACACTGCCTGACGAAGTTTACCGACTGAGAACAGCTGAAGAAATGAAGGTTCTGCTCTGGGATGCAGGCTTTACTCTTACCGAAGAAGCAGTGCTTGAAAAAGGTAACAAGCCACTCGTCTGGCTGAAGGTGCAAGCGTAATAAATAGAAAAGCCTCGCCAACTGTGCAGGAACAGTGGCGAGGCACCTGAGATTGGCCTTTAGACAAGGAATAGGGAGCCAATCGCCAGAATAGAAAACCATGAAACTAAATAAACTGGTGTACGCAAGAATGGCACACCGAGAATGTAAACCACGGCGTGGATAACTCGTGCAAAAAAGAATACTTCAGCCCACATCGCAACTGCAGCACCCGCACCAGCGTCTAGAAGAAAACCCGCCGCCAAGACAACTGCGATAAAAGCAGGCATTGTCTCTACCATGTTAAGATGCGCGCGCTGTGCTCTAGAAGCCCACAAAGGCTGCTCTGGTGTTACCGCAGGAAAGTTTTCAGGATAGTTATTGAGGAATGTAGGAATACCCCAACCAACCATTCTTGCCACAATATAAGGTGCCCATAGAAGTACTGTTAGTACGCCACTCAGGCCTAGATAATAATATGCTGTTTCCATCGTATTTCTCCGTTTTAATCTGAAGAAAAGGTACGATTTCCTTCCATACAATCAATGCTCTGTCGTACGGTATATATGCTCATTCGTTCTACTTACCTTGATATCAACAAAAAGCCCTGATTTAGTAGGCAGTAGATTGACCCCCTAAGGATTGTGCGATGGATGTTTTTAGCGACATTTTAGATTTAGTAAAATTTCAAGGTTGTCTCTATTTCACTACCTGTTTCACCAATACTTGGGGTGTTGAAGTACCAACTTTTAAAAAGGTCGCTCGATTTCACTATATTGAAGAAGGCGAGTGCTGGGTAAGCGTCGGTGGAGCTGAACCTGTACAGTTACTCCCGGGTGACTTTATTATCATTCCAAACGGCAGCATGCACCTCCTGAGGAATCATCCTTCTTCAAAGGTTTACCCTCTCACAGAGGTCCTTGAAGACGGTAGTTTCGATGAAACAGGTAGGTTAACTTACAGTAACACCTCAAGTGCCAGCTCACCTCAACCTGCTACCCGATTAATTTGTGGTCATCTTGAATTTGATGATGGGTATGACCATCCCCTTTTTGCGCAGCTGCCATCTTTCATTCTTATAAAAGGCAAGGAAGCCAAAAACTTTTCCTGGTTTGATCAGGCACTGAAAATGATGACGCTTGAGACAAATACAAAACGCCCCGGTCATGACGCTATTGAAAAAAGGCTTTCGGAGATCTTATTTCTTCATGCTATCAGAGTTTGGATTGAAACTTCTGGCGGGCCAAAGGGATTTGCAGCAGCTGTTCTCAACCCACAGATTGGACGCAGCCTAAGCGCCGTTCATAACAACCCCGAACAGAAATGGACGGTTGAGAGCATGGCACATCAGGCAGGTATGTCACGCACTGTATTTTCATGCCGCTTTTCGGAGATTATGGGCCTCACCCCTATGCAATATTTAACACAGTGGCGGGTCTTAAAAGCACAGAGATTACTCGCAGAAAACAACGTTTCAGTTGAATGGGTTGCTGCCAAAGTCGGTTACGAGTCTGTAGCGGCCTTCAGCAGAGTGTTCAAACGCTATACAGGCAAAGGCCCAGGAGCTCATAGAAAAGCAGCCAAAGAAGTTGAAGCCGCAGCTTAATGAGATTGTGCTTCACAATACTGTTTAACGGCATCCATATCAGCACATACAGCTTTCCGAACCATACCCTTCATCAATGGGTTAAGAATTTTTGGGATTAATCGGTATGCCCGAGCTTCCATAACCATCACCAGCTTCGTGTGGTTACCCTCTTCCCGTTTTACCGTTTCAACAGTAAAAATCGTATCCCATATTGTACCATGGCTATCAGCAACCGCACGAAAATGGTCATTTTCTGAATATTCACGCACTTCAATTTCGGTAGATGCTTCACCACCATTCATTTCGCGCGTTTCAATAAACCGGGTGCCGGTTCCCACTTTTTGTTCAGTTAAAAACTCTACATTTTTGATATGCGGAATCGCCTGCGAGAAATTCCTGATATCAGAAATACAGGAAAACACAGTTTCTATTGGCGCATCAATATAGCGAACTATAGTGGTTTTTGTCATACCTTACCCCAGTCTACGGTAACAAAAACCATAATAAGGGCGTGCCCCATTGTAAAGCTTCAGAACTTCACAACAAAGACCTCTTGAAACATAAGCGACATTTCATACGTAAGTAACTCACAACAATAAACTATCTACATATAATAAACGACAGAGAGGATATCTTATGGGAAGAATTGGAAAGTTGGCTTTGCTAGCAGCAAGTAGCCTTGCATTAACTTTATCTCCCGTGGCAACTAAGGCATACTCAGCCGAAGAAGGAACGGCTATTCAGGCAACTAATCCCCCGCTCAACAAAATCATTCAAACCATCACGAATAACAACAACTTCCACGGCACAATTCTAGTCGCAGACAACGGAAAAATCACCCATAAGGCTGGATACGGCTTTGCGAACATGGAATGGGAAATCCCCAATTCTAGTGACAGCAATTTCTATATTGCTTCCCTTTCCAAAAGTATTGTCGCAGCCCTAATGGTAAAAATGGCCGAGGCAGGAGAGCTAAAACTCGATGATACTATCACAGATCATTTGCCAGGTTTCCCAGCTGATTATGCGAAAGATGTAACACTGCAGCACCTATTAACGCATACATCAGGCATACCGAATTATATCGAATTCGAGGGTTGGTTTACAGGTAAATTCAGAGGTGCAATAAGCAAAGAAGAATTCCATAAAACTATTGCCTCTTACCCACTGAAGTTTCCAATTGGTACCGATAAACACTATTCCAATTCCAACTATTATATTCTTGGCTCTATCATTGAAGAGGTTACAGGCAAGTCTTTCTCAGCGGTTATGCAAGAACGTGTCTTTGAACCACTGGACATGGTAAATAGCGGCATACACACCCAAGGCAGAGTAATACCTCGACTGGCCCTACCATACGAATCCACTGGTGAAGGCTCTTATTGCTCCTATAAAGTAGATGACTACTGCGCTAGCGGTTACACGAATATGAACCTGTTCCGAGGTGGTGCCGCAATTCACACGACCGCCGAAGACTTGTTAAAATTTGACCAAGCTTTCTATGGCACTGATTTCTTGTCTGACAGTGCTAAAGACACAATTCTTGGAGGCAAAATCCCGTTCGGCTGGAACATTCATCAAGTACCCTTTAAAGAAGGTGATGCCCCTACAAAAGTGATTAGTTATAATGGCGGTATAAACGGCTATACATCGCTGATGCTCCGCTTCCCTAATGAACACCGTACAATTATCATTCTGAACAATAGTGGCAATGGTTACAGAGGTCTGGTTAACATCGGAATGGAAATCGCGAGCCAGCTTTACAAATAACGCTGTAAGCAGAAAATAATAAAGGCCTAGCTCTCAGGAGCTAAGCCTTTGGAATTTGGTAGCCGAGGAGGGACTCGAACCCCCGACACGCGGATTATGATTCCGCTGCTCTAACCAACTGAGCTACTCGGCCATATTGTAGTGCTTCAACGCGTTTACGCCCAAGAGCATACGGCCGCTGAAAGCTGCGCTGGTATATCCCTCTGCTTCGCCCTCGTCAACCAGATTTTTTCATAAACTCGTAAAAATTTCCACCCGCAAACGGAAGTTCCGTTTTTCTCGCTTATTCGGCATATATAGCAATTTGTTTAAACCCGATTTCCGGCCTATATTGTAGAAACACAATTGGGGAATAGACATGACCGAATGGCGCGAACATAATTATAAATCCAGTATCATATGGACGGGTGCTGGCACACAAGGCACGAAAAGTTACCTAAGTTATGAGCGCGATTATGAAATTCATATAGAAGGGAAACCTTCTATAAAAGGCTCTTCTGATCCCATGTTCAGGGGAAATCCCGATGTACACAACCCGGAAGATATGTTTCTAGCATCCGTATCAGCCTGTCATATGCTTTGGTTTCTTCATATCTGTTCTACGAACCGAATTTTGGTGAGTGCTTATAACGACCATGCAGAAGGCACGATGCATGAAGGAGAAGATGGAGCGGGCCAATTCACCAGCGTCACCCTGCATCCACATGCAACAATCACACGTAAAGCTGACCTCCGCAAAGCACACGATGCGCATATCGAAGCTAATAAAAAATGCTTTATTGCCAACTCACTGAATTTTCCAGTGCATCATCATGCAACATTTGATTGCCTCGGTGATTAAGAACGCCCGTACGCTAACACCACTTGAATAGTATGATCGGTGAAACGTTCAATTTTCTCTTCCGGTTCACCGTCTAGTTTCATCAGTGCAAGTGTATGACTTGCCGAAAGCAAAATACGCGCATCATCTCGGTTTTCTTTGCTGATGCTATCCTCACAAGCCCACAAGATTTCACTTACCTTGCTTAGGATTTGTTCCTGCACCGCCATAAACCGCGACCTAAGTTCGAGATCAAATCTTGTGCTCCAGCCTAACCAGACCTTCATATAGCTTGGTTTTTCATCCAGCACGAACAACGCCCTAGCGGATAGCGCTTTTAGAATAGCAGGCGCACCTACCGTATGTGGTTCCACATCGTTAAAAAAGGTCAGGAAATAGCGCCCTACTTCATCAACTACTTCCTCAAGAAGCGCTTCACGAGTTGGGAAATACACAAAGGTCGCGGCTGTCGAAATTCCCACACGTCGGGCAATATCAGCATGCTTTGCTTCCCCGATTCCCTTTTCCGCAAACAGATCAATAGCTGCTTCAAGAAGCTGCTGTTTTCTTTTTTCAGGGCTTAGGCGCTTACGAGTAGTTGATTGAGACACATTCTATCCTATTGGCTTCACAGCTATTTTTTAGCCCTATTCCGCCTCTTAACTCAAGCTATTCCCACCTTTACTCTAAAGAATATATAGTTTTTCTTGTTATTGATAAAACTATCATTAATAATCATAAAACGCCTTAATCAATACCTTTGGGGAGAGGAACATGGCAGATACTGCGGCGACAGATTATGTGGACGGCAAAAAATGGTTTTGGCCGCTCGCTACCATTCTTGGTTTTTTGCCCGTGGCCTCCATGTGGGTTTATTTGCAAACAGGGAGCGAGGCTTGGCTCTGGTCATCACCTCTATTCTTCTATGTTCTGGTACCAATTATTGAGACCTTCTTTGGTGAAGATGAAAACAACCCTCCGCGAGAAGCTATTCCTGCCCTAAGGGATGATCCATTTTACCGGTGGGCTGCTTTTTCAGCCCTTCCTGTATCTTATCTTAACTGGATTGTTGGAGCGTGGTTTATCGCTACACAGGACCTTAGCCTTAACGGTTATATTGCCATTTTGGTTGCCAACGGTCTGATGGGTGCGGGAGCTCTCAATACAGCACACGAAGTTGGCCACCGCCGGGATAAAATGTCCCTTTTTGTAGCACGTTACCTTCTTTGCCTGTGTGGTATGGGGCACTTCAGGATTGAACATAACCTTGGCCACCATGTGCAAGTAGCAACACCCGAAGATAGCGCTACAGCCATGATGGGAGAAACATTCTATGCATTTGTTCTGCATGAACTACCAGGCGGTTACAAACGCGCATGGGGTATTGAAAAGAAACGCCTAGCTAAGAAAGGAAAATCAGCATTCTCACTGGAAAACGAAGTTCTTCAGAATACCCTTATCACTATCTTTTTCTATACAGCACTCACAGCTTATTTTGGATGGGCCATTCTCCCCTACCTGCTTGGCGGCGCGTTACTCTCTAACCTGATGTTATCCAGTGCCAACTATGTAGAACATTATGGCCTGATGCGTGCGAAACGGGATGATGGCCGTTATGAGCGCGTTCAACCACATCATAGTTGGAATGCAAACCACATCGTTTCAAACATTATGATGTTCCACCTACAACGACATTCTGATCACCATGCCCATGCAGAACGCCCATATCAATGTTTGAGGCACTTTGACACGTCTCCTCAACTACCAGCAGGATACTTCACTATGTTTATGGCTGCGTGGAATCCACCAATCTGGTTCAAAATCATGGACCCTCTGGTCGCAGAACAAATGGAAGGTGACATGACCAAGGCCTATATTAAACCTTCAAAGCGAGAGAAGATATTTGCCAAATATCACAAGCCTGAAAGTTCACTTCAGGCAGCCGAATAGCTAAAGTAAACGCTAAAGCATTATAGTATTTGGTGCTTTAGCTATTCCCATCCCCTTCTATTCCCTTATAGTAGCATACGAGATAAAGCCTAAGGCGCAGGAGATCATATGCTTACAGGGACAGGCACCAGCGAGCAGCAAAAAAACACACAGGTACTAAACCTTATTAAAGAAAGCCGCACAGCATTAGCTGGCGGAGACTTAAAAGGTGGACTTGCAAATCTCTTAACCGCTTTTGAAATAAAGCCTGAAGATGAAATCGTACAAACGGTTCTGTTCGACCTTCTTTCCTGTACACAAGGCTATGTTTTACCGAGAACCACCACCGATAAACTGGCTTACATAGCCCTTCAGGATAATCAAAACATCCAAGCTTTAGCCATGGTACTACGTAATCAGCTTGCACAAGATATAGACGCTAAAAAATTGGTTTCACGATTAACCACGGAGCCGTCTATTGATTTCTTCACGGACGAGACCTTAGACCTCATTGATACAGTTTTCTCAGATCATCTGCTGCAACTAGTTGCAGCAAAAACCACATGCATATCCGAAGTGCTAGAAGATATGATCACAGGACTAAGGAAACATTCACTAGCTCTTTACTATAGTGAAAATCCACACAAGCAGGCCATTCTGGAAAGACTACAGGTTTACCTCTCAATAACAGCGTGCCAGTGTTTCAATACAGAGTATGTCTTTTCATTTGATGACAGTGAACTCACTCTGATTTCCAGACTTCTCGAAGACTGTTCAAGCGCTCACGAACAAGCTGGTAATTTTGAGATTATTCTTCTGGCAAACTATTCCCCTATCCTTAGTACGATTTTATCCTGGGACAGCTCTCATATTGAAACGCTGATAACAGAAGCTAAATCCATTTCAAATTGGACCTTGCTTCTTTGGCAAACCATATACTCTGAACCAGTAAAAGAGCAGGTTTCCATTCAATCTATTCCTGTATTGGATGAGATATCAAATGAACATTCCGTAGGAATAGCAGATCAATATAACAGCTTTCCGTACCCCCGTTGGCAGACCACGAAAACTGTAACACCTGCAAGCCTTAAAGCGCTCATTACCGAGTTATATGGCAGTGATGCCCCCGCAGACTTTCCGGCAGCCAATCTTAGCACACTTTATGCAGGCTGCGGAACGGGTGAACAGGTTCTAAAAACAGAGAGTATGGTAACTTCTGAAAAAGCACTGGCTGTAGATTTAAGTAAGGCAAGCCTAGCATATGCTCAACGCGTCACCCAAGATCACAAACTTGAAAATGTACATTACGCCTGTGGTGATATTCTCAACGCCCCAAGCTGGGATGCTTCCTTTGATTTAATCGTCTGCACAGGAGTTCTTCACCATATGAAGGACCCATTGGCTGGCCTTCAATCTCTTAAATCAGTTAGCAAACCACACTCACTGTTCCATCTGGCATTATACAGCACCAGAGCCCGAGAAAATGTAAGAGAAATCCGAGAATATATAAACGCTCACAATATTCCCGGGAACCATGCAGGCATTCGCGCCATCCGGGAAATGATCAAAGACCTTCCAACAGACCATAAATTGAAATCCCTACAAGAAACTCGTGAATTTTATTCAATCAGTGGCTTTCATGACTATATCTTCAACATTCACGAAATTACATATACGCCGCTGGAAGTAAAAGATTTGCTAGCATCTGCCAACCTTAAACTGCTTGGTATTGATGGGGATAAATCTGGCGTAAAAAATAGATATTTAACTGCTTTCCCAGATGATCCATATATGAAAAACTTGGATAACTGGGAAGAATTTGAAAAACAAAACCCTGATTGTTTTTCTGGCATGATGCACTTTTGGGCCTGTCACGCATGACAGGCCTAAGAACTGGTTTATGCTGCCAAACGAGGATCAGCGCTTACAGTTTTTTCGATCCAACCACCACCTAGCACACGGTCACCATGGTAAAATACGGCGGCCTGCCCTGGAGAAACCCCTGCCTCGGTTTCATTGAGTTGAATACGGGCTTTACCATCCTGTTCAAGGAACAACCGCGCTGGAACACCAGGCCGGGTAGACCTGATCTTGGCGATCACGTCCAAGCCATCATCAGGAACATTTTCCCCAATCCAGCTAACTTCTTTAACACCAATTTCTCTGGTAAGAAGCGCTTCCTTCGGACCAACGATTACCTGTTTATCTAGCGGGTTAAGTTTCACCACATAGAGAGGCTCACTTACACCACCAATACCAATACCTCGACGCTGCCCAATGGTATATTTAACAATACCATCGTGCTGGCCAAGCACATTACCATCTAGATCCACAATATCACCTGGTTCCATAGCGCCCGGACGCAAACGTTCAATAACGCTTACGTATTTACCTTCAGGTACGAAGCAGATATCTTGGCTATCGGGTTTATCCGCAACAATAAGCCCAAAGCGTTCGGCCTGTTTCCGTGTTTCATCCTTGTCCATATGCCCAAGAGGAAAGCGAAGGAAATCAATCTGCTCCTGCGTCGTTGCAAACAAGAAGTAGCTTTGATCTTTGCCGCTATCCACACCACGCACAAGCTGTGCTTTTCCGTCTTCCCCCAGTAAACGCTGAACATAATGACCAGTTGCCATACAATCCGCTCCAAGATCACGAGCAGTATCCAACAAATCCTTGAACTTTACTGTCTGGTTACACTTCACACACGGGATTGGCGTTTCGCCTTTAATATAGCTATCAGCGAAATCTTCCATTACCTGTTCTTTAAAGCGGCTCTCGTAATCCAATACATAATGTGGAATACCAAGCATCTCAGATACTCTTCTAGCATCATGAATATCTTGCCCAGCACAGCAGCTACCCTTTTTCTGCACTGCCACGCCATGATCATAGAGCTGCAGTGTAATGCCAACCACATCATAGCCTTCTTCCTTAAGAAGCGCCGCTGTTACACTGCTATCCACGCCACCTGACATTGCCACCACTACCCGAGTGTCTGCCGGAGCTTTTGCAAAGCCCATACTATTAATCTGTGCGCTCGTCATTGCGTTACTCTTTATCATTACCAGTTTGGTCAGCATTCCAATTAGCCGCTGCATATAGGAATTATAGCTGAAAGAGGCAAGGGATTCCGAGCATTTTTAAAGTTTCGCCTAATTTTGCCGGGTAAAAACAACAAAACAAGCCAAGACTTTAATCCAATACAGCTAGATACAAATTGCGACTCATTGCAAAACCATCCTTTTTCGCATCCATTTAAAAACTGGCCCGCCGTTTGCTTATATCAGGCCGAATATTAACCCGCATCCTATTAAGATTGGGTGCAAACTTTGGCAAATGATATGACTGCTATAGACCAGTTATTACAATCTTTCGGCGCATCGCCTGCTCAGGCATTAGGCGCATTGTTAGGTACTAATCCGGCAGAAGGCACTGAAGGTACTGGCGAATTTGCAGCAGCACTGCAAGCGATTAAACCCAGCAATCTGACAGGACAAGTGTCAGACGTAGATTCAGAAAATAGCGCAATTTATTCCGTCACTGCGGCAGATGGTGTTAGTTCTGTAGAAGAGATTATTGCCCAGCATCAGGCAGAAGCTACCCCTTTAACTGGTGATGACCTTTCACAATCAGCTGCATCTGGCAAACCATCACTCATTGTTGCAGAGGGGCGATCAAAGGAATTTCTGGAAGGCATACCAGGCCTACAGCTAACAAAGCTCTCAACGGATCAGCTTACCAAAATCATCGAAAGTACTCAGATTGTTCAGGAAGCAACTGATGCACCAGTAGATGAACCTGAGCTTTTTGTCTTCACTGGCACACCGAACGATACCGGCGAAGAATCCTTCCATTTTCTATCGATTGCGGATCTAGAGAATCTACTGACTGACCAGCCAGTAACGGTAACACCTGAACAGGCCCAACAGGAAACAACTGCGCCCCCAAGTGAAAACAGTGCAGAAGCATTGGCTGAAGAAACAGCCACCGTAATTCAACAGAGCGTTATTGACGGTAGCGCTCAAACAGAAGCAGACACAGAAGAAGTAGCAGTTGCTATCAAACAAAGATCTGCAGCAACACCAGCCCCTTCAACACCAACTTCTCAGCCTAATCCTGAAAGCAAAACTCTAGAAGATGCGGCAATCATTGCTGCGGCTAAAGAAACTGCGCAAAAAACTGCTAAGGGAGAGGCTGTTCAAGTTAGAGCCGATGAAAAGGCTGCAGAGGGGCACGGTGTGCAATCCCAACAGGCACAGCAAACCGCTGGTGCTACAGCTCAGGCCGCCACGAATAAACAAGCGAATACAAACGGTAAAGCTGCTAGTAATGGCGCGCAAAACAAGCCATCACTAGCAACCGATTCTGCTCAAACTAAAGCCACACCTGAAACTACTGATACAATTTCTCAAAAAACAACTGAGAACCCAACTACCAGATCAGCGCCTGTAGCACAGGCACAACCTACAAATACCCAACCAAACCAACCGCCGTTAACACCTGAACGAATAGCAGGTTTCAATGGAGCCACAGCAACTGAAACTTTTGCTTCTGGCCTAAGCGGTCTCAAGGGTGAAGGCAACTTCGCATCTACATTCAGCCTGTTAGGCGGTAAACCATCGCCAGCTCTTGGAGCTCATGTTGCGAAACAAGTGAACCTTCAAGTATCGAGAGCTGTACGCTCTGGTCAAAACGAGTTCACTGTTCGCCTGGACCCTGCTGAATTGGGCCGCGTGCAAGTCAAGATGAGCTTTATAGATGGTAAAGTTACTACAAAGATCATAGCTGAACGCCCCGAGACACTTGAGTTAATGCAACGCGAAGCACGAGGTCTTGAACGTGCGATGGAAACTGGTGGGCATAAAGCCTCAACTGATGGCATTAGCTTTAGCCTAGATACAGGTGACGGACAAAGCGCTGGCAAATCATTTGCGGAAGCTGTTCAAAAAGAACGTCTGGATGATCAAATCAAAAACGGCACGACAACCGCTGAAACTAACGCCCTGGAAAACGATGACTATCTTCCAGAAACGGATTTGGCAGCCCTCGAAGAAATTTTATCTCGGGTAACCCCTGAAACTGGCCTTGATGTCAGAATTTAAGAGCCAGAGAGAAGGATAATATTATGGCATTTCTATCTAATACCGCTGGTGTAACTCAAACAGTTGCCTCTCAATTGGGAACAGCATCCCGTGACAGTGCGACCCTTGCGGGTGACTTCGATGATTTCCTGTCTCTACTAACAACACAGCTACAGAATCAGGACCCAACAGACCCTCTCGATAGCTCAGAATTTACTAATCAGTTGGTACAGTTCACTGGTGTAGAACAACAAATTCGTTTGAACCAGAATGTGGAAAGTCTTACTCAAGTTACACTACTTGGAAACATTGGCAGCGTTGCTTCTTATTTGAATAATGAAGCCCTTATTGAGGCTCCATTCGGTGATCACAGCACCGATGGTATTCAGTGGCAATATAGCCACCGGGTTGGCGTTGAAACTGCTAACCTCACGGTCGAAGATGAAGACGGCAATGTGATTTTTGAGGCCCCTGCTGAAACAGGCCAAGGAGTTCATGACTTCCGCTGGGATGGCAGAGACAACGAAGGTAATCTGGTAGAGCCTGGCAATTACGGCCTCCGGGTTACAGCTGCAAATGATGATGGTAACGAAACCGTTGTTGGGATCGCTGTAAGAGACCAAATCACGGGGGTTGACACAACGGGCCTAGAGCCAGTCTTCCAAGTTGGTCCAAACTTTGTACCACAAACACAAATTCTAAGGCTTTTCGGAGCCTAATCTCCGAAAGGTAATCTGGCTTGATAAAAATCAGGTCAAGCTTTTGGCAACAAAAGCATTTTGAGCAGAAAGCCCAAGCAAAGTGAAAAGCAAAAGAGTTTAGGAGAAGTAACAATGGCATTCACAGCTTTGGCCGCAGGCGTTTCCGGCCTGCAAGCCTTCACAGAAGGCGTTGGTGTTATTGCCGATAACATCACAAACGTTAATACAATCGGCTACAAAGAAACACGTTCACGTTTTTCTACACTAGTAACTGAAACTGCGTCACTATCATCATATTCACCAGGTGGTGTACGCGCATTCTCTGAAACACTTGTTTCTCGTCAGGGTCTGCTACAGCCTTCAGCATCTGCAACTGATCTATCGGTGGACGGTGCGGGCTTTTTCGTGGTTCGTGATGGTACTGGCGCACAAGATACAGACGGCGAAGTTCTATACACGCGAGCTGGTGCGTTTACACAGGATTCCGAAGGTTTCCTTCAGAACACAGCGGGTCTTTATCTTCTTGGTTGGCCTGTAGATTCCCAAGGGAACATTACAAACAACCAGCAGGATCCTGCTGAACTTCGTCCGATTAACCTGAGCGCGCTAAACAGCTTTGGTGCTCCAACTCAGAATGTATCTTTCCGGGCTAACTTACAGAATACAACAGCACCGACACCAACCTCTACGTATGATCCTGCGACTTCAAGCGCAACGACAGGTGTAGGCTCACTAGCGGCAGGCAACGTTACAGCGTCGTTTGAAACAAATATTCAGATTTTTGATAGTCAGGGCCGAGAACACACAGTTGTGCTTGCAGCGGTGAAAGATGCAACTACGCCAAACCAGTGGAACTACGAGCTCTATTTTGATGATGCAGCACAATTGGACAGTGCAACTCATACCGATGGTCTGATTGGTAGCGGTAGCTTACGCTTCAACCCCAATGGTTCTATCGATCTCGACAATACCACATTGAATAATGCGGGTGGTACGGCTGTAGATTTATCAAACAACGAAGCTCTTACTTTTGAATATGCTGCAGGCGGTCCGGACAACGTGGAAGTTGCAGACGGCGCTATCCGCTTTGATTTTGGTACAAACGATGGCACAGACGGTTTCTCGCAATTTGATAACGAATCTACACTGATTAGTTCTGCTGTAGATGGCGCGAACTTCCAGAACGTTAATGGTGTATCAATCGGCCAGGATGGTACGGTAACTGCACTTTTCGATAACGGTCTTGAATTGACAATCTTCCAATTGCCTGTTGCAACATTCTCCAACGCGGATGGGCTTACCCGCCGCCAAGGTAATGCATTTGGTCTTTCTGATCTTTCAGGTATTGCGACATTCCAGCAGGCTGGACAAGGTGGCGCGGGTAAAATTGCTCCGAACTCCCTTGAGCAGTCAACCGTTGATCTGGCGAATGAATTTTCAGAGCTGATTAAAGTTCAACGAGCTTTCTCAGCCTCAACTCGGATTATCACTACGTCCGATGAAATCCTTGAAGAACTGACCCGAATCTAACGTCGGTTTTTACTTCTCTCTTTTGCTTATGCCGGGTAGCCAAATGGTTACCCGGCTGTCAGCGTTTAAACACCGACCAAATTAGTTAACAGCCTATTAACCCTACCTGTTAGGCCTTTATTAAAATCAGATTGTTAGATTTCTACTTGCAAGTGGCAACGAGGTTTTCGGTAATGCAATCTGATAATCAGCAAAAGCAAAATCAGGTTATTGGACCACTGGGTCGCCCTTTGACTCTGGATGATTTGCCAAACACAAATACCAAAAGATGGGTTATCAGACGTAAGGCAGAAGTAGTTGCCGCTGTCCAAGGTGGTTTGCTCACGCTCGAAGACGCATGTAAACGTTATTCATTGTCTGTCGAAGAATTCTTATCCTGGCAACAGGCAATCAATCAAAATGGCCTCGCGGGCCTCAGAACTACCCGTATTCAGAAATACCGTAGTCAAGAAGTTGATAATCGTTAAGTCCTTACAAAGGTTGACATTTTGTAGCTTCAAAAACTTTTTTTTCCAGTTAACGAAGATTTTGCTTTACATTTATAGGCAAAAATTGCCTAGATTTAACTATCTGTTTACTATCAGATCGTAATTTGGGGTAAGTTTTTATAAGTATATCCTCTGCTAAGAGGTATGGGTAAGGCAGCAATAGCAGCCGATAGTCGAGGTAGGCGTGGACGGTTTAATTCAAACACTCAAAAACATGGGCATGACCAGATTGGCCATGATCGGTGTAGCAGGGACTTTAACAGTCGCCTTTTTTTGGGCAGTTATGAGTGGTGTATCCAGTTCACCAATGGTCATTTTATACGCTGATCTTGACCCAGCTTCTGCATCTTCTATCGCCGCACAGCTTGAAGCCGAAAACATTCCAATTTCTTCTGATCCAACTGGCCGCACAATTAAAGTACCAAGAGCTCATGTTGATAGACTACGCCTAAGGTTCGCAGGGGAAGGCTTGACTGGCGGCGTTGTTGGAAAAGAAATTTTCGATGCTGACAGCGGTTTTGGTCGCACTAGTTTTGAGCTCAACGTTAATTACGTTCGAGCCATTGAAGGCGAACTTGCCAGAACCATAAAGTATTTCCCGTCGGTTCGTGAAGCGCGTGTCCATGTTGTTATCCCAGAAAGACGCCCTTTCCAGCGTGAAGAGAGCCAGCCATCAGCATCTATTATGCTTAAAACAGCGGGTTCGGTTAGCCAATCGCAAGCACAAGCGATTCAGGCGCTCGTTGCTTCTGCAGTTCCAAGCCTTTCACCAGACTACGTAACAATTACCGACACAAGTGGTCGCCTTCTTGTTGATGGTGGTGGTTCTGATGATCTCGCAAGCTTTTCAAATCTGGATGAAAGCCGTAGAGCAAAAGAAAGAGAATATCGTAGTAAAATTGAAGAACTAATTGGTAGTGTTGTTGGCGTTGGCCGAGTAAGAGCCGAAGTGGCTATTCAAATGAACATGAGCCGCACAACAACCAGCGAAACCTCTTTTGACCCGGAAGGCCAGGTAGTCATTTCTTCTAACGTGCGAGAAGAAAGTTCTTCAGAGCCACTACCAGGTGGTCAGGTTACAGTAGGCAATAACCAGCCCAACGCTGCCAACGGTTCCCAAAACAACAATAGCGCTGATACAAACAAAACCGAAGAAGCGACTAACTTTGAAAACTCTAAAACAGAAACAGTAACAGTTAGAGAACCGGGCGAAATAACAGGCATTCAGGTATCTGTTCTTGTTGATTATAATCGCCAATTGGACGAGCTCGGTAATACAGTTGGTGATCCAACACCACGTGATCAAACGGAAATTGATCAAATTCGCAATCTCGTTATTACAGCCATTCCTGCCATTCGAGATGCGGCCACTGGTGATATCATCCCACATGATGACAACGTAACCGTGGCAGCAATGCGCTTTGTTGACCCAGAACCGTTTGAAGCAACGGCCCCATCCTTCAACTTGCTAGGCCTCAACAAATCTGACTTGCTCGAGCTTGTTACTTATGGTGGCACCATTCTGGTTGCTCTTGTTTTCCTTCTCTTGATTGTACGCCCTCTGGTTATCCGTATTATTGATTCCATTCCGGAACAACCAACTCCAGAAGAGCTAGCTCAACAGCAACAACTAGAGGATATGGCCTCAGAAACACCTGCCATTGCAGGCCCTGGAGGTATCACTGGGCCAATTTCCGCTGATTTGGTAGCGGCAGCGGCGGCTGGTGATGAAAATGCCGCAGCTGCAGTCATGGCTGCACGGCAAACAGGCCAGCTAGCACTGGATGAAATGCGAACGGATAGCCAGATTGACATGGCTCAAATTGAAAACCGTATTCAGGAGACAGCTATTCAAAAGGTTTCCGATATCATTAAAGCAAATCCAGCAGAGTCAGTCGCGATTATCCGTGGCTGGCTATATGCAGAGTAGGATGAGTTAGTTTTATGGACGAAAACGCTATTGCGCTTGAAAAAATGACTGGTTCCCAAAAAGCCGCTGCTTTTATGCTGGCTATTGGTGAGGAACACGGGAAAGACATTTGGAATCAACTCTCTGAAGATGAGGTAAAAGAGCTTTCACAGCACATGTCCTTGCTTGGGCAGGTTGAAGCTGCAGCCGTTGAAGCCCTGTTTGTCGAGTTTGCCTCAAAGGTATCAACGGTTGGCAGTTTGAATGGTTCCTTTGATAGTACCGAACGTCTTCTCGGTAAAATGCTACCATCTGACCGTGTTCAACAAATTATGGATGAAATCCGCGGCCCTGCGGGACGTACTATGTGGGATAAACTGGGCAATGTGAACGAAATGGTTCTCGCCAGTTACCTCAAAAATGAATACCCACAAACAGTGGCAGTAGTGCTGCAGAAGATTAAAGCCGAACATGCTGCCCGCGTGCTTGCTGTGCTTCCTGAAGATTTTTCTATGGAAGTTATCATGCGGATGCTCCGCATGGAATCAGTGCAAAAAGATATTCTAGACAAGGTAGAACAAACACTCCGCGTAGAGTTCATGAATAACCTTGCGCGTACAAGCCGCAAAGATAGTCACGAAACAATCGCTGAGATTTTCAACTATCTAGATCGTAGTGCCGAGGCGCGTTTCCTTGCTTCACTTGAAGATAGAAACCGCGATAGCGCAGAACGCATTAGAGCTTTGATGTTCACATTTGAGGACCTTTCAAATCTCGATCCAAGCGGTGTTCAAACTCTTCTGAGAAATGTCGACAAAGATAAGCTTGCGCTCGCTATGAAAGGTGCATCTGATACGCTGAGAGATCTCTTCTTCTCTAACATGTCCGAACGTGCTGCAAAGATCCTGCGGGAGGATATGGAAGCGATGGGCCCTGTACGCCTCAGGGATGTAGATGAAGCACAAATGGAAATGGTGAATAAAGCGAAAGAACTTGCTGAAGCTGGCGAAATTCTCCTGTCTGATAACAAAGGCGAGGATGAGCTGATCTACTAGATCACGCGAGATAAAATCATGGCAGACCCTATTAAATTCACCTTTGACCAAGCTTTCGATGGCGGCGCTAAAAGTCGGTATGATCTTGAAATCGAAAGGTTAGAACAAGAAAATCAGGCAGCGCAAGCTTCGGCACTTACACAAGGGCAAGAGCAAGGTCGTCAACAAGCACTCACAGAGATTGAAGCTGCTACACAAGAAGCAATGTCACAAGTTGCTCAAGCGGCTCATGCACTTTTCTCGCAACAAGCTCAACTTGAAGCAAGCCTTAAACAACAAATGGTACAGCTTGCTTACGCTATTGCCTCCAAACTATCCCCTGCTCTTATCCGCAACCAACCATTGGCGGAAATTGAAGCATTGATAGAAGACTGTCTGGCAACTGCAAACAAAGAACCACGGCTAATCGTAAGGGTTTCTGAAACGCTATCTGAAGCCATTAGCGAACGTCTGGAAGATATGAAAACTAAAACTAACTTTCCTGGTGATATCGTTTTGATCGGTGAACAATCCTTCGGCCCTCAAGATTGCCGCGTAGAGTGGCCTGATGGAGGGACAGAACGCCGATTTGTTGATATTCAAAGGGAAATTGAAGATGCCGTTCAACGTTTTGTGATGTCTGGTTCTGATCTCACTGAATCTGTTGCAACAAATACTGAAGAACAAACTGCGCCTCCAGCGCAGCCTGTATAGGAATAAGGGAATCACATGGCTGGAGAAGACGAAAATAATGTTGGCCTTCAGGAACTGTCTTCTGGTGAAGGTAAAGCTCCTGATCTAGCTCAAAAAGAAGATGGGCAAGTTCGTTCTGCACAAGAACTTGAACCAGTTTTTGATGTACCTGTTCAGGTACAGGCAGTACTGGGGCGTTCATCTCTTGAGGTAAATCAGCTGCTAAAACTGGGACCAGGAGCTGTTATTGAGCTAGACCGTAAAGTTGGCGAAGCCATTGATATTTATGTGAATAACAGGCTTGTTGCCCGTGGTGAGGTGGTACTTGTAGAAGACCATCTCGGTGTAACAATGACTGAAATCATTAAGCTGGACGGTAACGCTACAGCTTAAAGAAACGCACACAGGCGGGGAGACAAACATTTATGAGCACCCTTTTCGGAATGTTAACGGCATTCTTGCTGGTCATTGGTGCCATATTGATAGGTGGTTCTGCGAATGCCTTCATTAACCTTCAGGGTATCCTGATCGTTGTGATTGGCACATTTGCAGTAACAGCCATCAGTTTTCGCCTGAATGAAATGATGGCGTTGCCAAGAAATATTTGGGTTTTACTGAGGCATAGCCAGCGTGAGCCTAGCGAGGAAGCAATCAAAATTATGAAAATCGCTGTAGAAGCAAGAAAACACAATGATGTGCTTATGCTTGAGCGGTTAATTCCTCGGCTTAAAGACACACCTTTCCTTGCACAGGCTATACAGTTGGTTGTTGATGGCTCACAGCCAGATGAAATTGAACAAATGATGAGACGTGAGGCTAGTACTGCTTCTGCACGGCATATGCGTTCTGTAGATTTTCTAAGACGAGCTGGCGACGTTGCCCCTGCTATGGGCCTTATTGGTACACTAATTGGCTTAGTGCGCATGCTTGGTAACCTAGAAGACCCATCATCACTAGGCCCTGCAATGGCTGTAGCACTACTCACAACATTTTATGGTGCTGTTATGGCGCATCTGATTTTTATCCCACTTGCTGCCAAAACAGAACACTGCACAGAAGAAGAAGCCCTTGTAAACAATTTGTATGCGATGGGAGCAACATCTATCCGGCGGAACGAAAATCCTCGACGGTTGGAAATGTTGCTCAACACCATTTTGCCGCCGGCACAACGCATCACTTATTACAAGTAACAAGGCACAGAATTAGAAACCAATCCGCAGGAGCGCGGAGAGGTAAAACGGAGACTAAAAATGCGATTGCTGATTATTGGGACATTGGAAGGCCAGCTAGGAGCTGCCAGCAAAATTGCAATGGACCGAGGTGCACACGTAACACACGCACCTGATATTGAAACAGCTATGGCTTTGTTGCGTAGTAAAGGCGCCGATCTTCTTATGGTGGAAGTAAGCCACGATATCCCTGGGCTTATCCCTCAGTTAAGAGCCGAGCATTTCTCAATTCCAGTGATTGCTTGTGGAATTGGAACGGACCCTAAAGTAGCAGCAGCTGCTATCCGTGGCGGGGCAAAGGAATATATTCCACTCCCCCCAGACGCTGAACTTATCGCTGCTGTCCTGCAAGCTGTGTCTGAAGACAGCCAATCTTTCATTTACCGCGATCCGGTTATGAAAAACGTTGCAAGCCTCGCGGAACAAGTAGCACCATCTGAAGCCAGTATTATGGTAACTGGCGAAAGTGGTACTGGTAAAGAAGTGATGGCGCGTTTCGTGCACGAAAAAAGCCGTCGTGCTAACAAACCATTCGTTGCTGTAAACTGTGCCGCTATTCCTGAAAACCTTCTTGAGTCAGAATTGTTCGGGCACGAAAAAGGGGCTTTCACCGGCGCTGTCGCCCGCAGGATTGGTAAGTTTGAAGAAGCTGATGGCGGCACCTTACTTCTGGACGAGATTTCGGAGATGGACGTACGCCTGCAAGCCAAACTCTTACGTGCTATTCAAGAACGTCAAATCGACCGCGTTGGTGGTGCGAAACCAGTGAATGTGGATATCCGTATTATCGCAACATCCAACCGCAACCTTCAAGATGAAGTGAAGGAAGGAAATTTCCGTGAGGATTTATTCTTCCGCCTAAATGTTGTGAACCTGCGCGTGCCGCCACTGCGTGAGCGGCCAGCAGATATTCAGGTGCTCGCGAAGCACTTTGCGCATAAATATGCCGAAGTAAATCACGTTGATGATCGTGAGCTATCTGATTCTGCAATTAAAGTTCTAACAGCGCACAACTGGCCAGGAAACGTACGTGAACTGGAAAACACCATGCACCGTGCGATACTTCTTGCTACAGGCACTGAGATCGGCCCAGAAGCTATTATGCTACCCGATGCAAGCGGTAACCTAACACTAGGAGGCAACGCAACAGACGGTGCTGTAGCATCTGCACCTGCCGCGGCCTCATCAACACCTATTGGCCAAACAGATACCGCTGATGAAAATGCAATGGTTGCAGGCCTTGTAGGCCGTACTGTTGCAGAGGTAGAGCGTGATCTAATTATTGATACCCTCAAGCACTGCTTAGGGAACCGTACACACGCGGCTAATATTCTGGGAATTTCTATTCGGACACTCAGAAATAAGCTTAACCAGTATAATTCAGAAGGCGTTTCGGTTCCTCAGCCTGGGGATTCTGGTGCCCGGTCACCAGTTTAAGCACTTGTATTGAGTAGATGAAAAGTTGGCAGATTTAAATGAGTGATGCAGCTCCAAGTAATAGCCCAGAACCAAGCGGCGGTAATCCGCTTCTGGGCAGTCTACTGAATGGGATGAAAAGTTCCGACATCGCTTTCGCAGGCGGTGTAGTTGCTATTCTGCTCATGCTCATTATGCCAATGCCAAGTTGGCTTCTCGATATTGCCCTTGCGGCCTCCATGACTTTTTCCGTCATGGTTCTTATGACAGTATTGTTCCTTGAAAAACCGCTCCAGTTTAACAGTTTTCCAACTGTACTACTGGTAGCGACCATGCTCCGACTATCGCTGAATTTGGCTTCAACCAGACTTATTCTGTCTGAAGGTCATACCGGTACCGATGCAGCTGGTAGTGTTATTGAGGCCTTTGGCGAGTTCCTTATGGGCGGTCAAGTGGTCATCGGGATCATCGTTTTTGCCATTCTGGTCATTGTAAACTTTATTGTAATTACCAAAGGTTCTGGCCGTATTGCCGAGGTTGCAGCCCGCTTCAGTTTGGATGCGATGCCCGGTAAACAAATGGCCATTGATGCCGATCTATCCTCTGGCCTTATTGATGAAAAAGAAGCCATAACCCGCCGTAAAGAACTGGAAATGGAGAGTACCTTTTTTGGCTCCATGGATGGTGCCGCGAAATTCGTGCGTGGCGATGCCATTGCAGGCCTGTTGATCACGGTGATCAATATCGTAGGCGGGATTATCATTGGTGTAGTCATCAATGACCTCAGTTTTGCTGATGCCAGCAGCCGCTATACTATTTTGACGATCGGTGATGGCTTGGTTTCCCAAATTCCTGCGCTGATCGTATCAACAGCTGCTGGTATGCTTGTATCCAAAGCTGGTATGCAGGGCCAAACAGACAAAGCTTTATTTGGCCAGATGGCAGCAAGACCTCGCGCTCTTGGTGTTGCAAGTACTCTGCTTTTCGGTATGGGCATCATGCCAGGTATCCCATTCCTGCCATTTGCGCTATTTGGCGGTACTTTAGCCTATTTGGCATATGCCCTTGGACAGCGAAATGAAAGAGTAGCTGAAGAGGAAGCTGCGGCTATTCAAGAAGAACAGGCTGCACCACCTGCCGAAGAACCTATTTCGTCGGCGCTTGCAATTGATCAGCTTCGTCTTGAGCTTGGTTACGGTCTTCTTGCACTTATTAACGATGACAGTGGCTTCCGCCTAACGGATCAGATCAAAGCCCTACGCCGCCAAATCGCGAGCGAAATGGGCTTTGTAATGCCTTCTGTACGTATTCTTGATAACATGCAGTTACCTGCTAACAGTTATGTACTTCGTGTTAAAGAAACTGAAGTCGGCAGAGGTGATATTCGCCCGGGCATGCTTCTCGTCATGGACCCTGAAGGTCAGCCTGTTCAGATACCAGGTGAAGCTACAACCGAGCCAGCGTTTGGTCTGCCCGCAACATGGGTAGATATGTCAGCGCGAGAAGAGGCAAACTTCCGAGGCTATACTGTTGTTGATGCTGCCACCGTTATTACGACACACCTTACCGAGGTGATTAAAGATAACATGGCTGATCTTCTTTCTTACGCTGAAACACAGAAACTGATGGAAGACCTCTCAACAGAACATCAGAAACTGGTTACCGACATTGTTCCAAACCAGATCACCAACTCTGGTATTCAGCGCGTATTACAAACTCTGCTTATCGAGCGTGTCTCTATTCGGGATCTATCGACTATTTTGGAAGGTATCGCCGAGGCAACAGGCTTCACTCAGAATATTGTATCGATCACCGAACATGTTCGTACGCGACTTGGAAGGCAACTTTGCGCCGCCTACGCAACACCGGATGGCCTTGTGCCACTGATTACCCTATCGCCAGAATGGGAACAGGCATTTGCTGAAAGCTTGGTAGGCCAAGGCGAAGAAAAACAGCTAGCAATGGCTCCTACCCGTCTACAAGAGTTTATCAACGCTGTTCGAATGGTATATGATCAGCAGGCAGACCGGGGCGAGCAACCTGTACTATTGACGAGCCCGCTCGTTAGACCGTATGTACGCTCCATTATTGAGCGGTTCCGTCCGGCAACTGTGGTAATGAGCCAGAATGAAATACATCCACAGGCAAAAATCCGTACACTCGGGCAGATTTAATAAGGGGCACCGGGCTGTTAAGGCCTGATTGGGGAATAGACTAACCAATGCGTTTAAAAACCTTTCACGCAAAATCCATGTTTGAAGCGATGGAGCAAGTGCGCAATAGCTTGGGCGCTGATGCGATCATCATCCAAACAGAAGAATCCGCTTCCGGTGTTCGTATCACTGCGGCCGTTGAGGCGGGTATGACACCTCCTGCTCCGCAGGAAGCGCCTGAGCCGGTTCAAACACCGCTGGCATTTGAAGCATCTCATCCGTTCCCATCAGAACCGGAATTTGATCAAGCCGATATTCGTGCTGTTCTTAATCACCACGGCCTACCGTTTGAAACAGCTGAAAACATTAACCAGGCAGCGCTTTCCTTCAATGCTATTTCTTTATCTGAAGCAATTGGTAACGCACTTGAAGCAACAATCCGTTTCAGCCCCCTCACAGATTCGCACGCCCGCCCAATAATGCTAGTCGGCCCTCCGGGCGCTGGTAAAACCATCTGCACTGCCAAGCTGCTTGCGGATGCTTTATTACATGAACGTGCTGTTCACCTTATTTCTACAGATACAGTGAAGGCAGCGGGCATTCAGCAGCTTGATCATTTTGCTCAGCTTATGAAACAAACTGTTTCCACAGCAGATACGCCAGATGAGCTAGCTGCCGTTGTCAAACAAAAACCAAATTTCAATGGACTAACGCTCATTGACACGCCCGGCACCAACGCTTTTGATATGCAGGAACTAGAAGCCCTGCTTAAATTCATCAAAGCAATCGACGCGGAACCAGTACTGGTAATGCCAGCTGGTCTTGACCCACTGGATGGGCAAGAGATTGCAGGTGTATTCGCTCGAATGGGGTGCCAGCGTTTTATTGCAACAAGACTAGATGCAGCCCGACGCTACGCAAGTGTCGTGATGGCAGCTCGCCCAGGATACTTATCTCTTGCAGCAATCAGTAGAAGCCCTTTTGTTGCAGATGGTTTGGAAACTGCAAATCCTCGTGAATTTGCACGCGTTTTATCTGCACTACCAAAAACAAATAATAATTCTTTCAGCACGGATCAGTAACATGACCAACGAAACACAAACCCCAGATATCAAAGCACTCGAGAAACGCTTTATTACCGTTGCATCTGGTAAAGGTGGCGTTGGTAAAACATGGCTATCCGTTACCCTTGCCCACGCTCTTTCGCATCTCAATAAAAAGGTGGCTCTTTTTGATGGCGACCTTGGGCTAGCAAATGTAGATATTCAGCTTGGTATCGTACCAGAGATGGACTTGGGCCATGTTATTTCGGGGCAGTCCAATTTTGCGGGGATTGCCCAGCCTTACCGTGATAAAGATGGCAGCAGCTTTGATGTGTTACCCGGCAAATCAGGCTCTGGTTCATTGGGTGCACTTTCTCAGCAGGCGCTGAATACTATCCGCATGGGGCTGACCAAACTTACAGTTAACTATGATCATATCCTGTTAGATCTAGCCGCAGGTATCGATCCTTCTGTAACGACTCTTTCAAACCATGCTGGTAAGATTATTGTTGTAATGACTGCCGATCCTACATCGCTCACAGATGCATACGCTTTTATTAAGGTTACAGCAATGCGCAACCCAAAAGCCGATATCGCTGTTGTTGTAAACAACGTTGGATCAAAGAAAGAAGGCGAACGCGCCTTTGGAGCCATCAAAAAAGCCTGTGAAGGATTTTTGAAGATTTCCCCCCCACTTATCGGTATTATTAGAAAAGACGATAAAGTAGTGGACGCTATTCGCTCGCAGGTTCCTATCCTTGTCAGACACCCGCAATCAGATGCGGCATCTGATGTGAAGGCTCTGGCTGCGGCTCTTACCAGAAGCTGATACTACCCGGTGCAATCTTAAGCGTGGGGGACGTTTATGAGCGATATCAGCGGCCCTCCGGCCCCAAAGCCCATTCAATCCGTTACACACGGAGCCGAGAAGGCTGCCGCTACTTCTAAAGACCCTAAACACACTGGCAACCCAACAGCAGATGAAAAAGGCGAACAACGAGCCCATCAAGATAACCGCCATGCCTTAGAGGCCCGCGACCCAGCCGTTTCTATCGCGGCTACGGCAGCCCACATCAGAGTGGGTGATGAACTAAAAGCACCAGTACTTCAACAGGACCCTGAAGGTCGCCCTATCATCGAAACGCCTACGGCCACCTTTGCTCTCAAACCAAGTGCTGGTTTGAAACCCGGGGACGACGCAGTTCTAAAAATCACCGAAACTGGAAAGCAAGTTACAGCGGGCTTGTTAGCCCGTAACAACATCCCAGTTAATCCGCCCATTAATGTGCAGCTAATTGTGATTTCCGTGCATAATACGGGAGGCACTGAAGCAGTTGAAACACAGCAGCACCAAACTCAACAACTACCTGTTGATGTGAGAGTTAATAGCGTTCCATACAGACCTACGGCTGTTGTCAAAAACGCTCCCTTACCTGATACTACGAGCCTTCTTACTCAGGGACAAACCCAAAACCAAATTCGGCCAGAGATAACCGACCATACATCTTTCAAACCACCTGCTGATAATCCGGATCAAGCTATTATCAGAGCAAGCAGCCAAGATTTAGCGACGCTCCTCTCTGCGCAGCAGGAAAAAACCATAGCAGACACGCAGAAATTATCTGACCAAATAGCAGCACAAACCCAGAAGGCTACGTCGCCTGTTTCTGCGTCACCAGATGGTTTAGGGCCTATTATTACAGCAACAACGTTCTCAGGGGCTTCTGTAAATCTGCAGATACTTGACCCTGCCATTAGTCAAGTATCGCCAAAGGAAGTAGCACAGGTATTGTCCCAAACCCCCGTTACCGCAAATGATGTAAAGTCTCTACCGGTTTCGCTGTTAACCGCGTCCGCAACAAGCGAACTTGTGAAACTGGAAACTGATAAAGGTGATTTTATTGTCCCTGCGAAAGAAACAGCGAACTTCAAAGGTGAGCTCGTCAGAGTTTCCGAAGCTGCGCGAACTCAGCAAGCTCAAACACTCCAAAATAACCTTCCAACCTATGAAGCAAAACTAACAGCACCAGAAAGTGCCCATACCCGAACGGTTACCGTGCAGTTCCCGGAAGCAGGCTCCAACAATGTTTCTCAGTTAACTACTGAGGTACAGGCCGTGCACACATTACGGGCTTTTCTTGCCCCATCAGGCCCCAGAAGCGACATTAGATTAGAAACCCCTCTAGGCGATGTAAAAATCACGCTGGATAATACTATCAGGCCAAACGCAGGCGATCCCATAACCATTATTCCACAGCAACCAGCAACTGCGACCATACCAACCGAGGTAACGCAGCAACTTGCACCGCTTGTTGCCAGCACGACAGGCACATGGCCTAGTTTACAGGAAGCTTTTTCCGTACTTGCTCAATCTAATCCCGATGCGGCAAATGCACTCGCTGCAAAGACAGCATCAACAGGCGGCAAGGTAACCAATAGCCTACTTTTCCTCATGTCAGCATTAAAGGGGGGAGGACCAGATACATGGCTTGGTAACAAAGTGGAAAATGCTCTACATCAGGCAAACACAAACCTACTTGAAGCACTAAAATCAGATGTAGCTCGCCTACTCAACAGTGCCGGTGAAACTATTGGCGATTGGCGAACATTTGTAATCCCTACCGATCCGCGGGGAGATATGCCACTTATCGCACTGTTATTTGGACAACCAGTACATGTTAACCCCGACGACCATCGAGATAATTCAGGATCAGACGAACAAGACGGTAACAACGCAGAACGCTTCATTCTGGAGATATTATTTTCGGTATTAGGTACTGTCCAACTGGATGGCTATATTCGCGAACGAAAATTTGACCTTACTGTCCGTACGGAAAGAGCGCTACCTCTGACGCTTGAACACGATACCCGAACGATCTTTTCTGATGCTTTGCTTGCCAATAACTTCAGCGGTAGCCTGAGCTTCATTGCGGGTGAAGAATTTCCCGTTAGTGCGGCTGCACTACTGGCAAATAAATCATAAAGATTGCCTTGTCCGAAAGCTCAATCCTCTTTTCTTGACAGTTCTTCATAGCGTGATACCCCTCTCCTCTTAGAAGGGAAGAAGTGTATGCGTGTTGTTCTAGCTTTTGCAGCCTGTGTTCTTATTTGGGGCTCCACTTGGTATGGTATTGAGTGGCAACTCGGCTATGTGGCCAAAGAGTGGTCGCTTACCTACCGTTTTGGCTTGGCTTCAGCATTATTATTTGCTTGGTGCTACTATAAAAAACTACCGCTTTCTTTCTCGAAATCAGCACATCTTTATATGCTGGGAACGGGTTTTTTCTTATTCTCCGCTAACTATAACATGATGTACCTTGGTACTATTCATCTTACGTCAGGACTGGTAGCCGTTGCTTTCTCACTGCTATCCTTTTTGAATATAGTGAATGGGAAGTTATTCCTTAAAACTGATGTACAATTTTCAACTTTTGCGGCCGCAATGCTGGGTGTTTTTGGGTTGGTTTTAATCTTTAAACCAGAAATACAGAGCTTTGACCTAGGGGATATGACCACCTACGGACTTGCAGCTTGTGTTTTTGGGACGCTACTAGCTTCATTCGGCAACACCATTGTTGGTACAAAAAAGGTAAAATCCTTACCACTTCTCCCTTTCAATGCCTGGGGCATGGCGTATGGCACCGCCTTTAATCTGCTAGCCGCACTCATTACTGCTGGCGCTCCTACTCTTGACCCAAGGCCTGAATATTATGGCGCTCTACTTTATCTCTCCGTGATGGGGACTGTAGTTGCCTTCTCTCTATATCTCTGGCTTATCGATGAAATTGGCGTAGCTAAGGCAGCCTATATGTCGGTAATGATGCCGCTTGTCGCGCTCTTTATCTCTACCTTCCTTGAAGGCTTTACTTGGACATTATATGCGGCAGCGGGGCTTTCTCTGGTTGTCCTCGGCAATATCCTTATGATCAAAAGCAAAACGCCAGCAAAACCTGAATAGTTTGCTGGCGCTTCAAATATTAGTTTTATTACGGTCTATTACATTGCCTGTAGCTTGCCATAAATTTCAGTAAGAGCTTCCTGAAGAATTGCTATAGCAAAATCAATTTCCTGATGGTTAATGACAAGTGGCGGACACATCACCAACACATTACCTGTTGGCCGGAGAACGACCCCGCGCATCAAACATGCCTGAGAAACCGCATCACATACATTTCCTTCAAGGGGGTATTGTTCTCTTGTTTCTTTATTCTTGGTAAGCTCAATCCCCGCCATCAAGCCGCTACAACGCACTTCCCCTACAAGCGGATGAGCTTCAAGTTCTTTCAAGCGTTTGGCGAAATAAGGCCCGGTATCGCTATGGGTTCTTTCAATCAAGCCTTCTTCTTTTAGAATATCAATATTACGAAGAGCAACTGCACACATCACCGGGTGCGATGATGTCGTGAAACCGTGTTGGAAGATATCATCACCGCTTTCTAGAACTTCAGAAATGCTGTCATGAATAACAGCGGCAGAAATTGGTACGTAAGAAGAAGCCATACCTTTCGCAAGTGTCATGATATCTGCTTTGAAACCAAAGGTTTCCTGTGCAAACCAATTACCGGTACGGCCAAACCCAGTCACAACTTCATCAGCTACCAGAAGGATATCATTTTTCCTGCATACTGCTTCTACTGCTGGCATGTATCCTTCCGGGGGCACGACAGCGCCCATAGTTCCCTGAATTGGTTCAACAAACATGGCGGCTATGTTTTCAGCACCTTTTTCCTGAATGGCAGCTTCAAGAGCTTCGATCATTTCCTGACCATGTTCTTCTGGTGTTTTATCGCCACCTTTACGGTACCAATATGGCGCTGGCACCTTACAGACATTCTCACCCGGCTCCAGCCCAAACACTTCATGCATGGCTTCATTGCCATTGAGGGCCGTTGTCGCCATTGTGCTACCGTGATAGGCATAATCACGAGTAATGATAATCTTCTTCTGTGGCTGGTTTTTCTTACGCCAATACATGGCAATAATCTTAAGAATAGTCTCATTCGCTTCCGAACCAGAGTTCGCGAAGAAAACCTTGTTCATACCTGCTGGTGTGATCTCTGCAATTCTACCTGCCAGAGCAGCTGCAGTTGGATTAGAGACTGCTGAAAAGCTATGATAGTAGCTAAGTTGATCCATGGCTTTAGCACATGTTTCAGAGAGCTCCTTGCGGCCGTACCCCACATTTACTCCGCCGAGACCAGCCATCATATCCAGAAGCTGAATTCCCTGGCCACCAATCAGGCAACCTTTAGCGTTTTCAATTAGAAACGGTGGTGCTTGTTTTAAAGATGCGGGCGCTGTGAAAGGATGCATATGGTGCGCCCGATCATATTCCTGAAGTGTTTCTCTAGTCGCACCAGCTTTCGTATCAATGCTCATTCAGCTAACTCCCTGCCCTATATACTCTTTCTGTAGCAGAAACTAAGGGAGAGGTGAATTAACTTCTGTCAAACGCCTTACTGAGCGCTATCAAACATATCATCTTTCTGGAAATATCGCTGTAACCCTTGCTCATCGAGCATATCCTGCTCAAACTTAGCAAGTTTTTGTGCTTTCTTCTTTTGTTGTTGCTCCAGAGCAATCTCATACGTTTTTAATTCTCGAAAGCTTTCAGCAACCTTATCCTGCTGCTCTTCTATAACAGTATCTTTCTGCACAATCTGGTCATAGATGATTTTTTGCTGTTTCCGAGAACCTTCCATATATGCCCCCAAGGATGTCGCAAATACTTCCAATTCAGAGTTTTTAGATTGGTCTGCCATCTCGGCATCAATCGCTTCAATACGACGCACCATCTCATCGCGTTCCTCAAGCATTTCAGCGAGAACACGCCGGGCTTCATCAAGCTCCCACTTCCTTAAACGTATAAGATTTTGAAGGCTTTCAATCATCTATGAAAATATACCCTATTGTTGTCCGGAAAGCACTGCAGCAGCAGGCCCCATTTCCATAATCTGGCGTAATCTCGCATATCCATCCAACAGCGATGTTTGATCATCTTTCCACTGTCCAAGGAACTCTTCAATATGAGGATTATATCCAATGGCTGCATCTACATCTGGGTTACTACCCTGCCGGTAAGCACCAAGCCTTATCATCTCTTCCATATCCGTGTAGGTGGACATATAACGTTTGGCCTCCCGCACCAGAATATTTTCATCATCCGTATTACAGCGCGGCATGGTTCTAGATACTGACTTCAACACGTTGATGGCAGGGTATCTGCCTCGCTCGGCAATAGCTCGTTCCATCACAATATGGCCATCCAAAATACCGCGCACTGCATCTGCCACAGGCTCGTTATGGTCATCACCCTCTACAAGAACGGTGAAAAGGCCCGTTATGTTACCAGCACCACGTGGCCCAGGCCCAGCACGCTCCAACAACCTTGGTAACTCAGTAAATACAGTCGGCGTATAGCCTTTGCTGGTTGGCGGTTCACCGCCTGCAAGCCCGATTTCGCGCTGTGCCATAGCAAAACGTGTTACGCTATCCATCAAACACATTACATCAGCACCTTCGTCGCGGAAATGTTCTGCAAGCGTAAGGGTCATGTATGCTGCTTGTCGGCGCATCAGAGCGCTTTCATCAGAAGTCGCAACAACTACGACAGATTTAGCAAGCCCATCAGGTCCGAGATCATCTTCAATAAACTCCTGAACCTCTCTGCCCCGCTCACCAATCAGACCAATAACACTGATATTGGCATCAGAATGACGTGCAATCATGGAAAGGAGAACCGACTTACCAACACCTGAACCGGCAAAAATACCCATCCGCTGTCCCTGACAGCAGCTCACAAATGTGTTAAGTGCCCGGACACCAAGATCAATTTTTTGTCCTACTCTCTGGCGGTTATGAGCTGGTGGCGGCCCTGCACGCAAAAGGCGAGGTTTCGTACCGTGCACTATCGGGCCCTTACCATCAACAGGTTCTCCAAAGGCATTAACCACCCGCCCGAGCCAACCGTTGGAAGGAAAAACGACAGGGTCTGATTGAGTAAGAACGGCCTTACAGCCGACCCCAACACCTTCAAGCTGAGCATAAGGCATAGCAAGCGCGGTATCGTGGCGAAAGCCAATAATCTCAATAGGTACACGGCGAAAATCACGTGTTTCCACCTCGAGACGAGACCCAATAGAAACATGCTGGCCAATGCCAGACACTTCAACAAGCAAACCACGAACACCGGCTACACGACCGTAGCGACGTTCAGTTCTTATTCGCTCAACTTCCTGAATAAGACTGTGCAATTACCACACCCCAAAAAACGCAAGACAACGTAAAATTATTGATACCCAGAGCTCATATAATCTTACAAACGGTTTAAATAATAGTAAAAACAGTAAGGTTAATAATCAAATCAATCTCAGCAATTTAATTTTTATTGGACATATCGTTAACCTTCGTTAACAATAATAAAGCAAGCACGCGTTACTGCTGGCCAAATAAAAGCATAGGGAAGATAAAGAATAGACAACTTGAGGAACGTTTTGTCTATCTTTGTCGCAAACCTTTAGGGGAAATAATATGCGTGTTCTATTGATTGAAGACGATCCTACGATGACCCGCAGCATTGAATTGATGCTGAACTCAGAAGGTTTTAACGTATATAGCACTGATCTCGGAGAAGAAGGCCTCGATCTGGGCAAGTTATACGATTACGATATTATTTTACTGGATTTAAACCTTCCAGATATGCACGGGTATGATGTTCTTAAGAAGCTTCGCACAGCGAAGGTGAATACTCCTATTCTCATTTTGTCAGGCCTGACAGAAATGGAAAATAAGGTGAAAGGTCTTGGCTTCGGTGCCGATGACTATATGACTAAACCTTTCCATAAAGAGGAATTAGTTGCACGTATCCATGCGATTGTACGCCGCTCTAAAGGTCATTCACAGTCTATTATCAAGACAGGCAAGTTAGCTGTTAACCTTGATACTAAGACGGTGGAAATTGGCTCCCAGCGCGTCCATCTTACTGGTAAAGAATACGCGATGCTTGAGCTCCTCTCCTTGAGAAAGGGCAGCACGTTAACCAAAGAGATGTTCTTAAACCATCTTTATGGCGGCATTGACGAGCCTGAGCTGAAAATTATTGATGTATTCATCTGTAAGCTCCGTAAAAAGCTAGCGGCAGCTTCTGAAGGCGACAACTATATTGAAACCGTTTGGGGGCGTGGATATGTTCTTCGTAATCCTGAAAATGAAGTAGATGCAGCCGCTGGATAAGGCCTGCAAATACAGGTAAAAGAAAAGCGGCCTTCAAGCCGCTTTTTTTTGTATCTATTCCTAAAAAGGTTGGATTTTCTAACCCAACCCCATCAACTGTTCCGCAGTACCATCTGACGGAACATACATTCCTCGCTGGCCTTTAACAGGTTTGAAAGAATCTGTAATACCCAGAACGGTTTCTGCAGCACCAAGGAACAAGGTTCCATCACTCGCCAAAACTTTACGCATACGGTCAAGCACTTGGCCTTTAGTTTTCTGATCAAAATAAATCAATACGTTACGACAATAAATCACATCAAACGTACCCAGTGCCGCAAAGTTATCAAGCAAGTTAAATGGGCGGAATTTTACCATATTGCGAATATCATCGCTTAACTGCCAAACATCGCCTTCCTGCGTGAAATATTTGATAAGTAGCTGAATTGGCAGACCACGCTGTACTTCGAACTGGCTATATTTGCCGGCCTTAGCCTTTTCAAGAACCTGCGTACAAATATCTGTGCCAACAATTTCAATATTCCAATTGCTATACTTAATACCTGCCTCTTTCAACAAAATCGCAAGCGAATACGGCTCCTGCCCTGTTGAAGCAGCTGCACACCAAATGCGTAAACGTTTCTGTGTACCACGTGCCTTTTCCATTGCTGGCAACACATGATTTTTGAAAAGATCAAACGGTGTGTTGTCACGGAAGAAGAACGACTCATTTGTAGTCATCGCTTCCGTCACATCTTTCAACAACGTCTGATCTGTCTTCATCCGTAATTTCTGGACCAGTGCATCAAGTGTATCCAGGCCTCGTTTCCGTGCAAGTGGCGTCAGCCTACTTTCAAGGAGATACACCTTGTCCGGTGTCAGCATCAGGCCTGACCGCTCTTTCAGAGTCCCTGCGAGAAAGTCAAAATCAGCTGTATTCACTAGTGTCCTCCTTGCAACCGCTTCACAGTCGCGTCGCCCAAATCATCAATAGACAGCACCTCAGTACAAAGCCCTGCTGTCGCTACGGCGCCTGGCATACCCCACACCACGCTGGACGCTTCATCTTGTGCCAAGAGCGTACCCCCCGCTCTCACCAAATCTCTGGCCCCTTTTAGACCATCGTGCCCCATGCCGGTTAAAATAACGGCAAGTGTAGCACCACCATATAGTTTACTCGCACTTCTAAAGAGTGGATCAACCGCTGGCTTGCAGAAATTTTCTGGTGGATCATCCGTTAACCGAACAATTTTTTTACCATTTTCTTCTGCCACTTCCATGTGCTTACCGCCCGGAGCAACATAAATATTACCGCCTATCAGCTCTAAACCATCAACCGCTTCCTGCGAAGGCCATCCAGTTGTCTGCCCGAGGTGATCTGCAAGAATGGCCGTAAAAGTTGCTGGCATATGCTGGGTAATCAGGATAGGTACCTTTGGTTGCTTATCTTTAAATTGCCCAAAAAACTTCATCAGCGCCTGTGGTCCACCCGTTGAAGATCCAACAAGAAGAGCTTGTGGTTTCTTCGGAATACCCATCTGCTTACGCAGTGTAAACGCTGTGCCACCAGTTTGCGGCGCAACGGCTGCTTCAGGCTTTACAGCGCGTGTCACCACAGGAGTAGGCTTTGGTCTAGTTGGCGCTGCTACAAAGCCAGCAGGTTTTGCTTTTGCTTCAGGTTTCGCGAAAGCTACGCTTTCACGAGCTGTTGCAGGCCCTGTCGCTGCTTTTGCAGACACAGGCAATGCCTCACCACGCTTGGAACGCCTACGCCCCGCCCATGCTTTAACTTTATCCACCAATTCACGGCGAAAATCGATATTAGCATTCACTGAACGTGCTGTTTCCGGCTTTGGAACATAATCCACCGCGCCCATCTGTAAAGCACGCAAACTAATCTCAGCATTCTTACGCGTAAGCGTAGATGCCATAACAACTTTAATGTCCGGCACCTTCTCAATTAATTTTGGAAGCGCCGTCATCCCATCCATCTCAGGCATTTCAATATCAAGCACAACCGCTTCGAGATCGTGCTTTTCAATCTGCCGTAGTGCAACAGCGCCATTATTAGCTGTTGTTACCACTTCGATATCTGGGTCTTCTGATAAATACCTACAAAGAAATCCACGAATAATGGCACTATCGTCCACCACCATAACACGGTATGGACCCGGCTCTTTTAAGCTTTCAGATGCCTTGCTCACAATAGAGTGCACTCAATTATCCTGATTAAATCAAACCAACTTGCGAGAATTTAGCCTCGATGATTTCACGATCAAACGGCTTCATAATATACTCGTTGGCACCCGCCTCAATTGCTGTGCGAATGTGTGACATATCGTTCTCTGTTGTACAGAAAACAACAACTGGCTGTTCAATACCATCTTTGGCACGCAGCGTTTTTAAAAACTGCAAACCGTCCATAACCGGCATATTCCAATCAAGAAGAACCACATCAGGCAGGTTACGATCACACGCATCGAGCGCGTCCTGTCCATCAACAGCTTCTTCAATCTCGAAGTTCAGTTCTTCCAGAATGCGCCTTGCGACTTTTCTAATCACTCTGGAATCATCGACAACAAGACAGAGTTTCATATTCAGTATCTCCCAAAATATCCTTTGAAAAGGGGAAACCGCTTCACCTTAGTTTAAGCAGCTTTTCCTTGAGTTTCAAAGGCAAGAAGTTTGTCTACATCCAGAATCGGTAACAATTCCCCCTCCAAACGGTAAATACCACGGCTCACTTCTCTCCAACGAGGGTCAAGCGTCACCGGATTACGTTCGAAAAGCTGATCATCGAGAGATAATACTTCTCCCACAGAATCAATCTGCAAACTATATGGTTCTTCGTTATGCTCTACTACAACTGACATGCTTTGCTTATCGCCTTCAAGCGGATCAAGCCCCAAGCGGTTACGCAGGTCAATGGCGGTTACAATTCTACCACGCAGGTTCAACACACCAGAAACCCATTTAGGGGCCAGCGGGATCTTGGTAATTTTCTGGGCATTTAGCACATCATGCACAGCAAGAACCGGGATACCCAATGTCTGGCCAGCAAGTTTGATGGTTACAAAATCCTGACTACCAGTGCCGACAGCTACAACACTTAAATCATCACGCACTACGAGATCATTCATGCTGCATCTCCTTTGATTTTAAGTTGCTGTGCCAGACTTCTCAGCAGCGTATCCTTATCGAATTTCGCTACATAATCATCAAAGCCAGCCTCATACCCTCTGTTGATATCTTTCTCTTTCGCAAGAGACGACAAAGCAACGATTGGAGTACTCGCCCAGCGATCATCAGCCTTAGCTGCCGCAACGAATTCATATCCATTCATATCCGGCATTTCGATGTCAGAGATAATCAAATCAAACATCTGACCGTCTTCCATCATCTGAAGTGCACCAGCAGCGCTCGAAACAGTAGCAACACTATAACCCGCTACTGTTAGAACCGGTTTCACCATATTACGGAAGAAATCACTATCATCGACAAGAAGCAGTTGCAGGCCACGATTATCCAAACCTTCTTCAACCATCTCACCAGAACGCATCCAATCTGAGAATGCCAGGTTCAAATAATAAGATACATCAATAACTTCGGAAGCTTTTCCTGCAATTACCGCAGAACCAACAACACCAGCCTGATTAGAAGCCAGTTTTACATCAAGCTTCTCTTCTACAATATCTTTAATCTCATCAACCGCGAGGCCCATTGTGTATTCACGGTCAGTGAACACAAGAACTGGCTGCCTGCCTTCTTCCAACAACTCCATATCCGGGTTTGCTTTAATGAGAGGCATGAGGTTACCACGATATTGAACCATATGGCGACCGTCTGAAATCTCAACATCAGCAGTATCGATTTCCTCTAGTCGAGCAATAAGAGCTAACGGTACAGCTTTAGGATTACCACCACCAGCGGTGAACACAAGCATGCTCTCTGTTTCGTCGTATCTAGCTCGTTGCACGGCTTCTTGCTCACCATCAGCATCTTGCTGTTGATCCTGAACACCATTATTCGCAAGAGATGCAATACCGTTTGGATCAAGGATCATAATTACACTACCATCACCGAGGATAGTATTACCTGAGTAAATATCCAAATCCTTCAGGATAGGTGCAACAGGTTTCACAACGATCTCTTCGGTATCGAACACCTGATCCACAACGATACCAAAAGTGAATGGACCTACCTGTGTTACAACAATGAAATCATCAGCTTCTTCACGTGCATCAATTTCTTCGCGTGTCATAAAGCCAAGCACTTCATTTAGATACACAAGCGGCAACAAACGGTTCCTCAAACGAAGAACAGGCGCGTTGTTAATGGTCTCAATCTTATGTTCTGAATTATTGCTTGAATTCGCTGAAGCACGCACCAGCTCAAGTACGCTGATTTGAGGAATTGCATAACGCTCTTCCTGTGCCTTAACGATAAGGCCAGCAACAATTGCTAGTGTCAGTGGGATCTTGATATCAAACGTTGTGCCCTTGCCCTCAACCGAGGTCATGTCGATGGTGCCACCGATTTTCTCGATATTTGAACGCACAACGTCCATCCCTACACCACGGCCGGAAACACTTGTTACCTGCTCCGCTGTAGAGAAACCTGGGTGGAAAATGAATTTCTGGATTTGATTATCTGACATTTCAGCAAGTTCTGCTTCCGTCGCCAGACCTTTTTCCAAAATTTTCTTCGCAAGCTTAGCAACCGGAATACCTGCACCATCATCTTTAATTTCAATGATGATGTGACCGCCTTCATGGAAAGCATTCAAAGTAATCGTACCTTGCTCAGGCTTACCATTTGCCATCCGCACTGCAGGTGTCTCAATACCGTGATCGGCAGAGTTACGAACCATGTGAGTAAGCGGGTCTTTGATAAGCTCAAGAACCTGACGATCCAGTTCTGTGTCAGCACCGATCATCTCAAGTTCAATTTTCTTATCAAGTTCGACTGTCAAGTCACGTACAATACGCGGCAGTTTTGCCCAAGCGTTACCGATTGGCTGCATCCGCGTTTTCATCACGTTTTCCTGCAACTCAGTAGTACACTGGCTAAGGCGCTGAAGCGGTACTGCAAGCTCTGTATTATCCAGATTACGTGTAATCTGCAGAAGCTGGTTACGGGTCAGAACAAGTTCTGAAACCATATTCATCAAATCTTCAAGCAGTTCCACGTTCACACGAATAGACTGCGATACCTTCTTCGTCTCTTTTGCAGGACCTGAAGCACCAGCGGCCGGGCCTGCTTTCTGCTCGGTACCTGCTTTATTTGGGGTGGATTTTGCAACTTCCTTCGAAGCATTCACAACAGCTTCGCGAATAAGTTCAAATGTCATCACCGCTTCATCGGCATCATCACTTGATACCTGACATTCAACGAGAGCTTCTTTGACAAGTTTAAGCATCTTATCAAAGTGCCCATCACCAAAGCCTGTAACCGTTACCAGTTGACGACCAATGGTGTCCGCCGCATCAATATCATCCTTAAAGAGAGCCATCATCAGGCCAAGGAACTTCGATTTACGAAGATCAATCGCGACAGCTTCAAAAAACTTCTTAAGCTGATCATCATTTGCGATACGTGTCGCAATCAAATGCGCGGCCACCGCCACACTATCTTCACCACCAACACGGTCGTAAAGAGAACCACCAGATGAAGCCGGGGCTGCTGCTTCAGGTTCAGGTACCGTGTCATCCGCCGTATCTTCAGGGCCCGGTGCATTTGCAAATGCAGCTTCAAGCTCTTCCAGAGATACTTCACCAGGCTTCAGTGCACGCCCAAGTGTTGTATCAACAATCTCGCCATCAACGGTGTCAGGCTCATCTTCAACAGGCGCCGCGTCTGCACCCTCAGCAATCGCGTCCAGACGATTGATCAGATCACTATCATCACCATCAGGCTCTTCTTCCGTTGCCTCAAGGCCAGCGAGAATTTCTTTAATACGGTCCAAACTCTCGAGAATCACCGTTACCGAATGCTCGGAAACTTCAAGTTCACCATCTCGGAATTTGCCAAGTACGTTTTCAGATGCATGCGCTACTGATTCAAGCCTTGGTAGCCCAAGGAAGCCACATGTACCTTTAATTGTGTGCACTAGGCGGAAGATATTATCCAATACTTCCTTGTTGTTAGGATCTTGTTCGAGCTTCACAAGCTCAATATCAACAACATCAATGCTTTCCGCTGTTTCGGTTAGGAATTCATTTAACAGATCATCCATCTCGGTCGCCCCTGCATGGAAAAATACTAAAGTCAGGAATTATGAGGCTGGTTACCAAACAATTCACCATTGCCCCAAATTTGACGAAAAAGGTTAAGAACGTGTAAAATATTACACATTATTTCAGAATTAATTATCTGAAATTATTACGGCTTTCACTTCTAACGTCTCGCCATCAATATCATTGATTGTAATTTGCCCATCACATTCCCCTATTATTGTTGCCGCCAGAAAAGCCGGAGCTGTTCTAGGTTCTACTTCTTCTTCAGAAACTTCCCCTAATAAAGCTGCCTTAACACCTTCCTGTAGAATGATCCGGTTCCCCACCCCAGTCATCTTCAGCGTGTATTGATTACTATCCTCGGATACTTCAACACGCAAGCTTCCGCCGCGGATTAATGTTTCAAACGTAGTAAGGCCTAAATTTAACAGCAACTTTACGACGTTTTTCGACAAGCTACGCACAGAAGACTGCCATTCCAATTCTACACGGCTACCGCTGAGCAACGCACGCATAGCTTTTTCAGCCTCAGATACATCCAAGTGCTCAGAAAAACCGCCCGCAGCTCCAAAAGCGAGTCTAAAAAACTGCAGTTTATTTGCTGTTTGTTGAGTGGATTTGGAAATCAAATCAAGAACAGCATCCCGCATACTTGCATCCTGCTCTTCCTCAAGAATTTCAAGCCCATTATTAATTGCCCCCACTGGACTTACCAGATCATGGCAAAGCCGCGAGCACAATAAGGCTGCGAAATCCATTTTAGGCATAAATTATCTCCTGCAGTCGAATAGTATGCATTACTTGTGGCGTTTTAAAAATTGTGCCACTAAATCCACAAATGGCCTTATCTAATAACTCTATAGAAGGATTATTACAGGGCCAAGGGAATATGTCACATAAGAAATATTTGAAGGTCATCCTACATGGAAATGAACGCCTTAATTGAACCTATTCTAACCACTATTCTTCAAGCTGGCGATGTGGTGATGGATGTATATCACTCGGACTTCAAGGTTTACGGAAAGGCCGATCAATCTCCCGTTACTGAGGCAGACCGCAAAGGCGAAGAAATAATAACCGCGGCTCTGCAGACGATGGCTCCTGACATTCCTATTGTTGGTGAGGAAGCAAAATCTGAAGGGCAATGCCCTGACATTTCGGGCGGCACCTTCTGGTTGGTAGACCCGTTGGACGGTACAAAAGAGTTCATTAAAAAGGGATCAGATTTTACTGTTAACATCGGATTGATTAAAGACGGCACTCCCATCATGGGCTTTGTATTGGCACCTGCTATGAACAAATGTTACTGGGGCCTTGTAGGTGAAGGTGCGTGGATCGCCGATGTCGCAGATGGCAAACTTGTGAATAAACAAGTAATTTCGACCCGCGCCGCAGATAAAGACAACCTCGTTATTGTTGCCAGTAAATCCCATAGATCTCCAGAATTAGAAGCATATCTGAAACATTTCCCCGGTGCAGAAAATGTTTCCATTGGATCGAGCTTGAAATTATGCCTCCTGGCGACAGGTGAAGCGGATTTATATCCACGCCTTGGGCCAACATGCGAATGGGATACGGCGGCTGCTCATGCTGTACTTTTGGCAGCAGGCGGACATGTTGAAATTTCAGACGGATCACCCCTTACCTACGCGAAAGACCTCAAAACCTTCCTTAATCCTTGGTTTTTATGTCGTGGCGATATTAAATTTCCAGTTCCCAAACTCAAATAACGATAGCTAAAAGAAACAGGAAACTTTGTTAACCATTCTATAGAATAATATTTATGAATATTTTCACGTTTGGGTTTGAAGATGAGTTTCCTGTTATCACTCGCCAGTGCCGCTCTTTTGCAAGCGACACCTATATCGATAGATGAGCAACTTCATTTAATTACTGAAGAAAATTATCCCTTCACACATACGGATCAAACAACAGGCAAAGTAACAGGGACTGTTTCTGAAATCATTTTCTCTCTTATGAGGAAGGCTGATATCCAATACACCCTCGCTGTGATGCCCCATAAACGAGGTAAAAGAGAAGCCTTAAAGAAAAACCACTGCATCTTTGCCTTTAACGAAACGCCAGAACGGTTACCGCGTTACACATGGGTTGGCCCAATTCTTATCGGTGGCTGGGCTTTTTATAAAAGATCAGAAAGCTTGATCACGGCAAAGTCTCTTGACGATCTTCGCCAATATAAAATCGCTGCCACAGATGGTACCGCCAATACATCTAAACTAAAGGAACTGGGTGGCTTCGATATGGTACTCACACCCACCGACGATGTAGCGCTTAACATGCTGATTAAAGGACGTGTTGATATCATGTCTGGCGGCGTGATTGATGTAACCAGTACAGTGAGAAAACAGGAACTCCCTGAGCCTAAAATGATTTACTACTGGCGCAAAGCTATACTTAGCATGGGCTGCGGCAAAGAAACCGATCCCGCAATCATTAAACGGCTGAATACACTTAACTCTCAAAGAATAGATTATCAACCGAGAGACTAGTTTCCTGTTGACCAAATACACATCTAACGTCACTCTTTACCAAAGGCTTATTATATAGGGGTGAGTATGTCTTTTGTTTCCTTAATCTCAGCTGGACTAATGTTATTAACTGACAACATTCACCCTACTCTTCAGCTAGTAACAGAAGAAAATCATCCGTACAGTTATACAGATAAAGAAACAGGTGAGTTAGTTGGTGCGTCTGTCGAGATGATTCAGCTTCTCATGAAAAACGCAAATGTTAGTTACAGCCTGATGGTTCTTCCAAGAAAACGCGGCTTAAGGCTCGCGGAAGAAAACCCGAATGTTTGCATGTTTTCGGTAAATAAAACACCAGCCCGATTAAACCGTTTTGAATGGGTAGGCCCACTCGTTGAAGGTGGTTGGGGCTTCTTTTCAAAACCCGGAACCACATACAATATTAAATCCCTTCAAGATTTAAAGAATTATACAGTAACGGGGACAGACGGCACCGCCAGTATAGAAATGCTCCGCAACAATAGTGATGCCAAGATCATCACTTCGAATTCAGATGAAGGCGCCATCGCCATGCTTTACCACGGCAGAGCTGATTTTCTGCTAACGGGTGTTATTGAAATCAAACCCACCACTAAGTCTCTGGGCTATGAAGAGCCTCAATTAAGCTACCTTTGGCGTAAATCACATCTGGCTCTTGCGTGTGCCAAAGGAACAGATAAAACAATCATCAAACGGTTAAATGATGAAAACACCAAAATAGCAAAAGAGCGCTTCAATATTCTTCAAAAACATTTGCAATAAAAAACGGCGCTCAAGGCGCCGTTTCCTTTATCTACCACGCTGTGTTACTGGCAGTGGTGGAGACCATGCAGGGTCGCTAGAATCGTAAGGTGTGTTTACCCTGCGCTCATTATGCCCGGTAAGGTCTACCGACCACAAGCTCGGTTTACCGCCTTCTGGAGTACCGTCAAACGGTGTTGTACGGAAGAACATCAACACACGGCCATTTGGCGACCAAGTCGGTCCTTCATCCTGGTATGCATCTGTCAACAACCGCTCAGCATTACCGTCCGGGCGCATCACGCCAATACGAAACTTACGCTGGCCAATTTTTGTGAACGCGATCAAATCACCACGCGGCGACCACACAGGTGTAGAATAACGACCGTTACCGAACGAGATACGGTGCACATTAGAACCATCAGCATCCATTACATAAAGCTGCTGGCTACCACCACGGTCAGAGTTAAATACGATTTTGCGACCATCCGGCGAATACGAAGGCGATGTATCAATGCCAGGATTATCTGTAAGACGTGTTACTTTACGGGTACGTAAATCCATCACATAAATGTCTGAATTACCGTTCCGCGCAAGGGTCATAATCACCTTATTGCCATCCGGTGAAAAGCGAGGTGCAAATGTCATTCCAGGAAAATCACCCAGCACCTCGAACCGATTTGAGAGAATGTTAAACAGATAAACCCGTGGGTTATCATTATAGTAACTCAGGAACGTAATTTCCTGACGGTTCGGGCTAAAACGCGGTGTAAGAACCAGATAACTACCATCAGTAAGAAGCTGTTGGTTTGCACCATCTTGGTCCATGATAGCCAAACGCTTTTTACGCTCAGTAGCACCACCTTGTTCAGCGATATAAACAATACGCGTATCAAAATAACCGTCTTCTCCAGTAAGGCGCGTATATATACGGTCAGAAATCACATGTGCAATCCGGCGCCAATTAGAGACAGGTGTATTATAACCAACACCCTCCATTTGAAGTTCGGCCACAACATCCCAAAGACGGAATTCGACACGAAGATTACCATTTGGAAGGATTTCGATACGCCCAGTTACCAAACCTTGAACTGCAAGCGGGCGCCAAGATGCAAAACTGGGAAGCTCTCGCGCCGCAGTAATTCTTTCAATGAAAGCACTTTCAGGTACAGCCCTGAATAGGCCAGTAGATACAAGATTGTTCGTAATAACCTCGCTAATACTTGCACCAATTTCTGATAAACGACCAGCTGGCGTTTCAACATCAGTTACCGGAGCGAAGTCGGGTACTGCAATCGGCACAGGATCGCGAGTGGCGCCGGTTACATCAACTTGCAACTGGGCATGTGCCGCGACAGTACCGAGCACGGCAATCACGAATAAACCGATAATCTTACGAACGGCAGCAAGTGGCATGATACTTGTTATCCCCCGGCGAACTCAGCGCCATCAAAATTAAAATCAATTGTGTTTTCGCCCAAATCGAACAGTGACTTGGCAACATCCGAATATGGTGCACAGTTAAGCACAGCACGGCGAGCGCTTTCAACAAACACGCGGTAAAAACCTTGGCTCATATCGCCCGATTGAACAATCTCGGGTTGACGACGCAGATTTCCATCTTCACGAAGTGAAATACGCACCTTCACCTGAAATGTTTCAGCATTTTTAGCACCTGTTGGAAAGTTCCAGCAACCCGCCAACTTTTGGCTAAGCGCATCACGGATAGAAGCTGTTGCAAGACGCCCTGCAAGGCCCGCTAAAGCACTAGGCTTTTTCTTAGGCTCATCCGCCTTTTTCTTCTCTTCCTTCGGCTTATCAGATTTCTTCGTTACTTCATTCTGCTCTTTGGCGGCTTTATCAAGTAGCGCGCGCTGAAGTTGAGAAACCTTAAGCCTTGACGGTGGCTTAGGCTTAGACCTCGGGCGAATAGCACTGGCAAGTTTTCTGGCTTCAGAAAGCTGAGGTTTTGGTTTCGGCTTAGGCTTTGGAACAACTTTAGGGGTTTGCTTTTCTGGCAGTGGCACAGCATCTGCCAAATCTGCTTCCTGCACTGCAGACGCAGCAAACTTGCTACGTTCCTGCTCTTGTTCTTGTTCCTGCTGCTTTTCCTGTTCAGGGATTACCTGCTGCGTTTTGGCAGCAATTTTAACAAATTCGATAGCAACAGGTGGTGGAGGCGCGGGTGTAGGCCGGGTAAGATACGGCAAACCCACAAAGGCAAAAGCCACAACACCTACATGCAGCAGAACTGAGACAACCCAGCCAAAAGCCAATCCTGTTGAAGTGTTTGATTTCACGCTTTCTGCCTCGAAACCCTAGTTCTGTTCTGCCACCAATGCCACTCGGGTAAAGCCGCCAGCATTAATAGCACCGATAACCTGCATTACCTGCCCGTAATCAAGCTTGGTATCTCCACGCACATAAATGCGCGTTTCCTTGTTATTACCAGCAATCGCAGTAAGACGAGGAACCAGCTCATTCAGGCCGATTTCAGTCTCGACAAGAAATATGGCACCTTCATGATTAATGGTAATTTCAAGAGGTTTATTATCTTGTGGCAGCGGCTTGGCTTGCGCCTTCGGCAGGTCGACTTGAACACCAGCAGTAAGGAGCGGTGCCGCCACCATGAAAACAATCAGCAGAACAAGCATAACATCCACAAACGGTGTTACGTTAATCTCAGCAAGGGGCCGATAACGCCCTCTCCTGCCTCCACCATTGCGGCCTCCGCCGCCTGTAACAGTCGCGCCCATTCTAGTGCCCTCTTTCGTCTAGCTGACGCGAGAGGATTGCAGCAAACTCATCCGAGAAACCTTCAACACGGCTTGCATAACGGCCAAGGTCTGTAGAGAGCTTATTGTATGCAATAACAGAAGGGATCGCAGCCACAAGACCAAGAGCAGTCGCCAAAAGCGCTTCAGCAATACCGGGGGCCACCGTTGCGAGCGAGGTATCGGAAGCCTGCGCAATCGCTGTAAAGCTGTTCATAATACCCCAAACCGTACCAAAAAGGCCTACGAATGGTGCAGCAGAGCCAATGGTTGCCAGGTAACCAACCTGGCCTTCAAGGCGGTCCATCTCACGACCAGTAGTAACATGCATTACCTTTGAAATTCGGTCCTGCACCGTAATTTTATCCACACCACTGTGAGGCGCGCTTAAGCTGCGCTGCCATTCGCGCATCGCTGCTACAAACACCGCTGCAAGCGGATGTGTTGGTGCAGCTTTCATGCGTGCATATAGCTCATCAAGGCTACTGCCCGACCAGAAAGTTTCTTCAAAACTATCTGCTTTCGCACGAGCTTCTTTTACACGCTTCCAGGTATTGAAAATGATCGACCATCCCCAAATACTTGATGTAACAAGCAAGATCATCACAGTCTGAACGATAAAATCGGCCTGAAGAAACATACCGATAATGGAAAAATCTGGTGCATTACCACCCAGTTGAACCGCTTCGACGGCTTCATTCTGCATCATACTCTCCCTACACCAGGTTGGTGCAAACTAATCTCTTTAAACATGTCCAGCAGCTTTTGCTGCATCATACCAATCTTTCCAGCAAGCACGTGCTTCCGGGTGCCAGCGTTTGGGGCGCCCATCTTCTCCAATAACAGCAACAAGTACTTCTGCTTCCGCAATCACTTCGTCACCACGTTTGATCCACTGCTTCACTTCAATAGCAGCAGCGCGTACTTTTGTGACCATACTATGACCAATAAGCAGATCATTTAATTTTGATTGAGATTTGTAGCTTATATTGAGGTTGCTCACCACATACGTAAGAGGACCACCTTCTTCATCAGGAATACCAAAAAGGAAATCAACATCAGCCTTCGTACCGCGAATACTTTCTGAACGCACTCGCTCAAAAAAACTCACGTAACGACCATGATAAGCCATGCCGCCAACATCAGTATCTTCGTAGTAAACTCTGATTGGGAAGTGAAAAACACCTTCTTTCCACATGCCTTCTGCTGGCACTACCGCATCACTCATCACTTTCCTCCAAGCAGATCAAACTGGCTGCCGCCTTCTTTTGTCGGAGGCGGTGTTAACCCCATATGACGCCAGCCATCAGGCGAGAGCATACGGCCACGCGGTGTACGCTGCACGAGGCCAATCTGCATCAAATAAGGTTCAATAATATCTTCAATTGCATCTCGAGGTTCCGAGAGCGCTGCAGCCAGTGTTTCAACACCAACCGGTCCGCCCATATATGTCTCGCCGATACAAGAAAGATATCTTCGGTCCATTGTATCAAGGCCGATATTGTCCACTTGAAGGCGGGTAAGAGCCGCATCTGCAGCAACAGCATCCACCTCTTCTCTTTCCGCAACAAGGGCGAAGTCGCGCACTCGACGTAATAAACGCCCGGCAATACGCGGCGTACCACGAGAACGTGCGGCTACCTCACGCGCACCGTCTTTTGTCATCTTCAAATCAAGAAGCCTTGCACCGCGTGTTACCACTTCAGTCAGCTCTTCAACTTTATAGAATTCAAGCCGTGTTGGAATGCCGAAACGGTCCCGGAGCGGTTTGGTTATAAGACCAGAACGCGTTGTAGCACCCACAAGAGTGAAACGCGGCAGATCGATTTTCACGGAACGAGCAGCAGGGCCCTCACCAATAATCAGGTCAAGCTGGAAATCCTCCATCGCGGGATAGAGCACCTCTTCAACAGCAGGGTTTAATCGGTGGATCTCATCAATAAATAGAACGTCACGTTCCTGCATATTAGTAAGAAGTGCCGCCAAGTCACCTGCTTTTGAAATCACAGGTCCTGACGTGGCACGGAAATTTACACCGAGTTCGCGAGCAACAATTTGAGCCAGTGTGGTTTTACCAAGACCAGGAGGGCCAAAGAACAGCACATGATCCATGGCTTCACCACGTGCACGGGCCGCCTCAATAAATACAGAAAGGTTTTCTCGCGCTTCTTTCTGACCAATAAAATCATCAAGTGCTTGTGGGCGAAGACCAGCATCAATAACATCTCCGCCGCTCTCTGCACCGCTTACTATTCTATCCTGTTCGTCGGTCATAGAATGCTACTCAATTCTTTAAGGGCCGCAGGCACAAGCGTTCCAACATCAGCATCTTCGCCAAGTTCATTTATAACACGTGCAACGGCACCGTGAGCATCCGTTGGTTTGTAGCCAAGATTAACAAGCGCTGACACAGCATCTTCAAGCGCACCAGCATTTGCGGGGGCTGCTGGCGTACTGCCTGCAGGCATTTGAACGCCCGGTTTCTGGAACACGAGACCTGTAACTTTATCTTTCAGCTCTGTCACGATACGCGTTGCTACCTTGGGGCCAACACCTTTGGCACGTGCAACAGCAGTTTTATCCTGTGCGGCAATCGCATTCTGAAGCTCATTTGGTTGAAGAGCAGAAAGAATAGCGAGGCCTACCTTAGCGCCAACCCCTTGCACGCTTGTGAGAAGTCGGAACATATCGCGCTCGGCAACATCAACGAAGCCAAAGAGCGTAATGGCATCTTCCCGTACCACTGTTTCAATATGCAGGCCGCAAGCTTCGCCAGCGCGCGGCATTTCATTCAGGGTACGCGTACTTGCGTGCACCAAATAGCCAACGCCGTTTACATCAATGATGGCCCAATCTTCACCAGCGCTATCAACAAAGCCTTTTAATTTCGCGATCACCGACCCAATACTCCCATATTCTGCATACTTACCATATGATGCGCATGGCAGATTGCAACTGCCAAAGCATCGGCCGCATCAGGGCCATTAATGGTTATCCCGGGCAAAAGAACCTGTACCATGGCATCCACCTGCTCTTTAGCGGCATGCCCAACACCCACAACAGATTTTTTTACGTGGTTTGGTGTATATTCGGCCACGCTAATACCAGCCATGGAAGGCACGAGAAGTGCGATACCACGAGCTTGGCCCAGCTTCAGCGTACTGGTCGGGTTTTTATTAACAAAGGTTTCTTCCACCGCGCAGCTTGCTGGTTGCCACTCAGTAATCACTTCTGTGATACCGTCATGAAGTTCCACAAGTCGTTCTGCGAGGGATTTTTTTGGAGAAGATTTCACCACACCGTTCGCGATGTGCGTGAGGCGGGTACCGCGGCTTTCCACAATACCCCACCCTGTTTTTTGCAAGCCTGGATCAAGCCCTAAAAGACGCATGAATTTAGCGCTCCTCCCCAGAGCTTATTTCAAGTGATTAACCTGCGAGTTCTTCAAGAACCTCAGCTGGAATATCATAGTTACCGAACACAACCTGAACATCATCATTATCTTCTAGGTTATCAATCAGGCGCATTAGCTTCTCTGCACCGTCCTTATCCAGTGTCATTGGCTCTTTTGGTTTCCAGATAAGCTTCGCGCCTTCTGGCTCTTTGCCAAGAGCTTCGGTAAGAGCGGCTACTACTGCATGAAGATCTGATGCTTCTGTATAGATCGCGTGACCATCATCATCTGATTCGACTTCATCCGCGCCAGCTTCAAGCGCGGCTTCAAACATGTCATCCGCTTCAGCGGCATCTGCCGGGAAGTTAATTTCCCCAACACGATCAAACATAAAACCAACAGAACCACTTTCACCAAGATTACCACCAGCTTTACCAAAGATTGTACGAACATCTGATGCTGTACGGTTACGGTTATCTGTTAGTGTTTCAACGATAACACCAACACCGCCTGGTCCGTAACCTTCATAACGCATTTCTTCGTAGTTCTCAGCATCGCCACCAGCAGCTTTTTGAATAGCGCGCTCAATGTTATCTTTTGGCATAGACTGTCCGCGTGCTGTTGCAACAGCAAGACGAAGACGGGGATTACTATCCATTTCAGGGCCACCCATTTTGGCAGCCACTGTGATTTCACGGCTCAGCTTGGAGAAAACTTTTGAACGCTTTTTATCCTGAGCGCCCTTGCGGTGCATGATGTTTTTAAATTTGGAATGGCCAGCCATGGTTATCCTCTGTACCTAAATTCTGTAGAATTTCTTGCGCCGCACAGCAGAAGGCGGCGGCAGTTGGCCCTTTATTACCATTTTTTCCGCGCTTGAACAGGGCAAATATTAGCCTTGAGCATTCATGAAAGCCTGATTAAGCTGATTTCCATAAAAAACAGGTTAGGAAGTACCTTATGGCAACGATGATTGGTGGCTGTTACTGCGGTAACATTACCGTAAAGCTGGAAACAGAAACACCAGCATCTGAAATGATCCCACGCGCATGTGATTGTGATTTTTGCACAATCCACGGTGCTGAATGGATTTCAACACCAGAAGCTAACCTTGAAATTGAAGTACAAAACGAAGCGGCTATTAACCTGTTCTCCCAAGGTAGTGAAAGTGCACGCTTCTGGCTATGCCAGCGTTGTGGCGTTGTGCCGGCTGTTACCTGCGATATGGGTGACCACAGAATTGGTGCGCTCAACAAACGCACTATGCTGGACCTTAAAAAATTCCCGGCCACTGAACCCGCTAGCCCCAAAAACCTGCCACCAGAGGAAAAGAAAGCCCGCTGGGAAGGCCGGTGGATACAGAATGTGACTGTGAAAGATTGCTGGGATGTCGGTCTTTAATCCCACCTAAAATTGAGATAAGTCAAAGAAACCTCACCTATACTCCATTACCCAGATATTGGGAGTCGAGCTAGCATAGTGAGGTATGCCAGTGAAATCACGTTGGGTAGCGTTTATCATAACACTTAGCCTGTTATCCGGCGCGGTGAATAGTTCCGATAAAGCTGAAAAACTATACAGACACTGCCTGAACTGTCATGAATCAAATGATCCTCGACAATATGCAACCGCCCCTTCTCTGGAAGGTATAATCGGCCGAGATATCGCAAGTATTAAGGGGTTTGACTATAGCGAGCGTCTGTTATCCGAAGAAGGTGTATGGACAGCGGAGAAACTGAATGTATTCCTCACTCGCCCTAGTAAAGCACAGCCAGGTACGAAAATGCATTTTCGTGGTTTCAGAAACCCTCGTGACCGGGAGGTTCTTATCGCATGGCTCGCAGGAGAAGAGATTTCTGATCTGGAAAACCCAGAAGCTTTATCTGAGGTAGAACTCTTCAGGCCATGTAAAGTTTGCCATAGCTATCAACCTAACGTACCCGCCAAGATTGCGCCCAATCTATATGGCATATACGGGAGGAAAATCGCCTCCTTCCCGAACTTCCAATATAGCGAACAACTTCTAGCTTGGGATGATATTTGGAACGACAACACTCTCAACGCTTTCTTCGTAGAGTTTAAAGGGCTGCGCCAAGGTAGTCACGCAGCCTTCAGGGCTTTAACCAAAGAAGAAGACCGATTAAGACTTATCGGCTTCCTTAAAAGTATTTCGCCTCAGGTATTGGAGCAAAATCAGGAAGATTACTTACAGCCTGACATCATGGAAACTGCACCAGAAACACGCTGACCTTTATAAAGACCGCCAATGGTAAGCCAGTCATCTTGCCAGCGAACTAGACCACGGTGATCCATAGTTGGTGTAACTTTATCTTCAAGCGCCACCCAATTACCCTCGTTAAAATCCCAAGCAAATACATGTGCTTTCGGAGTAGCAGGCGTGCCGTCATATCCAATACCTGAATAATTATAGGCTGTGGGTGTACCACCAGCGAACAAGATACGGTTACCTTCTACATCGCCTTCTCCAGCCATGCGGTAATGCCCTCGGCCTGGAAGTTGCGGCAGGCGCCTATATGTAATTTTTGCTGGATTAGCAGGATCAATGGTTCCCATCCAACCTTCATTCACAGTATCAAATTTGCGACGCCCGTTTTCATCCTTGCCAACAACGGCGACACCATCCGCAATCACGAACTGATTTCCAACAATACCGCCCGCATGCCCGAACACTGGCGTACCCGGATAATCCGTTGCTTTGAACCAGCGCTTATCCAGTGTGTCATACACTTGCACATCACGGATATTGCCCACGTCGTGCCAACCAGAAACTAAGTATATATAACGGTTCTGATAAACGAAGCTTACCGCATCATCTGTTGGCACCGGCATATCTGGAATACGGGTATATGTACGGTCATAGGGATTATATTCAAAATTCTCAGGCGTGGACTTTTCACTACCATCTTCGGCGACCGTATAACCGCCAAAATAGTAGATACGCTCATTCACGAGCTCAGCAGTAGCAGCGAGACGCCCCTCTTCAACAGGTAAATCCGGCAAGCGCTCCCAGCCCTTGCGGCCTTCTACAAACATATATGCTTCTGTAGAGGTATCTTGCCAAGTTTTGCCAGATTTTAGCCCAGCAAAAGAGAACAAATGGATTTTACTGTGCATCACTCCAGCTGCTACCGCATTATTAGCGTGCGGTACCGGCATCGGTGGTAAACACTTTTGCTCTGCCTGATCTATTTCGGCAGCAGTTAACATCGCCATTCCTGTAATCAATGCAAGCATTACTGCCCTCCTACAAATCCATACCAAAAACGATCATATCTCTGCACTCAATCCCGTTTTCTATAATAATATCCGGGTAATTCAGTGTGAAGAAATTCTTGGCTATGCGCTGCATACGGAAACCAGCTTTCTGGTAAAAAGCAATTTGATCAATGCTTGAATTCCCGGTTCCCACCTCAAGATATGTACCGCCTTCGGATTTCACGGCTTCGATGGCACCTTCAATCAGTGCTTTCCCTACACCTTTGCCCTGCCATTCTTCTGAAACAGCAATGTTTTTAAGTTCCCAGTCATTCTCACCGAGCGGTACAATAACAAAGACGCCTACTACAGTTTCCTCCCATGCCGCAGCGAAGAGTTTCCCGTCTGCTAAATACTCTTCAATCATAGAACGTGATGGATCTGCGAGCAGAAGCAAATCCCAGTATGGCTCAGGGCTATTTACCGCACGAATATCAAGATCAATAATGGGAACTATCCTTCCAAAAATTAAGATCACCTTTTGGAAAGCAACCTTAATTTCAAAGCTTTGATCTTTCCAGAAAAGAATAGCTAAGCGAGCTGTTCTGATGGCTGATGTCGGTCAAGGGCTTCAATAAAGTTAGTCCAAAACTCTTTATCTCGCTGATATTGGCCCTCTGGTAACTGTCCCTTAATATGCTCGTTCCATTCAAGCCGACCAAGCGCATGCTCTCGGTAATCGTAAGCTGGGTTGCTGTAAGGATTATTCCACCCTTCATCACCTGGCCAATTGACCTGAGTTTTCCCGCTATCAATATTTACAGAAAGAACACTGATGAGAAAACGCCCTTCAGCGAGCATCTTTTCCCCATTTGACATATCTTTTGTCAAATCTTCCCAGGCATCCTTTACATGCTGAGGCGTGTGGTTACTCGGAAATCTAAAAGTATCAGCTCGACCAATTTGATATAGGCCATCACCATCCCAATCTCCTTGCACACCGGGGGGAAGAAAGAAATTTAGGGCAGCTTCTTCTGTAAACGCTTCAAGGGCTTTATCACTTACAGGATCAGCGTGCCCTTGAACGATACGCAGAAAATCCCTGTCTTCAGATGAGAGCGACTTCAGAAATGTTTTAGGGTCAGAGAACCCTCCTTCTGCTTCCGCACGTTCAATGATATTGGCGAATTTTGCCTTCATCTCGTCCACACTTAAGCCAAGCTTTTTTGCTGAATATTCAGTTCCCGTTTCAAATCTCTCCGGCCACCAATTAACCGAAAGGTTTGGCGAACCTGTGGTTCCACCTTTTCCTTTCGCATAACCTTGCAGGTTTTCGGCATTAAACTGGCGTAACATGGAAAGAAACCCTTCTTTACCTGAAGTTTCCTTCCTCTCGCCACTTACCAACAAATAGGATGAAGTAGGTGATATCTGTTCAATAGGCATATTCGTCCCCAATCAATTGCCCGGCATCAAATACCAAGCAACAGAGAGGCCAAAAATAAATAAGTACATCTAAATTAGGTTAAACTTGCGACAGGATGTTATGGTTTCACTTCAGCAAGTAAATTATTCGAGCGGAACATTGTTATGAGAAAAATTTTACTCACCTCACTCGCGCTGTGCGCAAGTATTCACTCTTTCGCAGAAGAAAAAAAGCCAGCAATTTCTGCCGAACCTCTCTTAAAGTCAGCGATCACTGGGATTGATAACCATGAAGTTTTAATGGCGAGAGTAACAGTTGCTGCAAACTCAGAAGCAGCACGTCATTACCATCCTACCGAGGAATATCTCTATGTGCTTTCTGGCAGCACAATTCTGAGGATTGATGATCAAGAGGATGTTTTACTGAAAGCAGGCATGCACGCTCGCATACCTGCAAAAATGATTCATACCGCCATTACAAAAGAAGAACCCACTGAGCTTATTGTTTTTCGAGTTCACCCAAAAGGCCAGCCGATCAGAAAGCTGGCACCAAATTAATCGCTGGCAACTTCCGATTTTCGAATAATTTCTATCAGTTCATTAGGCACATCAAGCTCTACCGTACTGTTAGCCAGCCAGTAAGCTGCAACTAGAGGCACAAACATGATTGATACATAATAGATGGAATACCCCTCAACGAGGAAATACCCACCAACAGCAAGTGCTATCACATTCAGAAAAACAACAAGGTGCAGCTTTGGGTGGCGAATTTTATGCCGCTTTACCAGCTCATCTTTCTTGCTGTGTTTATCAACACCAGGAAGGCTGCCTGTAAGGTTCACAGCATGATACATTGGAAAAACCAGGCACATCAGAAATGCGATAACACTCACTGGGATCAACACGTATAGCAGAATGCCAAAATCAAGCATGATCGAAGCACCAATCAAGGCTGCCAGCGCGAGAACCATAATTCCAAAACTCGCAAATAACTCAACAATAACATTTTGCTCAAACGTATATTTTTCAGTCATAATTCCCCCTTAAGACCGAATTAAACATACTCAAAACTAACCGTTACAATTTTCTTCCATAGGCTTTTGAATAGTAGTTAGCAAGACGCCACTGATAATCATCAATAAAAACCAGGAACCAAATTTGCTAACTGGCACCAGTTGCCACCCATCTATCTGGTTTGGGTAAAGCCATATATTGCTATAGGTTGCAATATTTTCAGCAAACCAGATAAAAAATGCCCCAAGGAAAATAGCGAGCAGTACTGGCATCCGATACCGTGTTGCCCGTACAGAAAAATAAATCCACGTACTGCGAAACATCAGCACTACTGACAGCATCAATATATGCCTAAAGTCCCAGACATAATGATGACTGAAAAAATTGACATATATCCCCATGCCCACCACCAGCGTCTGCCAGAAAGGAGGGTAATTCTTATAGCGAAAATCGAACTCGCGCCAGACGCGGGCCAAAAAACTTCCCACCGCTGAATACATAAAGCCTGAAAAAAGCGGCACACCATAGAGCCGGATATAATTTTCTTCCGGATAGCTCCATGAACCCACATGGGTTTTAAACAGTTCCATCACCGTACCAACGATGTGAAAAATAAGGATAACCTTGGCTTCTTCCCATGTTTCCAACTTCAAGAGCAGAAAACTGGCCTGAATAACGACTGCATAAATAAAGAGAAAATCATAGCGTGGAAGCAAAGCATCATCTGGCCAGAAAAAATGGCTCAGCAATATGCCAAACAACAAGAGCCCACCAAACATACATGCCCATGCCTGCTTGAGACCAAACCACCATAAATCAACAAACAGCTTCGCCATATAATCCTGTCTTTAATTATTCAGGCTATCCTTCAGTTCTTCAAGCTCAAGCCAGCGCATTTCTTTTTCATCAAGCAGTTCTCGTTTCGCTTCTAGTTCCTTGCTGATCTGGCTGAATTTTGCCGGGTCTTTCGCATAGAGATTGGGGTCCGCGAGCTGTGCTTCCATTTCGGCAATTTGGAAAGACATGCTTTCCACTTCCGCAGGTAAGTTATCCAATTCTCTTTGATCTTTATACGACAGTTTTGTGGCCTTTTTCTTTGGCGCTGCCTTGATAGAAACCACATTTGACTTCAGTTTTTGAGGTTCTTCCTTTGGCTTCTCAGTTAGCGCCTTCTGGGCTTTATAATCAGTATATCCACCTGCATATTCTGTGATGCTTCCATCACCCTCAAGCACAATGGAGCTAGTTACCACGCGGTCAAGAAAATCTCGGTCGTGCGATACAAGGATAATGGTTCCTTTATAATCCGCCAACACTTCCTGTAGCAGATCAAGGGTATCCATATCCAAATCATTTGTTGGCTCATCAAGCACCAACAGGTTTGATTGCTTCGCGAAATTGAGCGCAATTAACAGTCGGTTTCGTTCTCCGCCAGAAAGAGCAGATACCGGCATTTTGGCAACACTCGGATCAAACAGAAACTCTTTCAAGTAGGTCATTACATGACGATCTTCCTCGCCAATTTTGATCCACTCACCACGGCCACCTGTGAGCACATCCATAATGGTCATATCTTCTTTAAGGTCAGCACGTTTCTGGTCGATAATTCTAGTTTCCAGATTAGTCCCCAGTTTAACCGTTCCAGTATCAGGCTCTAACTCGCCCATCAAAATTTTTAGTAGCGTGGATTTACCAACCCCGTTCGGCCCAATAATGCCCACCCGGTCACCACGATTAATACGTACGGTAAAATCTTCAAACAGGGAACGGTCACCAAACTTTTTGGAGATGTCTTTGGCTTCGATCACACGCTTGCCAGACTGCTCACCACCAGCCATGGTAATGGTAACACTGCCTTCTGCCTTAATCATATTCTTGCGCTGATCACGGAGATCATAAAGGCGTCGAAGACGCCCTTGGTTACGAGTACGACGTGCACTGATCCCTTCTACAGACCAGCGTGTTTCCTCTTTGATAAGCTTATTCAGTTTCTTAAGGTTTTCCGCTTCTTCTTCGAAAACTTTTTCCTGCCAGCCTTCAAACTTTTCAAACTTATCATCCATCCGCCGGACTTTACCGCGATCAAGCCATAGAGTTGCGCTCGTCAGGTTATTCAGGAATGCTCGGTCGTGGCTAATAAGCATAATCGCCCCACGCCATGCCTTAAGGTATCCTTCAAGCCACTCGATAGTACCGACATCCATATGGTTGGTGGGCTCATCAAGCAGTAGCAGATCAGGTTCACTTACTAGCGTACGAGCAAGTGCAGCACGGCGCAGTTCACCACCAGAAGCGCTTGATGGGCTTGCATCGGCCTTGATATTGAGATCCTCCACCAGTACATCCACACGGTATGTTTCATGATCCTGCTCAGGATCAAGCCCACCAGCGATATAGGCATAAAGGTTATCATAACCACTGGCATCAGGTTCCTGCGGCAGATAAGCGATACGGCTACCTGGTTGTACCCAACGCTCACCATCGTCCGCCTGAATAATGCCTGCGATCAACTTCATCAGCGTTGATTTACCCGCACCATTTCGACCAACAAGGCACAGCCTGTCAGTTTCACCGATATGCATTTCTAGCTTATCCAGCACAGGATCAGCCCCCCAATGGAGATCAATATTACGCAAACTCAAAATCGGTGGTGCCATGAGGCATACTTCCTTCACATACTTGTATAACTCGAGCCTTATACCCATTTAACATTACTTGAGACAAGCGAGGAAAATATGGTTAGAAAATTAACCGCGCAGCCAACAGGCGCGTTCTAGCCAACCATATGTAGGGGGAATACATATGTCAGATACTGTTTTTGAAAATAATGTGGTACTTGAAAACACCGTACCGCCCGTAGAAGAACTTGATTTTGCACCACTGGCATCAACCTATGCCCGCACGTTAATTATTGAATCTTCTATCTTCTTCACCATTCTGGCGATTATACCAGCAGTGATAAATTGGTTCGTCGCCGATGGCTGGTTGCTCACTCAGTGGTGGTTCTATGTGCTCTGGTTATTGCTGACATTATCACCATTTATTTGGGCACCAATGGTGGCTAAATCTCGGGGCTTCAGCATGCGGGAAAAAGATATTCATTATCGTTCGGGTTTGATCTGGAAAAAAACCGTATCTCTCCCTTATAACCGCATCCAACATGTGGAAATTGAAAGTGGTCCACTCGAACGTATATTCAAATTAACCACACTGAAGTTTTTCACTGCTGGCGGTGCCATGTCCGACATGAAAATCCCTGCACTTGAATTTGAACGGTCGAGTAAGTTACGTGCCTTTGTAATGGAAAAAGCTGGTGTAAGCGAGGCAGAGGCTAAAGATGCCAACTGATACTGTGGTAACCACAAAGCTTGATGCCGGCAAATGGCAGCGCCTGTCGCCGTACGCCGTTATTTATTATATTGTAAAGTTCATTTCTGCTTTTGTGAAGCAAGGGGTGCAAAGTTTAGCGCCTTTAGCTGCCGTTATTTTTACCGCCGGTGAAAATCGCTGGCTAATTATTGGCTTTATCGCTGCAGGCGCCGTTGTCTTTCTGTTAGCAGGCGCCGTACTCAGCTATTTGAAGTTCCGTTTTCGTATTGCAAATGACACCTTCCTTATTCAGCGGGGGGTGTTTAAACGTAAACGACTAACTCTCACATTTGACCGTATTCAAAATGTGGCATTCAAAGAACCCATCTATTTTAGGCCTTTTGGTTTAGTGGTGCTTTCCATTGAAAGCGCAGGATCATCTTCCGAAGAGGTAGGATTAGGTGGCATCCCTCGTTCATTGGCCGAGGAAATACGCAAAAACGTTTTAAAGGTAAAAAGCAAAGTTCATTCGGAAACAGGTACCGTAGCTGAAGATACTTTAACTGCGGCACCAGACTCTGATGATGCACAGACCATTATTAAACAACCAGCTTCGGAGCTGGTGCGTTATGGCCTTTCCAACAATAATATTTGGGTATTCGCGGGTATCATTGGTGGTTCATTGGCACAGGTAGATTGGGACGAATATACTTTCGCACAAGAAACCGAAAATTTAATTGTCTCTCTTATCGGCACGAGCGGCGCTGCTCTCACCGCTTTTTTCATCAGCGTTCTATTTTTCATTGCTTTTATCTTATTGATGCTCTCAGCAATTGGCGCTGTGGTTTCAAACTATAACTATCACCTTACTCGCCATCATGGGCGCTTTCACCGCACGAAAGGTTTATTCGAACGACAAGAGAAAAGCCTGCTGGAAAGCAAAATTCAATGCCTGCAAATTGATCAACCGTGGGCAGCTCGGCTTTTATCTCGCTTTCACCTTTACCCAAAACAGGTTGGCTTCGCCAAACTGGGTCAGGAAGGCGGCGAGAATGACATGACGGGAGCCCCACGTTTTCTGATTCCTAGTGTTACGAAAAGCTTTGCGGTAGATTTTTCCAAGCTTCTTTATCCCGACTTCCACTGGGAAAAGGCTACGCTGAAACCGATTGACCGAATGTATACCAGAAAGATGCTGGCGTGGGTTTTTGCTCCTATTACCGTCCTACCTGCTACAAGCCTTTCTATAGTCTTTAGCCCTTGGTTCATGCTTATCTTGCTGTTTCCGGTGTTGGCAATGCCCTTCGTGATGTTAAGGCGTTCCAAGTTTGGTTACGCCTCGGACGGCATCCACGGCATTATACGCTCCGGATTCTTTGGGCAAAAGCTGACGGTATTCCCTTTCTTCAAGGTACAAACGGTACAGCTTACTCAATCCCCTGCACAGCGGAAAAAAGGGTTAGCTAATCTGGTCATTAAAATGGCTGGTACATCGCTTCAAATACCTTTCATGCCCCTGCAGGATGCCAAGTCATGGCGAGATCGCATTTTGTACGAAGTGGAAAGCAATAACTCCTCTTGGATGTAAGTACATTAAAACAGCATGCTATGCGCTGACTGCAACCCAGCTTAACACCATCCATTTTTGTTTCATAAAGGTGTGATCATTTCGCAACGATCACACCTTATAAAAGTTTCCAGACAACAACCCCACAGCACAGTCTGGAGCCCACCATGTCTATTTTGAAAAACACTGTATTCGCCACAGTAATTACAATGTCTGCCGCTCTTCCTGCAATCTCATCTGAAACAACAAAGAATTGGCAAGATGCGTTTCGCAGCAAACTTGCCAATGCCAATCAATATCCAAACAATGCGTTAAACCGCAATATTGAAGGCACTGTTAAAATCCGAGTTAAGTTTGACAAAGATGGCTCAGTAAAAGGAGCCGAAGTCTTTCAATCTTCAGGTCATAAAGTACTTGATAAAGAAGCACTTCAGTCTGTGATTGCTGTAAAATCTCTTCCTTCTCTTCCTGACAATCACAAAGAAATGTCCGTGATCGTACCTGTAGTATTCCAAATTCAGGATCGTGCAATTGCTCGGTCTACATCCAGTGTGCGCGTGTTCGCATCTGCACATCAATAGGTAAAAAGACTGTGCCTGGAACTATAGTTTATTAATAGTTCCAGGCTATCCATATTTAAGAATATCATGAAATACTTTTCTCTTTACATCGCGTTTCATAAACCTAGTTTTTAACCTTTTCTAAATAGTCACAATTAGGCCACATTTTAACTGTTGCTCATATACAACATTTATATTTTCGTTACCTCAACACCCTAAAATATGCTCAGCACAATTCTTGTGATTTACCAGGTCAATCCATACATACCGGCTCCTATTTAAAACTTTGTGTTAGGAGTTAAATTATGAAAAATACAATTATTGCAATCGCTTCTGCAGCATTTCTTTCTTCAGTAGCTGTTGCTGACGATACGAAGAAATTCGATGGTGCATTCGCTGGTGTTGAAGCTGGTTATGCAGACTTCGGCGCAGCAGATGCATTCATTTATGGTGCAGAAGCCGGTTACCGCAAGCAATTCAACAACAACGTTGTAGTTGGTATTGAAGGTACATTCACGGGCGTTGATCTAAATGGCGTTGACTTCCTTTGGTCAACAACACTGACAGCTGGTCGCACATTTGGCACAAACAATGACCATCTTCTTTTCCTTGGTGCTGGCCTTGCTCAAATCAACACGGATTTTGGTTCAAGCGAAGCGTTCAAAACAGATCTCGGTTATGAATACGCGTTAGAAAACGGTTTTAGCGTTCGCGTTAAAGCAACTACATACGATTTCGACGATTTCCAAACAACTGCGGGTATTTCTTACCGCTTCTAACGTGCCAGTTACCCACATATAAAAAAGGCGGGGTAAAACCCCGCCTTTCACTAAATCTAAAATAGTTATTACCGTTCAAACTTGCGGTATTTAATACGGTGTGGCTGTGTTGCCTCTGCACCCAAGCGGCGCTTCTTATCTTCTTCATACGCTTCGAAGTTACCTTCAAACCATTCAACATGGCTGTTACCTTCAAAAGCAAGAATATGTGTTGCGATACGGTCAAGGAAGAAGCGGTCGTGACTGATAACCACAGCACAACCAGCGAAGTTTTCAATCGCTTCCTCAAGCGCAGCTAGTGTTTCTGTATCAAGGTCATTTGTCGGTTCATCGAACAGTAGCACGTTGCCGCCTTCTTTCAGCATCTTCGCCATATGAACACGGTTACGTTCACCACCAGAAAGCAGACCTAGTTTCTTCTGCTGATCACCACCCTTAAAGTTAAAGGCACCACAGTAAGCACGGGTGCTGATCTCTGTTTTACCGAAGTAGAAGATGTCATGACCGTCAGAAATTTCTTCCCAAACGTTCTTATTGTCATCTAGTGAATCTCGGCTCTGATCCACATAACCAAGCTCAACGGTATCACCAATCTCAATTGAGCCAGCATCTGGCTGTTCCTGACCAGTAATAAGTTTAAAGAGAGTTGATTTACCAGCACCGTTTGCACCAATCACACCAACGATGCCACCCGGTGGCAGGCTGAAGGATAGATTTTCAAATAGTAGCTTATCACCAAATGCCTTTGTAAGACCTTCAGCTTCAATTACCTTACCACCGAGGCGTGCTGGTGGCTGAATTTTAATCTGTGCTGGGCCGGATACACGCTCTTGCTGCTGCTGAAGCATTTCATCATATGCCTTGATACGGGCTTTTGATTTTGCCTGGCGTGCTTTCGGGCTCTGTCTGATCCACTCAAGCTCGGCATTCATTGCTTTTTCGCGTGATTTATCAGCGCGTTCTTCCTGCGCCATACGCTTGGTCTTCATTTCAAGCCAAGCGCTATAGTTACCTTCGAACGGGATACCACGCCCACGGTCAAGCTCAAGAACCCACTCAACAACATTATCAAGGAAGTAACGGTCGTGCGTCACGAGAATTACACAGCCTTTATACTGCTGTAGATACTGCTCAAGCCACGCTACAGATTCAGCGTCAAGGTGGTTTGTTGGCTCATCGAGAAGCAGGATATTTGGCTTTTCTAGAAGCAGCTTACAAAGAGCTACACGGCGTTTCTCACCACCAGAAAGCTTATCAACAGACCAATCATTTGGTGGGCAGCAAAGTGCGTCCATCGCCACTTCCGCCTGAGACTGAAGGTCCCACGCATCAGCTGCATCAATTTGCTCCTGAAGTTCACCCATACGGTTCAGAAGATCCATATTCTCAGGATCCATACCGTAATCACCAGCAACTTGGTTAAACTCGTCTACGAGGGACTGAGTTTCAGCTAGGCCAAGCATTACGTTACCTAGAACATCAAGGTTTTCATCAAGCTGTGGTTCCTGCGGAAGGTAACCAACCTTGATACCGTCAGCCGCCCAGGCTTCACCCTGGAATTCTGTATCCATACCAGCCATGATTTTCATGAGCGTGGATTTACCGGCACCGTTCTGACCAATGATGGAAATCTTTGCATCAGGCAGGAAGTTAAGAGAGATATTGTTCAGAACCTGCTTACCACCTGGATATGTTTTCGACAGGCGGTGCATCTGATACACGTATTGATAAGAAGCCATTCTTTACTGGTCCTTGAAGTCTGAAAAATTAAATTAGTCTGCTGTTACCTTAGTTAGCACCAAAGAACAAGCGCGAACGCACGCTTTAACGTGCATTCCGAGGGAAAGTTTCAAACGTGATCAAGCCATCATCCAGATGCACCCACGGCATACGAGTACGTACATAAGCATGCCCCTCAGGCTTGAATTCCGAGGCGTTTTCAAAAAGTGCTACATGCAGATGAATTTCATCCGGCCACGCTTCACCTTCAAAAGCAATACTACTGCCGCAGGTACCACAGAAACTCCGCTTCACACTCGCACTGGATTTAAAGATTTTTGGAGTATCTCCGCTGAAACGCACATGCTCTGCCGCAAACCCCGCATATGTTGCAAAACCTGCGCTCGTCGCTTTTTGGCAACTCGGGCAATGGCAATGCCCCACCCAGCGTTCCTTACCGTACACCTCAACATGCACAGCCCCGCAAAGACATTTACCAGTATAGAGTGGTTCACACGTCATAATAATCCCCATATCTTGATAGAAAATATGGGGAAAAGGCAAAGTTATTTCAACAGCATAATAAAACGATCAGGAAAGCTGATGTTGAATAAGGGTAGCGCACACTGCCAACATGATAATGGCAATAAGGGAATCTAGAATACGCCACGTTATTTTCTTTCGGAACAAAGGAGCAGCCTTCTTTGCGCCATATGCCAAACCATAAAACCAGATGGCTGACGCCGTCCAGGCACCAATCATAAAGGCATTCCGAAGCGCATCAGTTTCATATTTAATGCTTACGCCACCGATTAGCACCATCGTGTCTACATAAACCCATGGATTCAAAAATGTGAAAGCAAGTGTGTGCAGGATAGCGATTTTCACACCCTGTCCGGCCGCATCACCAGCAGATGCATCAATATCATCCTGAGTAATAGCTTCTGGCTTTAAGGCAGACTTAGCGCTTTTTAAAGCAAACCAAAGCAGGAAAACAGCTCCTCCCCACCCCATCCAAGTGGAAAGCGCTTCATTTTCTGCGATGATTTTTCCCGTCCCGAAAACACCCAGACCAATTAGCAAGATATCAGACAAAAAGCATACGGTGGCCACAGGTAGTACATGGCGCTGCCTCAAACCTTGCCTAAGCAAATATGCATTCTGCGGGCCGATAGCGACAATCAACCCAAATGAAATCATAAAGCCTTCTATAAATATCGGCATTGTCGTCACCGCAGAATCCCTATTTCAGAACTTTCATCTGCAATATCACACTGTGCTCATATTCAATAGATCAAGCTCCTGATGCAAAGATGAAAAGAACTTAAGTACCTTACTGAAAAACTTAATCGCATATTTTCTGCTATAGTCGGGTTCTTACTCAAGTGATTGGAGGTCTATAGCCCTTAGGAACGTTAATAGGAAAAATGGCCAACAGGAGAGAAAATATGAAAGATACTTTTGAGAAATTTAGTGGCATGACCGTGGCACTACACTGGCTTGTCGGCTTGTCTATTATTGGGCTAATTGCTGTTGGTATCTATATGGAAGAAAACGAAGTTTATGCACTTTATGATATTCACAAGGCGTTTGGGGTGTCGATCTTTGCCTTCATTCTCTACAGGGTTTTCTGGCGTATTAAAAACGGCTGGCCAACACCAGTTGGTGACTACAGTAAAATCGAACATCTATCAGCAAAAGTGATCCATTATGTGCTCATAATTGGCACTCTGCTTTTCCCTATTTCCGGGATGATCTATTCCGGTTTCGGTGGTTACGGCATTGATGTGTTTGGCCTTCAGCTTGTCGCAGAAAATCTAGACCCAAATAATGCTGAGGAATTCATTGCGCACAACGAAACCATAGCAAGCCTTGGAAAAGAAATTCATGGCATACTCGGTGATGTCATGATCATTGCGATCCTGCTTCATATTGCGGGCGCCCTGAAACACCACGTGATGGATAAAGACGGTACTTTGAAACGGATGCTGGGCAAAAGTATTTAACGAACCAGCAAACAACAAACACCGCAAAGCCTCATTCATTTGATGAGGCTTTTGCATATTTAAAACATAACGCTGTAGCTTGGTTTAGAAATATTCACGTATCCATCTATGAATAGCTGTATTTACTTCTTCTGAACGTTCCTGCTGGCTCCAATGTCCACATCCTTTCAGATCATGTCTGGTATAGGGCTTACAGAGGTCTTCCATACCATCCGCCAAATTAGGCGGGCACGCGCGGTCCATTTCCGCGGTGATCATCAGGCATGGCTTTTCCACCTTTGGAAGCTGTCCCCCCACAAGGAACTGTTTCTGCGCTTCCCAGTTCTCAGCCATATTACGGTACCAGTGCAAAGGCCCAGTGAAACCACTTTCTGTATATGCCTCTACATAATATTCAAGCTCTTCCTCTGGCATCAAAAGCTCACCGCCCCAAGCATCTTCACCCGCTTGTAGAAGACTGATAAGATCAAGACTTTCCACCTCAAAAGCAAAACTGGTTTTGCCGCTGCTCTTACCGTTCCCCGGCTTACGAAGGAAAAACTTAAACGTTTCACGAAGGTCTTTTTCGAGGATCGGCTCACAAGCCCCCTCTTCCTGGAACCGAACAATATACATTTGCTCGCCAAGACGTTCTCTGAAGATAGTAATCGGATCGATAGGGAAATGGCGCAGAAGAGGCACATTTAACCCTGCACACCCCATAACACGTTCGCCGATATAAAAAGGCAATTGCCATAAAACTATAGCGCCCCAGTCGTGGCCAACAAAGATAGCTTTTTCAATACCATAGTGATCCAGTAAACCAGCCAGATCACCACTCAAGTGTTTCATGGTGTAGTTTTCTTTGCCCTGCGGCTTTGATGATCTTCCGTAACCACGTTGATCAGGCGCGATAACAGGATACCCAGCTTCAGAAAAATACTCCAACTGTGCTCGCCAACTATATGCGATTTCTGGAAAACCGTGGAGAAACACGATAGCTGGTTTATCAGTTTCACTAAAATCAGGGCCAGCGCGGTACACTGGCAGTGTTACACCATTTGTTTCCACAAACTCCGGATTAGTGAAATCAACCACGTTAGCTTCCCCTCTTTACTCTTTAGTGCCCGCCTCCAAAGATCGCTGTCAGGAACAAGGCAATGATCGCAATCGGCACCAGATATTTAAGCGCCCCATACCAAATGCTAAATAGCGCGCCATTTTCCATGGGCAAGGCAGCGCGCACATCTTCGCGCTTCAAGCCCCATCCCACCATAAGAGCAAATGCGAGGCCGCCCAGCGGCAACACTACATTGTTTACACCTTCACGGATCAGGTCAAACGGTGTCATACCCTCAAATCCAAGGAATGCGAGAGGATAAAAATCTGCCCACGAACTGAAAGATAGCGTTGTTGCGAGGCTAAGAATAAAAGCACCTAATCCCATAACCCAGGCCGATTTAGCTCTACTCCAGCCAGCTTCCTCAAGCCGTGCTGTAGGAGGTGATAAGAGGCTAATTGCGGATGTAATAGCTGCAAATGTCAGCAACAGGAAAAATACAAACGCAAGAATGGCACCGCCCGGGATACCGGAGAAAGCAAGTGGCAGCGTGATAAACACAAGTCCCGGCCCTGCCGCAGGGTCAATATTCGCAGAGAAAAGAATTGGAAAAATTGCGAGACCCGCCAGCAGCGCAACCGAGAGGTCCATCAACACAATCCAGAGGGACGCCTTAGGCAAGTTTACATCATCCCCCATATAGGAACCGTACAGCATAATACCGCCCACCCCGACAGAAAGGGTAAAGAACGCCTGTCCAACCGCTTCCATCAGGATTTTCGGTGATAGCTGCATCTCGTTGAAGCCAAACAGGAAATTAAATGCCGCGCCAAAATCAGCCCGTAGTACTGCAAAGATCACCAAGCCTATAAGCATTACAAACAAAACTGGCATCATCAGCCTGCTGGCACGTTCAAGGCCTTTACGGATATCAAGAGATACAATAGCCGCCGTTGCTACCAGAAACAGGATGGACCAGAAAATCGGTACACTTGGATCCGCCTTGAAAGCTTTATCAAGCGCAATGATCTGATCTTTTTCCCAACCTGCGAAACCACCTTGTAGTGCTTCCCAGCCATAAGCCATTACCTGCCCTGATATCACCGCATAGAAACTGAGCACCAATATAGTTGCTACAAGCCCTATCCACGCGGGCAGCGCCCAAGGCAGTTTTGAGCCTGCACTAGTTTGAAGTTTTTTTAGAGATGTTGGGGTACTTGCTTTGCCTAGTCGCCCAAGAAGCATTTCCGCCATGAAAACCGGGGTAGCAATAAAAGCAAGAGTAAGCAGGTAGATAAGAACAAATCCGCCGCCGCCATTTTTTCCGGCAACATAGGTAAAACTCCAAACGTTCCCAAGCCCAACAGCCGCACCAGCTGTAACCAGAATAAAACCAATTCTGCTTGAGAAAGACGGATGCTCCCGCTTGCTCATACATGCCTCCCCTTAATCCCACACAATGCTTTTACTTGCGCCCAATACTTTATTTTTTCATGCTGTGTAAAAGCTTTGGAAGAAACCATAGTTGGGGAAAATAGGGAGCACAACCACCTTGTGTTCACGATGCCTAGGGGAGGCCCGTCATGAAACTTAACAAACTCAAATTGTTAGCAACTATCAGTGCATTTGCATTTGGTGCCATAACACTTCAGGCACAAGATAAAACATTACCGGGTGATGAGAACGAGCTACGTGTTAAAAAAGCAGGGCTTGAGTTTCCACTTGAAGCTACCGCCCGCACAAAAGAAAACAGCCACGGCCCCTACAAACGATTAGTTATTCGGGGGGCAACCATGGTGGACGGCACTGGCGCACCACCGATTGGTCCTGTGGATATTGTAATCGAAGGCGACCGGATCACTGGTGTCCACACTGTCGGCAATCCCGGCGTTCCTATCAATGAAGCATATCGCCCGGAAAAAGGGGATTATGAAATTGATGCTCACGGCGCTTATGTATTGCCCGGTTTTGTAGATAGCCACAGCCATGTGGGGAATGCACTTTGGGGGCTAACCGGCCCTATGCCTTCAATGGATTATGTCTTCAAACTATGGATGGCCCACGGTATAACCACAAGCCGCACAGTTGCGTGCGGCCTTGGTGCTGATTATACACTTCGCCATAAAGAACGATCAGATGCGAATGAAATTGTTGCACCGCGCTTGCTTGCATACTGTTCATTCCCAACCCAGTTTTCACAGCCGAAGCAGGCAGTTGACTGGGTGAAAGGTTTTAAAAAGCGCGGCGGTGACGGCATTAAATTCTTTGGTGGCAACCCTACTGTTCTTGAAACAGCGATCAAGGAAGCGAAGAAACAAAACCTTGGCACAGCTTTCCACCATGCACAGGTTTCCGTAACTCGCGTGAATGTACTTGATAGCGCCCGTTGGGGCCTTGATAGCATGGAACACTGGTACGGTCTTCCAGAGGCTTTGTTTACAGACCGTGTGGTGCAGGATTACCCGCTTGATTATAATTACCAGAATGAACAGCACCGATTTGGGGAAGCAGGGAAGTTATGGCAGCAAGCTGCAAAACCGGGCAGCAAGAAGTGGAATGAAGTAATGGAAGAGCTTTTAGAGCTCGATTTTACTCTCAGCCCCACCTTCACAATCTATGAAGCCAACAGGGATGTGATGCGTGCCAAGAATGCAGATTGGCACCCTGATTATACCCTTCCCTCAGTCACGCGCTTTTTCACACCAAACCGTATTCTGCACGGCAGCTATCATTTTGACTGGACCACACAGGATGAGATTAACTGGAAAGAAAATTTCCGCCTATGGATGCAGTTTGTGAACGACTATAAAAATCGTGGGGGCCGCGTAACCACGGGCTCAGATAGCGGTTTTATCTATAAGCTTTTTGGCTTTGATTATATCCGAGAATTTGAACTGCTGCAGGAAGCAGGTTTTCACCCACTGGAAGTTATTAAGTCTGCGACCCTAAACGGCGCTGAGCTTATTGGACGCGAGAAGGACATCGGCAGTATCGAAGTGGGCAAACTGGCAGACCTTGTGATTGTCGAGGAAAATCCTATCCAAAACTTTAAGGTGCTATACGGCACGGGCCATATGCGCATGAATGATAATACTGGCAAAGTGGAACAAGTAGGCGGTGTTCGCTGGACCATTAAAGATGGCATTATCTATGACGCCAAACAGCTCCGGAAGGAAGTGCGAGATATGGTAAAAGCCGCAAAAGAAAATGAAGCCGAACAAGCTTCAAATTAATCTGTCACAAAGAAGTTAGTGAATGTCATGACAAGAATTTTAATACTCACCCTATCTATCTGTGTAGGAATGTTTTTCGGAAGCGCACTGAACGCTTCTTATGCACAGGATAATATTATGGATATCAAAAGCTCACACTCCTTCAGCGATACCGTTGAAAGGCTGGAGAACGCAATTACCTCTCGCGACCTAAAGGTCATCGCCAAGGTTGAACACAGTAAAGGTGCCGCAGCCACAGGCCTCGAACTTCGCCCTACTGTGCTCGTTCTATTTGGTCATCCAAAAGCTGGTACACCACTTATGCAGCAGGACCAACGTGTTGGGCTCGATCTGCCGCTTCGTATTGTTGTGTGGGAAAATGCTGAAGGCGAAACCGTGCTTACATACCGAGAGCCATCATTTGTAAGTGATGCATGGGAACTTGACCCCACACCACCACAGATTGGCGGCATGACAAAGGCTATTGAAGCCATCACAGCAGAAGCCGCTGGCAACTAAACATAAAAAAAGAGGCTGAAATCAGCCTCTTTTTTAGGATCGAAATCTTAAGTTAAAGCAGTGCTTCAATAGCTCCGCGGATGGCTTCCGGTTTTGCAGTCGGTGCAAAACGCTTCACTACTTCGCCATCCTTGTTCACAAGAAATTTCGTGAAATTCCATTTGATTTTCTGTGTACCTAGGAAGCCTTTTTTCTCAGCCTTCAAGTGCTCGTAAAGCGGTGCAGTATCAGGGCCATTCACATCAATCTTGGCAAACATTGGAAAACTTACACCGTAATTGATCTGGCAAAATTCACCAATTTCGTCAGCAGAACCCGGGTCCTGATTAGCGAACTGGTTACACGGGAACCCCAGTATAACCAGCCCTTTGTCTTTTAGATCTTTGTACAGTTTCTCAAGACCTTCAAACTGCGGTGTAAGGCCACATTTTGAAGCTGTGTTCACAATCAACATTACTTTGCCTTTAAATTCAGACAGGTCTTGTTCCTTGCCTGTAAGGCGATCCATTTTAAAATCATGAACACTTGTCATGGTCTCTGCTCCCAAAGCGGTTTAGCTGTTTTTACCCAACTTAGCGCTTAAACCAGCAATGACAAGCTCCAGACGCTTAATTTCCCGTGCAGTAAAAGCCCGGTTCATTTCCATCCAAGACCACTGCTTGAGAGCAATTTGCATCATCATCAGCCCCACTGAACAGAAACCCCAATAGATATAGGATTCTCCAGCCGTAAAAAAATTATAGATGCTCCAGACCATAAAACCGGTAACAATAAGTGTAAGCGGCCACACAAGGAACATCCAGCGACGCAAGCCCCCTTTAAAAGAGGCGGAGATCATATCCGGCAACCCGCCTTCGCTGGCAAGCAGGGCATCTATTTCCTTTGTATCCTGTTCAAGTGCGGTTTTAATACGGTCATCAATACTGGTCATTATTCTTCTCCTTCTGTTTGCTGTCGTAATCGGGCGCGAGCCGCGTGCAAGCGGGATTTTACAGTTCCCGGTTTTGTTTCCATCACTACCGCAATTTCAGCGATACTGAGTTCTTCAAGATAGAAGAGATACACGGTGTGCTTTTCCGCAGGTGGTAATCTATTGATCAGTGCATTGATCTGCCCAGATGTAGCAACTTTGCTTTCATTTTCATTATCAACTGCTGCTTCATCAGAAAGCTCCTCATGAGAATTATCTCGCTTCCTGAGCAAATCAAAAGCACGCCAGCGAACTGCACGAAAAGCGCGGGCACGAAACATGGAAGTATGCTTAAGTTCAGACAAAGTCCTTGCCAGCATTATCCATGCATCCTGCATAGCATCCTGTGCAAGATCAGCATCACCGAGTATCTTAAAAGCAAATCTGAGGAGAGAAGGTTGGTATAATTTATAAAGAAGCTCGAATGCTTCCTTTGATCCGGCTTGCGCCTTCAATACCAATAATTCTTCTTTTGTGCGTGTACCTGTCACAGGTAAGCTCCTCTTGCTTTACCTTAAAGACGCACGCACAAAAGAAAAGGTTCGAAAATATTTTCGATTTTTTTAAGCCTTAGCCCAGGCCTTGATCGTATCCTGATCTTTCGGAGCGAAGCCAAGCTGATATTCACCAGCTTTTTCCCATACTGGGCGTTTGATAATAGCATCATGGGCAACCATGAGTGCTTTAGCTTTATCGGCATCCACATCAGCTTTATCTGCATCATCCAGCTTTCGCCATGTGGTACCACGAGTATTAAGAAGCGCTTCCCAACCAAGACCAGTCTCAAAGCTCTCTACCATATCCGTCGTCAAACCATCCTTACGGAAATCATGGAAGGTATGCTCTACACCTTCCTCTTTAAGCCACTTAAGTGCTTTCTTAACTGTGTCGCAGTTTTTGATGCCATAAATAGTAAGCATAAATACCTCTTAATTTTCCGCACTTGAAGGCGGGTCAATATGAATAAGAATTTCAGCCTGAGGATATTGAGAACTTAATGCGAGTTCAACCTGCTCAGCTATTGAGTGCCCTTCCCTCACCGTAATATTACCATCAACCTCTATATGCATTTGAATAAATAGATCTCGGCCAGATGCACGCGTTTTAAGATGATGCATACCCTGAACATCCGGCACCGCTGCAACAATGGCGATGATGCGCTCTTCATCCTCAGTTCCCATCTCTTTATCCATCAACATGTCAATAGCTGGAATTGCGACATCCCATGCACCATGAAGAATATAAACAGTAATCAAAGCGGCAAAGACGGCATCTGCATATATATACCCGTATCCAGCCGCAATAGCAGAAGCAATAACACCAATATTGAGCAGAAGATCACCCGTATAATGAAGCTGGTCACCAGCAATAGCGATGGAACCAGATTTCTTCACTACATACGACTGAAACATTACCAAACCAAATGATAGCACCACGGCCAATAACGAAACGCCGATAACATAATCAGGTGCTTGATATGCTTGGGGGGTCAGGAAATGCTCGACTGCCTCTACCGCCAATAAAACTGATAGAACCACCATCACCGCCGCCTGAAATAGCCCAGCTAGAGCCTCTGCTTTGCCGTGACCAAAACGGTGATCATCATCGGCGGGGATAAGAGCTGCTTTCACAGCGAAGAGCGTAACAACTGAGGATGCCATATCTAGAAAAGAGTCAGACAGTGATCCAAGCATTGCAACAGAGCCAGACATCCACCATGCGATTGCTTTGGTCATTACCAACACCAAAGCAACTGATACAGCGGCCCATGTGGCATAGCGCATTAAGTGGCCTGTATTTTCTCTGTCCATATACTGCGTCCTTTTTCACATAATAAAAAACGCCCTACCATTTTGGTAGAGCGTTTTTAAATCATTACACGATGCTTATAGAAGCTTAGTGGAGTTTTGTTTCCACATCTTCGATTGCAGCGTTAGCAAGCTCTTTGCCAGCTTTGCCTTTAAGCGTATCAGCAAGAACAGCTGTTGCAGCATTTACCGCTACGTCCACAGCAGTAGCCTGCACTTCCTTAACAGCAGAAGCCTCAGCCTGCGCGATCTTCTCTTCAGCAGCTTTGGTGCGGCGCTCAACCATGTTAGCGATATCGCCTTTAGCAGCTTCAGTCATGATCTTCGCATCTTCTTCAGCACGGGCCAGGATTTCAGCAGCTTCTTTTTCTGCATCACGCTGTTTGCGCTGATAGTCATGAAGCATTTGCTCTGCTTCATCACGAAGGTTCTTTGCTTCTTCGATTTGCGAACGGATTTCCTCTGCACGCGCATCCAGCATTTCGCCAAGGAGTTTAGGAACACCTTTCCAAAGCAAAATACCAACGAATACAAGGAAGGAGCCTGCTACCCAGAAGGTTGGATCTGAAAAGTCCATGTTACGCCCCCTTCGCTGTATCGAGTGCAGCTTTCACCGCATCAGCAACAGTTTTCTCTTTTGCTTCAACACCAGCAAGCTTAGCAACCATCTCAGAAGCTACTTCAGCGGCAACAGTATCGATGCCTGCAAGTGCTTCATCACGTGCTTTCATAATGCGTGCTTCAGCTTCTTCTGCTTTAGCGCCAAGAGTTGCATCCAACTCTGACTGTGCTTTAGCAATATCAGCTTGAATTGTGTCTTTTGCACCCAGAACGATTTCCTGAGCTTTTTTGCGGGCATCAGCAACAGCTGCTTCATAAGCTGCTTTTACTTCTTCCGCTTCATTTTTAAGACGCTCAGCAGTATCAAGATTGTTTGCTACGTTTTCTTCACGCTCTCCGAGAACTTTGGTTACACGCGGAAGAACGATGCGTGAAACAACAAAGAACAAGAAGAGGAAAGTAAGAAGCAACCAAGCGATCTGGTTGGTATAAGTACCATCCGCAATCACGTTAAGCTGCGGCAAACCACCTTGGTCCTGAGCTACTTCTGTATTGGCGTTGGCCATCACATGCCTCTATGGCTGAATGTTCGAACTTTGGAGCTTGGCTCCACTGCTAATGATATAGCAGTTAAACAGCATAGAGCGCGACCAATAAGAACGGCCGCGCTATGCTTTAGCAGTCAAGATCTTCTTAAGTGAAGAGGATCAGGAATGCAATCACAAGTGCGAACAGACCAGTCGCCTCTGTAAGAGCGAAGCCGATAAGTAGGTTTGTGAACTGCTTAGGAGCAGCAGATGGGTTGCGAAGAGCACCTGAAAGGTAGCTACCGAAGATGTTACCCAGACCAATACCGATACCAGCAAGAGCAAGAGTAGCGATACCAGCGCCAATCATTTTTGCAGCTTCGAGTTCCATGTTAATTTCCTTTTCTCATGTATAAGGTAAATAAGTTTTAATTCAGGGCTGACTTGTTCTTAGTGTGAAGGATGCATCGCATCATTCAGGTAGATGCAAGTCAAAATAGTGAATACGTATGCCTGCAAGCAAGCTACGAGAATTTCGAGGCCTGTCAGCAACACATTAATCGCGAAAGGAGCAATCGCACCAAGCATGCCCGCAGCGCCTGCTGCAGCCATTGATACGATGAAGCCCGCGAATACTTTCATCATGATGTGACCAGCCAGCATGTTTGCGAACAAACGTACTGAAAGACTAATTGGGCGTGTGCAGTATGAGATTACCTCAATCGCAACGATAAGCGGCAATAGCCAGCCTGGAACACCAGATGGTGCAAAAAGCTTAAGGTAGCCAGCGCCGTTTTTAATGAAACCAATCAGGGTTACACCAAGGAAAATGAAGATAGCCATCGCGAAGTTTACTGCGATGTGGCTTGTAACTGTGAAGCTGTATGGCAACATACCAGCAAGGTTCAAACCAAGGATAAACACGAATAGTGTAAAGATGAATGGGAAATACTGTTTCCCTTCTTTACCTACGTTATCCTTAATCATGCCTGCGATGAAGCTGTACATTAATTCTACCATCACCTGCATGCGGCCAGGTACGGTAGCGTTTTTGCGTGTGCCCCAGATCAGGAAGAAGCTCATGAAAGCTACTACCAGCACCATCCACAAAGAACTGTTTGTAAAGGAAACATCGATTCCTGCGATCTCGAAATGAGCGATGGGTTTAACGTCAAATTGCTCAATAGGACTATGGGCCACGTCAATAATCTCTTTTTTATGCCGCGTAATCAAACGCAGCGATCAAATTCCATATCGCTTTTTAGCGGCCTTGACCTTCCTCTTCTTCAGCTTCCTGCTGCATCTGCATCGCGGTACGGATCACATTCCGAATACCGGTTACAAAGCCCAAGATTAGCAACCCAATAAAAAACAGTGGTGCAGTACCAAACCATTTATCGAACCAGTATCCCATAAAGCCACCAACAGCGACCGCAACAACCAGTTCTGTACCCATCTGAAAGGCTTTTCCTAGAGGAGAAACTTCGGGGCGATCAGGCCCTTCATCTTCCTTCACCTTCATTTGGGCTTGGTTCAAACGCTCTTCAAAGGATTTTTGCTTTGGGTTTTTTTGGTCATTACCCACTACAAATCACCTCTTTTTGTGCGTCTACACCAGGGTTGCTCTAAACTGAATCAGAGCTATGCCAAAGGCGGTTGCAACATAGGGATTAGCCCCACCTATGTCAAGGTCCAATAAACACTAGATAAGTCATTGAAAAATAACGATTTTCAAAAATAGTTTAAACTAAACAGCTTCCTTAAGCTGTTCTGCATCTTCAAGGTCTACGGAAACGAGAGTAGAGATTCCTCTTTCCGCCATCGTTACACCAAAGAGCCTGTTCATGCGTGACATAGACACTGCGTTGTGAGTTACGATCAAGAAGCGAGTATCCGTACGTTTGATCATACTATCTAGTAGATTACAGAAGCGCTCGACATTCGCATCATCAAGAGGTGCATCCACCTCATCAAGCACACAAATTGGTGCCGGATTGGTAATGAATACTGCAAAGATTAGCGAGAGGGCTGTAAGTGCTTGCTCACCACCTGACAGCAAAGAAAGAGCCTGCAACTTCTTACCCGGTGGACTTGCGTAAATCTCAAGCCCCGCATTAAGCGGATCATCGGATTCGGTAAGTTCCAAATGCGCTTCACCACCACCGAATAGTGTCTTAAACAGCTCACCAAAATGGTTATTCACAACATCAAAAGCAGCAAGTAGGCGCTCGCGTCCTTCCCGGTTCAGGTTGGCAATTGCATGCCTTAATCTGGAGATAGCTTCCTCAAGGTCGCTACGCTCTTTCACCAGATGGTCCATCTGTTCAACTATATCGTTGAGCTCTTCATCCGCTCGTAGATTGACCGCCCCTAGACGGTCTCGTTCACGTTTTAACTGCTCTAATTTGCTCTCCAGAACCATTGCTTCCGGTAGGTTTTCGCTAGATGCGACTTCTACTTTTTCAAGAAGATGTGTAGGAGCACATTCAAAACGTTCACCAATTTGAGTAGCGATAGCCTTCCGGCGGTCAGCAGCGTTTTCAACGGCGGCCTCGGCTCGAATAAGCTTTTCTCTGCGCTGGTTCAGATCACCTTCAACCTCTTTAAGAGCTCTTACTTTCTCAGCAAGCTTGGCTTCAGCAACAGCCAATGTATCGCTTGTTTTCTTTCGCTCTTCTCCAGCCTCTTCAAGCTTAGCCAGAAGTGCCAACTTCCTATTTTCCAAATCTTCAGGGCTCGCTTCTGCCGCTTCTAACTGAGCTTTAGCGGACGTTTCTCTTTCATTTAGAGATTGAACCTGTTTATCAGCACTAGATACACGCAGTTGCCATGCGCTCGATTCGGTTTCAATAGCATTCAGTCGGTCCTGACGTGTCTGAGCTTCGCGGCGCAAACTGTCGTGCGTTGCTCTGGCAGCGCTTAGTGCTGTACGCACCTGCTCTACCTGAACCCGCTTTTCCGAGAGCTCGGCTTCCAGTTTCTGATTTTCTGGAAGTTCTGCGATACGCGCTTCAATATCTTTGATACGCTCTACTACTTCACCAAATTCACGCTTCACACGTTCAAGAGTATCTTCAAGAACACGAACTCGGCTTGCACGCTTATTAGCTTCCTGTTCCGCGGCCATATGTACACGGCGAGCATCGGCAACAGCTCGTTCTGCTTGCTGACGTTCATTACGTTTGACCTGCTCGGTCTCTCTTGCTTTTTGGTGACTTTCAAACGCAGCAGTAGCTGCCGATTCAGCTTTTTCAGCGTTTACAGAAACTTCCGATAGCCTACTTAACAAATCAGCCAGTCTGTTCTTTTGTTCGAGCCGAATAGCAGCCTGTGTTGGGGCTCCTGCTTTTTGGACAAAACCATCCCATCTCCAGAAGTTACCAGTTTGGTCCACAACAATTTGCCCAGGCTTTAGATCAGCAATAACCGTATTGATATCAACTCCGCTAGATATGAGCCCCGTATAAGCAAGCCGTTTCTGAAGTACTTTCGGAACCGTAACGTAACTACTCAACCCTTCAACACCTTTAGGCCATCCCGGGGCCTCACTTGCGGGAAGCTCTTGCCAATATCGGCTGGCATCCTCATTAACTCCAGCTTCAACAGCGTCACCGAGAGCTGCCCCTACGGCAACTTCATACCCTTTTTGAGCACTGAGTTGATCTGCAACAGGATTATTCTGATTATCGTCAGCATTCAATAAACGCTCAAGGCTGGAAATTTCACCAGATAAAGCTTTTGCCTGCCCTTGCCATTCAGATTTAGCAGTGTCAGCCTCATTGCGTACAGTTCGTGCAGCCACCGTTGCCGCTTCAGCTTCTTGCAAAGCTTTTGTTGAGCCTGATAGGCTTTCTTCAGCTTCCTTGATTGCTCGCTCGGCTTCTTTCAGTGCCTTCGCAATCTCATCTTCCGCAGTTACTGATGTAATTTCCTGAGAAATTCTGTTTTCCTCAATCCCAAGCTGATCTTTCCTGCGATTGATAGCAAGCTTATCGCTCTCTAAGCTCGAACGCTGAGCACGTGCCTGTGCCGCTGTCTCACTTAGTTTATCAAACTCCGTTTCAGCAACTGTTGCAGCCTTTGCTGCGGCATCCAGCATTTCACGAGCTTCAACTTCAGCAGACTTTTCTTTTTGCTGAGCCGTCACAAGACGTTCTTTTTCGGTAAGCAACCGATCCAGGGCAGACTTGGCATCTTTAGCAATTTCTGCTTCACGCTCTCTATCAGACGCTATCTGCTCTAGCTGAGCACGTAGCGAAAGTGCAGTCTGCTTACGGCGCTCTGTTTCCGCCTCCAGATTTTCTTTTTCAATGGTTAGACGCTGCAATTTCGCTGCGGCCTCGGCGTCCCTTTCTCGAAGTGGTGGTAATAACTCTTCTGTCTCGGTTTGCTCTCCAGCGAACTTAGTTGCTTTTGCCGTTATTTCGGCAACCTCTCGCTCAATCTCGCGCTGCTTCCGCTCAAGCTCAATCACTTCCTCGGCTGCCGTCTTCCACTTTATGAACAGAAGGCTTGCTTCCGCTTGCCGAATTTCACCAGAAACAGAGCGATATCTAACAGCCTGTTTTGCCTGCCGTTTTAAGCTACCGATCTGGCCTTCCATCGCCTGCACTACGTCTTGCACACGAACGAGGTTACTTTCCGCACTACGAAGGCGGCTTTCAGCTTCTTTCCTACGAGTGTGAAGGCCAGAGATACCTGCAGCTTCTTCAAGTATCTGTCTGCGGTCCTGCGGTTTAGCGTTAATCATTGCGCCGATACGGCCTTGACTTACAAGTGCCGGAGAGTGCGCACCGGTTGCTGCGTCAGCAAAAAGAAGCTGTACATCCTTTTGCCGAACGTCCTTGCCGTTAATACGGTAGGCAGAACCACTGTCACGCTCAATACGCCGTGTTACCTCAATGGTATCTTCATCGTTATATTCTGCTGGGGCATTACGGTCGATGTTATCAATGACCAGTGTCACCTCAGCCATGTTACGTGCAGGCCTTCGGTCAGTACCTGCAAAAATCACATCGTCCATACCTGAACCACGAAGTGATTTCGCCCGGTTTTCACCCATTACCCAACGGATAGCTTCAAGTAAATTGGATTTGCCACATCCGTTAGGCCCAACAACACCAGTAAGGCCGCGTTCGATATGCAGCTCTGTTGGATCAACAAAGGATTTAAAACCAGATAGTCGTAACCGTGAAAAACGCATACCTGCGCATTTCCCCCTCTATTAGACAAAGCGGCAAAGCGCCCCTACGCACCAACCGCTTTGATAAATTTTATAAAACTCGGAACTAGGTAATCAGTTGATTAAGAAGCAGATTTAATAGCTTCTTCCATCGCAACATCAAGTTCTTCGAATGTCCGGAAATCCAGCTTTTTACCGTTTACGATAAAACTAGGCGTACCTGTAACATCATAAGACTCATTGCCGATTTTTGTCATCTGCACCAAATTTTTCTGCATATCCGAATTAGCAAGACACTTGTCAAATTTCACTCGGCTCATATTGACAGCGCGGCGAGCCAGGGATGCCAAAGCGCTTTCCGGGCTTTCTGAGCGAAGCCATTCCCCTTGACGGTTAAAAAACAGTTTAGTTAATTTTTTAGCTTCATCTTCAGTACCACAACGGGCAATCGCCGAAGCAACCATGTCAAGACGGCCAAGTAAATAGTTACGAAATACGAACTTGATCTGACCTGTTTCAATATATTCTTTAGAGAACTCAGGAAACACGTTATTTGCATAATTTGCACAGTAACCACATACAAGTGAGGCATATTCCACCACGGTGATTGGAGCATCCGGGTTACCATAGACAATATCGCCCCATGTACCCTCTTGTCCCTCACCGTAATTCACAACTTCAATCTCTGCGCTCGAAGCCGAAGAATTAGCTGACGTTGTATCACCGCTATCGCCGCACGCAGCTAAAGCTAATACACTTACAGCGACACTTGCTGAACGAAACCAAGATTGCAATGTTTTGTTATTCATAACGTCCTCACCCACTACATGTTGTGTGTAACCTGAATCTCGCAGAAATACGAGTCATTTTTCCCTAGTCGCTAAAACGCTTATTGAGCAGTAGCCATAAGCTTGAGCTTATCTTTTAGCTCTTCATAGTTAGCATATTGAACTTTTGCCCCATTCACTACGATTGTAGGAATAGATTTAATTTCATACTTTTCATGCCCGGCCTTCATGTCATCAATAATACGCTGCATCATTACTTTATCGGCCTGGCATTCATTTAATTCACTTGTTGGCACACCGCCTGTTAACGCGATTGATGTAATAGCAATCGGAGGGTTTTGAGCTGTCACCCATTCACGTTGACGCGTAAAAAAAGCTGTTTTGAGGCGCTTAGCTTGCTCTAAATCACTCGTACAGCGCGTGGCGAGAGCAACGGCCATATCCAGTCTATCCCGAACGAAGTTGCGGAAAACAAACTTTACTTTCCCTGTGGAAATCAACTCTTCCTTCAGAAACGGCAATACTTCTGCTTCAAAGGATGCACAATGCGGGCAAGTGAAAGATCCATATTCTATCACTTCAATTGGGGCATCAGCATTTCCGTACACAATATCACCAGCGATACGATTTTCAGCTACCGGAATGGGTGTTGATTTATCCTGTGCAAATACTCCCGCTGATGCCACTGCAGCAATCGCGATAGCTGTACCAACAATAAAATTTCTAACCATACCGTTTCCCAATCTTACTTCTTGTTTGAAAGAACTGTTTCGCCAAGGCTTTTGATAGCTTCCTGAAGCGGTGATAGCTCTTTATTACCAACAAGGTTATCCAGCTTTTCTTTCTGTTTAGCAGTGAGCGGCTTTTTATCAAGCGGAATTGTACGCTTTACCTTAGGCAAAGGACCTTGTTTCACCTCCACCTTAGCCACCGCACCATATCCAAAGAAGCTATTAACCATCTGGATAATACGTTCACTTTTATGAACCACCAGTGGCGCAAAGGCAGATTCGCACCGAATGACAAGCTTTGCCCCCATTTTTTCACCACGCGGGAACATAAGCTTTACCGGTACAGTAGCCACTGCAAGCTCATGGCCAACAATCTGCGACCACTTGGTTATCACCTCCGCCTGAGCGAAACCCTTACGGCGAATAGCAGGCGTAACCAACGCCGAAGCCAAGCTTGAAGCCTTTGAGGCCTTAAAGCGCCTGAATGGCTTTTTCTTAGCTTCTACTGATTTCGCAGTTTTTTTATGTGGCGGCATTGCCATTTAACTTGCCCCTTGCGGCATTCTCACTATGGTCTGTGCTACCTGATGCACCGTATAGGCACAAGTATTATTAGCTCTATTTCAAAGCGATGTGATGACTAGTTTTTCCGATAACATGCTCGAATGGTATGACCGTAACCGCCGCGACCTCCCTTGGAGAGCAGCACCAGGTATTACGCCAACCCCATATCATGTCTGGATGTCTGAAATTATGTTGCAGCAAACAACCGTTGCAACGGTAAAGGCATATTTTGAAAAATTTCTCGATCGGTGGCCTACCGTGCAAGATATGGCCGCGGTCCCACAAGAAGAAATTCTGAAAGAATGGGCCGGCCTTGGCTATTATGCACGAGCACGTAATCTCCATAAATGTGCAACTGTGGTTACAGAAGAGTTTGGTGGAATTTTCCCCAAAACAGAAGCTACCCTCAGAGCACTTCCGGGTGTGGGCGATTACACTGCCGCTGCAATAGCCTCTATCGCATTTGGTGAACCCGCGGCCGTAGTTGACGGTAACATAGAGCGTATCATCACTCGCGTGTTCCGTATTCAGGAACAAATCCCTAAAGCACGGAAGATAATCAAAGAACATGTAGCAGAAGTAACACCCGCAAAACGCCCAGGTGATTTTGCTCAGGCGATGATGGATTTGGGGGCTAGCCACTGTAGCCCAAAAAAACCAAGCTGCCTTCTTTGTCCTATCTCATCACTATGTGAGGCTCAAAAACACGGTGACATGGAAACGTATCCTCGCAAGGCACCAAAGAAGGTAAAACCAACGAGACGAGCCTATTCTTTCTGGCTGGAGCATGATGGCCACGTACTATTGCAGCGCCGGCCAGACAGTGGCCTTTTAGGCGGCATGCCTGGTTTTTATTCTACAACATGGGAAGAACGCTCAGACTTCCCAAAGAAGGAAGAATGGCTACAGCATAGGCCGTCCGAAGATTATTGGAAACCCTTTGAAGAGATTGCCAAACACACGTTTACGCACTTCCACTTGGAAACAAGGCTGCTAAAAGCCAAAGCCCATGAAAAATATAACGTGGAAGATGGATTTTGGCATCCGATAGACCAGTTGGCAGACATAGGCCTGCCAACCGTTTTTAAAAAAATAGCAGATTTAGCAGCTACTTAACTGGCAGAGGCAATATATCATCAAAGATATGACTAACCTCAACTCCCTGCTTTGCCGCAGCCTGGTTCACACTGATACTATGACACATAAAACATCCCGCATCCGCCTGTTGTGGGCTTGATGCAAATACCTGATGGTAAGTTTCCATTGTAGCATTCGCCAAACCGAGCGAACCCTTCTGTGTAAATTTACCATTATCCCCAGAATTGTAGGTAGGAATATTACCGTGCTGGGTCCAAACGGCGCCAACGAGGAAATAATTTTTACGGGTATCACCTGAAGGCAACATGCTCATCACATCGTTATTTACCGAAATGATCTGTGCATTATTGTCTGGATCCTGAATATACTTTTTACCAGCATCACTTGTTGCACTTCCCCAAGGATTCATACGCACCGTAAGGCTCGGGGAAATAACACCATCCATGTAGGCAACTATATCACCTGGATTACAAGTTTGCTGTTTACATACTGGTAATTTATCACTTGGTCCTGAATACACTCTCGCAGTTTCAGCATTCCACTGAATGCCTCTATCTGTTTTGCCAGAAAATTCCCAACCAGTAGAGTTCTGTGTCGGCAGATTAGTCGTTCCCCCAGTGTTATTGTTATAGGAAAACGCCGCATCAGGGGCATTACTGATATGTTCGTAAGTAGCCCAAACCATTTCAGGGTGATCTTGTACCGTACCAACAATATGCATACCGACAAGGGCAAGCTGCTTTGGCTCTGTTCCTGCCACAGGCCAAACCTTATTACCTCGGCGCTCATATCTTGGCACCTCGGCATTGATGACCAGATAATCCTTAGGATTAGAGACGGTTGTAACGTCAACCCACGATGTTTTCAATTCCATCGTAAGCGCATCAGCATCAGAAAGAGTTGTGCCCTGACTTTTCGCGAAATCTACCACCGCTTTCAGCTGATCAGGCGTATTCGGGAAATCATGGAATGTAATACTGCCCGATTTAACGCCCGTTAAATAATAGGCATAAACATCATTCACATGAATACCATAATATACGATGGACCCGTTCTGCGAAATTAGCACACCGCCACCACCAGCTTGGCCGGTTTCGCCGATCACTTCATCCATTTTTGTAGAACGAACGGCATAGGCACCACCTTCAGTACCCGGTGTATTTGGAATAAGTTTACGAACGGTTTGACCACCCTGTTGCATCTCGGGTGACACGTCAAAGAACTCAACAGAATCGAAAACATAGTTTTCTCCCTCTGGGGAAGTGAGCCAAAGGAACATCTGTGCAGACCATTTATAAAAATCACAGATACTATTATCTATCGGAAAATCCACGCTATCCGCCGCGTTCGCTGGCGCACCAGGCGTTGTAGGCTGTTTCCCACCGAACCAACCATTAAATGTCTGCTGATCTACAGAACATTGTGATTTATCCACATTTTGCGGGAAATATGTTTCCCCTTCAACAGCTTGCACACCATCATCCGTTGGCACACACGCTATTAACAGCGCGCTTATGGCACCTGCGCTCAGAACGCTCGACAGAAATTTCGCCATGATATCAACCCCTTTTCCTAACACGACAATATTATCGCATAGGTAATGTATCACTATTCCTATAGTTTATTTGTGACGCCCATCACGGGTATATTTCAGGCATAAAAAAAGCGCCCCTATAAGGAGCGCTTAAGATATTCAATGTATTGGAATTTTAATGCATTTCAGCACGAACCTGCTGGCGGAACACATCAATGGATGTTAGCTCCCCCTTATTTTCTACATGCCAGAATGTCCAGCCATTACAAGCTGGTGCACCTTGCACTCGAGCGCCAATTTGGTGGATAGACCCCTTGTCCGCATCAGAAACCAACGTGCCGTCTGTACGCACCTTTGCTTTGAATTTACGCTTGCTATCATAAAGAACAGTACCTGGTTCAATAAGACCGCGTTCAACAATAGAGCCAAATGCAACGCGCGGCGCGGCGCGCTTGCTTTCAGTGTAACCAAGGCTTTCATCATCAAGCTCTGTCACAGCATTGATACGCTTCTGAGCAACTTTGATATAATCTGTTTCGCGCTCGATACCAATAAAGTTACGGCCAAGCTTTTTCGCTACAGCGCCTGTTGTACCTGTACCAAAGAATGGATCAAGAACCACATCGCCTTTCTTGGTCGATGACATAAGAACACGGTAAAGCAGTGCTTCCGGCTTCTGTGTCGCATGAGCTTTCTTATCGCCTGATTTCAACCGCTCTTTGCCTGAACAAATCGGGATAGTCCAATCAGACCGCATTTGCGTATCGTCGTTCATAGCTTTCATGGCGTTATAGTTAAATGTATAACCACCTTTATCCGCTGACTTTGCAGCCCAGATAAGTGTTTCATGCGCGTTAGTGAAGCGTGTACCACGGAAGTTCGGCATAGGGTTAGATTTACGCCAAATCACATCGTTAAGTACCCAGAAATCAAGATTCTGGAGCGCGCTACCTACGCGGAAGATATTGTGATAACTGCCAATCACCCAGATCGTGCCCGTATCTTTAAGCACACGACGCGCCGCTTTCATCCAGCGATTTGTAAAATCATCATATGCCTGAAAACTTGAGAACTTATCCCAAGCATCATGAACACCATCTACCTTGCTGTTATCAGGGCGAGATAGCGTGTCTTTAAGCTGCATATTGTATGGGGGATCTGCAAAAATTACGTCTACAGACTTTTCAGGCAACGCATTCATTGCGTCGATACAATCACCTTGCACGATTTTGTTAAGCGGCAAGGTATCAAGGCCACCACACACACGTGTGGCGTTCTTTTCTTTAACCATTTCTTTTTCTCCGTCCCATTCCGTCGGAAATGGCGCCCAATTTTTTGGGTCAATTATCCGAAAATTCCGACAAATGTGACGGTAATCATGAGTCGAAAACGACTCGAGGTCAAGCGATTCTTTTAATGGATTCAATGATTTGGAGAGTTTTTTTGTTCCAATATCACTCGAATCGGCGCAAAAGATTTACGGTGAAATGGTGTAACACCCACAAGCTTTAGTGCCGCCATATGTTTGGGCACACCATATCCTGCGTTTTGCTCCCAACCATAGTCAGGATATTTTTCCGCCAGTTTTTTCATCATCCGATCACGAAAAACTTTCGCGATAATACTAGCTGCTGCAATCGACAGTGAGCGACCATCTCCTTTAACGAGTGTATTTGTCGGCATGTTAAGCCCCGGATCTTTATTGCCGTCGACCAGAGCTGACCCTGCACTAACTTCAAGCCCTTCTACCGCTCTACGCATGGCAAGAAGGCTGGCCTGAAGGATGTTAATCTCGTCAACTTCTTCTACTGTGGCTTCCGCAACAGACACAGCGATAGCCCGCTCGTAGATCGAATCAAACAGCGCTTCTCTTTTTTTCTCTGAGAGTTTTTTACTATCATTCAAACCCTTAGGGATATTTTCAGCATCCAGTATCACCGCCGCAGCAACAACAGGGCCCGCGAGTGGTCCGCGCCCTACCTCGTCAACACCACATACATACCCAGAATGTTCTTTCAGCATGGTTTCTTCCGAAGACCAATCAGGGCCTTTTTTCAGATCAACGCCTGCCGCCTTAAAAATATCCATACCAACCTCTTTTCACTCTATCCTTCTTAGCCGGAAGAGCGGTCAGCGCAATAAAAAAGCGCCTCGCTTGGGAGAACGAGACGCTAGGGTTAGGGTAGTTAGTTTGGGAAAAACAGAGCTTCTGGGAAAAGCTCTACAACTCTATACTAAAAGAGTATTTGGCCGGACCGCGTGCTGTCTTAGGGCTAATGTTCAGGGGTATTATTTAAACATCACCGGGCCGGCCTAGCCGAAGGATTAAGTTCTTTCAGGGAACAAAGGAGCAAGTAATCCAACGGCCAAATTCTTTATGCCGCCAGGAGATTACCCCCGTTAGCACGCTGAGCGCGACGCATACGGCGGCCTACACGTGTAGATGCAATTGGCCTGAAAACATCGCTGTTTAGGGGAGCCTGGCGCTGGCCAGTTTTTTGCAAGATGCTTGTAAACATTTTTCTATCCTCGTTAGCGCCCTTATGGGCATTCTTAACTTTATTGCTTTGCTGTCGTGTAGCTTGCGTAGTTCTATTTTTTTCAGTGAACTATCGTTCTCGCTACACCCTTAATTTAGGTAAGTTTATCAAAAGGTTCAATAGCACCCATCTCATTTTCTGCACGCTTTACCGCAAACGATGAAATAATTCTGAAAAAGAAAGGGCCCACATCGCTGTGAGCCCCAATCTTCAATCACCTTTAAGCAGGCCGTATATCTCATCCTTGAGCAACATCCTGCGCTTTCTTAAATCCTCCTCATCAAGGCTTGAAAGATGGTCCTCCCCAATCTCGGCTCGGTGGATTTGGCGGTTAATGGTGTGATATTCTTCTGAGATACGGTGAAAATGAGCATCCGACACTTTCAGCTCATGAATACGGTCAACCAACTCTGGGAACTCTTCTCTCAACTCGTGTGGTGTATGGCTCATATACTGTTCTCCTTGCTTGCTGAAATCAGCTTTTCACAGCAAACAGAGGCAGCAATTGATAATCATCAAAAAATTGTATGTTCTATACAAAAAAGGGAATCCTAAACTTCCCTCACTACTATGCAACTTCTACTATCTGACAAATTCGATTACGTAACCAAACGCGTTCCCGTTTCAGATCGACACTAGAAAACAAACATTCAGGATGCTCCAGCGTTTCGCCGATAGTTTCATATGCTTTAAGCAAACGTGTAATTTCATGGTTCGTAGAAGCAAGCTCTTCCAGCTTATGCTGTGCTCCAAAACACTCCTCTACAATATCCGATGGTATATGACTCATAACTACCTCCAATTCGTGCAGCTATAAACATACCCTCCTGAAGAATACCCGCATTGACATTGATCAAACTACTTTAGAGGCTTACCCCTAGCCTTCTATCAATTTATCCGCTGCTTCTTCGTCAATCTCTTCCACAGTTTTAAGTGCACGCATCATCATGTTCTTACGTGTCTCAAGCTTTTCGATATGCTTTTCCATAGCGCCAACATTCTTGCTCATTGCAGTGATCTGTTCACCATAACGGGTAAATTCTTTCTTCACTGCACCAAGTACTTTCCAAACCTCTGCGGCTTGTTCTTGCATAACAGCCTGCTGGTATCCCATCCGGAAAGTACTCAAGAGAACTTGAAAATTCGTAGGCCCAGTTACTGTCACTGAGAAATCGCGCTGCAGGCTTTCAATCAGCCCTGGCGTACGTAGCACCTCAGCATAAAGCCCCTCTGTTGGCACGAAAAGAAGCGCCTCCGATGTTGTATGAGGCGGATTGATATATTTCTGTGAGATATCTTTAGCAAAACTTTTGATCCGGCGCACAAGTGCATCGCTCGCTGTACTCATCGCTTCTTTATCGCCAGCCTCTACCGCAAGCAGCAGGCGTTCATAATCTTCTGTCGGGAACTTTGCATCAACTGGCAAATAGCGTTCTTCACCACCCGGCATGCGGATACCAAACTCCACACGTTTTGTGCCTGCCTTATGCCCACAATCATAGTTTGCGATATACTGATCAGCTGTAAGAAAATCATCGATCAACAGCTCAAGCTGCACTTCACCAAAGGTACCGCGAGATTTCACGTTAGTAAGAACCCGCTTCAGGTCCCCTACTCCAGATGCAAGGTTTTGCATCTCACCAAGGCCCTTTTGCACAGCCTCCAAACGCTCAGACACAGTTTTAAAACTTTCCGATAAACGCTTTTCTAATGTGGACTGTAGTTTCTCATCCACGGTCTTCCGCATTTCATCCAATTTTTGGCTGTTTTCGTCCCGAAGCTCTTTCATTTTTTCATCAAGCTTATCGCGGAACTGCTGCTGTTGATTTGATTGGTCAGCTCCAAGCTTACGTACTGTTTCATTCAGGTATTTAAGCGCTTCACCAATTTCATCTCTAAACTTGTTCTGCTCGGCGGTTTGATCAACCCCAATCTTACGCACTGTTTCCCCAAGTGCACCCACAGATTTTGCTGTTTCTTCCCGGTTTGCTCTGAACTCATCCCGCATTGCAGTCTCGCGCTGCAACGCCTGCTGGGCCACATCTGTCACCCGCGCGCCAATCTGGTGCAATAGCGCTTGTTCATCATCAGCGGCTACTTGGCTTTTCAAATCACCAATCTGTTTGAAAAGAAATATGACCAACAAAATAAGAAGTGCTATGCCGCCAAGGGCAATCAAACCAATAAGGTCCACAGGCTTTTCCTCCAAGAGCAAGTTCACCATTAGCCCTACAGGAGGAAAAACACCCACGCAAGGCTTGACGGCATATAGTTGCATATGATTGTCTCTCGCCTGCGGTGATGGCCTAAATTAATCTCCGTGAGACAGGTGTCTAATCGGCGGGCCAAAGCCACATAGGAGCTTAAAATGATACCTCGTTTTGAGGCACGTGAGTTTTCCGGTATTACACCACAAATGCAGGAAGCTTATGAACGCGATGGCGTTCTGGTACTTGATAACCTTATCAGCGGTGAAGACTGCGACCTTCTTAAAAAGCGTATGGAAGAAATGATCGATGGCTTCGATGTTGAAGCCCATACATCTGTTTTTTCTTCTAAGAATAAAACCCATGACCAAGATGATTATTTTATCGAATCTGGCCATGAGACGCGTTTCTTTTTTGAAGAGGAGGCGTTCGGTGAAGATGGTAAGCTAACAAAACCATTACCTCTCGCTATTAATAAGGTTGGGCATGCCATGCACGATCTGGATGATACGTTTGATACGTTCTCCAGAAGGAAAGCTTTTGAGCAAATCACCAAAGGTCTAGGGCATAAAAACCCACTCCTTCTGCAGACTATGTATATCTTCAAGCAACCCCATATTGGTGGCGAAGTTATCTGCCACCAGGATGCAACATACCTGCGCACCGAACCAGAAACCTGTATGGGCATTTGGGTTGCGCTTGAAGATGCAACAGAAGAAAATGGCTGTCTGTTCGGCATTCCAGGTGGTCATAAAACAAGTGGTCTAAAAATGGTGATGCGCCGCGACCTTGATGGTGACGGCACGGTAACAGAGACACTCGATGACACACCATTTGAAGAAGAGAAAAAGGTACCGCTTGCAGCACCTAAAGGCACAGTACTGGTTTTCGGAGGTTTGTTCCCGCATATGTCATGCGCCAACCGTTCAGATAAATCCCGGCACGCCTTCACACTACATGTAATTGATGGTGCTGCTAATTACCCGGCAGATAACTGGCTCAGACGACCTGACCACCTCCCACTTAAAGGATTTTAATATGACTCATATCGTTATCATTGGTGGCGGCCATGCGGCTGCACAAGCCGTTACCTCGCTTAGGCAGAAGAAGTTTGACGGCGAGGTCACCTTGATAACGGATGAGGGTATGATCCCTTATCAGCGCCCACCGCTTTCAAAAATGTATCTATCTGGTGAGATAACAGTAGACCGCCTGCCTATTCTCCGGGATAGCGCATATGAAGGCATGGGTGTTGATGTGAAGCTCAACACAAGAGCTATACAAGTGGACAAAAAAGCTAAAACTGTTTCCCTCGATAGCGGGGAAACAGTGCCTTATGACAAATTGGTTTTGGCAACTGGCGGACGTGCACGAAAACTGACCTGCGAGGGCTCTGATCTGGCGGGTATTCATTATGTACGCACCATTGCGGATACGGATAAACTCAAACCTGAATTTGAAGCAGCCCAGAACATACTGGTGATTGGGGGTGGATATATCGGCCTTGAAGCAGCGGCAGTTGCCCGCAAATTTGGCAAGACAGTAACAGTGCTGGAAGCTGAAGGCCGTATTCTTCAGCGCGTGGTTGCTCCTGAAGTTTCAGCTTTCTATACCCAGATACACACAGAAGAAGGCGCGCAAATTCTGACTAACCAAATGGTTACTTCTATTGAAGGTACAGATCGCGTTTCTGCCGTCCATACAAAAGATGGTAGCCGTTTTGAGTGTGATCTGATTATCGCGGGCATCGGCCTCATCGCAAATTCCGAAATTGCGGAGAAAGCAGGGCTTGAAACACATCCAGCAGGCATCTACATTAATGAATTTTGCCAAACATCTGATGAGGATATTTATGCGGTTGGCGATGTAGCTTGGTTTGAACACCCAATCTATAAGCGTGAGATGCGCATTGAATCAGTTCAAAATGCAGTTGATCAGGCGAAAACTGCTATCCTCCATATCCTCGGCGAAGAAAAACCATATGCTGAACTACCTTGGTTCTGGTCGGATCAGTATGGGCTGAAACTACAGATCGCAGGGCTATCCGAAGGCTATGATGACCTTATCACTCGCGGTGACACTTCCGAACGTTCAGCGGCCTTCTTCTATATGAAAGAAGATAAAATCATCGCAGTAGATTGTGTGGGGCGTATCGCTGAGTTCATGCAATCTAAGAAGCTAATTCCTGCTGGCATCGCAGTAGACCGTGCAGTGCTGGAAGATGACAGCAAACCTTTTAAAGAAATCGCCGCAGAACTGCTTGCGTAACACGTGAATAAAAAAGGCGGCGCAAATGGCACCGCCTTTTCCTGTCAACTATCTTAGACTTACTCAGACAGTGTTTTCTCAACCGCATCGATAAGCGTGTCAGAGTCTGGTGTTACATCACTTTTAAAGTAAGCAACCGGCTGACCTTCTGGAGAAATCAAATACTTATGGAAATTCCATTTCGGGCGGCTTTCATCACCCATTTTTGCCGCAAGCCAGTTGTATAATTCAGAATTCTTTTCCCCACCTTTAACAACCATTTTTTTGGTCATCGGGAAATCAACCTGAAAATTCACCTGACAGAATTTCTTAATATTGCCTTCATCACCAGGCTCCTGATCACCAAAATCGTTGGCCGGAACGCCGAGAACAACAAGTCCTTTATCTTTATAATCTGACCACAACTTCTGCAGGCCTTCATATTGTGGTGTATAACCGCAGAAAGATGCTGTGTTAACCAGAAGAACTGCTTTACCTTTATATTGGCTAAGCGGCATTTCTGTATAATCAATGGATTTAACTGTAAAATCATGCAGGGATTCTTTTTCACCCGCAAACGCACCAGCAGAGATAAACAACAATGCTACTGCAAAAAGTTTCTGAAACATGCCCAAGCTCCTTAATTCAGTGATCACAAACTACGCCTGCCTTCTCAGTCTCGCAACCCGCCTTACAAAAACTTGATAATTACCAAGCAGCTTGATTTCCGTTACGCCTGCACTACTTCTACTCACTAACCAATCATTTGGATGATAAAAGGCGCAGTTTCGCCGCAAAAGTAAGGATACATGATGAGCAACAGCATTTTGTTCAAACCTTTTGAAAGTGAAAATCTTTCTCTCGATAACCGTATCGTAATGGCGCCTATGACACGGTCCTTCTCCCCGGGCAACGTGCCAAATGATCTGAACGTGGAATATTACCGCAAACGTGCAGCCGGTGGTGTTGGCTTGATTATCACAGAAGGTACATGTGTTGGACATAAAGCTGCAAACGGCTACCCGAACATTCCTTTCATTCACGGCGATGAAGCGCTTGCAGGCTGGAAAAAAGTGGTTGATGCCGTGCACGCTGAAGGCGGCAAAATCATGCCTCAGCTTTGGCATGTGGGCTCTGTACGCCGCCCAGGCACAGAGCCAGATGAAACTGTGCCGGGCTACGGCCCTTCAGGCATGGTGATGCCAGGCAAACAAAAATGCCATGTAATGACAGAAGAAGACATCGCGGATGTGATCGCTGCCTTTGCTAGAGCAGCAGCAGATGCAAAAGCTATCGGTTTCGACGGCGTTGAAGTGCACGGTGCTCATGGTTACCTCGTAGATCAGTTCTTCTGGGGCGGCGTAAATGTTCGTGATGACCAGTGGGGCGGCAACCTTGTGAAACGCACACGTTTTGCTGCTGAGATTATCAAAGCTATCCGCGCTGAAGTTGGCCCAAATTATCCAGTAATCCTTCGCTGGTCTCAGTGGAAACAGCAAGATTACAGCGTAAAATTGGTAGATAACTCGTCTGAGATGGAGCAGTTCTTGGCACCACTTACTGATGCTGGTGTGGATATCTTCCACTGTTCTACCCGCCGTTTCTGGGAGCCAGAGTTTGAAGGAAGTGATCTCAATCTAGCTGGTTGGACTCGTAAAATCACGGGCAAACCAACAATCACCGTTGGCAGCGTTGGCCTTGATAGCGCCTTCACTGAAGAAGGTCAGAAAACATTCTCAGAAGGTAATATCGTAAACCTTGATAAACTCACTGAACGTATGGAACGCGATGAGTTTGATCTGGCGGCAGTTGGCCGGGCTCTTATCGCCAATCCAGATTGGGTGGAAAAAGTTCGCAGTGACGCTATGGAGGATTTGTCTCCATACACAAAAGAGATGCTGATGAAACTGGCATAAGCAATTTCAGAAGGGGTGGCGTTATGTCACCCCATTCTCTCTATTTCCCGACTCACAAAAAATCCCACCTCAAATCTACCGTTCCCCTAACGGCATTTGGCATAATCTTGTGAAAAACTGCTGTAAAAAAGCTTTTAATTTCAAAGTAAGCCAAACTTATTCATCCGAAATACGAATCTGTCTTTTCAGCCGCTATATTTAAGTTTAAGGGGGATTTAACTCTGCATAAAATAACGCAGGGAAATGGGTAACCTGAAGGGGAAGGGACAATAATGACAAACCTTCGGATTTCGCCAGCAGCTGCCCCGAATAAAGCCTCGGCTTTAGCTGCCATGCGCGAAGCATATGAGTTGGACGAAACAAAAGCCGTTCAGCGCATTTTGGAAAATTTCCCGCTTGATGATTCAAGCCGTAAAGATATTGCCGTAAGTGCTGCTGCAATTGTTGCGCAGTCACGCGCTATGAAAGAACAACAAGGCAGCTTAGATGCTTTCCTTGCTGAATTCGGCCTTTCAAATCAAGAAGGTGTAGCGCTGATGTGTTTGGCGGAGGCCCTCCTCCGCGTACCAGACACTGCAACACAGGATAAATTGATTGCTGAGAAAATTCAGTCTGGTGACTGGTCTTCTCACAAAGGGCAATCTGACAGCACCTTTGTGAACGCCTCCACTTGGGCACTTATGCTGACAGGCGGTGTGATTGATCTTGATAAATCTATCACGAAGAACCCTGGTTCATGGGTGAAATCCCTTATTGGCCGTACGGGTGAGCCAGTAATCCGTGCTGCGGTTAACCAAGCCATGAAAATCATGGGCAAACAGTTTGTATTTGGCCGTACCATTGGCGAAGGACTGACACGTCAGGGCAAACAGGCACCTGAGCATAAGATGATGAGCTTTGACATGCTGGGTGAAGGTGCCCGTACCATGGAAACAGCCCATCGTTATTATGACCTTTACAAAGCATCAATCGATGCTGTTGGTTCAGCAACAAAAGCTGATGGTGACAATCCGCATGACCGCTCTAGCGTTTCTATCAAGCTTTCAGCACTTCATCCCTGTTATAATGAAGCTAACGAAGGTCGTGTAATGGCTGAAATGCTGCCAATGGTGAAAGACCTGGCAGTAAAAGCAAAATCTTACGACATTCAGATGACAATTGACGCCGAAGAAGCGGACCGTCTGGATATCTCCTTGCGCCTGTTCGAAAAACTTGCCCAAGACCCTGACCTCGCTGGTTGGGAAGGTCTTGGCCTCGCAGTTCAAGCTTACCAGAAACGCGCGCCATATGTGATTGACTGGTTAATCCATCTTGCCCGCGAGAATGGCCGTAAGTTTGCCGTACGTCTTGTTAAAGGCGCGTACTGGGATACGGAAATCAAGCACGCGCAGGAACTTGGACTTGATGATTATCCTGTATTCACACGCAAGCCTTCAACAGATTGCTGTTATCTTTATACAGCTGCACGCATGCTTGACGCGCAGGATGCTATTTATCCGCAGTTTGCAACACATAACGCGCACACAATTGCGGCGATCTCTGCCATGGCAGAAGATAAGTATTATGAATTCCAGCGCCTTCACGGCATGGGTGAACTCCTCTACACAGCAGCAAGCAAGGTGGTTGGTCGTACCATCCGCACACGCACTTACGCGCCAGTAGGCCTTCATGAAGACCTATTGCCGTACCTTGTACGTCGCCTCCTTGAAAATGGCGCCAACTCAAGCTTCGTAAACCGCTTTATGGATGCTGAAGTACCTGTTGAAGAAGTTGCTGGTGATCCAATTGAATCACTGAAGGAAGCACCCGCACTTCGCCATACACTTATTCCTACACCGCTCGGCATATACGGCGAAGAGCGTTTAAATTCCAAAGGATGTAACCTTATGGACCGCAATCATTTTGAACCGCTTCTCAAAGCACTGGATGAGCGCAAGAGCCACACATATGCCGCGATGAATATCGTTGGCGGTATGGAAGTTGGTGGCAAAACAACTGACGTACGAAGCCCTGTAAACACTAATGAAATTGTTGGAACGTTCGCAGAAGCACGTATTGAAGATATCGAAACAGCTGCTCACCGCGCGGCAGAAGCACAACATGATTGGGACGCACTTGGCGGCAAAGCCCGTGCAGATATCCTCCGCAAAGCTGCTGATCTTCTTGAAGAAGACCGTGATATCGTTGCAGATATGCTTGTGCGTGAAGCTGGCAAAACACTGGGCGATATCATCGCTGAAGTGCGTGAAGCTGTTGATTTCTTCCGCTATTATGCTGTGCAAGCCGAAAAACAGTTTGGTGAACCTATTCGCCTACCTGGTCCAACCGGTGAGCAAAATGAACTGCACATGGGTGGCCGTGGTACATTCCTATGTATTGCACCGTGGAACTTCCCGCTTGCGATTTTTGTTGGCCAGATTGCGGCTGCTCTTGCGGCAGGTAACTCTGTTATTGCTAAACCAGCTGAACAAACACCAATTATTGCGTGGCATGCTGTAAAGCTAATGCACAAAGCAGGCGTACCTGCTGACGTACTGCACCTTCTTTTAGGTGACGGCGCAACAGTTGGTGCGAAACTCGTTGCTGATGAACGCATCGCTGGTGTTGCGTTTACTGGCTCCACTGAAACAGCAAAGATCATCAACCGCACACTAGCGGACCGTGACGGCGCCATTGTACCACTGATTGCAGAAACCGGTGGCCAAAACGCGATGATCGTTGATTCGACAGCCCTGCCTGAACAGGTTGCGGATGATGTAATCCTCTCTGCTTTCGGTTCTGCAGGCCAGCGCTGCTCAGCCCTTCGTGTTCTCTTTGTTCAGGATAGCGTTGCTGACAAGGTGATTGACATGATCAAAGGCGCTCTTAAAGAGCGCGTGATTGGTAATCCTGCTAATCTGGATACTGATATCGGCCCAATCATTGATGAAGAAGCCCGAGCTAATCTCGCTAAACATTGCGCCAAGATGGAAAAAGAAGCCACACTTGTTGCGAAAGCAGAGATGGCAGATGACACTAAGGATGGTACATTCTTCGCACCGCATATCTTCGAACTCTCTGGCCTAGACCAGCTGGAGCGTGAAGTGTTTGGCCCGGTTCTTCATATCATTCGCTTTAAATCATCAGAGATGGAGGATGTGCTGAAACAAATTCTTGATACAGGGTACGGCCTTACATTCGGTGTACATTCACGTCTCGAAGGTCGCTGGCAGGAACTGTTCGCAAAAACCCGTGTCGGTAATACCTACATTAACCGCAACATGACTGGTGCTGTTGTTGGCGTGCAGCCATTTGGCGGCGAAGGTCTATCAGGCACCGGCCCTAAAGCAGGTGGCCCGAACTATCTGATCCGTTTTGCGGCTGAGCGCACGCTTACCATCAATACCGCGGCCGTCGGCGGTAATGCTGAGCTTTTCAGCATGGATGAAGGCGCTTAAAAGCTTATCCAATAGAACCCTAGAAGGCCGGGATTTATTCTCGGCCTTTTTTTTACGTACCTGAATAATAATCCATTAAATCGATTACTAAATAAGCTATTATCAATTTAGATCGATTACAACTCTGCCATATCATTTTCTCAGTAACGTTTTGATTGCTGTCTGATCAACACTTAGGAGAATAGGGTATGTTTCGTAATACAGTTTCTGCAGTAGCCCTCGCTGCTGTTTTGAGCCTTGTCCCAAACACCACTGCATTTGCAGAGGGCCACGGCAAACCACACGCAAAATATAACAAAGAGCAAAAGGTAGAGATCAACAACGATTATTGGTGGCCAAACCGCCTTGATCTTTCAGCTCTCCGTCTGAACGCAGCTAAATCAGACCCAATGGACGCAGGTTTCAACTATGCTGCCGAGTTCGCCAAACTGGACCTTGAAGAACTTAGAAGAGATGTCGTCGAAGCCATGACAACATCACAGGATTGGTGGCCAGCAGATTACGGGCACTATGGTCCATTTTTCATCCGTATGGCATGGCACAGCGCTGGTACATACCGTACTACTGATGGCCGCGGTGGTTCTGATGGCGGCATGCAGCGTTTTGCGCCACTAAACAGCTGGCCTGATAACGTAAACCTCGATAAAGCACGCCGTCTTCTTTGGCCAATCAAACAAAAGTACGGTAAAAAAATCTCATGGGGCGATCTCATGGTATTCGCTGGTACAATCGCCATGGAAGACATGGGTTTCAAAACTCTTGGCTTTGCCGGTGGCCGTATCGATGGTTGGCAACCAGAAGAAGTTTACTGGGGCTCTGAAGGTGAATGGCTTGGCCGTGACCGCGACACACCAAATGGTCTTGAAAACCCACTTGCAGCGGTTCGTATGGGACTTATCTACGTAAATCCTGAAGGCCCGAACGGTGTTCCGGAGCCACTGCTCGCCGCAAAAGAAATCCGCGAAACTTTTGCACGCATGGCAATGAATGATGAAGAAACAGCCGCTCTTATCGCTGGTGGTCACACATTCGGTAAAGCACACGGTGCCCGCAGCCCTGAAAAGTGCGTAGGCCCAGACGCCGAAGCCGCCCCAATTGAAAACCAAGGCCTTGGCTGGAAAAACAAATGCGGTACTGGTAAAGGCGCAGACACGATCACAAGTGGCCTTGAAGGCGCTTGGACCGCTGCCCCAACACAGTGGACAACTCTCTTCCTACAAAACCTGTATCAGTATGACTGGAAGAAAACCAAAAGCCCTGCAGGTGCAACACAGTGGACACCGACAGATGAAAGCGCTTCTGAAACAGTTCCTGATGCACACATTGAAGGTAAATTCCACGCACCTATTATGTTCACAACTGATTTGGCGCTTCGTTTCGACCCTGAATACCAAAAGATCACAACACGCTGGCTTGAAAATCCGGAAGAGTTTGAGCAAGCATTCGCTCGCGCCTGGTTTAAGCTAACTCACCGTGATCTTGGTCCGCGCTCTCGCTACCTTGGTGCTTTTGCCCCGAAAGATGAGATGATCTGGCAGGATCCAATCCCCGCGGTTGATTATGATATGATCAGCGCAAGAGACGCTGCGAAACTGAAGAAACAGATTCTAGCTTCTGGCCTTTCTGTTTCCGAGCTTGTGCGTGCCGCATGGTCATCAGCTTCATCATTCCGCAACACCGACATGCGCGGTGGTGCAAATGGTGCTCGTGTTCGCCTTGCCCCTCAAAAAGACTGGGCAGCAAACACACCTGTTGAACTTGATAAAGTGATCACAAAGCTTGAAGCCATTCAAACATCATTCAATTCCAAGAACCGCAAAAAGCAAGTTTCTCTTGCTGACCTTGTGGTACTCGGCGGTGCAGCGGCACTAGAGAAAGCCGCAGCAGATGCTGGTGTTGAAGTTTCTGTACCGTTCACACCGGGCCGTGCGGATGCTACACAGGCAAAAACTGATGTTCACTCTTTCAGTTTCCTTAAACCTAAAGCAGACGGTTTCCGCAACTACTTCGCAGAAGGCAACAAACGTTCACCTGCTGAAATGCTTGTAGAGAAATCAGCAGTACTGAACCTCTCTGTTCCAGAGATGACAGTTCTTGTGGGCGGCATGCGTGCTCTTGATGCAAACACAGACGGTGCTAAGCACGGTGTGTTTACAGATAAGCCAGGTACGCTGAATAATGATTTCTTCGTAAATCTCCTCAGCATGGATACAGAGTGGAAAAAAGCCAAAGGCAAAGACGGCATCTTCAATGGTTATGATCGTGCCAGCGGCCAAATGAAATGGACAGCTACACCAGTTGACCTAATCTTCGGTTCCAATTCTGAACTACGTGCTATCGCTGAAGTATATGCGTTTGATGAAAACAAAGAAAAGTTTGTGAATGATTTCATCAAAGCATGGGTGAAAGTGATGAACAACGACCGCAGCTAACAAGCGGTTTATAAGATAAAGAAATGGCGGCCCATACGGTCGCCATTTTTATTTGAGCGCATCTAATAAACTATATTGGCTTCCCTTAAGGATAGGCCGTTGGAAAGTTTCTGTCACCAACTTGAAAGTATCTTCTCGCTTATTAAGTTTATGTTTTCTGCAAAGAGCCGCAAACCTAACCCGCATCAGATCAGCTTCCGCTCCCTTCCCCGTCATACGGTGTTTAAAACGCGGATCATTGGTTTTACCACCCCGCATTGCTTTCAAACGGTTCATTACCCGATCTTTCCGGTTTGGAAAATTGGCCTTGAGCCATTCTTCAAACAAGCTAGTTAATTCAAGTGGTAGCCGCATCAATATATACCCCACATCCTTAGCTCCTGCATGTGCGACAGCCGCAATCACTTGCTCCATCTCATGATCATTAAGGGCCGGGATAACAGGCGCAAACATAGCAATCGTTGGCACACCGGCATCTGAAAGTAACCTTATGGCATCAAGCCGACGCTGCGGCATCGAAGCACGTGGTTCCATTGTGCGAGAGAGTTTCCGGTCAAGCGTGGTGACCGATAAGCCAGCCTTCACAAGGCCTTTTTTTGCCATAGGGGCTAGAATATCCAAATCCCTCACTATAAGTCTCGATTTAGTAAGGATGGTACATGGATGGTTATATTTGTTGAGTACCTCAAGAATGCTTCGGGTAATTTCTCTTTCACGCTCAATTGGTTGGTACGGATCAGTATTCGTACCCATGGCTATGGGTTTCGGTTCATAGCCTTCCCGAGCAATCTCTTTTTCCAATAATTCGGCAGCATTTGGTTTCGCAAATAGCTTACTTTCAAAATCTAATCCAGCTGATAACCCCATATATGTATGAGTTGGTCGGGCAAAACAGTAAATGCAGCCATGCTCACACCCCCTGTATGCATTGATCGACCGGTCGAAAGGTACATCAGGCGAAGTATTTTTAGTGATGATATGACGAGCATTTTCCTCAAACACCTCTGTTCTCAGAGGTGTTTCATCCTCTGCCATATCCCATCCATCATCATGGCGTTCATAGCCATACTGTTCAAAGCGGCCTGAACCGTTTGAAGTAGCCGCGCGACCGCGGACATTTAATGCACCTTTCAAGGTCGCTGATTTCTGTCCATACTCATTCATAGACTTATCATAACAGAAGTGGAACAAATAGTGAACAAAAGAAATATTAGACAAAATTCCAATTATAGACTATTAATCCATATATAGATTCTTTGTACAAGGAGTAGACAGATGCAAATTGAAGAATTCACACTGGAACGTATTCAGTCTCTTTATGAAAACACAGTAGACTTTAATCTGTCTGACAGTGGTGTACATCCATACACCCTGAAAGAACTCCTGACACCTGAGCAAAACACCAAGCTACTTGAATTGGAAATCGGCTACGGCTGGACTAACGGCGCTACCGAACTCAGACAGTCTGTTGCAAACCTCTATAAAGACCGTACACCGGACGAAGTGATCATCACTAATGGCTCAGCTGAAGCAAACTTCCTGATGGTAATGTCTCTCCTCAACCCCGGAGATGAACTGATTGTTTTTGTACCAAACTATCTGCAAATCTGGGGGTGGGCACGTGCACTTGGCATCAAGGTAAAAGAAGTTGCTCTTAAGGAAGAGTTAGGCTGGCAGCCTGATCTGGATGATCTTAAATCACTGGTATCTGACAAAACCAAGATGATCACTATCTGCCACCCGAATAACCCGACAGGCAGCACGCTTCCTCTTGATAGCATGAACCAGCTTGTAGAATTCGCACGTGAACGCGGCTTATATCTGCATGCTGATGAAGTTTACAAGGGCTCTGAACTGAACGGAGAAGAAAGCCCGAGCTTCGCCGATCTATACGAAAAGGCAATCATCACATCTGGCCTCTCGAAAGCAATGGCGCTTCCAGGCCTCCGTATCGGTTGGCTCGTTGGCCCAGAGGCTGATATCTATAAAGCTTGGCAGCGCAAAGATTATACATCCATCACCACAAGTGCTGTAAGCGAATATGTAGCCGACATCGTAGTCCAGCCAACCAAGCGCGCTGAAATCCTTGAACGAAGTCGCCGTATTCTCAGAGAAAACGTAGCGCTTCTCTCAGGCTGGCTTGATAACAATGCCAATATTTTCTCAAGCATTCTGCCTCAAGCAGGCGGCATGGCCTTTGTGCGCTATAATATGGATATAAACTCCACTAAGCTTGTCCATAAGCTCCGCGAAGAACGCAGCATTATGCTTCTACCGGGCGATGTGTACGGCATGGACCAATATATCCGCCTGGGGATTGGAGCACCAAAACACCATATTGAAGAAGGCCTTAAACATCTGGCTGATTACGCACGAACTAATTTCTAGGTAACGAGTTTATGCTGAACAAATATCATGACATTGCAGATGGTATCGCCCTCCTGTTTCATCCGTATGTAGAAGTTGTTATCCATGATCTGGCAACGGAGCAGGTTGCCTACATCGCCAACAATTTCTCACAACGAGAGATAGGCGAACCTTCGCTTTTGCATGAGATTGATTTCAAACCCAGTGACCGCCTTATCGGCCCTTATGAAAAAACGAACTGGGATGGTAAACGTATAAAATCCATCAGCAGCGTGATCCGTGATGATAGTGAAAAAGCCATTGGAATTCTGTGTATTAACGCCGACATGTCCCACTTCCATATGGCGCAACAGGCTTTATCCGCCCTGCTCTCCATACCGCAAGAAACGGAAAAGCCTGAGGCATTGTTCAAAGAGGATTGGCACGAGAAGATCAATCAGTTTGTGACGGACTGGACCAACAAGCACGGCACCCCAGTTGCTCAACTTTCCCAGAAGCAAAAGAAAGCACTAATCTTCGACCTAGCAGAAAGCGGCGGCTTTGAAGGCAAGCAGGCGGCGGCCTATGTATGCCGCATTCTAGGTGTTGCCCGCGCTACTCTTTATAACTACCTCAAACAGCAGCGTGGTGAGTAATGCGTATTGTTAAAAAAGCTGAAATCGAAGAAGCACTGAAATCAGCAGATGTGTTTAGCGCAATCAAAAACGCCTTCATTCAGTTTTCAGCCGGAGACGTTACTACACCGCCTGTAGGGTACCTATCCTTCCCGGAAGCAAATGGTGATTTGCACATCAAGTACGGTCATACCAAAGGGGACGAAGTATTTGTTATAAAACTGTCCACAGGTTTCTACGACAACCCCTCGAAAGGCCTACCTAGCAGTAACGGATTGATGATGATCCTATCGGCAACTACCGGGGAACCACTCGCGCTCTTGGAAGATGGCGGCATACTTACAGATATTCGTACCGCGGTCGCTGGTGCCCTTGCCTCAGATTTACTAAAACCTAACTCCTCCCCAAGAGTTGGTGTTATCGGCACAGGTATTCAGGCGCGCCTGCAAGTTAAGTATCTTTCCAAACTGCTACCCGAAGCCACTTACAGTGTTTGGGGCAGAGATAAAGATAAAACAGCTACTTATATCGCTGATATGGCGAAATCCGGATTGTATGTTGAAATAATGCCTTCACCGGAAGATTTATGTCGAAGTGCAGACATCATCATTTCAACAACTCCCAGCACCTCACCTATCATCAAAGCTGAGTGGATTAAGGCAGGCACACATATCACAGCTGTGGGTGCAGATGCTCCGGGCAAACAAGAGCTGGATGACGGCATATTCGAAAAAGCCGCTTTCACACTATTCGATTCAAAAGAACAGTGCTTACATCATGGAGAAGCATCTCACAGCCCGGTAGAGTTTAAGAAACGAAACTCTGCCGAACTAGGAACAGTTTTCAAAGAACCGGATATTTTCACCAGGAAAAAAAGTGACATAACTATTGCAGATTTAACAGGAATCGCTGCCCAGGATACCGCAATTGCAAAAGCTGTCTGGAGCCGACTAGCTTCTTAATTCAGGCCTTCAATCTTCTCGACACCATCTTTATAATCTTCAATCCAGATAAGGAATTCATCTGGAGCCATCGGCTTGGCAATATGGTATCCCTGCCCCACATCAGCCTTAAGACTTTTCACCATTTCAAGCTGGGCAGCATCTTCAATCCCTTCGCAAGAACAACGAAGTTCCAGCTTATGGGAAAGATCAATCGCAGATTCGAGAATAGTACGAGCGATTTTATCTTCTGCTGCACGACCAATGAACTCACGGTCCACAACAAGTTCATCAAACGGAATAGAATGCAACCTGATAAGAGAGGCAAAGCCTGTACCGAAATCATCAAGTGTTAGGCCAAAACCTCTAAGGTGAAGCCGAGAAAGCACTTCAAGCGGCACACGTTCATCTACCTGAAACTCTGACTCAGCAAGTTCAAGGCGTACCTTCTTAGGATCAACACCAAACTGGTCCGCAAGGCCTGAAACTACATCAGCAAAATCCTCTTTACGGAGGTTTTCACTGGAAACGTTGATGGACAATTGGATGTCCTGCCCTTCTCTGGCCCACTTGCCTTGCTGTTCCATTGCAAGCTCAAGCATACGGTATGTAAGCACATCCATATACCCCTTTTCACGAGCAACACGTACAACAGCATTCGCTCCTAACAGACCTCCGCCTGGGGCACGCCAGCGAGCAAACACTTCAGCACCCTCAACCTCACCAGTGGCAAGATTAACTTTCGGCTGGAAAACAGGTGCAAGGCCGTCCGTCATCAAACCACGCATAAACTCTGTTTCAGCAAGTACTGTCTCTGTTCCCTGCCGCGCGGAGGAACGAGTCTTTGCTACATCATTCAAAGTAAGAAGGAGCTGCTCTTTATCAATTGGTTTCGTGAGCGTACCCAGAAGGTTCACGCTATACGCCATTGCAAGTTCACGCGCACTATGAAGCGTTCGCTGATCATGCTGTGTAAAGAGAATTACCGCCGGGTCCCAATCTAGTTCCGAAATAGATCGAATAAGTGCAAAACCATCAAGTTCCGGCATTTCAAGATCGGTTACGATCACATCAAATCGTTCGGTTTTAAGGATATCAAGAGCTTGTGCGCCGCTTGTTGCACAGGCGACCAGATAGTCACCCGCCTGCAAATATTGGGAAAGCATGTCCCGCATTGTAGCAGAATCATCAACGACCAATATACGTTTGCTCACAACCCCTCCTCTAGCTTGGTCTGGCCAAACTAGCACTACAGGCGTAAAGGTTAAAGTCCTCTTTACGCCTGCATAATTTTTGTTACTTCCTTAAGCGGAAGGTGGAGTGTAACGAAGTACTGGCTTACGCGCTGCCTGCGTTTCATCCAAGCGCTTACGCGGCGCATAATAAGGTGCACCTTCAAAGCGTTTCGTTTCACCTGCTTTCGCTGCTTCCGCAAGGCCGCGCATAGAGCGAATAAACTGATCAAGATTGAACTTGGATTCAGTTTCTGTCGGCTCCACAAGCATCGCGCCGTGCACCACCAGTGGGAAATACATCGTCATTGGGTGATAGCCCTCATCGATCATTGCTTTTGCAAAATCAAGAGTGGTTACACCTGTATCCTTAAGGAAACGGTCATCAAACAGCGCTTCATGCATGCACGGTCCTTCATAAGAAGCACTCATTACATCTTCAAGCGATGCCAGAATATAATTCGCATTCAGCACTGCATCTTCTGACGCCTGTTTAAGACCATCACCGCCGTGGCTAAGCATATAAGATAGCGCACGTACATACATACCCATCTGTCCGTGGAAAGCGGTAAGTCGACCAAGAGACTTATCGCCTTCACCACCTTTCCATTCATGAAGTTTCAAGCTGCCATCAGCTTCTTTCACGACATATGGAAGTGGGGCAAAATCTTTAAGTGCATCCGAAAGAACAACAGGGCCAGAACCCGGGCCACCACCGCCGTGTGGTGTAGAGAATGTTTTATGCAGGTTAAAGTGCATCGCATCTACACCAAGATCACCTGGACACGCTTTACCCATAATGGCGTTGAAGTTCGCACCATCACAGTAGAAGAAAGCCCCTGCCGCATGAACGGCATCAGCAATCTCACGTACTTCCTGTTCGAACAGGCCACATGTGTTCGGGTTTGTAATCATCACAGCAGCAACTGTATCGTCTAGCGCTTCCTTAAGCGCCTCAACGTCAACACGGCCGTTATCTTTACCCGGGATGGACTTCACTTTGTATCCACAGAAAGCAGCGGTTGCAGGGTTTGTACCGTGCGCACTTTCAGGGCACAGAATAACCTCACGAGCATCGCCACGTGCTTCAAGTGCAGCACGAATAGCCATCACACCACAAAGCTCACCATGTGCACCAGCCTTCGGGGAAAGAGCCACCGCAGGCATGTTTGTGATAGTCATAAGCCAATGCGACAGCTCTTCCATCAGCTCCAGCGCACCTTGCACGGTGGATTGAGGCTGAAGTGGATGAATATCACCAATACCTGGCAAACGTGCCATTTTTTCATTCAGACGCGGGTTATGCTTCATTGTGCATGAACCAAGCGGAAAAACGCCCATATCGATACCGTAATTCAAGCGGCTAAGGCGTGTATAGTGACGAACTACATCTGGCTCAGCCAAGCCGGCACAACCGATTTCCGTAGTACGTTCCAGCCCACCGATTTCCATATCGAAATCATCGAAATCTTCAATATCAACGCCTGTTGTCTGAGTATTGCCTAGCTCATAAATGAGCGGCTCAGCAAGACGAAGGCCCTTATGGCCCGAGAAACCTTCAAACATTTCTGCTGGCGCTTCCACGTCCGTTGCAGCAGTTGGGCGTCCTTGGTTATTCATGCTCATGCTACTGCTCCTTTAAGTGCAGAAACCAGTTCTTCGATATCACCATCAGTCACTGTTTCAGTGGCTGCAATAAGCAACACATCATCATGCCCCGCATTTGGATCAAGACGGCTGAATGGTACGCCTGCCAGAACACCATCAGACGCAAGCTTTTCAACAACATCAGCAGCATTCTTCGGAAGTCTCACGGCGAACTCGTTAAAGAAGGAAGAATTGAGCACTTCAACACCATCAATGGCAGCAATTGCGTTTTTCACATCAACTGCTTTTTTGTGGTTCAGCTTCGAAAGCTTACGTAGGCCTTTTTCACCAAGCAGTGACATGTGAATTGTAAATGCAAGTGAGCAAAGACCAGAGTTAGTACAAATGTTCGATGTCGCTTTTTCGCGGCGGATATGCTGTTCACGTGTAGAAAGCGTAAGCACAAAACCACGAGTACCATCACTATCAACCGTTTCCCCACACAAACGGCCTGGCATCTGGCGAACATACTTCTGATTGGTTGCAAACATACCAAGGTATGGGCCACCAAAATTGAGACCATTACCAATAGACTGCGCTTCACCAACAACGATATCAGCGCCCATTTCACCAGGACTTGTGATAAGACCAAGTGACATAACCTCAGTTACAACAACAATGAGAAGCGCTTTATTCGCGTGTGCCTTTTCAGCAAGCGGCGTCAAGTCAAGCACGTTGCCGCAAACACCCGGATTTTGGAAAACAACACAACTTGTTGTTTCGTCAATCGCATCAATAGCTGCCTGCAGTTCTGCCTGTGCATCAGCTGGTTGAGCATCCAGAGCCACAACCTCATCATCCGTATACTGTGTGGTTGTTTCTACCACCGCACGATAATGTGGGTGCACACAGCCAGCGATAACAGCGCGTTTCTTACGTGTTACACGGCGTGCCATCATCACAGCTTCCGCTGTTGCTGTTGAACCATCATACATGCTGGCGTTTGCCACATCCATGCCAGTCAACTGGGCAATCTGTGTCTGAAACTCAAAGATATACTGAAGCGTGCCTTGCGCGATTTCCGGCTGATACGGTGTATAAGCCGTTAAAAATTCACCACGCTGGATAATATGATCCACTGTAGATGGTACATGGTGTTTATAAGCACCTGCGCCAACGAAAAATGGAACACTGCCAGCCGCTGTGTTTTTCGATGCCATACGAGAGAGATGACGTTCCACCTCAAGCTCTGTTTTATGGCGCGGCAGGTCGATTTCAGGGTTTAGAAATTCACTAGGAATATCTTTGAAAAGATCATCAACATGACGAACACCAATTTTCCCAAGCATTGCTTGGCGATCATCACTGGTTAATGGCAAGTAGCGCATGCGCTTACTCCTCAACAAAAAGCAAAAGCTTAAAACTCAGGCCCAAATGAAAAGCGCCAGCCAAAGGCCAGCGCTCAATCGTTTTATTCTAGGCCAGCAAGAAATTCTTTGTAGGCTGCTTCATCCATCGCAGCTTCAACTTCAGACATATCAGCAGGTTTCATTTTGAAGAACCAGCCACCATCCATTGGCGCGCTGTTCACTGTACCCGGCTCGCCTTCAAGATCTTCGTTCACTGCAACGATTTCACCAGCGATTGGTGCATATACTTCACTAGCAGCTTTCACAGATTCAACAACAGCCGCATCATCGCCTTTTTCAAAGGTTGCGCCCACTTCTGGCAGCTCAACAAATACGATATCGCCAAGCGCTTCCTGAGCGTGATCTGTAATACCAACAGTTACTGTATCGCCCTCAACGAGCATCCATTCGTGGTCTTCAGTAAATTTAAGCATCTGATTTCTCCCCTACCTGACTTAGGAAACTTTTTTGCGCTTATAGCGCTGTTCGATAAATGGTGTTTGTGCAACTTTCGCCGCAAGCATCTTGCCGCGAACGATTAACTGAATATCTGTACCTGCCTCTGCAAGTTCCGAAGGAACATAGCCCATTGCAACTGGGCCGCCCACTGTTGGGCCAAAACCGCCAGAAGTAACTTTACCAATTACGTTTCCGCCCATATCAGCGATTTCTACGCCTTCACGCGCTGGTGCACGGCCTGATGGCAGGATACCTACAAGGCGCTTCGATGTACCTTCGGCAAGTTCTTTAAGAATACGTTCGCCGCCAATGAAATCACCTTCTTCACGGCGTTTTTTACCCAGTGCGAAATTAAGGCTCGCTTCAACAGGGCTAGTTTCATCATTAAAATCATGACCTGAAAGGCAGAGACCACTTTCAAGGCGCAGGCTATCACGTGCACCAAGACCAATCCATTCCACATCATCGCTCTTCAACAGGCGTGCCGCCAACGCTGGCGCTTCCTCTTTCGGAACAGAAATTTCAAAACCATCTTCACCTGTGTAGCCACAGCGTGCTACCCAGCACACAACGCCTTCAAGCGTTACCATTGTGCCTTCCATGAACACCATGTCGCGTACTCTAGGGTCAAGTTCCGCAAGAACATCTTCAGCCTTTGGTCCTTGAAGGGCAAGTAGTGCGTGATCTTCAAGCGGCTCTAGCGCAAGGCGACCTGCGAAGCGTTCTTCCAAAATGCCGTAGTCTTTTTCTTTACATGCAGCGTTTACAACAATGTAAAGTGATCCTTCCGGGTCAAACGTGCGAGTAACCATAAGATCATCTTCAATACCGCCGTTATCATTTAGAAGAAGTGTGTAACGCATCTTGCCCGGCTTCAACACAGCCAGTGCAGAAGGCATAATTTCTTCAAGTACTTTAGCAGGGTCACTACCATCCACAGAACGCACATAAGCCTGCCCCATGTGCGACACATCAAAAAGACCAGCTTTATCACGAGTATGAAGGTGTTCCTTCATAATACCCAACGGGTACTGAACAGGCATGGAATAACCAGCAAACGGTACCATTTTACCGCCTGCTTCCACATGCAAATCATACAAAGGGGTTTTTAGAAGATTTTCGTCGGCCATCTGACACTCTCCGCGCGCAAAGCAATTTCCCGGTATAACCGGATTAATGCCTCCTCTGTCACGGAACCTGAGAGATTTGACCTTGATATCAAGGCTTACCCCGTCGGTGAGGAACAAATGCTCCTGCTTTCCAGAGTGTCACTATTCGCGCGGTCCTTTTGCCTGAGAGTTTCCGAGGCGGTTGCTCCTTCGGCGTCAGCATGTTGGCTGAGCTCTCCCGCACGAACATTGTAAAAGTTACCTTTTACCTGACGTGATCGTGGGCAGGATCATAGGCAGAAACGCCTAAGAGTCAATTAAAGAAACACGTTTCCAAGCAGGTAATATTATTGCGCAAAATATATCGAATTTTTGCTTATTTTCTGAGAGCTTGTATGGGCGAGACATTCATAGCCCGCCCACTAAATTTCAAAAACAAGATTATTACACGTATTTTATTGTTTTTGCTTTATTATCCATTCAGCCATCACTGCCATTGCATCCTCAGACATATCTTCAGGCAACGTAGCATATTCGGATATTTGACCAGTAACAGCTGTCTGAAATAGGTGATTCATTTTAGGTAACACCCTAACGGCAACCTGATCATTATTTACAGCATCTGTAACTTTCTGAGCCACATCAAAGTTTAGCTCATCGGAAACCTGCATATCCAACTCTCCGTAAAGCATCAAAAAAGGGATATTTATATTCTTCAGATATTCAGCAGGATCAATTCGAAGAAAAGTATGCATCCAATTTGATGTCAACTCTCCCGCCTTTGCCATCGCCGCTGATGCTGGCATTCCCACACCTTCCAAGATTTTAGCTGCCTCTTTTTGAGCTACTAAAGGGTCATCGTGCTCAACCGCTTTGGCAACAAGCTGTTTTTGGATGGTAAGAGCAGTTTCAATTTGCGCGGGTGCAGCTCCTTGTGCGTGCATGATGGAAGTAATTTGGTCCAGAACCAGCTCACCATACCTTATCGCCGGGCTACCCAGCAGAATAGCGTGATCAATACATTGACACTCATTGACGACAATAGACGTTACAATCCCACCTTCACTATGGCCAATCATTCCAACAGACGAAAACCTGTTTAGAGTACGTGCATATTTCACAGCTCCCAATGCATCCTTGGAGAAATCAAATGTGGAGGCAGAAGCAAAATCACCTGTAGAGGAAGCGACACCACGATCATCATACCTCAGTGTGGCTATGCCGCGCCTTCCCAGATATTCCGCTAAGGCTTTGAAGGGTTTTTTACCGAGAAGCTGCTCATCCCGATCTTGTGGCCCAGAACCTGTTACCAGTATATAGAGTGGTGGCTTAATAACATTCACCGGTTTCAGCAGTGTAGCTGCAAGCTTCACTCCCGGGCTTACACTATCGAATTCAACCTCTTGGGATACAAACACTTTATCATCTGCAGCTATTAAACCATTTGTCAGCATCAGGCCTATTCCCAACACCCCCACTTTAAAAAAAGTATTCAGTCGCATCATCACTATCCGTATCTATTATTTCGTTATTTCGGAAAATACCAAAATAATAGATACGCGTTATATGAAGCCTTTGCAAGTCGAGAATCAAAAATCGCCCTTCCCTGAACAGGAAAGAGCGATTTAAATACACTCAAAATGGTGCCTAAGTTAGTGCAACGTTTAACGCACTATATTGAATACAGCATCTTTTGGATCTAGCTGAAAGCCAAGCAGAAGTTCATAGTTATAACGGCGCGCCTGCTCAATTGTAGGAACAAGCTGTGTAAGAACTTCGTTCGATACTGCATTTCCTTCGGAATCGAAACGAAGAGTTACGTCATAAATTCGCTTAGTGACAATCTGACTGTTATCTTTCAGCACGGCTGCAAAATACGGTACTGTAACAACAGAATCAGCCAACGCCGGTCCGCCTTGAGCACCAATAGTGAACGTCACTTCAGATTCTACGCTGTTCCCTTCTTCACAGCTAGACTGAACGTCGCGGATAGAAGCCGTAAATTCCACATCTTCTGTTGTACGCCCTGAACCACTAAACTTTGTAAGCGTTCCAACATCGCCAACTACAGCCACAGCCAAACAGCGGGAAATAGTTACCTCAAGCGGGTTTCTATTGCAGGCTGCTACAAAAAGCATCAAAGCCGAAGCTAACACAAGACGGATGGACATAAGTACCCTTTCACCATTCAACATATCAGCAACGCTGATTTGGCGGCGATCATAAAAAGAACACCATAAAAGCGCAACCCAAGTTGCAGCAATATTTTCAATAGGCTTTATTAGTGGACCATGACAAAAGTATGGCACCTTTCTTGTTCACCTTGACCCGCCGCCAGTCTAGGGGTAGCAAAGGGCTTATATATTCTTTGGAGGCACCCCCATGGCATCTTCTGATACACCTCAATTACGTATCTTACTCGCGAACCCTCGAGGTTTCTGCGCAGGCGTTGATAGAGCTATCAAGATTGTTGAACTTGCGATCAAAAAATTTGGCGCGCCAGTATACGTACGCCATGAGATCGTTCATAACCGCTATGTTGTTGAAGGACTGGAAGCCAAAGGCGCTGTATTTGTAGACGAACTTGATGAAGTTCCTGAAGGCGTGCCTGTCGTATTTTCTGCACACGGTGTACCTAAATCCGTACCTGCTGAAGCGGAACGCCGGGAAATGATCTATGTAGATGCTACATGTCCACTTGTATCCAAAGTTCACCGGCAGGTGGAACGCCATAAGGATCGCGGCAATCACATTCTTATGATTGGTCATGAAGGTCACCCCGAGGTGATTGGCACGATGGGCCAAGTCGATGAAGGCTCCATGACATTGATCGAAACTGTTGAGGACGTAGATAATCTATCCCCTGAAAATCCGGCTAAGCTTTCCTACGTTACACAAACCACTCTTTCAGTAGATGACACTTCAGACATCGTAGAACGTCTAGAAGAACGCTTCCCAGAACTGAAAAGCCCAAAGAAAGAAGACATTTGTTACGCGACAACCAACAGACAAATTGCCGTTAAAGCAATTGCCAAGGAAAGTGACCGCGTTGTTGTGATTGGTGCCCCCAACTCTTCCAACAGCCGAAGACTTGTTGAAGTAAGCGAAAAATCTGGTTGCCCAGCAGTTTTGGTACAGCGGGCTACTGATCTAGACTTTGAATGGCTTAAAGGTGCCAAAACCATTGGTATCTCAGCAGGTGCCAGTGCTCCAGAAATTTTGGTAGAAGAGGTTATCAGCGCTATCTTTGCACGATATGAAGGTTATCTCGAAATTTTCACCACGGCGGAAGAAGATGTAACCTTCAAAGTTCCTCCTATCCTGAAAGATATTGCTTAATGGCTGTCTACACTAAGGTTGATGATCAGACACTAAATCAGTTTCTGGATAGATATGACGCCGGGAAAGCGACAAGTTTCAAAGGCATTGCTGAAGGTGTGGAAAATTCCAACTATCTGCTTTCTACAACCAAAGCCCAGTATATTCTCACACTTTATGAAAAACGCGCAAACCCGGAAGACCTGCCGTATTTCCTAAATATGATGGAACATATCGCTGATAAAGGCCTTCCTTCACCGCGGCCAATTAGAGATAGCGAAGGTAAGGCGCTTCAAATCCTTTCAGGAAAGCCTGCCTGCCTTATCAGCTTTCTTTCAGGGGTAAGCGTTGATGAAACAAGTGATGCTCACTGTGCAGCTGTTGGAGAAGCTCTTGCGTTGATGCACAATGCGCTTGCTGACTTCAAAGAAAATCGGCCTAATGACTTGTCTCTTGATGGCTGGGAAAAACTAATCGCTGATACGGCAGATACCGCAGATAGCGTAAGCAGCGGATTATCTTCTTTCATCACAGAAGAGTTTGAATTTCTCAAAGCCCACTGGCCAACAAACTTGCCAAGCGGCACTATTCATGCCGACCTGTTCCCGGACAATGTTCTTTTTACAGGACACAAAGTAACCGGGATTATTGACTTTTATTTTGGCTGCACCGATGCACTCGCGTACGATCTGGCTATATGCATCAACGCTTGGTGTTTTGATGGAAATCATGAATTTGTACCAAGCAGGGCGAAGCGTCTTATAGAGATGTACGATACACACCGTAGTCTCGTCCCTGCTGAACTTGAAATATTTCCCGTTCTGTGTCGTGGCGCCGCTCTAAGGTTTCTACTCACGCGTCTCTATGACTGGTTAAACCCGGTTGAAGGTGCTGTTGTGAATCCCAAAAACCCGCTCGATTATAAAAAACGCATCGAATTCCACCGCACAGTGAAAGATACTGCTTCCTATGTCGTCTAACGATCAAACTGTTTTAATTTATACTGATGGCGCTTGTTCAGGGAATCCCGGCCCAGGTGGTTGGGGGGCGCTGTTAATCTACGGCGAAAATGAAAAAGAAATCACCGGTGGTGAATTCAATACAACTAACAACCGCATGGAGCTAACAGCCGCGATTGAAGCCCTGAGGTTACTGAAACGTCGCTGCAAGGTAGAACTCTACACTGATAGCACCTACGTGCGCGACGGCATTACCAAATGGATTGACGGCTGGAAGGCCAAGGGTTGGAAAACGGCTGCAAAAAAACCTGTGAAGAATGAAGACCTATGGCGTGCCCTGGATGAAACCAGTAATCAGCATGATATTGTTTGGAAATGGGTTAAAGGTCATGCAGGTCATCCAGAAAACGAACGAGCAGATGCCTTAGCTAATCAAGGAATGGCTCTTTATAAAGGTGACTAATTATATTTCTTATAAATAGCCTCCAGTTGACCACTTCTTCTCATTTCAGAGATAATATGATCAACCTCGGGCATTAAGGAAATATATGGAGACCTTTTTCCCATTAGAATATGAGCACTGATACTTTCGAGATTGACGCCCGTGTCGAAAATATCTTTTTCGATAGCTTCTGTAACCATAACATTTTTATAAACTGACGGTGCAGTAATCACCAAGTCGGTCCTGCGGTCTGATAATAACCTGAAAGAATTCCGAGGATCAGGTACCAAATTTGCGTCGACCCCTCTAGAGAGCAGTTTCTCTTTGAACCATCCATCACCAATGACTGCTGCCATTTTCAGGCGAGCATCGATAACATCCTGAACACTTCTCATTGTGAGTATTTCATCAAGGCGAGGATGACCAGGATAAGTATATAGGCGTCGTTGTAACTGATAGACTGGCAAAACACTAGGCACGACATAACGCAGCCGTTCAGTTGTTGGTACAGTCACAATGATATCGGCCCTACCCATTTTTACATCGATTTGGGCTCGCTTCCATGGGCGGTTTTCAAACTTAAGCTGTATTCCCAGTTCGTCCTCAAACACTGCACGCAAAACCTCTGCATAAACCCCTTGGGCCCGTTGGTTTTCTGGATAAATAAGAGGTTTATTGGTTGCGTAAGAGACCGTGAGACTCTTTTCCGTTTCCAGTCCGCTGATAGCGTTCGACAAAAAAAGAACACACAACAAAAAGAAACAAACAGAATGTTTAAATTTCAAAATCATGTACTCTTCAACCACACAAAAGGAATGTGGATTATATTAAAACAATTACTTATCAAAGCAATCTTTGATTTTATATTCCAGATATCTTCAGACATAAAAAAAGGGATGCAAAACTGCACCCCTTTATTACTTTATATTCTAGATATTACTTACCGAATGTTTCACCGAAGAAATCACCTTCATTCCAAGAAGGGCGCTCATCTTCATTCGCGATCGCTTTAATAATTAGATAATTTACATGTGCAAACTTAGCACCTGCATCATAATCAATATCAAGCGTGATCTGGTCTGCTGGAGAATGATACTCATGACCTAAGAAATTCCTGAAGATCTCACCACCAACTTTACCAGACGGATCCGTTTCAAAACCTGTCACAAGAAATACAGAAGGAATACCTTGCTGAACAAAACGGTAGTGGTCACTACGCGTAAACAGACCTTGTTCAGGCATCGGGTCTGGGCTTAGTTTAAGGCCAATTTCAGCCACAGCCTTTTCAGTAATTGGACCAAGTGTTGAACGTTCTGCGCCGAATGCAATCACATCCTGAAAATCATAAAGAATAAGCGGCATATCAAGGTTTACATTCGCAACCATTGTTGGCTTATCCACTGTTGGGAAGTTTGCAAAATAGCCCGCTCCAAGTAGGCCTTTTTCTTCCGCCGTTACAGCTGTGAACAGAATAGAACGACGTGGCTTCTCACCATTCGCATAGGCACGAGCTACTTCGAGCATGGTGGAAACACCAGCAGCATTATCTAGCGCACCATTATTGATCTTATCTTCGCCTTCAGCATTTTCAGAAACACCAATATGATCAAGGTGTGCAGAAATTACTACATACTCATTCTTCAGTTTCGGGTCAGACCCTTCAATAACACCAACAACGTTAGGGCTGGTGAATTCACCGGAAAGAATACTATCTTTCACAAGAGATGCAGAAGCTTTCAACTCCACAGGCTTTGCATTACCTTCGAGTGTTGCTTTTAGAGCGTCTTCAAAAGAAGTAGCAGCACCTGCAAAAAGTTCCTTAGCAACAGCGTGACTGACAGCAGCACTCGCTCCCACGGTTTTACCACCCACTTCTTTACCGTCAGGGGTTTGCCAATCCATACGATCACGGTCAATAAAGCGCTTATAGAAAGTAAATGGACGCTGCTCCTCACTCGCAAATACGCTGATCACACCAGTAGCACCAAGCTCCGCTGCGGCACGTGATTTAGTTGCAGTTGAACGGTAATGCGCTCGCACTTCTGTATTCATATCTGAAGGAGCACCGCTTACAAGAACAACGACTTTACCCTTCACATCAAGACCAGCATAGTCGTCATGACCAGCTTCTGGGGCGTGGATACCATAACCCACAAAAACAAGATCGCCAGCGGCAGTGCCTTTACTGTCACGCACACTACCAGACATCAAATATTCATCACCGAACGCCAATTCTTTGGTTTCACCATTAACTGTAACAGCAACCTTTGACACATCTTTATTGATGCGAGCGTTCTGGAAAGGAACTTCCTGGAAGTAAGTTCCGTTATCCCCCATTGGTTTCACACCCAGGCGAGCAAACTCTGCTGCTACATATTTCGCAGCGACACGGTGCCCTTCACTACCTGTATCACGACCCTTTAAAAGGTCATCCGACAGAAAAGCAATATCCGCCTTGATGCGCTCAGCACTAAATTCAGGAGCCTTATTTGTTGAACCAGCACGGTCGTTTGTTGAAACGGTCGCACATGCAGAAACAGCCAGCATCGCTGCAGCTGAAATACCAAGCTTCATAAACTTGGTAGAAATTACAGATGTTTTCCCCATGATGTCCTCAGGTTATGTTTATCTTTGTTACAGTGTACACTTAGTGATCTAGCCAACTTTACATCTTTCGTAAAGCTAAGATAAACCAAAGATATAGATCAGTTCAAAAGCTTAAGACCGCCAAACTATCATTCATTTTTTAGGATTTCTGCGATAGCCCACAAACGATCTTGTCCCCACAAGGTTTCATTCGCCACCCTGAATGTTGGCACGCCCCAACTGCCATAAACCAACATCTCGTTCATATTTTTTTCTGCCTTTTCAAACCATACTTCTTCGGGCAAGGCATGCCCTAGCGTATTGGCAGGCAGTCCTGCATTTGCAATGATCTTCAACAGGCCTTCATCTGTGGTACCATCAATACCCTCTGCCCATACACCACGGGTGAAAGCGCTGAAAAATCTCAACATGCTTTCGTCATCAGGCAATGAAAAGCCAATAGCCATTGCCCGCTTCACAGCAAGGCCAAGTGGGTCAACAATCTTACCAAACGGAATATCTTCAAGCCGAGCTTCTCTTGCAGCATCAGCAAGAATGTAACGCCCCTTGGTGGGAGGCACCTTCATTCCGCGCATCAACATAGGCATGACAGGCTTGAGTTTCAGCTTAACACCCGAAAGCTCGGCAAATTCACCAACTTGTTGCAAAGACAAATGGCTGTATGGGCTTCGAACAGAAAAGAAAAACTCTACAGTTCTTCCTGCAACAGACTTATCCAGTGTTTCCAATCTATGTCGCCAAATACGCGTCAGATCAAAATGGCATTCACCATCACCTAACCCCAATCTGTTCAAACGGCGTTCAAGGTGATCGATCCGATCCACTCCCACATAGAATTCGCCCTCATAATAAAGGGACGCACTTGAATATTGGCCAAGTTCACGTAACCGCCGCTCATTGTTAGATAGCATTTGCTCATCGATATCAGCGACAACACAGAGCTTTCTTACTGTTAAGAGATCTTCCCGCCATAGAGCGGCACCAACTTCCTGTGCGATTGAGAAAAACTTGGGATCATCCTGTATGCTGGCAAGATAACGATTAGCCATCCCCACGCTAAGACGATCTGGAACACTGGCAGCTGCAGGAAAACCCAATCCATACAGTTTGGCAAGACGAGCAGCATCAATGATACTATAGCCCTCGAACCGTGCTGGATCTGGGTACATATTAGCAGGGAGTTTTTCCACAACGAGTGGCGTGATTTTTACATCAAAACGGTAAGCAATTTCAGGCAAAACCTGAACCATCAACTGGCAATAAGGGTCATCAGCGCGGTGAAAATAGAGAATTTCATGAGGTCTACGCGCTAAACGCCGCACAAATTCTGCACGGCGTCTTTTTCCATTTAATCTGGCTTCACTTGTCAACCACGCGGCAACGCGTGATCTCAATATCGCTTTAAAGTTCATATGGCTATCTTTGCTGCTATTCGGCAGCAGGTTCAACCATTAAAACCGTTCCTTCTACAGAAATTACGCGAACTTTATCACCAACCGCAGCATCTGAGCCTTCCGCAAGCCACAAGCTGTCTCTTACAGAAACCTGGCCACGGCCGTTCTCAATCGCTTTAGCGACAGTGTAAATATTACCCACATGATCTTGACCTGCCGTGTTCACTTCCTGATCAGGCTGCTGGTCACCTGCAGAGTAAAAATACTTATTCCCAACATATATCGAAATAGCACCAACAGCTGCAAAAAACAGTCCATGCCCTTCAAACCCTATATCAGGCATCAGCCATGCAACCATGCCAGTAGCCAATCCTGCAAGACCTATCCAGAGCAGATAAACACCCGGGATTAACATCTCGCCTACCAGCAGTAACACACCCGCAGATAACCACAGCCAATAGGCATTTTCACTCATCCATGCAAAATCAAACATAGCTTACTCCACATTAGGAATACCGCTGGCGCTCGTTGGTTTGGTTTTCTTCACTTCACTGAAAAGCTCAGAAATACCACCGATAGAACCAATAACACTTGAAGCTTCCATTGGCATAAATACCAGTTTCTCGTTTGGCGAATTTGCAAAACTACCAAGCGCTTCGACATATTTCTGCGCCACAAAATAGTTGATCGCCTGCTTATCACCAGCCGCAATCGCATTAGATACCATTTCTGTAGCTTTCGCCTCAGCTTCCGCTTCACGCTCACGGGCTTCAGCATCTCTAAAGGCTGCTTCTTTACGCCCTTCTGCCTCTAGTACGGCAGCTTTCTTTTCACCTTCCGCACGAAGAATTTCGGCCTCTCTCATGCCCTGAGCTTCAAGAATAGACGCACGTTTATCACGCTCTGCCTTCATCTGGCGCGCCATAGCATCAACAATATCTCTTGGTGGTGCGATATCCTTGATTTCAATACGTGTGATTTTCACACCCCAAGGCTGCGTTGCTTCATCCACCACATTCATCAGGCGTGCATTAATATCATCTCGCTTAGAAAGCAGTTCATCAAGATCCATCGACCCCATCACTGTACGAAGATTGGTCATCGTAAGATTCAAAATGGCTAGTGTCAGATTGTTTACTTCATAGCTTGAGCGCGCAGCGTCCAGAACTTGAAAGAACACTACGCCATCAGCAGCTACCATCGCATTATCTTTGGTAATCACTTCCTGCGTAGGAATATCAAGCACCTGTTCCATCATATTCATCTTGCTACCGATACGTTCAATAAACGGCACAATGATATGAAGGCCCGGCTTCAAGGTTTTTGTATATTTACCCAATCTTTCAACGGTATATTCAAAGCCCTGCCCCACTGTAACAACCGCGGAAAAGACAAAAATAACCGCCAGCAAACCTACTAGCCCGACAACGATTTCCGACATCTCAAACATATAATTCCCCCTAATTGGAAGGTTATCCCTAAAACCTATATATGTATTTTCAAGGCAAATAAAAAGGGGCAGCCAAAGCCACCCCTTAAAAAACAATTACTTTATAACAACTTACAGCTGCCCAAGCGCATGCTCTGCACTAGATACTTGGAACGCACCCGGCTCTTCCACGTTCAACTCGGTCACCGTACCGTTTTCAACAATCATGGAGAAACGAACCGACCGAAGTCCCATACCGAAACCAGAAGCGTCCATCTCTAGACCAATAGCTTTCGTAAAATCGCCATTCCCGTCTGCGAGCATTGTCACTTTATCACCAGCGCCTGTGTTTTCGCCCCATGCATGCATTACAAATACGTCATTCACAGCATAACAGGCAATTTCATCAACACCTTTTGCTTTGATTGCATCTGCCTGCTCAATAAAGCCTGGTAGGTGCTTAGCGGAACATGTTGGTGTAAACGCGCCCGGCACAGAAAAGATTACAACCTTCTTGCCTGCAAAATATTCTTCTGTCGCGATTGGCGCTGGTCCATCTGCTGTCATTGTTGTTAGCATTGCTGCAGGAATTTTATCGCCAACTTGAATAGTCATAATCACCCCTTACCGTTTCAGGATTAAAATTTCAGGGGACAGAGTAAAAGATTATTCCCCTGATGAACATAATTAAGATGTTACAGATCAATAAACCGTTCGATGGATGCACCACGACCGTTAGTAAAACTCAAACGAACTTGCTTACCTTTGAGATCAATCTTCTTATTTCCCGTTTGAGCTGAGAGAACAAAACGAACCGTCTTTCCATCAGGCAACATACGTTTCTTCGGCTTCCCAAAGTGAGCAACAGTGCCTATTTCCGCAAGCATATCTGCGTTTGTTAGGTTACCGGAACCTGTTGCATCGACGACAACTTTTTGATGCCCCATTTTACCGACCAATTTAGCAGATAAAACTTCTAAGCCTGCACCATCATCACCTACGCGTGCTGGTACTTTATCCATCCAACTGGACACGCGAATATCATGAATAGAATCGTCTGCACCGGATGTATCAACCATATAGTCTATATTAAATGGCACACAGATATCCTTGCAGACCATAAAGTCTACCTTCACAGGTACCTCAGCAGATTGTGCATCAACATAGAACGGCATAATAACCTGTTTGCCGTATCCATATGTCTCAAGTCCAAAAAGTTCGAAGCGTTCTGGGAATGGATATAATACTTCAATCTGTTCACCACTCGAAGATATCTTCACAGGTAAGCCTGCTTCACCCGGAGAACGCCAATAAGTTTTCCAACCTGGGGCTAACTTCGCTTCCCATGCCAGCAACTTCTTACCCGCATCATCAGACATACTTGTCGCCACAACACGTGTTTGAAGCATTCCGTCATGATCATGCCATTTGGTTTCCGAGGCATAACTCTTCACTGACAGAATTGCACTCACCAATAGTACTACAAACAATCGCACATTTATTCTCCGGCAAATTTTCCTTTTATATAAGCGAGCACCCTTACATTCTCCAATCGCCTTTTATCACAAACTCGTCAGATTAAAGGAACTAAACAGAATAAACACCTCATTTGCTTCATTGCTTCACCTACCTTGAGAGAGTAAACTATGCATAAATAACAAAAGGACACGACGTTGACGTCAGCGAATTTCTTAGACAGTAAACTTCTTCTCGCAATGCCAAGCATGACGGATGAAAGGTTCGACAGAACAGTCATTTATTTATGTACCCATGACGAATCTGGCGCTATGGGACTGGTTATTAACCAACAGGCAGAAAACCTTAACTTCGAAGAACTACTCACACAGTTAAACATTGAAACGCATCCGAATACGCCAGACATTCCAGTTCATCGTGGCGGCCCTGTGGAACCGGGTAGAGGATTTGTTCTACATTCCGCAGATTTTGTTCAGGACAGCACGCTTGTTGTTAGTGAAACATTGGCACTTACTGCAACCGTCGATATCCTGAGCGCTATGGCTGAAGGCAAGGGACCAATACACAACCTGTTAGCTCTTGGTTATGCAGGCTGGGGCCCTGGTCAGTTGGAAGACGAAATCATTGCTAACAGCTGGCTTACTGCAGAGGCTGATGAAGAGATTATTTTCAACACTGATTTTGAGCAAAAATGGCCACGTGCAATGGCAAAGTTGGGCGTGAATATATCTATGCTTTCCACAGATGCAGGTCACGCCTGATTAATGATGCTGAAAACTTGTATCAATATTAGCTAAACTTAGTGATGGGATTGCAGTGTAAAGCTGATGCTGGCCTTTACGATCAATCTCAATCACTTTAGGCAAATCTATTGCCCGTAAAGTTACCTTCAGGTTATCCAGCAAATCTTTTACACGTTTAGACAAATGCTCTTCCATAAGCGCTCTAGGTGACGGCACCACAAGCAATTGTTGCAAGCTCTGTTCGAACCCTCCCCACTTATCAATAAAGCCTTGATTATTCACTTCGAATGGTCGAACCACACCAACCATAATAACACCACCCATCGCTCGTTCTTCAATGAATGGGAGTGATAGAACTTCCAAATCAAAATTGGAGTCAGCTTCAATTTGAAAGGTACCTGTTCTTAGAATACCACATCCTTGGACAAGCGCTGTTGCGTACATCTCTTCCATAACAGAGCCCTGTTCTGTTTCAGAGAAAACACTACTGTAGGTTCTGCCAGCCATACCACGGCCCATGGCACTTTCCAGTGCCGAACCAGCAAGGCGGTATCTAAGCGCACCATCAGGTGCCATTTCTAAAATAAACATCCAAGGTAAAATACTTGTAAGTTCTCGCAGGTCTAATTGCCCTCTTTGCGGAACGCTGTTACCTTTACACAAGGAATACCAATAGCCTAAAAACAGGCATATCTCAGGACACAACAATTAATTTTCTCCCCAAACGTTGTGGGGATACTACCATTTGCACCAACCCCGAGCAATCAGGGAAACCTAGTACAGTTATTAATTCAACTGATTAAATGTTCAGAAAAAGCAAATGTAAAAGAAACAATTAAAAACTAATTGTATCAAAGTTTCCGTTACCTACCACTGCAATAGAAGTTTGGTTCTGATCAATGATTGTTGTGCCAATATTTCTTACTTGCTCCACAGATACAGATTCTACGTTTGCAATCATTTCTTCAACAGGGATTACGCGATCAAAAACAAGTAATTGTCGCCCAAGTTGTTCCATTCTCGATGTTGTCGATTCGAGCGCCATCATCAAACTTGCCTTCAATTGCGCGATTGCGACATTAAATTCCTGCTCTTCAGGCCCATCAGCTAGCGCCGCCATTTCAGCCTGAATTACAGGGATCATTTCATCAACCATATCAGGGCCTGTACCTGCATAAAGGCCAAACAACCCTGTATCCTGATGACTGCTTGTAAAACTGTAAACCGAATAAGCCAGGCCTCTACGCTCTCGCACTTCCTGGAACAAACGAGAGGACATGCCCCCTCCTAGGATTGTGGAATAAACCTGTGCCGCATAATAATTTTCATCATGAAAAGAAGTGCCTGGCCAAGCCGCAGCAATGTGAACTTGTTCAAGGTCACGTTTTTCTATTTTTCGACCACCAGTATAGACCGCCTGCTCTGCACGTTGCTTTACACCAGTCGGCATATGGCCCATTCTCTCTTCAACCGCCTTAACAACCGCATCATGGTCCAAATATCCAACAGCTGAAACAACAGTGTTGGCGCCAACATAATTTGTTGAAAGATAGCTTAACAAATCATTTTGCGTGAAAGAGCGAATTGTTTGTTCAGTGCCCAGTATCGGGCGCCCAATTGCCTGATTACCGTATGAAATACCTTGGAGATGATCAAAGATTACATCATCTGGAGTATCAAGAGATTGCCCTACTTCCTGCAGGATTACTTCTTTTTCCCGATCCAGTTCTTTCTGATCGCATACACTGTTCATAACAATATCGGATAGCACATCAAGTGCCATGGAAAGATCGTCTTTCAGAACACGGGCGTAGTAGGTGGTATTATCACGAGTGGTATATGCATTAATATGGCCACCCACACTTTCGATACCCAATACAATATCTTTAGCAGACCGGGTCTTGGTGCCTTTAAACAGCATATGTTCAAGACAATGCGTAATACCATTCAGAGCCTCAGGCTCATGCCTTGCTCCAACATCTGTCCAGATACCAATAGATACGGTTTCCAAACTTGCACGGTGTTCTGTAATAACCCGAAGGCCATTTGATAAGGTGGTAACCTGAACGGTCAAGAGCCGTTTCCTTCCAAGATTCTTCGCTGCAACGTCTTTTTATCATTTGGCAGCACTTCGAAGCGTTCTTCACGCTCATAAAGATCAGCCATATGCTGAGGAAGATTTGGAACAACACCACACGCCTCCTCTACCGCAGCACCGAACTTAACAGGGTGCGCAGTGGAGAGTGTTATATTCGGAACTGCAGAAGAATCAAGGCTTGTACGCGCCACTTCAATGCCTACAGCAGTATGAGGGTCTGAAATATAACCATTTTCTTCAAAAATACGCTTCATAACCGCTTTTGTCGTGGCGTCGTCTACCCGGTCTGCAACAAAGTTATCTTTAAGAATCGCATGATGGTCAGGTGACAAACTGAAGGATTTATCCTTCACAAAGCTATCCATATAACTCTGCACCATATCGCCATCACGTCCAGTAAGGTCAAAAATCAGGCGTTCAAAATTGCTTGAAACCTGAATATCCATGCTCGGAGAAAGCGTCGCATGCGTTTCACCAGAAGCATATGTGCCGGTATTAAGTGTACGAGCAAGAATATCATTGCTGTTCGTAGCAATCGCTAATGTCTCGATTGGCAGGCCCATATTCTTTGCTATGTAACCTGCGAAAATATCCCCAAAGTTCCCCGTGGGAACACTGTAAGAAACTTTTCTATCTGGCGCACCTAGCGCTACAGCAGATGTAAAATAATATACGATCTGGGCCATCACCCGGGCCCAGTTAATCGAATTCACTGCCGTCAAACCAACCTTATCGCGGAATGCAAGATCATTAAAACACGCTTTCACAAGTGCCTGACAGTCATCAAAGGTACCCTCAACAGCAATATTCACCACATTCGGTTCAAGTACTGTTGTCATTTGCTTGCGCTGCACATCAGAAACACGATCTTTGGGATGAAGCATATATATGCGCACGTTGTCACGCCCACGACAGCCTTCAATCGCTGCAGAACCAGTATCTCCAGACGTAGCGCCAAGAATAGTCAGTTGCTCATCACGCTTTTCCGTAAAGTGGTCGAAAAAGCGCCCTAGAAGCTGTAGCGCAAAATCCTTGAACGCCAATGTTGGACCATGGAACAGCTCTAAAAGCCAATCATTGGGGGAAAGCTGCACTATCGGGGCAACAGCATTATGCCGAAATGCATCGCCGTATGTTGCATCCAGCATTTTTTTCAGGTCAACATCAGAAACGGAACCCGCAACAAATGGCTGAATGACTTTGAAAGCGACATCAGCATAAGAAAGGCCTCGCATCGACCGAATATCTTCTGCCGTAAAGCTGGGAATTTCCTCAGGTACATAGAGGCCGCCATCACGGGCAAGGCCTGTAAGTGTTACACCTTCAAAATCTAAAACATCGGCCTTGCCGCGCGTGGAAATATATTTCACGATTAATACTCTCAGCTTTACAATTATTGCGCAGAGCTAGTCATAATTTGTGATGCGTCAAAGCGCAAGCCTCAACTATTCCCACGACCTCTTTTCAGGCCAAAAAGTATATAGATGGCCAGAAGTGTAGCAGCTAAACCAAACCAAGTGATCGTATATTGAAGATGATTGTTTGGGATATCTACCCGTACCTGTCCACCAAGAGGCAAACCTCCCTTGGCACCTACCTGATCAGAAAATACCCGGAAGTGATAATATTCTTTGGTTCGCAGACCAAAAGCATCTGCCATTTCGTGTACGTTGGCTACATACCATGCATTACCAATTGGATCATTTGCAGGAGTAAAACTTGAAGCTTCGGCACTTGTCCGCAGCACGCCTGTAATACTCACATCACCCACAGGCAGTTCTGGTAGAATATCTTCGGTCATGGGTATCCAACCCCAGTTAACCAACACTGCCATTCCGAACGTAGTTTTAACAGGGCTATACAGATAGTAACCCGGCTTTCCATCAACATTGGTGCCGAATAGCTTAAGCGGTTCTGAGGAACCATGTGTGCCCGAGAAGTAAACTTTGCGGTAATTTAGTTGAGCTGGGTCATCCACATGTACGGGCAGCTTGATTGGCTCAGCAGTTAACCCTTCTTCAATCTGCGCAAGCATAGCTGTTTTCGGGCCAACTTTACGCGCCTGCCATGTACCAAGACTGCTTAGGATAATAAGCGAGATAACGGTTGCAATAGTAAGACCTGTACCCGGCTGAAAACGTTTCCTCTCTGCCATAACTCTTAACCTTCGTCTGTTAACTGGCCTTCATGAGCATCATGATGGAATTGCAACGCTACTAAAGTTGCTTTGATAACTCGAAGAAGCCAGATGGTACCACCAATGATCATAGCAATCAGAAAGATCATAATAGCCCACATGGGTAACCCGATCGCTGCATAGAGATATGCTCCGATAATAGCACAGAGCGCCCCAAGGATCATGATCACGAATATCTGAGCCCCATCACCCGCATCTGCTTTACTTAGATCAAATCCGCAATTCTCACAGACATCTCGAAGTTCCAAAAGACCGTTATAGATAGGTGCGTCACCACAGTTCGGGCATTTGCAGGAAAGCCCGGCCTTATACGGAGAAACCGACCGAGATTGCTCTCGATCGGTTTCTTCAACTTGATCTGATTGTTGGTCAGCCACGGATTATTGGCCGCCCCAGATGTATACGCAGATGAACAGGAATAGCCATACAACATCTACAAAGTGCCAGTACCAAGCAGCTGCTTCGAAACCGAAGTGATGATCAGTTTTGAAGTGGCCTTTGTATAGACGGCCCAAACATACTGCCAAGAAGATTGTACCAACGAATACGTGGAAGCCGTGGAAACCTGTCGCCATATAGAATGTAGCGCCATAAATGTTGCCAGAGAAACCAAACGCAGCGTGGCTATATTCATAACCCTGAACTACAGAGAAGATCAGGCCAAGAGCAACTGTCAGCCAAAGCGCCTGTTTCGCCGCTTCACGGTTGCCTTCAACAATAGCGTGGTGCGCCCATGTTACTGTTGTACCAGATAGTAGAAGAATGAGTGTGTTGATCAAAGGCAAGTGGAACGGATCAAATGTCTCAATACCTTTTGGTGGCCATACAGCTTCCTGACCAAGGGATGAGAATAGATCAGCCGGATCTACGGGCAGTGCTGGATATAGTGAAGCGTTAAAGAACGCCCAGAACCAAGCAACAAAGAACATTACCTCAGAAGCAATGAACAGGATCATGCCGTAGCGCAGACCAATTTGAACTACAGGTGTATGATCACCTGTTTCACCTTCGTGAATTACGTCTTTCCACCAAGCGATAGAACCGTAAACCGTACCTAGAAAGCCGATAATTAGAGCATAACTACCCCAACCGCTTGCGCCAAAAAGCTCAGCTTCTGGCTTCATTGCGAACACAGCACCCACCATCATGATCAATACAAAGAATGATACAAATGCAGGCCATGGGCTTGGGTTTACCAGATGGTAGTCGTGTTTAACTTCGCCCGCCATAAAATTTCTCCTGACAAAATACCGGAAAATCCGGCATTCCTAGTTCCCTAAATCAATCAGCGACCAGCAAGCACTTCCGCCATTTCTTCGTCATCCAGTACGAAGAATGTATATGAAAGTGTTACTTCGGTAACTTCATCCAAATTCAGATCCTCATCAATCGAAGGATCAATATAATAGACTACAGGCATCTGAACCCGTTCGCCTGGTTTCAAAATCTGCTCGGTAAAGCAGAAACAATCTACTTTCGCAAAATAACTGCCCGCTTTATGTGGTGCCACATTATATGTAGCACGCCCAACTAGTGTTTTATCAGTTGGATTATAAGCTTCATAATAAGCAAGCCCCTGCTCGCCTACCTTCAGTGTTTGCGAAATCTGCATTGGGGCAAAATCCCAAGGCATATCTCTGTGGGTATTCGCGATAAAACGAACACGCATATCCCGGTTAATAGTATTTACAGATGCCAGTTCTTCAGACCTTTGCGTCGTACCACCGTAACCTGTTACTTTACAGAACAGATCATAAAGCGGCACAGCGGCATAAGCCATACCCAGCATTGCAACCACAACACCACCAGCCATCAGAGCTACTTTTTTATTTTTGCTCTCAGCACTCATTATGGTGTCAGGCCCTTAATACGGAAATAGCTGATCACAGCAAGAGAGATAACAAAGATAAACAGGCTCGCACCGAGAACGCGGTTACGCTTTTTCATCTTGGTGTGAAGTTCTGAATATTTATCATCGCCTGACATTAGATCAGCCCCATAACAACACGTTCTGCAGCAAGTACTGCAAAAACAGTAAACAAATATAAAATCGAAAACAGGAACAGCTTCTTGTAGGCTTTTTCATTGCCGCGCCATACATAGAAGGCGAGCACAAGGAACCAAGCGCTAAGTACCGATGTAACCACACCGTATACAGGGCCAGCGAAGCCCATAAAGTAAGGCGCTATAGCACAAGGCACCATCAAAAGGCTGTATAGAAGAATTTGCTTTCTGGTTTCCTTTTCCCCAGCCACGACCGGTAACATAGGCACCCCCACCTTCTCATAATCCTTGTGGATAAAGAGAGAGAGCGCCCAGAAGTGAGGCGGTGTCCAGAGGAAAATAATACCGAAAAGCACAATGCTTTCGATTGTTACGCTATCAGTTACAGCAGCCCAACCAATCATCGGAGGGAATGCACCTGCAGCACCACCAATCACAATATTCTGTGGGGTACGGCGCTTCAGCCACATTGTGTAAATAACAGCATAAAAGAAAATCGTAAGCGCAAGAAGAATGGCGGATGTTACATTAACAAGCAGCCCCAGAAGAATTACTGAAGCCACTGAAAGTGTAAGACCAAACCCAAGGGCATCACCCGGGGTTACTCTTCCTGCAGGGATTGGGCGCTTAGCTGTCCTATCCATCACCGCATCAATATCGGCATCATACCACATATTGAGGGCGCCAGAGGCTCCCGCACCAATGGCAATCAGCACAATAGCAGCGATTGCGATAACCGGGTTCATAGAACCAGGAGCCGCAATCAATCCTACAAATGCGGTGAAGATCACAAGTGACATAACACGAGGCTTCAACAATGCGATGAAGTCCCCTGCTTCCGCTTCCTGCCCTGAGGCAGGAAGATCACTTTTAATCGTGGATGTTAGACTATCAGCCAACGTTCCAATTCCTACTCAACTTACTTGATTTTTGGTAGTTCGTTGAACTGGTGGAATGGAGGAGGTGAAGATAGTGTCCACTCAAGCGTAGTAGCACCTTCGCCCCACTGGTTATCCGCCACAGTCTTCTTACGAGACAGTGTGATACCCATAACAACCATGAACAATACAACACCAGCAAGCGTTACCAGATAACCGATAGACGAAATGTAGTTCCAGTATGCATACGCATCTGGATAATCAACATAACGGCGTGGCATACCCTGCAGACCTAGGAAGTGCTGCGGGAAGAAGATCAGGTTCACACCTACGAATGTTACCCAGAACTGAAGCTTCGCAAGGAAGTTCGGGTATTCACGACCAGACATTTTACCAACCCAGTAATAGAGGCCAGCGAAGATCGCAAACACTGCACCAAGCGATAGTACATAGTGGAAGTGAGCAACCACATAGTAAGTATCGTGAAGAACAATATCAGCACCAGCGTTTGAAAGTACAACGCCTGTCACACCACCAACTGTAAACAGAAGGATGAAGGCAATAGCGTACATCATTGGTACTTCGAAGGTGATGGAACCACCCCACATTGTTGCAATCCAAGAGAAGATTTTCACACCTGTCGGAACCGCAATAACCATTGTCGCAGCTACGAAGTAAGCTTTTGTATCTACATCAAGGCCAACTGTGTACATGTGGTGCGCCCACACTACGAAGCCGATGAAACCGATCGCTGCCATCGCATACGCCATTCCAAGGTAACCGAAAATCGGCTTACGAGAGAATGTAGAAATGATGTGGCTCACGATTCCAAATGCAGGCAGGATCATGATGTATACTTCAGGGTGACCAAAGAACCAGAACAGGTGCTGGAACAGAATTGGATCACCGCCACCAGCAGGATCAAAGAATGTTGTGCCGAAGTTACGGTCAGTCAGCAACATTGTGATCGCGCCTGCTAGTACAGGCAGAGACAGAAGAAGCAAGAATGCAGTGATCAGTACTGACCAAGCAAACAGCGGCATCTTGTGAATTGTCATGCCCGGAGCACGCATATTGAAAATAGTTGTGATGTAGTTAATCGCACCCATAATCGAAGAAGCACCAGCCACGTGAAGCGAGAAGATCGCTAAGTCCATTGAAGGACCAGGGTGACCAGTTGTTGATAGTGGTGCATATGCGGTCCAGCCGCCACCGAAACCAGCAGCACCCGGCGCACCTTCTACAACAGTAGAAAGAAGCAGCAGAATAAACGCTGGAGGCATAAGCCAGAAAGAAATGTTATTCATGCGAGGAAACGCCATATCTGGCGCACCAATCATTAGCGGTACGAAATAGTTACCAAAGCCACCAATCAGAGCAGGCATAACCATGAAGAATACCATGATAAGGCCGTGACCAGTTGTCAGCACGTTAAACATGTGACGCGCTTCTTCTTCAGAGATGCCTAGAACGCTAGGAAGGAACTGAACGCCCGGCTCCATAAGCTCCATACGCATCAGACCGGACATAGCAAAGCCGATCACGCCCGCAAAAAATGCGAACCATAGATACATCACACCGATGTCTTTGTGGTTGGTGGAAAGTACCCACCGCTTCCACCCAGTTGGGTCTGCGTGTGCCATTACTTTCTCTCCTTAGCGACCAAGCTGTGTAGTAGCAGCGTCAGCATAGTTTAGCTTCGCTAGCTCTACCCACTTGGCAAAATCTTCTTTTGAAACAACTTCTACTGCGATCGGCATGTAAGCGTGGTCTTTACCACATAGCTCTGAACACTGACCGTAGTATGTACCAACATGGTCTACTTCGAACCAAGTTTCGTTCAAACGGCCTGGTACAGCATCAAGCTTCACACCAAACGCTGGAACAGTCCAAGCGTGGATCACATCAGAACCGGTAAGCTGAACCTTGATCTTCGTATTCACAGGAACAACCAGACGGTTATCTGTATCAAGAAGACGTGCGTTCAGTTTTGCTGGACGGCCTAGGAATGCAGAAAGATCTCGTTCGTATGTTGCGCGCTCATCAGCATTTTTAAATGCACTGTCAGGCACAAGTAGAGATGTGAACTCAATATCGCCATGATCCGGGTAAGAATAAGTCCAGTTCCACTGGTTACCTGTCACCTTGATCGCAAACTCTGTCTCAGGAACAACGTCCTGATAATAAAGAAGCGGTAGTGAAGTTGCACCGATCACCGCAAGGATAATGATTGGAACGCCAGTCCAGATAATTTCAATCACTGTGTTGTGACTTACTTTAGATGGATTTGGGTTCGCTTTCGCACGGTAACGGAACATTACATAGAACATCAGCGCAAACACAAAGATTGTGATTACAGTGATGATCCAAAGAAGTTCCATGTTAAACGCACCAACCTTAGCGGCCTGCTCGTTTGCAGCTTCCTGAAGCCACAGCCCCTTCTCGTGAGGTTGACCAAGCGGCCCCTCAGCCAAGGCGCTAACCGTAAAACCGATCATAGCTGTGAATGCAGCCATCAAACCGGCGGTAAGCCTTTTAACGCTCATAGTTCTGCTTTCCTTTTATTTCCTACCCCTAACACGGGCACCCTGCAGACAACCTACCCTGAAGTCTACCGGGGACCAGCTGCTCTGACAAAACCCCTAAAGGTCCTCACAGCTGGCATAATGAACCGTCGTTATAACGACACGTTGTCGCAGGCTCAAGCCTGAGAGCACTGTTACGGACATTTTTCTGCCAAAAATGTTAAAATTTCTATTCAAACGCTTGTTTTGTATGCGCAAGAGTACCATGCTTACGTATAGATAACAGCTTGGTTTGCGTCTTTTTGTCGCACAAAAGCTTGTAAAAAGATCACGGAGTACAGCCATGACCGATGCCCCTGCATCGCTTAATTTCTTTTTTGAGCAATCAGAACTTGATGAAAAACGTACAGAATCTCTCGTTTCTGAAGCTTTATCCGGTATGGATGACGGGGAAATTTATCTCGAATCCACTCAATCAGAATCATTTTCATACGATGATGGGCGCCTGAAGGCGGCTTCTTTTGATTCGAGTCAAGGATTTGGGCTTAGGGCCGTAGCAGACGAATCAACTGGCTATGCACATTCAAATGAACTTTCGGAAGCCGCTATTAAACGTGCGGCAAACACTGTTCGTGCAGTAAAAAGCGGCCATGATGGCAGTATGAGCCTTGCTCCAGCGCGTACTAACAAACAGCTTTACACAGACGAAAACCCGCTTGGCGGCATTTCGTTTGACCGTAAAGTAAAACTTCTTGAAGAAATTGATGAATATGCTCGCGCACAAGATGACCGGATCAGACAGGTAAGTGCCTCTATTCTTGGTAGCTGGCAAGCTGTAGAAATCATCCGTGCCGATGGTCACCGCGTCAGAGATATCCGCCCACTGGTACGGTTGAACGTCTCTGTAGTGCTTGGTGAAGGCGATAGACAAGAAGCCGGTAATGAAGGTGCCGGTGGCAGACAATCTTATGATTTCCTTTTTGATGAAGCGCACTGGCAGGCACAAGTGAACGAGGCTATTCGCCAAGCTAATGTAAACCTTGAAAGCGTTGACGCACCCGCTGGTGAAATGACTGTTGTTCTTGGCCCTGGCTGGCCCGGCGTGCTTCTTCATGAAGCTGTAGGCCATGGCCTTGAAGGTGATTTCAATAGAAAGAAGACATCCGCATTCGCTGGTCTTATGGGTGAACGTGTTGCAGCCCCCGGTATCACTGTTGTTGATGACGGTACTATTGATAGCCGCAGAGGTTCACTGTCAGTTGATGATGAAGGCACACCAACGGAACGTACTGTTCTGATCGAAGACGGCATTCTAAAAGGCTACATGCAGGACCGCCTGAACGCACGCCTCATGGGCATGACCCCAACTGGTAATGGCCGCAGGCAGAGTTTCGCGCATGCGCCAATGCCTCGTATGACGAACACCTTCATGATGGCAGGCGATAAAGACCCAGCTGAAATTTTGGCTAGTGTAGATGACGGTCTTTACGCAGTGAATTTTGGTGGCGGCCAAGTTGATATCACATCAGGTAAGTTTGTATTCAGCTGTACGGAAGCATACCGTGTACGTGGCGGCAAAATTGCCGAACCTGTAAAAGGTGCCACGCTTATTGGCAGTGGCCCTGAGGTACTAAAACATGTTTCCATGATCGGTAATGATCTGAAACTGGATAATGGCGTTGGCACTTGTGGTAAGGGCGGACAAACAGTCCCTGCTGGTGTGGGGCAACCTACCCTGAAAATTGACGGCCTAACTGTAGGCGGCACTGCAGGTTAACAAAAACTAAGCCTGATGTGCTTTTCCCGCGCATCAGGCCCCTCTGCCAACTGCTTCAATCCGGTTGTGGCACCCCTGCACCGATATCCACATATTCATGTAAGTTCGCAAGCGCAACGGTGTGTTTAGGCTGCTCAAAGAAGGCAGGCCTCTGCCCCATAGCGGGGGTAACGCATATTGTCATCACTTGCATTGGCTTCGATCCATCTTCACTTGCCATGATGGGCAGTGAGATACCAATAGCATAATCCTGAAATGTATTTTGCTTGCGGTTAGTCCACAGCTGCACATCTTGAGTAGTCCATACTGCAGCACAAGGCTTATTAGCGATATTCATGAAACGTTTAGCGCGCAATTCTCTAAGCTTGGCTTCTGTTACATCAAGGTAATTTTGCCCTGTGTAATCAGCGCCCAGAAAATCCATGTATAAACTGGGGAAATATCTAATACGAACTTCTTCATAAGAAATAACGTCAAGCAATAGAAGACAATCAAGATACTGGCTGATATCTCTTAAGTTCACGTTTTTTCTCAACGGCAGCAACTCATTACCTGCCCACTTTCTCCAAGTAGACAATATATGACGAAGTTCTGTACTTTCTGCGAATGCAGGTAATCCTATCTGAAGTTCCATTGCAATACGCTCACCGCTTTTCACTTTTGTCTTTAAAGTATATAAATCAAATCTCTTTTTAAGCGTGTCTTATCTTCCATCACTCAAGATACAGTCTGGGGCACACCAGCGCCAATATCCACATACATATGATTATTTGCTACTGTAACATTTGCAATTGGCTGATCCGAAAAAGATGGTCGTTCACGACCAGCAAGAGGGAAGCATACCTGCAACATTTGCATAGGCTTCAATCCCTTTTCACAAGCGATGATTGGAACCGATAAGCCTACCGTATACTCTTGCATCTTTCCTTCATGCTTACCAAGAGTAGTCCAAACGGCAGCACATGGGTGTGACACAACATTCATCATACGCGCTGCACGCATTTCCCTTAGAGCTGGCTCGGTTACTTCCAGATAATTTCTGCCCGTATAATCGGCACCGAAATAATCCATATATAAACTGGCAAAATACCGAATATTAATCTCGGCATGGGAAATCACGTCAAACAACATGACACAATCAAGATACTTACTAATATCCCTGAGGTTCATCTGCTCCCGGTTGGGAACAGTTTTTCCGTCTGCCCACTTATACCAAATAGCGAGCAATTCTCTGATTTCATCTCGATCTGCAAATGCTGGTAGGTCTGCCTGAAACCCCATTGCCTGCACTCCCCCTGACGTAACGTCTTAAACCGTACAAAAAGCTAAGTAAGGCATCAAAGGAATTTTGCAAACTTTGCTAATAAAAAAGCAGCCCGAAGGCTGCTTTCTTCATTCAGAAGCATATTACAAAGTTAAACGATAGTCGCTTCGGTCGCGGCTTTAACTTCATCCAGCGTTACCTCTGGAGCAAGCTCAACAACTTTAAGGCCACCTTCAACCACATCAAAGACACCAAAGTTTGTAATGATACGGTCTACAACACCTGTACCTGTGAGCGGCAGTGAACATGCCTTCAGCAGTTTGGTTTCACCTTTTTTGTTGGTGTGATCCATAATCACAACAACACGCTTCACACCGGCAACAAGATCCATGGCACCACCCATGCCCTTCACCATTTTGCCTGGGATCATCCAGTTTGCGAGGTCGCCATTTTCAGCAACTTCCATCGCACCAAGGATAGAGAGGTCGATATGGCCACCGCGGATCATTGCAAAACTATCCGCAGATGAAAAATAGCTAGAAGTATCAAGCTCGGTAATTGTTTGCTTCCCTGCGTTAATCAGGTCGGCATCCACTTCATCTTCATATGGGAATGGTCCCATACCCAGCATACCGTTTTCCGATTGAAGCGTTACATTCACACCTGCAGGAATATAGTTCGCTACGAGCGTTGGAATACCAATACCCAGATTCACATAAAAGCCGTCCTGCAGTTCCTGTGCAGCCCGAGCAGCCATTTGGTTACGATCCCAAGCCATTATGCTGTCTCCCTCTCGCGAACGGTGCGCTGTTCAATACGCTTTTCGTGGTTCCCCTTGATAAGACGCTGCACGTAAATACCTGGCGTGTGGATATGATTCGGATCAAGCTCACCCGCTTCCACAATCTCTTCCACCTCAACAACAGTGATTTTACCAGCTGTTGCCATCATTGGGTTAAAGTTACGAGCCGTTTTCCGGTAAACAAGGTTACCTTCCGTATCTGCTTTCCAGGCCTTCACAATAGAAACATCGGCAACAAGACCTGTTTCCATGATGAATGTTTCACCACCAAAATCCCGGTGGTCTTTACCTTCGGCAATCACAGTACCTACACCCGTTTTTGTATAAAAACCGGGGATACCTGCACCGCCAGCACGAATACGCTCTGCAAGCGTACCCTGCGGGTTAAACTCAAGCTCAAGTTCACCTTCCAGATACTGGCGTTCAAATTCTTTGTTTTCGCCCACATACGAGCTGATCATTTTCTTGATCTGTTTGGCATCAAGCAACACGCCAAGACCAAAACCGTCCACACCACAGTTATTTGAAATAACTGTAAGATCTTTGGCACCATCTTTATGAATTGCCGTAATCAGGTTTTCCGGAATACCGCACAGGCCAAAACCACCTGCCATTATAGTCATGCCATCAAAAAGCAGACCTTCAAGTGCACTTTCTGCACTATCGTAAATCTTCCGCATTGGTGTCTCCCAATCAAATGAGCCGAAAACACACGCTCACACGCGCTGAAGGTTGAAATATCGATTAATAGTTACATGTGCAACTAATATTTCTGTGTTCGATATAGATTACCTTTTATGTTGCCCTGTTGAAGCCACAATATGTGCATACTATATATAGAAGATATCTATAATAAAATGACTGCGACAGGAGAAACCCCATGATGCGCATTATGTGCCGAATAATCGGTGGAGCGCTCTGCTTTTTCGGTGTGATTGGTATGTTAACACCAATCCCATTTGGTTTGATTTTATTTGTTATCGGCCTAATGTTCCTGATCCCGAGCACCCCCTCTGCTGCACGTGGTGTTCGCTGGGCGCGCACAAAAGTGGGCATCTTTGACCGCGCAATGACTGCGATCACTAATCGAGCGCCTATGCCGTACCGCCGGGTTCTTCGCCAAACAGAAATCAATAGCTACGATTGGTAGCCCAAATCCGGGCTACTAGAATTTACTTAAGAGCTGCCAGCTTTTCTTGCAGTTCGTTTAAGCGTTCGTCTTTTTTATCTTTGGCTAGATCAACTGCACGTTCATACATTTTCTTTGCCTGCCCTGTGCGCTCAGCCGCGGCATAGGCCTCCCCCAAGCCAGCATAAGCGCCAACTGAAGATGGGAAGCGTGCAACAAGCCTTTCATACATTTTCACAGCAGCTCTAGCTTTGCCGTGTTTCAGATAGAATTGTGCATAGGCATTGATCCAATATGCCCGTTGGCGTGCAAAATACCGATCAAAGTTCGCACGCAGGCGGTCCATCAAGGCTACATCATCATTCTGCATAGCAATACGTGCCATCCAGAAAATTCCATCCTCTGATACATCTTTTGAAACGCCGTATTTGTCACCACGAGCTCGGTAAAAACGTTTCACGCCTTCAAGACCACCAAACGCCTTAAATTCTTCCATGGTTTTGAAAATAGGGTCGCCATAATCAGCAAAGCGCTTTCTAAGGCCAGAGTATAAAAGCACATGCGGCGTTGTAATGTGCTCTTCTCCTGTCGTTTCGGTAAAGTGCCATTCAAGATTTGAAGGTGCACTCTCTTCCAAAACTCCAGCAAGAGCTTGGGTACCTTCAATCACAGGGCTTTCGGTCGTATCCGCACCAAACGAAAGGAATTTATTTTGCTCAAATGCTTCAAGTTCAGCAAGTAATTGAGCCGATGTTTTACCTGTATAAGATTCGTAATTTGCCACAGGGAACGGGCTTGAGGTAATCGCTGCCTCAAAGGTATCAGGCGCCTTAAGAAGAGCATGAATGGCAAAGCCACCTGTATATGCCCATCCTGCAAGCGTGTTACCTCCTCGAGTTCGGTAATTACTTTCCACATAGGGAACCGCCGTTTCTTTCAGAAAAGCCAATACATTTTCTGAAGTTTCCGAGCCCGCAAAATAACGGCTGTTTTGCTGATCTGAATGCGGCACGCCTACAATAATAAGCTCAGGAATAAACCCCTTTGAAGAAAGCCTGTTTACAAAACTTACGGCGTGCTGGAACTGCCACTGCCCATCAAGCACATAGAGTACAGGATAGCTTCTTTCTTCTTCCTGTTCATAACTTGCTGGTAATGCAATTTGCAAAGCCTGCTCTTTTTCAAGATACGGTGACTGAAACATATATTGCTGCCCAATCACAATATCCTGTGCTGTTACACTAGTAGCCTCTTGAGCTTGTACTCCACATGTCATTATCGCCACTGCACACACTGCGCTTTTAAGACAGAATTTCATCGGTTTCTCCCCCTAAAGAATGGGAAGGAACCTATGATATCCTCCGGAGTACCGCAATTAATCTGCGGCAAAATGAATAAACGCACGTTTCACCGCAATATATACCTATCGTTTAAGGGTATAAACCATGCCCATACTGACATTTTTTGTCATCTTCACGTTTTATGACATAGTGCATCAAGGCGAGGAGATGACAATGACTGACAAACTAACATTACTGCAATTTCGAACCACCGAAGAGGTGCCAAACTTCAGCCCTTTCTGTGTAAAAGCGGAAGTACTGCTAAAAATGGCAGGAATACCATATAATATTGAAGATATTGATGATCCGCGCGGCATGCCAAAAGGCAAAGCCCCTGTAGTACGGGATGGAAACGAGCTAATTGCAGATTCAGAATTCATTAAAAGACATATAGAGACAGCCAGAGGCTTTACTTTTGACGCGCACCTAAGTGCCGAAGAAAAAGCTCAGTGCCATGCCTTCACCAAGCTAATTGATGAACGACTTTACTGGGCGCTGGTATATGATCGCTGGATCGACGAAGATAATTGGCCTCACACCAAGGAATTCTGGTTCGGAAGCATGCCGTTCCCACTTAAATATATTATCCCCGGTGTTGCCCTTAAATCCGTAAAACAGAACTTAAATGGCCATGGGATTGGTCGCCATACCCATGATGAGATTCATACGCTCGCAAAATCCGACCTTGATGCGATAGCGGCACAACTTGGTGACAAACCTTTCCTGTTTGGAGATAAACCTTCAACAGCTGATGCTTCTGCCTATGGTGTGCTGGTAAATTTGGCTCAAACCACAGCACTGCCAGCGAAGCTAGCCGATACGATCAAGGAATATCCATCACTTCTGGAATATGTAAAGCGGTGTAACGAGCATTGGTATCCAAGCAAATACCACTAAACAAAAAAGGGCCTCAACCTGAGGCCCTTTCCGTATTCTTAATGGCAAAAGAAATTTACTTCTTCGCAGCTTCAATAGATTTTGTGATTAGTTCAGCTGCTTTTTCCGGGCCATCCCAACCAACAATCTTAACCCACTTGCCTTTTTCAAGGTCTTTATAGTGCTCAAAGAAGTGACCAATCTGGTCCAGGAAGATCTTTGGAAGTTCTTCATAGCTTTGAACATCGCTGTGGAATGGGTGTAGTTTATCAACAGGCACCATAAGAAGCTTTTCATCCATGCCAGCTTCATCTTCCATAATCAGCACACCAAGTGGGCGACAACGTACAACAGCGCCAGGCATAATTGGTGTGTGGTTCGCAAGGATTACATCTGCAGGGTCACCATCATCAGCAAGTGTGTGAGGGATAAAGCCATAGTTACAAGGGTAACGCATAGATGTGTGCATAATGCGATCTACAAACAGCGCACCGGAATCTTTATCCAGCTCATATTTCACTGGCTCTGTGCCAGCAGGTACTTCGATAATTACGTTAACGTCCCACGGAGCGTTTTCGCCAATAGAAATCTTGCTGATATCCATAAGGAAAATCCTAAGAAAAATTAATTACACCAATCACCCGAGAATTTCCTGAAAGCGCGGTAAAAACTGCCCCGCAAGCAGGCTGGCAAATACGATCCAGCCAAAAGAAATATTCGAACGAAAAACTTCAAGACAAACATCCGGGGCATTTATATCCACACGAACAATCTGCCTCCAAAGCTGCACAGCAGCAAAGGTGATGCCGATGTAATAGAATTCTCCAAGGTTTGCAAGGTATCCCGCAGCTATTAACGCAAAAATAAAAATACTGTAAAAAACCTTAAGGGCAGAACCAGTTTTCTCGCCAAGTGCCAGAGCTGTAGATTTCACACCTACAAGAGCATCATCCTCCCTGTCCTGATGCGCATAAATAGTATCGTAACCCAGCGTCCAGAAAATGGTACCTGCATACATAACTATTGGTGCGGCAGTCAGATTTCCCTGCATAGCAGCCCAACCAACAAGCGCTCCCCAATTAAAGGTCAGGCCCAGCCAAGCTTGCGGCCAATAGGTAATCCGCTTCATGAAGGGATACCCTGCCACAAGAAGAAGAGATGAAGCACCAACAACAATTGCAAAGCTGTTTAACTGCAGCAATACAAGCAAACCAAGCAAGCACTGGACCCCCAGAAAGGCTGCCGCCTGCTTCATACTTACTTCACCAGCGGGAATCGGCCGGCTCTTAGTTCGGTCAACCTGAGCATCAAAATCGCGGTCCACCATATCATTGTAGGTACACCCAGCCCCGCGCATAGCAAGCGCACCAATGGCAAACAGCACCACATAATAAAAAGGCTCAACACTCACTTCACCACCAAGTGCTAAAGCCACTGACCACCAGCAAGGCCATAATAGAAGCCATGTACCAACAGGCCGATCCATACGTGCAAGCTTAAGGTATGGCCGCATCCGCTTTGGCGCGTTTCTGTAAACCCAACTACCTTCAACAGCATCAGCAGTTACAACAACATCTGGTGTATTTTGTTTCTGTGTCATGCCCTGTCGCTACGATGGTCCTGCCATAGTGTCAAGGAATGCTTGACAGAAGTTCTACTTGTCGCGATTTTCACCACAATCGGAGATGCAGAATGCGCAACAAAATTGATATCAGATTGTTTATTGAAACAAGCCTTCCCGGTGATGGTTTTATCACGCTTGAGCAAGATCAAAGCCACTACCTTGCGAATGTTATGCGCTTAAAGGCAGGTGCGGGCCTCGCGCTATTCAACGGGAAAGACGGTGAATGGGCTGCAGAAATATCCGACATTAAAAAACGCGCCGTTACTGTGCGCATCACTGAGAGGGTGAAAGAACAAATAGAAGAGCCTGATGTATGGCTGGTATTCGCCCCTATTAAAAAAGCGCGTATCGATTTTATCGCCCAAAAAGCAACCGAACTAGGTGTAGGACATCTGTATCCTGTCTATACACGCCGTACGATTGTAGACCGTGTAAAAACTGAGCGCCTGCACGCTAACGCCGTAGAAGCTGCTGAACAGTGTGAACGCCTAACTGTACCAACGGTTGCTGAACCGGGAAAACTGGACAAACTACTTGATAATTGGCCTGAAGACCGCCGTATCATGTTCTGTGACGAAGATTTGAGCGGCAAGTCAGCACATGAGGCACTCGCAATACTCAGCAACGCTACAAATGAACCATGGGCAATTATCATCGGACCAGAAGGTGGTTTCGATGAAAACGAGCGTAATCGCATCAAATCAATGCCCCAAACAACAGTCGTTTCTCTCGGCCCTCGCGTTTTACGAGCAGACACTGCCGCAATGGCCGCACTAACCCTGTGGCAATCCGCAGTTGGTGATTGGTAATTCTGCCAACTTTAGTAGGAAAAATGCTCACTTACGCGTGAAGCTAATTTACTTTTCTTGAAACAACGCTATCCAGCACCTAAATTCTGGACTTGCTTAAGGTTTTAGGGAACCATTTATTTATGTCTTCTTCACAGAAAGTTATCACGGCGAAAGCTGATCTTGTTGAGTATCTGGAAACAGGGTCAAAGCCTGATCGGTCCACATGGCGGATTGGTTCAGAGCATGAGAAGTTTATCTTTTATCGCCCTGACAACAGCCCCCTTGCTTATGAAGCACAAGGCGATAAGCCTGGCATCAAAGATGTTATTCAAGCATTTGTTGACCACGGTTGGGCCCCCTACGAAGAAAATGGTTACTTAATTGCCGCCAAAAAAGATGGTGCATCAATCACATTAGAACCTGGTGGGCAGTTTGAGCTGTCAGGCGCCCCGCTTGAAACTATTCACCAAACCTGCAACGAAACATCTTCTCATTTGAAGTGTACACAAGAGATTGGCGAAAAGCTGAATATAGGCTTCTTGGGCCTTGGCTTTCACCCCACTCTGAAGCGTGAAGAAATCCCGGTAATGCCAAAAGCACGTTACGACATTATGCGTGCCTATATGCCAACCGTTGGCACCATGGGCCTTGATATGATGCTGCGCACATGCACGGTCCAGGTGAACCTTGATTTCGCAAGTGAAGCAGACATGGTTGAGAAATTCCGCATCAGCCTCGCTCTACAACCCCTTGCAACAGCATTGTTTGCCAACTCCCCTATGAAAGAAGGCAAACTGAACGGCTTCAAGAGTCTTCGCAGCCACGTGTGGACAGACACCGACCCTGACCGCTGCGGCATGCTGCCATTTGTTTTTGAAGACGGCATGGGCTTTGAGCGCTGGGCAGATCACCTACTTGATACGCCAATGTATTTCGTACGCCGCGGCGATAAATATATGAATGCAGCAGGCCAATCTTTCCGTGACTTCATGAAAGGTGAGCTTCCTGCTCTGCCCGGTGAACTTCCAACTATGGTAGATTTTGAAGACCATATGACTACTCTATTCCCGGAAGTGCGCCTTAAGACATTCCTTGAGATGCGCGGCGCTGATGGCGGTCCATGGTCTCGCCTGTGTGCTCTTCCTGCATTCTGGGTTGGCCTTCTGTATGATACAGAAGCGCAATCGGCCGCATGGGATCTTGTTAAAAACTGGTCTATCGAAGAAATGGCGGCTATGCGCGATAATGCGCCACAGCATGGCCTGCAAACTGAAGTAAATGGACGCACATTCCAAGATCTAGCTAAGGAAGTTTTGAAAATTTCAGACCTTGGTCTTAAGAACCGTGCTCGCTTCTCCACCAGCGGTGAAACCGAACAAGGTTTCCTCAAATCACTCTGGGATAGCGCCGATTCTGGCAAAACACCTGCCGACAGCATCAAAGATATGATGGAAAGTGACTGGCAAGGCAACACAGCTAAGCTCTTCACAGAATTGAGCTATTAATCTTTTACGATTATTTACAAACCTAAAGATTGATTCTTATCCCCGCTTCTGTTCAACTCTTCGCGCAAATAGTAGGCGCTATTTGAGCATGAAGCGGGGGAATATCATGGATTTTAAAGTCGAGACTATCGACAAGGAAACCCACATCCATCTGGAGGGGGACCTTACATTCGATTACCATCTTGGTTTTCGAAAAGTTCTGGAAGCCATTACTCCCAACACACCCCGCACCACAATCTCTCTGAAAAATTTACAGTCGATGGACTCAACAGGTGTCGGCATGCTCAAACTTGCACAAGATCAAGCCCGTAAGTTTGGAAGCGAACTACACATCACCAATATCCCGGATGACCTACAAGTGTTTGTAAAACTACTTAAAGAATAAGCTAAAGCCACCGTAGCCAATCAATAATCATATAGAGCGCAATGGAAAAGCCACCAAGCGCACCACCCCATGCAAACGCAATCGGCATACCAGAAAAACGAGAACGTTCTTCCCTGTAATGGCTATCACACTGTAAGCAGTGAAACCATTTGTCCGATTTTTTTGCTGCTATCCTAATCCCGGGAATAAAGGTTGGCACTTCCCCTTCAAAAGGGTGAACGCGCACAGAACCACAGTGTTTACATGCATACTCTTCGCCGTCATCATCACGCCTTATAGGGATGGCACAGCGGGGCATAGTGACGATCTTTTCAAGAAGCTTAGAAGCTTCAGCATGATCAGTCGATTTAACCATCACATCTACGACCGAGCGGTAACCCGCTGCACGCATACCATTATCTGATACAAAAGTCTGGATACTCTCACCTTCCAACACAGATTTCAGTAAATCTGCATCACTAGGATCAAGGCCTGATCTAAGCATTACCAACTGGTCAATGTTGCTCTGCTGCTGCACAATAAACCTTCACTCTAATCATTCAGTCCAGTATCCAAACCATCTATGGATACAACATTTTTTTCCTGTTGATAGGCGAGAACACCTTCTTCGCCCTTGCTTTCAGCCCACCGAACCATTGTCGGACGTTCAGCCTTCACCTCCATTTCAGGCACACCGTAACCACAACTGGTTTGAACGCTTTCTACTTCAATTAAAATAATCTGCCGTACACCTGGGATTTCCGGGAATTCGGAAGCATATGTCTGATATTCAGCACTACCGACCCGCGCGACCCGACCTCGCCCATATATGCGGTAGATCAAGGGATTACGAGTAAAGCTATTGAACATAATTGTGATACGCCCATCATGCTTTAGATGGGTACTGGTTTCATTACCGCTACCAGTTACATCCAGATACCCCACCAGATTAGCGTTCAGAACACGGAAACTATCCATACCCTTAGGGCTCAGGTTAATGCGCCCCTCTGAACAGGCTGTAGCAGTAAAAAACATCGGTTGCTGTGCGATGAAATCCGCATGTTTATCGAGAATATGATCAAAAAAATCGGCCATCTAAACGTTCACTTTCATTAACAGCAAATTGATAAGAAGTCTCAGGTTATACTAACCATATAAGTATAAGAATGCCCCAATAGTTTCACAAAATTGTGGCAATTGGTTTTTATATGTAGGTGCTTAACTCAAGAATATAAGGCTAAGATCTTTTTGTGACACGGCAACCAATAAAGAAATTACTTCGATGGGCCGCGCTGCCCGTAGGTGGCTTGGTTTTTATCGTCGGTGCAATTACATTCCCGCTACCACTACCAACGGGGCTGATCTTAATGGTGGTAGGCATTGCGATCGCTTGTATAAATCCGCTTGTTTTGCGCTGGGTAAAACGCAAACGTAAAAACTTTCCCGAAACCAATGAAAAACTACGTAAAGCAGAACCTCATCTTCCCGCCTTTTTAAGACGCTTCTTAAGGCGCACAGATACCCGAAACAAAAGGGATATCTAAAGTCCTAATTCTGTACGCAACTTTTTAGTAAGCTTACCCGCAATAATCTCGTGGGCCTCTTCGATATAGCTTTTTATATCATCATCAGATAGAGCGCCGTCTTCCTGCACCTGCACCCATTTAGCACGCGCCAGATACGGCGCTGGTACAACGCCCTCCAATTCACAGAGTATCTGGTAACTGAGCTCACTACATTTGAAGCTCACCTTGGTATGCGCACCCTCGCCCCAAATACCAGCAATGGCAAATATCTTACCGCCTACCTTCCAAACAGAACTATCACCCCACTGGATTACATTAGTAGTTGCTTTTAGTGATGCGCAAAAAGCATCGAATTCATCGCGTGTCATGCATTCCCCCTAATACATTTTCCGGTGGCTTTTAGCCTTCTTGGTTCGTGTTCCCGGTTTACCGCCTAAGGAACGTCCCTTTGGTTTACCGTGTGATGTACCGATGCCCAGCTCGCCAGCCTCAAGTTTTTTCACTTCATCCCGCAGACGTGCAGCTTCTTCAAACTCAAGGTTCTCAGCAGCCTCTTTCATTTTCGCCATAAGCGTTTCGATATGCTTCTTAAGGTTAGAGCCAACCAAATGCTCGGCATCATCGCCAATATCCACGGTCACGTAATCGCCCGAAGAAACATGCTCCAGAATATCGCCTACATTCTTCTTCACTGTAGTTGGTGTAATGCCGTGCTCAATATTATATTCAGTCTGTTTCTTACGCCTGCGTTCTGTCTCTGCGATCGCCTTTTCAAGCGAACCTGTAATTTTATCTGCATACAAAATAACACGACCCTCTGCGTTCCGCGCCGCGCGACCAATGGTCTGAACAAGCGATCGTTCAGAACGGAGGAATCCTTCTTTGTCTGCATCTAAGATAGCCACAAGTCCACATTCAGGAATATCCAGCCCCTCACGCAGAAGGTTAATCCCCACGAGCACATCAAAGGCACCAAGGCGAAGATCACGAATAATTTCAATCCGCTCAAGTGTATCGATATCAGAGTGCATGTAGCGCACCTTGATACCGTTTTCATGGAGATATTCTGTAAGATCTTCCGCCATGCGTTTGGTCAGTGTCGTTGCCAGTACCCTCAGGCCTTTCTCCGCCATCTTACGGGCTTCATGCATCAGGTCATCCACCTGACTTTCCACCGGACGCACGTCAATTTCAGGGTCGGTCAGACCAGTAGGCCGAATAACCTGCTCCGCGAACACGCCATCTGTGCGTTCAAGCTCCCAATCACCCGGTGTTGCAGATACATAAACCGTTTGCGGGCGCATCGCGTCCCATTCATCAAACTTGAGCGGTCGGTTATCAACACAGCTTGGCAAGCGGAAGCCAAATTCTGCAAGTGTACCTTTCCGCTTAGCATCTCCTCGGCTCATACCGTTAATTTGCCCCACAGCAACATGGCTTTCATCCACAAACAGCAGTGCATTTTCAGGAATATATTCAAACAGCGTTGGTGGTGGATCACCTGGATTACGGCCTGTTAAGTATCGGCTATAGTTCTCAATACCCGCACAGGCGCCTGTTGCTTCCATCATTTCCAGATCAAAGGTGGTGCGCTGATCAATCCGCTGGGCCTCAAGGAAACGGTCGTGGTCCTGATAATACTTCAATCGCTCTTTAAGCTCTGACTTAATTCCCTTAATAGCCTGATCAAGGGTTGGGCGCGGGGTTACATAGTGGCTGTTCGCGTATATTTTAATTGCTTCTAGCGACTGCATCTTCTCGCCAGTGAGCGGGTCAAACTCAACAATCTCCTCCACTTCATCACCAAACATCATGAGGCGCCATGCCCGGTCTTCATAGTGACTTGGGAAAATATCGATCGTGTCCCCGCGCACCCGGAAGGTACCACGCTGGAAGGCTGCATCATTGCGGGTATACTGCATGGCTACAAGACGGCGCAGCAAATCCCGGTTATCAATCTCATCACCAGCTTTGATACCAAAGGTCATCGCGGTATAGGTTTCAACCGAGCCAATACCATAAATGCAGGACACTGATGCCACGATGATCACGTCATCTCGCTCGAGGATTGCCCGCGTCGCTGAGTGGCGCATCCTGTCAATCTGCTCGTTGATGGTGGCTTCTTTTTCTACAAACGTATCGGTGCGCGGCACGTAGGCCTCCGGCTGATAATAATCATAGTAAGAAACGAAATATTCCACAGCGTTGTTTGGGAAGAAGCTTTTAAACTCGCCATAAAGCTGCGCAGCCAGTGTTTTATTGGGGGCCAAAATAAGTGCTGGGCGCTGCGTTTCTTCAATAATCTTTGCAACTGTGAAGGTCTTACCTGACCCAGTTACACCGAGCAGCACCTGATCCTGCTCCCCTTCTTTAATACCATCTACCAATTCACCGATTGCTGTGGGCTGATCACCCGCCGGTGTGAACTCAGAAACCACCTCAAACCGCCTGCCGCCTTCGGTTTTTTCGGGGCGTTCAGGACGGTGCGGAACAAAAATATTCTGGTTCACAGGCTGCGACATAGAGCTTTCCAAACAGGTACAGAGAGAATCGTTTCCATAATGTGCCTTGTTCGCTTTTTGTTTTCAAGAAAGGCGCCTGCATATCAGGTACACTTACTGACAGAAAGTGTCATTTGAAACTTTATTGCCTTGAATGCACACAATTTAATCAATGGTTATTATTTAATCATTTTTAAATTATAAAAATTACTATATTTAAACTTTATCATTTAAAATCAATTACTTATTTATTTAAAAAAACTGGCACACCCCATGCAAAGAAGGAGACAACAATAACGGAGAAACTAAATGTCCATCAGGAAACGTTCACTTAAAGGCGCAGCTTTTTTTAGCGCCAGTTTATTTATTACTACCGCACTATTTTCAGTAGAAGCCAGCGCACAAGATACCTCTTCCCCTTTTAGCTTTTCAGGCAGCGCTACTTTAACAAGTGATTACCGTTTCCGAGGCCTTTCCCTTTCCGATAAAGATTTCGCCATTCAAGGTGGCTTTAACCTCAACCACGAAAGCGGCTTTTATTTGAGCACATGGGGTTCCTCAATTGAAAGCTTCAATGGTTCTGAGCTTGAGCTAGACCTGTATGGCGGGTATGCGGGTAACATTAACAGCAATCTATCCTACAACGTTGGCTTCATCGCCTATCTGTATCCCGGCTCATCCGGTGGTACTGATTACTATGAAACATACGCCTCCATAAGCGGGTCCGCTGACAAGTTCAGCTGGACATTAGGGACCGCTTACGCGTTTGATCAGGATAATATTGGCGGCACCGATAATATCTACATATACGGTAATGCCAGTTACCCGCTCACCAATTCACTCTCCGCTTCAGCCAGCCTTGGCTTTGAAGATGGAGCATTTGGTAACGAAAAATGGGATTGGTCTTTGGGCCTTTCCTACAGTTTCAGCAAATACTCACTATCCGTAAGTTATATCGACACAGCAAATTCAGGCTCGAACTTGGGCGATGCGGGAGTGATCGCGAGCCTGTCAGCATCATTTTAAGGAGAATATATGGGCACATAAACTCTTAGTGGCTACCTGATAAATTCAGGTTTTACCTTCCTGGGTAATATCATATCAGCAACCAACCCTCCCCGGTTTTGCTGATATACAAAGGGTAGACTTCACCCTCCCGAAGCCTATCCACCTTCCTTCCAGGTATTCCGGTTGCACTGGCCACAGCAACCGGAGTGCCAATCCCACCTAAACGAACGAAATAATATTTCAAACCCACAAGATAAAATACATTTTTCTTACCAACTAAGCATTGCCTGAAAGAACCAACAGGCCTATGGTGGCGGCACAATATCCATTCTTTTTTTGGGACGCTTGAAAATGTCTTTTTTGTCTAAATCTCTAGACCGCATTAAACCTTCACCAACCATGGCTGTAACCGCTAAAGCTGCTGAGCTTCGCGCTGCCGGCAAGGATGTTATTGGCCTTGGCGCTGGTGAGCCTGATTTCGATACGCCAGACAACATCAAAGATGCTGCAATTGAGGCGATCAAGGCCGGTGATACGAAATACACGAAGGTAGACGGCACGCCAGCTGTTAAGGCTGCGATTATTGAGAAGTTCAAGCGCGAAAATGGCCTTTCATTCGAACCAAATCAAATCACTGTAAATAGCGGCGGCAAACACACAATTTACAATGCCCTTATGGCAACACTTAACCCCGATGATGAAGTTGTTATCCCAACACCATATTGGGTAAGCTACCCGGATATGACACTTCTTGCGGGCGGCGCACCAGTATTTGTAGAAACATCAATTGATACAAACTTCAAGATGACTCCAGAGGCTCTTGAAGCTGCCATTACACCGAAAACTAAATGGCTAATTTTCAACTCACCATCCAACCCATCTGGCGCTGCTTACACGGCTGAAGAAATTAAGGCTCTTGGTGAAGTTATCAAACGCCACGAACATGTCTGGGTATTTGCTGATGATATCTACGAACATATTGTTTATGAAGGCTTTGAGTTCACAACCTTTGCTGCAGCTGTACCAGAAGTGGCCCACCGCACACTAACAATGAACGGTGTTGCAAAAGCATATGCGATGACAGGCTGGCGTATCGGATACGCCGCTGGCGACCCTGCTCTTATTAAAGCGATGGCAAAAGTACAATCACAAAGCACTTCAAACCCATGTTCAATCAGCCAGGCCGCAACAGTTGAAGCCCTTATGGGCCCGCAAGGTTATCTGAAAGATAGAGCTGCTGTTTTCCAGGAACGTCGAGATCTGGTTGTTAAAATGCTCAATGAGGCAGACGGTATTGAATGCCCAACACCAGAAGGCGCCTTCTACGTATATCCATCCATCGCTGGCTGTATTGGCAAAAAAACTCCATCCGGCAAGACCATTAAAACCGACGAAGATTTCGTAACCTATATTCTTGAAGATTACGGCGTAGCTGCCGTGCACGGAGAAGCCTTCGGCCTGAGCCCACATTTCCGAGTTTCTTACGCAACATCCAATGAAGCTCTTATAGAGGCATGTACACGAATTCAAACTGCCTGTTCAAAGTTAAGTTAAAGGAAAAATAATGAGACATATTTGGGGGGTATTGTTCTCAATTATCGCAGTAACCGGTAATGCAAGAGGCGTCGATTTTGACGCCTCAATGCTTTCGCAGTGTCTGGCGCTCGCGAACGACCCAACAAATGCAGAACTTCGAGAAAAGTTTGAGACACACCCAAACAATCTATTAATGAAAGAAGGCTTACCTGACCGCTTTCAAATCTCATACGAACAAATCAGCCAGCAGCGCGAACGTTTGCAAAACTATTCTGATACACTGCCTTCTCTGAAGAAGCAGTTGGCAACACTATCTGCCGAAGCAACCGAATTTCTAGGCCCTAACGCCATACCAGAAAATTTCAGCATCCGCATTGTATGCGGCGCTCGCTACGACGGATTTGGTTTTGCAAGCGAGGGCAAACAATATTTGTTTATGAACCTTCCCGTGATTTCCGCTGACTTCTTCCCGCATCTATTACGCCACGAACTCTGGCATGTGGGATACCGCAATCAAAATGAAGAAACCGCAAACGTTTATGAAGGTTCGCCCAGTTCCCTTAAAAACCTGAGCTATATTATGCTTAATGAGGGGGTTGGGCATTATTATTCCCTACGCCGCAGGTTGGAGCCCAAAATCGTTTATGATAACTGGCCTGAACGCACAAAAGCATTATTCACTAAGTTTCACGACAAATTCGATCAACTGGTAAACGCCGAAGATACAGAAACGAAAGATGAGCTTCTTTGGACATCTACAGCCGGAGGGCGTTTTTGGGATAAGTGGGGAGCAGTTACCGGCGCCGTAATTACCTACCGCCTGAAACAGAAACTGGGCGTAGAGGTTCTACGCTCATTAATAGCGTCCGGCCCTTGTGATTTTTTAAGTAAATATCATGAAGAGGCTAAACAGATAGAAAATTGGGAGAACATTCCCGATACCCTTGTGCAAACAACCTGTTCGGTCTCAAATTAAATGGCGGCTTCAGATTTCTGGGCTGATCATTTTTCAACTATACTAATCCTGATCTCCGCCCTGTTTCATGCAGGGTGGAGTGCTGCGGTTAAATCAACATCCGACAAATTCTCCATCACATTTATGATGTGTGCCGGAGGCGGTATTCTCTGCCTCCCACTAACGTTTTTTGTACCTTTCCCAACTTCTGAACTGTGGTTTTGGTTAATCATCTCGCTCATCCTTCATGGAGGATATCAAGCAGTACTCCTTAAAACGCTTGAGGCAGGAGACCTAACACATGTTTACCCAATCGCCCGTGGTACGGGACCACTTTTTGTAGCTTTTATAAGTTTCTTCCTGCTTGCCGAAAAACTGACACTGCCAGAATATTTAGCCATCGCTATCATTGTTGGAGGGATATTTCTAACCGGCAGTTTTCGCTTCACCCCGGAAACTCGCAAAGCCACCATACTTGCACTATTCACCGGAATTTTTATCGCAGGCTATTCTGTGATTGATGCAATAGGCGTTAAAACGGCCAACAACCCATTTAGTTTCATTATTTGGTCGAATGTTATTTTTGCCCCTGTCTTCATTGCCGCAGGTCTTAAATCGAGAGGCATAAGAATATTCCAAGACACACTTGCCAACTGGCATATAGGGGTACCTGTCATGATTATCGCTTATACAGGTTATGCACTAGCCCTTCTTGCATATAGACATGGCTCTATTGCCGAAGTTGCCGCCCTTAGAGAAACAAGCATCATATTTGCAACCCTGATCGGATTGATTATCCTCAAAGAATCCTTTTCAAAAAGACGTACCCTCGCTGCAATAATTATTGCCTTTGGTGCCATCATTCTGAAAATTAATTAATAGCGTATCCTTGACATTTTGATCCACGCTCATTATTTCGTTTATTAGCGAAATAACAAATTATAGGCATACAATATGTCAGACGTATTCAATGCACTTTCCTCTCCTGTTCGCAGGGAAATACTGGAAATGCTAAAGGCCCAAGACATGACAGCGGGCGAAATTGCAGACCAATTGGATGTTGGGAAATCAACCCTATCCGGCCACTTCAATGTACTGAAAGCCGCAGATTTGGTTTCCACATCTCGTAGCGGCACCACCATCACCTACAGCCTCAACACAAGCGTGGTGGAAGATTTGCTCACATCTATCGTTGGCCTGCTTTCAAAGAACAAAGAGGGGAAAGAAAATGCTTAAATTACTTAAATGGCCATGGACAATTGCTATCATCACGCTGGCTGCAGGCCTCTATAGCTATTTCCAACTAGATCCATCAATTGAAATTCCAGTCCACTGGAATATCAACGGAGAAGTTGACCGTACAGCAAGTCCTCTTGGTGCTCTGCTCGGTGTACCAGGCACCTTCATCATTGTTTTGCTAATTCTTTCCTTCCTGAAACAGCTTGAGCCCAGACGAGAGCATCTGGAACAATCTGGCAAAGCCTTTCAGGCCATTACTATTGGTGTCTCAATCGTTATTCTTATTGCTCAAGGTATGATTATCAGTGCAGCCTTTGGATACGCGACGATCACCATCAATACACTTGTAGGCGGTATCGGCCTGATGTTTGCTGTAATGGGCAACTATCTGGGCAAATTGAAATCAACCTTCTTTGTCGGGATCAGAACACCTTGGACCCTGTCCAGTGAAACGGTGTGGAAGAAAACCCACCGCCTTGCAGGTAAGCTCTATGTAGTTATCGGGCTTATCGTTATCGCTCTATCTTTCATAGTAGCAGCCCAAGATCTAAGCTATGTACTTATTGCTTTACTTATGCCAGCGGCCTTCTTCCCACTTGGTTATAGCTGGTACATCTGGAAACAAGAGCAAAACGAATTAATCGAATAAAACGATTAATTTCACAAAAATATGTAATTTTACAAATATGTTGGTAGTGGCTATATTTATTTTCAAGGAAACAACGCCGAGGAAATTGAAATGACAAACGCTACCAACATTATCGCAGATGCACTAAAGCCAGTTCTCGCAGAATCTGTACAGCTTTATGTTTTAACTCAGAATGTGCATTGGAACGTTGTGGGCCCACTATTCCAACCAGTTCATGCCCTAACAGAAGAGCAGTATCTTGAGTTAGCGCCAGCGATTGATGAAATCGCAGAACGTATCAGAACTCTTGGCTCAAAAGCACCAGCGGGTCTCGCGGCTTTCCAGAGCCTTGGCAACATCGCTGATGGTGATGAAGACGCAGCAGCCGAAGCAATGGTAAAAACACTTTCAGCGGCGCACCACCAACTTGCAGAACGTATTCGCCCAATCATTGGTCAAGCTGCTGAAGCTGGGGATGAAGTATCTGCTGGCCTCTTAACAGACCGCCTGACAGTACACGAAAAAGCTCAGTGGATGCTGAACGCAATGGTTGCCTAAACTAATTCCCCTCCCTAACTCCCTAGCCCTAAGCCGCCTCTCTCCAAGGCGGCTTTTTCTTTGCTAAGTCTTGCGAGCGCCACATTTATCAGGTAGCGATAAAGGCAATCAAATTCAGTTCTAGGGGGAGCTTATTATGAAAGCCTTAGTAGCAGGCGTTTCAATGCTTGCACTTGCCGCATGTGGCGGAAGCGAGACATCAGAACAAAACCAAAAAACTGAAGCCAAACGGATCGCATTGGAAACTATCGTTATTGATACACATATTGATGTGCCCTATCGGCTTGATAGAAAATGGGAAGACGTATCCCATAGCACCCACGGTGGAGATTTCGACTATAACCGGGCGGTAGAAGGCGGCTTAAACGCACCTTTCATGTCAATCTATACACCCGCAGCCCATGATGGTACTCCAAAAGCCAAAGAACATGCTCTTGAAATGATTGCAATCGTGAACCGCATGGTGTCAGAAGCCCCTGGAAAATATATCGTTGCCAAAACCGTTGCAGATGTAGAGCAGGCCTTCAAAGATGGTAAAATTGCTCTACCTCTCGGCATGGAAAACGGCTCTCCGGTGTCAGGAGATCTGAATAACCTAGATTATTTCTATGAACTCGGCATTCGTTACATCACACTGGCTCATTCGAAAGCTAATCATATCTCGGATAGCTCTTATGACGTAAACCGTCCAAACGACGGCCTTTCCGACTTTGGTAAAGAGGCCGTAAAACGCATGAATGAATTAGGTATTATGGTGGATATCAGCCATGTATCTGACAAAGCCTTTTGGGATGTAATGGAGATCACAAAAACTCCTGTAATTGCTTCACATTCTTCAGCACGGAAATTCACGCCGGGCTTCGAGCGCAATATGAGCGACGAAATGATCAAAGCACTGACCACAAACGGCAGTGTTATCATGATCAATTATGGGTCCGCTTTCATCACCGAAGAGGCTAATCAGTACGGCCCTAAGCGCACTGAGGCATACACAAAATATCTAGCCGAAAACGGCATGACTGCTTCATCGGACCTTCAAGCCGAATTCAATAAAAAGTATGCCGAGGACAATCCGTATCCTTTCGCCACACTTGATGATGTACTTGATCATATCGATCATGTAGTTGAAATCGCAGGTATTGATTATGTAGGAATTGGCTCTGATTATGACGGTGTAGGTGATAGCCTGCCAGAAGGTCTCAAAGATGTTTCTACCTATCCAAACTTGGTCGAAGGCTTACTAAAGCGCGGCTACACAGAAGAAAACATCAAGAAAATCCTGTCTGGTAACCTTCTTCGTGTTTGGCGCACTGTAGAAGCATACGCTGCAGCTAACTAAAACGTATTAAGTAAGGGCGAGTAATTGTTTTTTATCTTTGACTTAGATGGCACCCTCGCCCTTATTGAACACCGCAGGCATTATGTAGAAGGTAAAAAGAAAAACTGGCCCGCCTTCTTTCGCGCCTGCATCCACGATACTCCCAATGATCCGGTTATTGCTACCTTTAAAGCCTTGGTTACTGCTGGCCACCGCGTAGAAATATGGTCGGGCAGATCAGATATAGTCCGCGCAGAAACTGAAACTTGGCTTGAAAAACACGGTATTGCAGCGTCCTTTCTCAAACATATGCGTGCTGACAGAGATTATACACCAGATGATATTCTCAAGCGCAAATGGCTGTTAGCTGAAAAGGAAAAGCCTTCCGCCATTTTTGATGATCGAGACAAGGTTGTAAATATGTGGCGCGAGGAAGGCTTACCTTGCTTTCAAGTAGCGCCTGGCAGCTTCTAAATTACTAAGCCATAGTTTAGGTACATAGTATCTAGCATCTCACCATAGAATTGATAAGGTACTCCCCTAAAATAAGGTAAGGGGATGCTATGAAAACGCATATTTCAAAGGCACTGCTAGTTGCCGGGCTTCTTGGATGTACAAGCCTCAGCGCGACAGCGGCACCAAATAACGATTGGTTTCCGCAGGCGTCAATTTCGCCAGACGGAAAAACCATTCTGTTTACGTATCAGGGGGATATCTACAAAACATCGGTAAAAGGTGGCACTGCCGTTCCTCTTACGGTGAACGAAGCTTGGGAAGGCTATCCAATCTGGTCAAACGACGGCAAAACAATTGCTTTCGCTTCTACCCGCAATGGTGGCTATGATATTTATACAATGCCAGCTTCTGGCGGCACAGCAAAACGCCTGACGTTCCATAGTTCAGGTGACGTACCAATGGATTTTGCACCTAATGATGAATCCATAACATTCCGCTCAACGCGTACAGATGCTGCAAGCAGCAGCTTGTTCCCGCGCGGTTCACTCAGTGAAGTTTATACTGTTTCAGTAAATGGTGGCACACCTGAGATGGTACTGACAACTCCTGCTTCTGAAGCTCAGTGGAACAAAGATGGCTCTAAGCTCCTGTACCGTGAAGAAAAATCACTTGAGAGCGATCTTCGTAAACATGATATATCTGCATTCGCGCGTGATATTTGGGTGTACGACGCCAAATCTGGCGCGCATACGCAGCTGACTGATTTCGTTGGCGGTGATCACAACCCAGTTTGGGGTAAAGGTGGTAAGGTTTATTTCACCTCTGAAGCTAATGACAGCACTTTCAATATCTGGAGCATGAATGAAGATGGCTCTAACAAAAAAGCTGTTACAAATTTCAAACAGCACCCTGTTCGCAGCCTAAGCATTGCCAAAGATGGTACAATGGCCTTTGTGCACCATGGTTCTGTGTACACAGTAAAAGATGGCAAAAGCCCTAAGCGAGTAAAAATTAATATCGCAACGGATGGTCATGGCCGCGATACAGAAACAATCACAGTTTCAAATCGTATCAACGGCTTTTCTCCATCTCCAAACAGTAAAGAAGTAGCTTTTGTCGCTCGCGGTGAAGTCTTTGTAACATCAACAGACTTCCGCACCACGAAACGCATTACCAACACACCGGCGCAAGAACGTTCAGTTGATTTCCATCCGGATGGCAAAAAGCTTGTGTATGCGGCTGAGCGTGACGGCAAGTGGAAACTTGTTGAAGCTTCAATTGCTTCTGAAGACGAGAAATACTTCTTCGCCAGCACAACTATAGACGAAAAAGTATTATTCGATAGCGATAATGAAGCCTTCCAACCGCAGTATTCACCTGATGGTAAGAAGGTTGCTTTCATTTCAGACCGTGATGCTGTGAAAGTTCTGGATATAGAATCTGGTGAAGCAGTTACTGTGCTTAGTGCAGAGCATAACTATAGCTACGCTGACGGTGATATCACCTTCGCATGGTCACCAGACAGTAAATGGCTAACAGTTGATTTCGCAGCCCGCAACCGCATCTTCGTAACCAACATCGCCGTGGTTCCAGCCGATGGCTCTGCAGCACCGCGTGATATCAGTCTTTCAGGTTATCAAGACGGCAGCCCTAGCTGGCACTCAGGCGGTAATGCTGTTCTTTGGTACTCTGCACGCTACGGTCAGCGCGACCATGGTAGCTGGGGCCGTGAATTTGACATTATGGCAGCTTTCCTGAACCAGGATGCTTACGACAAATTCACCATGTCCAAAGAAGAATATGAGCTGATGAAAGAGCTCGATAAAGATAAGAAGAAAAAGGAAGACAAAAAGAAGAAAGAGGAAAAAGAAAAAGCCAAATCTGAAGCGAAAGACGGCGATAAAGCTGCAGATAAGAAAGACGAGAAGAAAAAAGATAAAAAAGACGATGTTAAACCAATTGAAATCGATTGGGATGGCATCGAAGATCGCACGCTTCGCCTGACAGTGCATTCAAGCGATCTGGCAGATGCTGTTCTTACAAAAGATGGCAGCAAGCTTTATTATCTCTCTCGCTTTGAAAAAGGCTTTGATCTCTGGCTTCATGATTTCCGTGAGCGTTCAACAAAGCTGATAACCAAACTTGGTGCAGGGAACGCTTCTATTGAGCTATCGAAAGATGAAAAATCTCTCTTCGTCCTCGCGAATGGTAGTCTTGCTAAGTTCAGCCTGAATGGCGGCGGCGCAAAACGCAAAGGCATCAGCCTGAACGCGACCATGGAACTGAAAGGCGATAAAGAGCGCGAATATTTCTTCGAGCATATCTGGCGTCAGGTTAAGGGTAAATTCTATAACCCGAACATGCACGGCGTTGATTGGGATACAATGAAGGAAGAGTATGCTGCCAAGCTATCGAGCATTGGCAACAACAAAGACTTCGCTCGCATGATGGAAGAATTGCTTGGTGAGCTGAATGCATCACATACAGGTGCATATTATCGTGGTCGTACCGACAATGCAGATAACTCAGCTACACTTGGTCTACTCTTTGATATGACAGATACATCTGGCGCATTGAAGATCACTGAAGTGCTTGAAAAAGGTCCATTTGCAAAAGCATCAAGCGATGTAGAGGCAGGCATGAGCCTTTCTGCGATTAATGGTGTGGCCTTAGGTAATGGTAAAAACCTTCATGAACTACTCAACCATAAATCTGGTGAGCGCGTACGCCTAACATTTACCAAGGCTGACGGTTCAAACTTTGATGAGGTCGTTAAACCAATTCAACGCTGGCAAGAAAACGAACTGATGTATCAACGCTGGACTAAAAAGCGCGCTGCTCTTGTTGAAGAATTATCCGGCGGTCGCCTTGGCTACGTGCATGTCCGTGGCATGAATGATCCTAGCTTCCGTGAAGTATACTCCAATGTACTTGGCAAGAATTTCGACAAAGAAGCAATCATCGTTGATACCCGTTGGAATGGTGGCGGCTGGCTCCATAACGACCTGGCTAAATTCCTGTCGGGCAAGCAGTATCTGAAGATGAAACCACGCGGCAACAAAGTTTGGGAAGGCGACCCACTTGATCAGTGGTTCAAGCCATCCATTGTTGTTATGGGCGAAGGTAACTATTCTGACGCACACGCATTCCCATATACATACAAAGCTCTGGATATTGGTGAAACTGTTGGTATGCCAGTACCAGGCACTATGACAGCGGTATGGTGGGAAACACTGCATTCTGGCGATATCACCTTTGGTATCCCTCAGGTTGGCCAGCTTGATCTCAACGGTAATTACCTTGAGAACCAGCAGCTTGAGCCTGATCATAAAGTGAAGAATGACCCCGTTTCTTCAGCAAACGGTAAAGACCTACAGATTGAAAAAGCTGTAGAAGTTATGTTGAAGCAACTGGATGCCAGATAGGTATCAATTAAGGTAACGACAAAGGCGCCCGCTCATGCTGGCGCCTTTTTTATTGCCGCTACGGCTGCTTATTTCTTGCCTGCATGAAGAAAGGCCCTATCGTCACTTAAAGCCTGGGGAGGCATAGGACTGCATTTGTGCAGCTATGATGGGAGGATTTATGTCGGACACGACTGCAAGCTCACAGCCGAAGATGCTGTCGAGCCGAATGAAATATTATACGCTGGCCATTCTTACGATTGTCTATGCTTTCAATTTTATTGACCGTCAAATTCTCGTCATCTTACAGCCTCTTATTAAAGCAGACCTTGATCTGTCCGATACACAACTTGGTCTTCTTTCAGGCATCGCATTTGCCGCTTTTTACACATTTATGGGCATCCCCATTGCTCGACTGGCCGACAAGAAAAACCGCCGTAATATCATCGCGATTTCCTTAACTATCTGGAGCGGGATGACGGCTATTTCGGGCCTTGCTCAGAATTATATGCAGCTTTTGCTAGCGCGCCTTGGGGTTGGCATTGGTGAAGCTGGTGGTAGCCCACCAGCACACTCTATGATCAGTGATATGTTCAGTCCCAAGAAGCGGGCAACAGCGCTCGCAATATATTCTGCGGGGCTCTACCTCGGCGTAGTAATTGGTTACTCATTCGGTGGTGTTTTAGGTGTAACGTACGGCTGGCGCACAACTTTCATGATTGTTGGTCTGCCAGGTATTCTCTTGGCACTTATTCTTTGGATAACAGTTAAAGAACCTCCCAGAGGGCAATATGACAAAATTGGCGCAGAAGCCCCGCCTTCCTTTATCAATACTCTCCGTTTTGTATTGAAACTAAAAGCTTTTCCATATTTAGCAGTAGGAAGCGCGCTATCTGCCTTTGTCAGCTACGGTGTAAGCAACTTTATGCCAAGTTTTTTATTTCGTTACCACCTATCCGACCTAGCTGCTATGGGCTCTTCCCTTGGCTTCAGTGGTAGCTCAGAGTATGAGATAGCCTATTCCATGATAGGTATCACCCTCGGCCTCGTGGGTGGTGGCGCTGGCATTATTGGTACTTTCCTTGGTGGATACCTCACCGATAAAATCGGGCAAAACGATGCACGTTGGTATATGTGGCTTCCAGGTTTAACGGCTGTGTGCGCTATCCCATTTGCCATCTATGCATTTCACACAAGCAGTGTAGAACTCGTTCTAATCCTAATCTTCATTGTAAACGTTCTAGGTACTCTGTACCTACCACCTGCTATTGCAGTTACCCACCGGTTGGTTACACCAAGGATGCGCGCCCTAAGCTCTGCTATACTCTTCTTCATTCTAAATCTTATCGGCTTAGGCCTTGGGCCGCTGTTCATTGGTATGCTGTCTGATTTTCTTACGAAGATTAACGGTTACGAAAGCCTTCACTGGGCAATGACGATCGGTGCCTGCATCGCTCTCATCAAAGGATTATTATTCTGGATTGCCGGTAGAAATCTCAAACATGACCTACAGCGCATAGAAGGTGGAACTTAAAGGTAGCTTCGGAAATACAGGTTGACGTATTCTTCAACTAGGGGCAAAGCTTTTATAGAACAATAAATTAGCAGTTAGCCTCTGGTTTAGGATCATTATGCCGCGCGAGAAAAGACAACACAGCTACTTTGAATTTATCATCATTAGCTTGTTGATTTTCATTGCTTCAATGCAAGCTTTTGAATGGTCACTCGCGGGTATAATACCTATTCTCCACTCAGTGTTTTTATTATCAAGCTACCTGCTTGTTCGGCTTGTATTAGGCCGCCTTCATCCCTTTATAGGCTCAAGTATTTTTGCTGTCTCTGTTTTGCTTCTAATCACTGAGATATCAATCTATCAGTTCACAGGTCTGCATCTAAACAGGTTTGTTCTGTCACTCCTGTTTCAACCCGATGCCAGCAATCAAACCGGCATTTCAGGGAACTTACTCTTTTTAGGAATTTCCATCATTTTCCTGATATGCCTTTGGCTCAGCCGAAAATTACTTAAACCCTCTTTTGTTCTGAAAGGCCGACTATTAGCAATATCGACAGTCATTTCACTGGCGTCTGCTCAATTCACTTTTGGCATTTTGTTTTTCCATGGGCAATCCGACGCTATGGAGGTGAAACGGGAACTCCCCTTTTTCGCGGTCACACCTTCTTATTACACCAGAAAATTTTTTGGCCTGTTTTGGGAACAAACACCGGAAACACCGTTTGGTTATAAGCCCCAAAATTTTGCGAAACGAGATAACTCACCTGGCGTGTCAATCACCTTCAAACGCCGCAAAAACATCCTCTTAATAGTCACCGATAGCCTTCGTGCTAAAGATATTAAGCAGGACCCGACCCTAACACCAAACCTTAACCACTTCTTTGAAAATGGCTTCACTTCCTATGACCATCTAGCAACTGCAAACTGCACCCATTTCAGTTTCTACAGTATGCTATCAGGAAAACTTGCTACCAGCTTTGGCAACGCCAGACGGAGTGGTGGATCAAACAGCCTCATCAAAACTTTCGCAAACAACGGTTATAAAACCTCATCGAGTGAAGCCACTTCTCTTGATTGGTATGATGTTTCTTCCATTATATTCGCGGAGGATACCAATAGGGTAACTTGGGATGAAGATACTGATGACCTACGTAATGATACTCAGGTTACCAAGAACACGATAAAAACACTGAAGGAATATGCGAAAGACAATACACCTTTCTTTCATCTCTCCTATTACTACGGCAATCATTTTCCTTATCTTAGTGAAACAGACACTACAGATTTAACGCTCAAGGAACGTTACCTCGCAAGCATCCGGACATTTGATACTCAGATAGGTGAGATACTCTCATATATAAACACCAGCGGACTTGCAGATGACACAGTTGTCATTGTTACTTCGGACCATGGGGAAGAGTTGCGAGAAGGTGGTATTATGGGGCATTCGGGGCGTCTATCAGACGAACAGGTTTATGTACCATTTTGGCTCTCAGGCTTACCTCAAAATTACTTTCAAAATATCAAAAGTCACATTGATCTACATTCCACTATTTCAACTTTCATGGAAGGTAGAGACGCCAGAGTGAATAACAGCCCAATCATACTTACTAACTGCGATTATGATTTCCCAAGCGCTTTCGCCGTATTACGTAAAGATAGCCGCAATGATTTTCTGTATGACCACGGGTACCTAAGCCCCATGCAGAAAAGAAATACCGAAATAACAAAAAAGCAACAGATTGAAGATGCCAATCTGTTGCTTGGAATAATTAAGGGTTCAGAAAACTAGCCAGCAGTTTTCAAGCTGTTTGCCACGATAGAGATGACGGTTTTCTTGGCATCTTCAAACATATCGTCAGTAAGTGGCTCGCCATCGTTCATAGCATTAATCTGTGCTTCGAAATCCGCATAATGCTGGGTGCTACCCCAAATCATGAAGAACAAGTATCTGGCATTGATTGATGCCATTTTGCCTTCAGCAATCCAGTTTTGGATAATACTTTCTCTACTATCCAACCAAGGCTTCACTATCTTGGTAAGATAGTCCTGCAAGAATGGGGCACCACTGGCTATCTCAATAGCGAACAAACGTGAACCATGAGGCCGTTTTCTAGCCAAATCCATTTTTGATGAAATATATTTTTCAAAAGCGACTAAAGGTTCTACTTCTTCATCAAATAAATCAGCAGCATGAAGCCACATCGAGCACACTTCTTCGATGACTCTTCTATATAGATCTTCTTTTGCACCAAAATAATAGTAGATGTTTGGTTTTGGTACGCCGGCTCGTTCCGCAATCAGGCCAACACTTGCACCCTTAAATCCTTTTTCCGCAAACACCGTTTCTGCAGCGGCTAAAATTTTTGCTTCGTTTTCTCTGCGAATATTCGCTTTATGGCCTGTCCCTTGGCCTTTTTTAACACTCATATCGTCCTCTCGCCGTATCCCTTCGGCATTCGGTAACTGATGTTTCCCCAAAACAAGCGCGCCCGAGACGATAATCTCGGGCGCACATTTTTTGTAATTAACTACGAGCTCAAATTAGAACTTGTACTTAACGCCTACTTGAATGCGCCATAGTGTATCTTGTACGTCGTTAAACTGACGAGGAGCTTCAAAGTTGCTGTACACATACTGGCCTTGATCATTGATCTCAGCTGCAACAAGAGGAATACCCTCAGAACTATCAGTATTGATAAAGCGTTGAGCGCCATTACCGATAAAGTTCAGGAAGTTTTCAAAGTTAACGAACACTTCAACTTTGTCTGTGGCGAAGAAGCCCGGAAGCTCCTGAGAGATGCGTAGATCGAGATCTGTATTCCACGGCTGGCTTACTGAACTACGATCGATGATTGAACCGCCTTCAAGACCTTCAGCAGCGATGAAATTCAAGAATGCTGTTTCTGTCTCTGCATCAGCATATGTCACTAGAGGATCATCTGCACCTGTAGGGATATAAAGTAGGCTACGCGCTACATCATCAGAGTCACCAAATGCATCAGTAGATGTATCTGCATCAAACACATAAGATAGTGGGCGACCAGAATTAACACGGAAGAACGCACCAACTTTAGTCTGCAGGTCATCGAAGAACTCGTTAGAGTATGTCGCACGAACTACAAAGTTATGTCTGTTGCTGTTCACAGAACGACCAAGACCAACATTGTTAAAGTTAGATGTTGCAACTTGCTCGAAGTTAGAGCCTGCAGTCGAAGAACCACCAGCGTTACCAACAACAGAGTCGTTGTATGCGTAACCAAAGCGGAAATCTAGAGTAGAACGATCTGTCAGATCGAATGTTTTACCGAACTGAGCTGAAAGCGAGAAGCTATGTCCACCACCGTTAACAGCATTGGTAAGAACGATGTTTTGCGCGCCGCTGCTAATACGATCACTGAAGCATGCGTCGGTTGCGTTAGTGAAACCCTCACGGATACCAGCAAATGTCGCATTACAACCATCTGCAAAACCTGGGTTACTCAGGTCAAGCTGAGAGAAGATCGGACGACCATCTGGAGCTGTATCAGTTTGAACAAGAGACAGATCAACAAAATCTACGCCGTTAACAATATCGCTATAGATCGCGTCTAACTGAATTGTCCAGTCATCGAAGAAATTCGAACCAGTATTCTCAGTAATATGCGTTACACCAAGGCTGAAACGGTTTTGAGTTGGTAATTTGAAGTCTGGGTCAACAGCTGCAACTGTAGCAAGGTTGCCCTGAGCTTCTGCTTGACCAGCATCACGTACACACTGAGGAATACCAGAGAAAGTACCACCAGCAAGTACGTTCAGATCTTCAGCAGTACAAGAACTGTTTCTTGAATCGCCAAGGCCAATAGCACCACCAAAGTTCTGGAATGAGTTCGCAAACCATACGGTTGGGTCACCACCAGAGAATTTACCAAAGCCACCTGTGAATGTCGTATTACCAAGACCTTCAGGTGTCCATGTGAAACCGATACGTGGCTGAAGCACATCAAGACCAGAGAATGCTTGAGTATTTGCGAAACCAAAACGGTCCTGGAACACTGGGTTCAGGTTAGGAGCATCACCAGACTTATAGAAGTCATAACGTAGACCAACAACAAGTTCGAAGTTGCTGTTAACCTGCCATTTATCCTGAAGATAAAGAGTGTGAATGTTACGAGTAAACTCAGCAGCAGCGTCTGTTGGGTTACCAGTGAATGTCTCGTTGATACGGATAAATTGAGCCTGACCAGCTTCTAGAGCATCGATATCTTCAAAGAACACTGTACCAGTAGCGTTAATGATGAAGAGGTTGAATACGTCTAGGTTATCAAGTTCGTAACCCGCTGTGAACAGGTGATCACCAGCTACATAATCAGCTTTAAATTTGATCTGATCGATACGAACGTCAAGCTGGTTAGCGGAACGGAATACGCCAGGGCCAGATGCGAAATCTTGATCAAAGAATTCGTTAGAGAACGAACGGCCACCGATTGCGATACGCGGAGTATTTTCAGCCTGAGCTTCACCACCGAATGCAGGATCCTGAATATCGCTAATGTCGTTACGAGACATACGGAATTCAGTAGATAGGTTATCTGACCAGTCTGAGAACACGCGTAGAGCGTATGTATCAGATACAGAACCACGGTTGTGGAAGTTATCCTGGAATGTGAACTCACCACGGCCAGAACCAAAATCATCATTCGCAAGACGGTTTTCTTCTAGACGACCGTATGTTGCTTCTAGACGGTGGTCATCGTTGATGTTCCAGTCAATACGACCGAAGAAACGACGGCTTGTATTTGGAAGTGTAGAAACAATATCACCAACTGTACGACCATATTGGCTTTCAAGAATGCTGCGCACACGATTAATGTCGTCTGTGCGAAGGTCGTTAATAGTGTTAGCACCGCTTGCGTTGGCGTTAATGAAGTCACCGCTTACTGTACCGTAGTTAGGAATATCACCTTCATCTGTTTCTTCGTAAGAACCATAGAAGAAAAGCTTATCTTGGATGATTGGACCACCAAGTTCAGCACCCCAGTTATAGCGATCGAACTCAGCTCCACCAAGCGCATCTTCACCATCAATAGTTGAACCGGTAATTTTGTCGCCGTTATATAGGAAGAATGCAGAACCGTGGAATTCGTTAGAACCAGATTTTGTAACAACGTTAATGTTACAGCCAGTAAACTGACCATATTCAACGTCTACTGGAGAGAATTCTACAGAAGCAGCTGCAATTGTATCGAATGGAATTGGGAACGTGCTACGAGCAAGGTTACCTGAAGAGTTCAGGCCGAATGCATCAGCTGCGCGTACACCATCAATTGTAAAGGAGTTCACACGTGGAGAACCACCGTTACAAGAAACACCAAAACCACCACCGTTGTTTGAACGACCAATGTTTACACGTGGGTCAACACGGATGATGTCACGAACCTGACGGCTGATTGAAGGCGCTGTTTCAATATCTGTCAGTGTGAAAGAAGAGCTTGGGCCAACTGCTACTGTAGAGCTTACAATTGCAGAAGCTGTAATTACGATTTCTTCAACACCGTCTTGAGAAGCCTGAAGCTGGATGTCGAAGTTAGGTGTAGATGATAGGTTTGTGAAAACGTCAGTTACAAGTGCGTCTTCGTAGTTACCACCTTCAACACGAATAGTGTAAGGACCACCAACTTGAAGGGAGCGAACATTAAACGCACCGTTTGAGTTAGTTGTTGTACGGCTAACGCTGCCAGTACGTGTATCAGTAACAATTACTGTAACACCAGATAGTGTATCACCAGCTGGTGAGTAAATAGTACCACGGACACCCGCAGTAATTTCCTGCGATACCGCAGGAACACTTGCGGCCATGGCGGCAAGTGCAACGCTGCTACAAAGAGCAGTCTTAAATAGGCGATTCATTCCCTAAGCTCCATTAAGTACGAACACCCACATTACTTATACCCAAGGGTGTCCCTTTGGACTTCCGTCCATTCGTACAAAAAGTTTCCCACACAAAACTAGGCGTAAGAAAACCAAAAATTGACCGTTTAGTCAAATTGGTAAAAGAAACACCTACCTCATGCGTGAGGCTCTTTTATGCGCCGTTTCTTTCAGTTTTTTGACGAAAGTGTCAACAATCATGATTAGAAGATAAAATATCGGTGGATAACTTATTTTTCCGATAGTGCCTCTTTTACAACACAAGCCCTAAAAACAGCCTAAAGCCGTTGATTTACAAGCCTTACAGCTCTCAAAAAGAACACCACGGCTCCTTCACAAAGGGCGGAAAACTGCCGTGTTACAAAAAACACACAGTTAGAAAATAAGAAAAAAGGGATTCGCTCTTTCGAACGAATCCCTCCTCTAGAAGCTGTTTTAACGATTATTTTTTGAACATTTCGTTCAAATAACCAGCCAAACGAATCCCCCCCTTGGAAAGTTGGCTTTTTACTAGCGGTGTATATTTGTAGACATAGTCCCAAGAAAGAATACCATTTTCGGCGCTTTTATAAATATCGCCGCGATAAGAGATCAGCTCACGCACCCAGTCAATCGGCTCAGACCGTTGCCATTCAGTAATGTGGTTAGCTTTAATTTTAGGATCCAAGAAGTTCGTCCACTCGGTAAAAGATAGATCCTTGTGATCGATCAAATCCTCATCCCATACTTTGTGAAGATTAGACATCTCACCAAACCAAGCTACATCAATGCGGTTTCCACCACGATCTTCTGAGCGTCCAGCATGCAGCGGCTGATGTAGATCACCAACAATGTGGATAATGAACCTAAGAGCGAGCGCTTTGTCTTCTTTCGAAGCATTCTCGTCTTTCACTACCTTGGTGAAATTTTCAAGAGCTGTGAGAGCATCGCCGCCTGGGTTCTTTTCGCTTTCTTCGTAAGTCACGCCATCAGGCAAATTGATATAGTGATATACATTTGCGGTACGGCGGAAAAACTCCTCCGGGCTTGAACGCATTTCATCAGGCCATGTTGATGCCTCTGCCATCAATTCATCGCCAAGAATAGCTTCAACGGCTGCCCGTGCATCTGGCGACAAATGACGAAATGCAAGTTCAGCAATCACTCTGTGCCCTGTTGGGCCATAGGCAGTCGCCGCAGATGTCATCAACATTAGCGCTGCGAAAATTCCGGTAAATAGACGCATAATCCCCTCTCTGATTACCTTAGTAAAAAAGCGCGAACTAAATCGCGCTTTCACCATCCTCAAGTGCCGCTATGCCAAGGTGTGTTGCAATCGTTTGCCCGATATCGGCAAATGAACGGCGCACTCCTGCACTACCAGCTTTTAACTTCGGCCCATAAGCAATAAACGGCACATGCTCACGTGTATGATCTGTCCCCGGCCATGTTGGGTCACAGCCGTGGTCCGCTGTCAGGATAACAATATCATCCTCTTGCATGCGGCCAGTGAACTCTGGCAAGCGTGTATCGAAATACTCAAGCGCAGCCGCATAACCACCCACGTTACGGCGGTGCCCGTATGTCTGGTCAAAGTCCACAAAGTTCACAAATGTGAGCGAGCCATCCTTGGCTTCATCTTGCATCTTCATGGAAAGATCAAACAAGCCTTCAAGGCCGTTTGCTTTCACCTTTTTAGTCAATCCTTTATGGGCAAAGATGTCAGCGATTTTACCAACACTAATCACTTCGCGGCCTTCTGCTTCCAGTTTTTCAAGAAGTGTTGGCTTGTGTGGTGGCGTTGCATAATCGCGGCGGTTCCCTGTACGCTCAAAGCTACCCTCGTCACCAAGGAATGGACGCGCAATCACCCGGCCAATTTCATATTTATCCACAAGTTTGCGAGCAACTTCACACACCTCGTAAAGACGCTCGAGACCGAAAGTCTCTTCATGAGCAGCCACCTGGAACACGCTGTCAGCTGATGTGTAAACAATCGGCTTACCGCTCTCCATATGCTCTTTACCAAGTTCATCAAGTACTACAGTGCCAGATGCCGCTTTATTTCCGAGTACGCCTGGAAGGTTACATCGCTCGCAAAGCTCATTAATTAGCTCTTCCGGGAAACTTGGGAATTCTTGTGGGAAATAACCCCAATCAAACATCACCGGTACACCGGCCATTTCCCAGTGGCCCGACGGCGTATCTTTACCAAATGAAAGCTCTTCACACGCGGCATACATGCCAGTGATATCACCGCTAAACTCTAGCCCAGCTGGTTCTTTACCTGTAGCCAATTCCGCAGCTTTACCAAGACCAAGCTGCGCCATATTTGGAAGGTTCAGTTTACCCGCTGCCGGTCGGTCATCAGATGTATTACCAGCCGCACACCAATCAGCGATATGGCCCAGAGTGTCTGAACCTACATCCCCAAATTTATCGGCATCCGGCGCAGCACCAATACCAAAACTATCTAGAACAAGAATGAAAGCACGTGCCATGTCTCTACCCCTGAATGATTTCAGCTGTCACAGGTGTGATTGCAGGTGCTTCATCAGTAATTTTAATAGAAGCCTGAACCTGTGCAATTGCAGCATCTGCCGCTGCTTCTGTTCGAGCATACACCATCGCAAGCGGCTGGTCTTTCTCAATACGGTCGCCAAGCTGACAAATTTCAGTGAGGCCAACTGAATGATCTACCTTTGCTGCAGGGTCCGTACGGCCACCACCAAGAGCAACAACAGCCATACCAACTTCACGAGCATCCATTTTGGAAACAAAACCAGATGCTGTTGTCGGTACAGGTTTTACAACTGGTGCATAAGAAAGATATTTTCCGTGGTTTTCTACGATATCAGCTGGGCCGCCATGTGCAGCTGCCATTTTACCGAATATCTCAGCAGCTTTACCGTTATTCAGCGCTTCTTCAGATTTCGCACGTGCTGTCGCTACATCTGGCTGCGCGCCAGAAATCGCAAGCATATGAGCTGCCAGATCAAGCGTTACATCAAGTAGACGCTGGTCTGCATTCGCAGAATCTGTCAAAAACTCGATTGTTTCCAACACCTCAACGGCATTACCTGCTGTGCGGCCCAGAACCTGGTTCATATCTGTAAGCAGCGCTGTTGTTGGTGTATCAGCCGCTCCCGCTACACGCACGATGTTCTCAGCCAATACTTTCGCTTTATCAAAGCTATCCATGAAAGCGCCAGAACCAAACTTCACATCCATCACCAGCGAACCAAGGCCAGCTGACAATTTTTTGGAAAGGATAGACGCTGTAATTAATGGTACAGATTCGACAGTCGATGTTACATCACGGATACCGTAAAAACGCTTGTCAGCAGGTGCCAAATCACCTGTTTGACCAATGATGGAACAACCAACTATTTTCACAATCTCAGCAAAACGGTCAATGCTTGGGTACGGATCATACCCCGGGATCGCTTCAAACTTATCAAGCGTACCACCGGTATGACCAAGGCCACGGCCAGAAATCATCGGCACCAAGCCACCACACGCAGCCACAATTGGCGCAAGCATCAAGCTTACCTTATCGCCGACACCGCCCGTAGAGTGCTTATCTGTGATTGGGGCATCTGCATCAAAACCGAACTTCTGCCAATCAATCACATCACCGCTATCACGCATAGCAAGAGTAAGAGCTGCACCTTCTTTTGGTGTCATACCGTTAAAGAAAACAGCCATGCCAAGCGCCGCGATCTGGCCCTCCGTTACAGCACCGCTAGTGATACCCGCTACAAACGCTTTGATATCATTTTCAGAAATTTCACCACCATCGCGTTTAACGCGGATTGCTTCCTGGGGCAGGAACACGCTCTCAGTCATCTGTTAGCCTTTTACTTTATCAATATTTTCTGGACCAAACGAATGCGGCAACAAATCCGCACTGTGTGTTTCCAACAAGATGTTCCCCCGATTATCGCATATGGTTACAGGCGCCCCCGTTTGGCCTGCAAACTCACGAATTTTCTGGCGGCAACCACCACACGGCGTACACTCGTGCACGCCCGGGCCAACCACCACAACATGTTTGATGGTATTGCTACCACCCCCAAGTACCATGTTACCGATTGCTGTTGCTTCAGCGCATTGCCCAAGTGGATATGCTGCATTTTCAACATTACAGCCCGCATAAATTTTACCATCGCCAGTTAAAAGCGCAGCTCCTACTGGATGGTTTGAATATGGGGCATAAGCTTTTTGAAGCGCGCCAACAGCCGCTTCAATAAGGTCTGCTTTTACGTCAGACATTCTAGTGATCCTTCTCGTAAGGAATACCGCTTGCTCTTGGCGCCTGAATTTTTCCTACAAAACCCGCAAGGATAATAACAGTCAGCACATAAGGTAGCATAATTGTAAATTGAACAGGGATCTCACCAATGAGCGGTAAAGCAACACCTTGTAGGCGGCCCTGAAGAGCATCAACAAAACCAAAGAGTAAGCAAGCAAGAAGTGTTGGAACAGGTTTCCATTTTCCGAAGATCATCGCCGCAAGTGCTAAATAGCCCTTGCCCGCCGACATATCGCGGATGAAACCAGCACCAAGACCTGTTGAAAGCACAGTACCAGCAAGGCCACATAATACACCAGCAATCACCATCGCCTGATAGCGAAGAAGAGTTACTGAGATACCAGCCGTATCAACTGCCTCTGGGTTTTCACCCACCGCGCGAAGGCGAAGACCGAAGCGCGTTTTATAAAGCATCCACGCCACTAGCGGTACAATCACGATAGTCATATAAGTGATAATATTATGACCTGATAAAATCTCGCTATAGAGCGCACCAATTACAGGCACATCAGCCAAACTGTCTGCGAACGGGAAAGTGATGGTGCTGAAACGTGCCTCATCACCCAGAAGCGGTGTCTGCCCACCTTTCTCGAACCAGAAATTTGCAAGAGTTGGCGCAAGACCAGCCACTGCGATATTTATCGCCATGCCGGATACAATCTGATTACCGCGCTGGCTGATAGAAACATAACCATGGAGTAACGCAAGAAGAATGGAAGCACCAATGCCCGCAGCCATACCAGCCCAAGGTGAACCAGTTACTGCTGCGGACGCTGCTGCCGCGAATGCAGATGCAAGCATCTTGCCTTCAAGACCAATATCAACCACACCACCACGTTCACAAACAAGGCCAGCAAGAGCTGTCAAAACAAGAGGTGTTGCAATCCGGAAAGTAGAATCCGTGAGCAGCACTAAATCAGCGAAAAACTCCATTAGGCTGCTCCCTCTTTGGCGGTTTGAATTTTAGTGAAAATCCTAGTTACCGGATCACGGAACAGATGCTCAAGCGCGCCGGCGAACAAAATTACCAAGCCCTGGATCATGATGATCAGGTCACGTGTAATCGTCGGCATCTCAAACGCTAACTCCGCACCACCTTGATAAAGAGCACCAAATAGAAGCGCCGCAAGAATAATACCAACTGGGTGGTTACGCCCCATAAAGGCAACAGCAATACCAACAAAACCGTACCCAAGCGTGAATCCACCAAGCAGACGGTGCTGCTGACCTAGAAGTTCATTAAGCCCCATCATGCCAGCAAGTGCACCCGAGATCATCATGGCAATGATCGTCATCTTCGACACTGAAACACCTGCAAATGCAGCAGCATTCGGGTTTTGGCCAACCACACGAAGTTCATAGCCAAAGCGAGTACGCCACAGAAGGAACCAAACTCCAACCGCACATAAAAGCGCGATGATAAGTGATACGTTCATCGGCCCATCTTCAAATGTCTTACCAAACATGCCAAAGATTTCATGAAGCGGCATTAAGCTCGCACCTTCAGGAAAATCCGCACTTTCAGGCATCTGTCCACCAGGGCGCTGAAGCGGCCCAACAAGCAGATATGCCAGCAGCGAAGATGCAATAAAGTTGAACATGATTGTAGTGATCACAATGTGGCTACCACGCTTCGCTTGAAGATAAGCAGGAACGTAAGCCCATGCCGCACCAAACAGTGCTGCACCTATAATTGCCATAATCACAGCAAGGAATGGCGACAAACCAGAGAACAAGAACACCGCAAGCGTTAACCCAAGCCCGCCAAGCATCGCCTGCCCTTCACCACCAATATTAAAGTGCCCCGCATGAAACGCAATTGAGACAGCAAGGCCCGTGAAGATAAAGTTGGTCGCGTAATAGAAGGTGTAGCTGATGGCTTCTTCAAAGCCAAAAGCACCATCAATCAATAGCGATAGCGCGAGGAAGGGATCTTCACCCAGCGCCCAAATAACAATTCCAGAAACCAAAAACGCCGCCAGCAGATTCAGTGCCGGAAGCAAAATAGCATCCGCCCAAAATGGTAATTTCTTTGCGCCTGCAGCCATTATTCTTCTTCCTTTGCAGTCACATTATCCAGAGAACCACCCGCCATCAGGAGGCCGAGAGTTTTCTCGTCAGCTTCTTCCACAGGAAGCACACCCGTAATTTCACCTTCACACATCACTGCGATACGGTCAGAAATCGCTAGAAGTTCATCAAGATCAGCGGATACAACAAGCATCGCTTTACCAGCGTTTCTAAGCTCTGTGATCTGGTCGTGAATTTTCGTTACGGCGCCGATATCAACACCGCGTGTAGGCTGGCCAATAACCATCAACTGCGGATCACGTGCAATTTCACGCGCGATCACAACTTTCTGCTGGTTACCACCAGAGAAGGAACCAATTTCCAGATTAGGATTGCGCGGGCGCACATCCTGGCTTTCAAAATATTCAGCCGCCTTTTGTGCAATATGCTTTAGCTTCAGAACGCCACGAGAAACAAAATCAGGTTCACGCTGATAACCAAGGATAATGTTTTCCTTGGCTGACATGCTTTCAACCACACCTGTTTTCAGGCGATCTTCAGCTACATGCGCCATACCCATACGGCGCAGTGTGATTGGATCAGTAGTGATACTGTCCGTCGCCACAACATCACCAGAAAAACTAACGCTACCTGAGACGACACCGCGAAGCCCGGTTACCACTTCAAGAAGCTCCGTCTGGCCGTTTCCTGCTACACCAGCAATTCCCAGTACTTCACCATCATGTACATCAAGCGAAACATTCTTTAGCGCGGCATGCCCTTGGTCATTACTCGCATTCACCTGATGGAGCGAAAGGCGAGCAGCAGTTGCGCCGTGGCTTTCACGAGCCACTTCCCGCACCACTTTCGCGCCAACCATCAACTCAGCCAGTTCTTCACAGGATGTTTCTGATGTTTTACGGCGCGCGACAACTTTACCAGCCCGAATAACGGTTACATCATCCGTCGTTGCCATAATTTCGTGTAGCTTATGAGTTACGAAAAGAACGGTTTTACCCTGCTCTCTGAGAAGCTTCACAAGCTCAAACAATTGCTCACATTCTTGAGGAGTGAGTACTGCTGTTGGCTCATCTAAAATGAGTATTTCCGCGCCTTTATAAAGAGCTTTCAAAATCTCAGCGCGTTGGCGCACACCCACAGCCAAATTCTCAACAGGTTCATCCAGCGGTAGGTCAAAGCCGAATTTTTCTTCAAGCTCTAAAAGAGCCTTGCGGGCATCTTCTTTCGCTTCCTCAAGCTTGCTGGAAGTTTCAGCGCCCAGAATAATATTCTCTAGCACTGTGAAAGGCTCAACCAGCATAAAGTGCTGATGCACCATGCCTACGCCCCGTGCCATGGCGTCAGCTGGGTTTACAAAACTTACGTGCTCCCCCTGCACCAAAACATCACCAGAATCTGGCGTGTAAAATCCAAACAGCATTTTAAGCAGTGTTGATTTACCAGCACCATTTTCCCCCACAATACCGTGGACAGTGCCTTTACCAACCTGCAAGCTAATACCATCATTCGCGCGAACTGCTCCAAAACGCTTGGAAAGCTCGCGCGTTTCAATTGCTAAAACTTCAGACATACTGTTTTCAGTATCCCGCTTTCACTTCTTCTTAGTGACCAGAGTTGCTACCAGCAACATCACCTACAACGATTTCACCGCTGATGATTTTGCTTTTAGCGTCTTCAAGCTTCGTTTTCATGTCAGCTGTAATAAGGCCGTCATTATGCTCATCAAGTGCAAAATCCACACCGCCTTCTTTAAGGCCCATTACTCGGTGCCCAGATTTCCAGTTACCTTCTTTAGCTTCTTTCATCGCCTGATAAACAGCCAGATCAACACGCTTCATCATGCTTGTTAGAACGCTACCCGGCGCAACGTGGTTCTGATTACTGTCCACACCGATAGCCAATTTGCCATTATCTTTCGCGGCCTGGATAACACCAAGGCCAGAAGGGCCAGCAGCTGAGAAAATAACATCTACACCACGTGAATACTGCGAGCGCGCCATTTCAGATGCTTTAATTGGGTCATTCCATGCAGCTGGTGTTGTACCCACATAGTTTTCAACGAAGTTCAAATCATCGCGAATATATTTCGCACCTTCAACATATCCCTGTTCGAAACGACGAATCAGTGGAATATCCATACCGCCAATGAAGCCAATATTCTTTGATTCGGTTTTCATAGCAGCAATCATGCCCACCAGAAACGAACCTTCGTTTTCCTTGAATGTAATCGACTGAACATTCGGCAAATCGATGATGGCGTCAATCACTGTGAACTTCACATTCGGATATCTTTTAGCTACATTTTTTACAGCGACAGAATAACCCACACCAACAGCTACGATTACATCCGCTTTACGGCGCGCAAAACGTTTCAACGCTTGCTCATACTGGGTTTCGCTATTTGGCTCAAAGTCGCGGTACGCATCGCCAAATTCGTTTTTGAATTGCTCAGCGCCGTTATGCGCAGCTTCATTGAATGACTTATCGAATTTACCGCCAATATCGTAAAGTAGAACTGGCTTAAAATCCTGTGCTGCAGCTACAGCCGTCGCTGTTACAGTAAGGGCGAGGGCAACACCCATCTGCTTCAAAATTTTTTTCATGACTTTTAACTCCGCGGAGGCACAATATTGTATATGGTTATATATGCCCCGAAATCGATCGAAGGCGCAAGGGAACCAGAGCAGGACCGCTTGGTCAACCATTTTTGACACAACTGTCAAGATTCAGTCGACAATTGGAGGCGAAAGTCTTATGAACAGTGCAATTTCAGTTCCAACGAGGTTCACACTATGACCGAACAAGTAACAGTAGTTGACCATCCGCTTGTTCAGCACAAGCTAACATTGTTGCGCCGTAAAGAGGCCAGCACATCCGAATTCCGCAAACTCCTGCGAGAGATTGGCCTGTTCCTTGGCTATGAAGCCCTGCGCGACCTGCCACTTGGTAAAATCCAGATTGAAACGCCAGTTTGCCCAACAGAAGCACCAGTTCTTGCAGGTAAGAAACTTACCTTCATCTCTGTGCTTCGCGCCGGTGATGGCCTGCTTGGCCCTATGCTGGACCTAGTTCCTTCTGCGCGTGTTGGCCAAATTGGCTTGGCCCGCGATGAAGAAACTCTTCAGCCAACCAAATATTTCTTCAAAGTCCCAAAGGACACAAGCTCTCGCGTAAATGTAGTGCTTGATCCAATGCTGGCAACAGGCCACTCAGCGGTGCGTGCTGTGCAAGAGATGAAAGACATTGGCGCGAAAGACATTCGTTTTGTTTGCTTGCTGGCTGCTCCAGAAGGCATTAAAACTTTTGTTGAAGCGCATCCTGACGTGCCTGTAATTACTGCAAGCATTGATGAGCGTCTGGACGAAAATGCGTATATTGTGCCGGGTCTTGGCGACGCTGGCGACAGACTATTTGGAACTAAAGGGGCCTAAGCCAAATGAGTGTTGTAAAAAAATATGTAACTGCGCAGGAACTGTTGGACGATTCGTTCCAGCTTGGTCTGCAAATTCTGAAAAGTGATTTCCGCCCGAAATTTATCGTTGGTGTTTGGCGTGGTGGAACCCCAACAGGTATCGCTGTTCAAGAAATCCTCGATTACTACGGTGTGGATACAGATCATATCGCCATCCGTACTTCCAGCTACATTGGCATGCAGCAACAAAAAGAAGTAAAGGTACACGGCCTTGAATATATCATCGCCAACATCAATCATGATGACAGCCTTCTAATCGTTGATGATGTATTTGATAGCGGCCGTTCCATTGATGCCATCATCAAACACCTGCACGAAAAATGTCGCCGCAACACACCAGAGACAATCAAAATTGCCACTGTGTTCTACAAGCCAGCACGTAATGTGACTGAGCTAACACCTGATTTCTACTGTCATGAAACCGATGACTGGCTCGTGTTCCCACACGAACTGTCTGACATGTCAAAAGACGAAATCCGTGAACATAAAGGCATTGATCTTCCTGAGATTGACGTTTAACCCATTGACCATTTGTGTCTGAGATATAGCGAGAATCCCCCATGAGCTACGAAGACGTACAAACCTGTGCTTCCTTTATCCGTGAAAAACTTGATGGCCCTGTGCCAGCAGTTGCCATGGTTCTAGGTAGCGGCCTGAATGATCTGGCAGACAGCATCGAAAACCCAACCATCCTTTCGTATGCAGACCTTCCGGGCTTCCCGAAGCCGACAGTGGAAGGCCACGCTGGTCGCATGCTTATTGGCAAGCTAGGCGGAAAAGGTGTGATCTGTATGCAGGGCCGTGCCCATGCCTACGAAGGCCACGATAATTATAAGCTTGCGTTTTCAACACGTGTTCTATGGGCTCTTGGGGTGGAAATCCTTGTTCTTACAAACGCTGCCGGTAGCCTAGATGAAGAAGCAGGTCCAGGTAGCTTGATGGCGATTACTGATCACATCAACTTCTCTGGTGTTAACCCACTTGTTGGTATCAATGATGAACGCTTCGGCCCTCGTTTCAGCGACATGACTGCTGCATGGGACAAGGAGCTTACAGATGATCTGCGCAAATGTGCAGAACAACTGAGCATCAAGCTTCATGAAGGTACATACCTGATGGCAAAAGGCCCTAACTTTGAAACACCGGCAGAAATTAAAGCCTTCCGTGTTTGGGGTGCAAATGCTGTTGGCATGTCTACTGTTCCTGAATGTCTCGTTGCACGCCACTGTGGTATGCGTGTGTGCGGTGTAAGCTCTATCACCAACTATGCTGCTGGCATGACAGGTAATGAACTGACACACGATGAAACAATGGAATTCGGCGCAATTGCTGCTGTAAACTTAGGAAAACTACTGAAGGCATTTGCTGAAAAAGTAGCTTGAGCTTAATTACTGTCTATGACGGAAAAGCCCGATAGCATTATCGGGCTTTTTTTTCGCCTAGAGCTTCCATAACAAAAGTATAGATTCCTAATTCGTACCTGCGATCAAGATCAATACGGGTGATATCATCGATATTTAGATACGTACGATGTATCTCAGGATAATCGTATGTCCCAAAACTTCGCAATTCAACCACATCATCAATTATAGCTGCTACCTGTCCAACCCAACACATAGAACTATCAACATTTTCACAGTGGATAGACACCACATTGTCACTTTCCTTCAAAGACTGTAAAATGCCCCTCCAGCATGCGAAGTCGATCCTCGGCATACTAGGCAGTTTTTGGTCCGCTAAAACTTGCATTTGATTTTTCAGAGCATTTGTTTCAGCACGCACCCGAAAAACATTTGAGAGTTCAATTATTGTGCCTCCATCATACAGCCCCTCCTCTGCCACGCGCTGTAGCAAAACAAAATCGCCTGATTGTGTGACTAGTATCCCAACAAGAGTGTCATCGCCGTTGTAAGTATCAACATCTACTACTTCTTGTTTCTGGATTAGCTGTTTAATAATACCTTCCATTGGGCCCCCATTCCATCATCTCATCAACTGCTTAAACTTCTTTAACTCGAATAATTTATTTTTCAACCAAAGGAAGTCATTCTAAAAAGAATTGTTTTCGTAGATTGGTTTGGGAGGGCTTGATGAAATCAATCGTAATTGGTTCAGTGTTTTTGTTAGGTACAGCGCTACCTTCATCAGCACATGCGGATATGACAGTTGTTCTACTAGGCACTGGGACCCCGAACCCTGTTCCCGAACGCGCCGGTGCTGCAACCGCTGTGATTGTTGACGGAAAACCCTGGATCATTGATGCGGGGCCTGGTGTTGTAAGGCGCATCTCCGCTGCGGAAAGAAACGGTATAAAAGCGCTGGCGCAGCCGAATTTATCCCGAGCCCTGCTCACTCACCTGCACTCTGATCACACACTCGGTTTGCCTGATCTTATCTATTCACCATGGACATTAGAGCGTACAGAACCGCTTAAAATTTATGGCCCCAAGGGCACAGCCCAAATGGTAGATTTTATCCAAAAGGCATACAGTGAGGATGTTAACATTCGCATTGAGGGAGCTGAGCCAGCAAACACGACCGGGTGGCAAGTAGATGCTTCAGATGCCACACCCGGTATTATATATAAAGACAATGCTCTTACGGTAGAGGCCATCCCTGTTTGCCACGGTGATTGGAAGGAAGCGTACGGCTTCAAATTTACTCATGAAGGAAAATCAGTCGTTATTTCTGGCGACACTACTTATTGCCCTGCTCTTGAAGAAGCAGCAAAAGATGCAGATCTGTTGATTCATGAAGTATATGATGCTGAGGCGCTCGCCAAACGCACCGAGGACTGGCAAGTATACCACAAAGCTGCTCATACCTCTGGCCCAGACTTGGGAAAACTCGCTAGCAACGCCAACGTTAAGCATTTAGTGCTTCATCACCAGCTGGTTTGGAGTGGCAGCAAAGATGCTGTAATAAATCAGATCCGGCAGACCTATATTGGCGACCTGACATGGGGGGAGGATTTAATGGTGTTTGAACTTGGGAAAGAATAAGCGGCCAAAGCCGCTTATTATCAAGCTGCCTGATAAAATCGCCTTTCAGGGCTATAGGACAAGCAGTCATTTTTACCAAACTCAAACAGCATGAACAGATCGTCAGTCGGTTCAAAACCGTAGAAGTCTGGATCAATATTTAGGTGAAAACCACCCGTGAAGTGCAGTTCAAAACAGTCATCATGCTCATCATACTCAAACGCGGTTAGATACTCACCTTCAAGCTGGCTGAGAACTGCGCCCGCCAAAGCGTTATCACTTTCCCGGCGCCATAGGATACGTGATCCATTTTTGTGCAAGTCCCAATCACACATATATATCCAGAAGTGCCAATCGAATTGGGCTTGTTCAGTAATCGCGTCCTTACCTCGAACGTTTCCAAGATCAAGAGTAATAAAACCACCAACGCCTCTGCGAGCTTGTGCTACCTTTTGCGGCAGTACAGCTTTAAAGGCCTCATAACGGTCCAGCGCTCGAGCTGGAGTAGGTAAGTAATGGATCGCACTCATGGCTATATCCTACACTAAATCTCTTCGACTATCCACCGAGCGAGGGTAACGGTTCCCTAAGCTCATCACGGATTTTCATCAATATTTCACCAAGCCTATTACGGCCCAAACCATCAGCGCCTGCGCCCCAATAACGGCTCATAGGGGAGGCTTCGATCAGTTCCTCATCTTCGGTTTCTTTCAGTTTTTCAGCCAACTGCTTGTGCTTTGAAAACTTTGCACGATTTGCGATTTCCATGATCTCATCGCGCACATCTTCCCAATCATGCCTTAAGGCGTCAGGGCGTGTACGTGCCAGAGATTTTGCTTCGAACGCATAGTCAGCTGTTCTGATTTCCTCACGCGTTGTTTCACATTTGAATCGCTGTGCCTGAACATAATGTTCAACGCTGCGCCAATGTGTACCATCCAGTTCAACAGCATGCTCTGAAGTTGTTCTAAAACCTTCGTAACTGTCTAAACGCGTATTGAAAAAGATTGCCATTTTTTCCTCCTGTTCCTTCGGCAAATGAGAAACTCTGCTTTGCAATGATCGTGAACATAATTTTGTATTCACATTTTATATCGCCCGTAGGCATGGTAAAACTTTGTTCAGTATGTGCCCCTTTTAGGGCGGTTAAAGTGGTGAGCAGATTGAGCATGATTCCGACGTCAATATCATTCTGCTCACCACACTGGAGCCAGTAGCTCCGCCTATCCTCTTGTGTACTCGGATTGCTGTTTTTCAGAGAGCGCTGCAAGCCCGACCATCAGGCCACCAGTTCCCATGGCCGCCCGGTAGCGGGCTGAGATATCAGCGACCATACCGCCAAAATCTGCAGCCCGCTTGGGGGAGCGCACACCATTCTCGCCAAAAAATGGGTGCCTAGGGGAAAACTGATTTTCAAAAACTTGCGCGTTCATTTTTCTTCTCGCTTCTTTTGCAGGGTTCCTATTCCTGCGGTCATTAAATCTGGTTGCGTTAGAGGTTAATTTCTGGGCTCAGGTAACAAAAAACCCTCTGGGACTTATCTGGTCCGAGAGGGTTTCAATTCATTTCAGCTATTTTAACTTTTCACCAAGTTTTAGCTGCTCCCTCCTCGGACACACGTAATGACTAGTGCTGAGCGCATAAAGGCCTGCGCGCACTTTGTCAGTTGTGGTTTATATGTCCAAGTATGGGTCATTAATTCAAATCCGTTTACGGCATCTTTAGCCCGCACCATGCGAGTTCCTTTGCCGAATGATTGCTGTATAGGCTGAAGCTGATCCAGCTGTCAACACCCTTCATGAAACTTTCATAAAGTTTTTTAGTTACAAAGAAAACTTTTATTTCAAGCATAATATTGAACGGGTGCACATGCAGGCATGCGCGCGCTCACGCGGGTATTATATATACTCGCATAACACTGCATTATTCGACGGCCAGGTAAACTTCGAGTTTGGTGAAGGTCAATCGAATCAAAAAAAGAAGGAGATACCACAAGGCATCTCCTTCTTTCGAATACTCTGAGAACAAATGTTACGCACGAATGGTGGCGATAAACTCATCCGCTTTTTGCGATAATTGCTCAGTTTTTTCAGAAAGAGTATGAACAGCATTCACCGTGGTTTCAGCTACCACAGCAATGCGTCCACCAACCTCACTAAGGCGCTTCACGCTATGATTGGCCTCACTTGTTTCACCTGCTGCCGCTTGAGCTGCACGAGCGATTTCTTCCGTCGCGGCTGATTGTTCTTCGACAGCGGCTGCGATACCTGCAGAGTTTTCGCTTATCTCACCAACAACGGATACGATTTTTTGATTTACTGACACCGCTTCCTCAGTGGCATCACGAATACCTGCAAGCAAATTTCCAATTTCCTCTGTGGCATTAGCTGATTGATTTGCAAGTGATTTCACTTCACTTGCCACAACAGCAAAACCTTTACCCGCATCACCAGCACGCGCTGCCTCAATCGTAGCATTCAGAGCCAGCAAGTTGGTTTGCTCGGCGATATCGCCGATCATCTTCAATGCTTCGTTGATACGGTTTGCTCGTTCAGAGAGTGTAGAGATGGTTTTCTCACTCTGGTTAGCGTAGGTAAGCGCCTGATCAGCCACTGTTGAACTACCGCTAACCTGACGGGCAATTTCATTCACAGACGCTGACATTTCTTCAGAACTAGATGCTACAGAGTTCACATTACCAGAAACATTTTCTGTGGCACGCGATGCTGCACTCATCGACTCGCTTGTTTCAGATGATATTTGATTAAGGTTTTCAGCCTCACTTTCAAGCTGGGTCATAACCACTGACAATTCTTGCAGCATACCAGAAAGGCTTTGATCAAATTCTTCCGCTAGTTGTATTCGCGCTTCCGCAGCCTGCCTTTCCATTTGCTCACGTTGATGAGCATTTTCTTCCGCCATCTTTTCAACTTCTGCCTGCGCTTCTTTCGCAACAGCCATGTTCGCCTCTGCAGCTTCAGTTGCTTCCTCAGCTGCTACAGCCTTTTCTTTCGCAACTTCTGCTTCCTCAGAAGCTCTTTTTTCAGCTTGTTCTGCCCCCTCGAAAGCTGCAACGATCTGAACTGCAAGCCATGTTAAAACAGCAGTTTCAAAGACCACAATAACAGCATGGAGAACGACCCGCCCGAAGTCACCACCTTCTGGGAAAACCCAGCTCGGGATAACCGTGTTAAAGAGCAAATGATGTACCGCAATGACAGCGGCCGAAACGAGGATAGCCCTTGCATCACAAAGCGCAGCCAACATCGCCAGTACTGCAAAAAAGTACATGTGGATATCAATTTGCCAAGGATGTCCCCTGAAGACAAACACGAGAATAGCTGCCATCAATACAAGAGAAACAGCAACAAGTGACCGCTGCATTTCCTCCGCTATTCCCATGCGCATTGCTACCGTAGGAACGGCTGCAACAACCACGGTTAAGATAGTTGTGGTAACAAGGCTTTCCTGCCCAATCATCAGTACTGCAATCAACACCACAGGGATATGCACCCACAAAGCCATAGAGAGGTATCTGGTAACAGATAGCTGAATATTTTCGAGATGGTTCATGAATTTCCCCTATTTTTCGGAAAGCGTTGCCGCAAATGCCATATCAGCTTTGGAACGTGGTTGCTCCTTCGCTCCGCACCCATAAATGGGAGCAGCATTTAACACCAGAAACGCGCCATTCTGGTATAGCTGGCTAACCAATTTGTTGCCTGTATTTTCGATAATATATCTATGATCAGAGACCTTGGAGATAAGGCGGGCATCTGTGCCATCTAAAATCCCATAAATATTTGTGCCTGTGGATTTTGACGGCGTAATAATCATCAATTTATCAGATGACCCTGGCACCATTAGAATGGCGATCAAAGTAAGAAAAACGAATCCTACATACAGAGAAATATCTAGTATAGATTTCAAAATGCACCCACCTAATAGCGAAAGAAAATCACCAAGTCTCGGTCTAGATACGATTAAAATCTAAAATGGTTTCGAAATGTTAAAGATATATAATTTACGAACTCTTTTTACTGACAGAAGGGCTGTGTAAGATATAAAAACACAACTTCATAACGGTTACGCAATGATCCAATCTTCAAACTTTGCCAAGCGTATCATGTTACCAGACACACTTTCATCCGCCAGCTTAATACCTACTGTTTTCTGCTTCCCCTCTGCCCAGTCCCGCATATTCAACATCATGCCAAGACCTGCAGAATCTATAGACTCCAGAGCCGTAAGGTCTAAAACATACCTCGCGACATCAATCTTGAGTACTGCTTCCACTAACTTGCGCCACTCCCTGCAATCTTCAAAGGAAAGTGAACCGGAAACGATCATATTCACGACGTCTCCATCCCGCTTGGTTTCAAAACGCATCTTTTTGCCCCATTATCCCCATAAAGAGAGTAATGCGTACAAATGATGACAGGTATCATTATTGAGTGAGTTCAGGGCTTTACTTAAATCTTATATATAGAATTTATCTAAAACCTGAAATATTCACTATTCGAGCGGGTTTTTATTTTATTTATTACCATTTTTGTCACATTTATACTGTGCATTACTATGTTTCTCGCTGCGGAGACTAAGCGATGATTTCATCATATTTCAAGAAGAAAACCTTGGTTTCTTTAAGTTGTGATTAGCCACATCGCATATATATTAAACACTTTCATATTTCAACTTTATGCAATGAAGGTATCAACCATTTGTTTTCATTGGCAAAACCATGGAACTCTCCCGATTAAACCACCTAACAGCTTTAATGAAATTCATCGTCATTGAATTTCTATATTTTTACTATATAAATATTTATATAGATATTTAATAGGAGCCATATAATGATGCCTCTAATGATTGAAAGCTTAAGGTGGATACATATCCTTGCTGGTGGTGTCGGGCTTATCGCATTCTGGATACCGGTCTTTCTAAAGAAAGGTTCTATCAACCATAAAAAGATAGGTAAGGTATTTGTGAATGCAGGATATGTGGTGGTGATTGCAGGATCACTGGTTCTGCTTCTTAAACTCATCGCACTTTACGGAAATGGTAACAGTTTTCGGGAAAACAAAAACTCAATCGCCCTTGTTATGTTCCTTGGCTATCTATGCCTAACCACCGCAGCTATCCTCAGGCACGGCATGCTGGTGCTATCGCATAAAAAAGAACAAACGATACACGGTACTCTTCTCAATTACATATTCAGTTATGGTTGCCTGATAGCAAGCGCAGTATTGGTACTTTTCGGGTTAGTTGCCCAACCTGATAGCTCTATTCTACTTTACGCTATGTCACCGGTTGGCATTGTAACCTATCTGCAGATCAACGCTTATATCTCAGGCAAAAAAAGGTCTAAAAAACAGTGGTGGTATGAACATCTTTCAGCCATGCTTATTGCAGGCATTGCTTTCCATACAGCCTTTCTGGTTTTCGGATCTGCTCGATTTATTGATTTGGGTTTATCTGGCATGCTTGCTATTGTGCCTTGGCTTGCCCCAACCTTCATCGGCGTTCCAGCGATCGCCATTTGGGAACGGCACTACCGAAAGAAATTTAACGACCCTCTTCCCTCAAGGAAGTCTAAAACTGAAGCAACTGTATGAGCCTGCCACATATTTTACTTGGACTAACCGCAACGCCAACCAGTGGCTACGAACTAAAACAAAAATTCGACACTACCCTTAGGCACTTCTGGTTTGCGGAGCTTTCACAGCTCTACCCTGCCCTAAAAAAACTCGTAAATGAAGGCTTGGCGGAAGTAGAAACAATGCCTTCTGAGAAAGGGCCGGACAAAAAACTTTATCTCCGAACCGCAGCAGGCCGGGAAGAGCTTTTAAAGTGGTTGTCAACAGGCCCTGGTACAGCACCGCTACGTCATCCGTACCTTGCTCAGGTCTTTTTCCTGAATGAACATCAAAGCCCTGAACAAGCTATCAAGTTCATGGAAGATTTGCTTACCCGCATTAAAGGAACCTGCCAAACACTTCAGTCTATTGAAGATGGATGGAAAGACGAGGATGATGGTTATCCCGATCAGCTAAGTGATGATGACTTCTTCACCCAACTCACCCTCGATGCGGGACTAAGAGTAAACAAAGCATACATTGAATGGTGCGAAACATCGCTGGAGAGACTTAGAGCCAGAGCCGCGAGATAGTTATACAGCTATCTTGCGCCCTATTCTTCTAATCCGCTGTACCTGTATAACGCCTATGATGGCAGCTATTGCCCCCAAGCCATATGTGATACTAAGGCTATATGTCGCTACATAGCCCCCAAGTACACTGATTACAGCCTGAGACATACAGAAGCTGGATGTCAGGCTACCCATTACGGCGCCCTGTTCTAAATCTTGCGTCTCCCGGCTCATAAAAGCGGGAATAGCCGCATTCAAGATGCTTACAGCCACACCAATTACCGTGGCGATTACAATTGCCATCACATAGTTCTCTGACAACAAGATCACCATCATAAAGATCGCCAATACAGTGCCAGCAATGATGAGGTTATGACCAAGGGTCATCATTTTCTCGATCTTTGGCACTCCCACGAACGCAAATAAAATCATCGTTCCAGTGAAGAAGGCATTAATAAACGCAATTTCTTCAGGCCCAGCCCCCCAACGGGTATTAAGAAGCAGTGGATAGAACTGGTAAAAAGTATTGATACACATAGTAAGCATGAACTGTGCAAACAGCAGCTGTCTGAACATTGCATGAGAGGCCAGCATTTTGATCACACCCGGGCGTTTAGCTGTTTTATTTACACCAAACTGCAATACCTGCTCATTAGTTTCAGGCAACCACAGAACAGCCATAACAAAGGCAATACCGCTGGCAATACCAGCCACAAGAAATGGCATATCGTTTGAGTATGTAGCAAGCAATCCGCCGAGCACCGGACCAAATAAATAACCGCCATAGCCACCGATACTCAGGAAGGCGAAAGATGAGGCTTTAGCACCATCTTTTTCTCGGTCGATAAGCATGGCACGAGCTATACTGCTGTTGGCTTCAAAGTATCCTGTTACCATGCGGCTTATCACTAACTGCCAGAAATCTTCCTGAATAATAGCAAAGCCAGACCAAACAGTTCCAAGTGTAGTTAAGAAGAGCGACCCAAGTAAAACCGGACGCCGACCATACTTATCCGAGAGCGAACCGAGTGTACCGCCACCAAAGAAAAGCCCCAATGGGTATACGGCAAGAGCAATTCCGAGTGCAACTTCAGGAGAAAGCCCACTTTCAATATGACCATCCAAAAACAAGGGGGTAAAAACAGGATACGGTAGTGCAATTCCCAAGAATGCAAGGAAATACACAAAAAACACTACTATTCTACTACGCCTATCCATGGCTTTTCCCCACTACCAAACTATCTTTCCCACAATGTGTTCTTTGATTGTTATTTTTTCAAGTTTTTTCTTTATTTAAAAAAATCTATCACTCTGTATACTAAAATAAATCAGTCGATGGAGGGTTAGATGACCACAGAACCTGCGACACTTATGGTAAGTAATCTCGTTCAACCGGATAAAATTCCGGCCTTTGAGCAATGGCTTAAAGAGTTACACCAATTGATGCGCGGTCAACCTGATTTTATATCCGTCGATATCATCAGGCACCTACAGCAGGAAAAGCCCGAATATATATCACTGATAAAATTCCGTACAGTTGAAGCCCTGGAAGCTTGGAATACCTCACCAGCGCTTGAGCAGCAATTGGAAGTACTTAAACCACTTGTTATTCGCAAATCACTTAGAAAAGAAGCAATTGGGCTTGAACAGTGGTTTGATAGTGCCAATACTGTTGGCAACCGTGTTCCTCCGTACTGGAAACGCCTAACACTCAGTGTATCCGCGGTTTTCCCGCTACTCTACCTTATTCAAACATTGCTACCGCCGGAAATCACCAGCCTACCAAAGCCAATTTCTATGCTTATTGGGGTTATAATCCTCTCGAGTATTTTAACATGGCCAGTGATGCCCTATCTGAGCAAACTACTGAAACCTTGGCTTTATAGAGGTTTATAGGGATAATAGAGCTACCGTGTGCACCTCTTACGGGTAGAGTGCGATTGAAGAGGCACACACGGCTGTCTAACCAAGAGATCAGAAGCGGGAATGTTCCTTGGTTAGACACCTACCATATAAGCGAGATTTCAGGATTTCAAAGTAAAAACCTTACTGATCGGTACACGTTCACGCACATGTGAAACAGATCTGTCTACCTAAGGCAATTTTCCAAAAAAAAGGGCTGAGAAAACTCAGCCCTTCCATAAATTATTTCAGATAAATCTTAGTAAGATTTACCGCCTTCGTTGGCATCACCGTAAGGCACCCAGATATTCTTCACTTCAGTACCGCGTTCCATCAATGCTTTAGGGTTCATATGATCGGAGTTTGTCCAGTCATACGCTTTACCGTAATTAAGCCATGTGCGTTTCATGTTATCGGCAGCTAGCGCTTCAACATCTGCACAGCCTTCACGGCTACCAAAGTACCAAATACCGTCGATACCAAAGTGCTTGGCAAGCGGCGCAGCCATCGCATCACGCGGGCCTGTTACAATGTTCACTACGCCAGCTGGAACATCTGATGTTTCCAGAATTTGGTAGAAATCAGTTGCAAGAAGCGGATAGCGCTCAGACGGAATAATCACACTTGTATTGCCTGTCGCCATTGCAAACGCCATCAGCGTTACAAACGCAAGAAGCGGGCTTTCATCTGGGCATACAATACCAAGTGTTCCTACTGCTTCGTTCATTGCCAGTGCAACACCGCGCATTGGAGGCTCATGTACACGGCCTTCGTGCTTATCAGCATAAGCAGCAGCAGTGAACAGACGCTGGATTGATAGCTCAACCTCTTTCTCAGCAGCTTTCTGCGTAACACCTGTTAGAGACACAAGGCGCTCTTCAAACTCAGTGGCGCGAGAGCTTAGGTTCTCAGCGATATAGAAAAGGATCTGCGCACGCAGGTGACTTGTCTTACCAGCCCAACCAGAAGCTTTAGTCGCAGCTTCAACAGCATTACGGATATCTTTGTAGTTACCCGCACTCACAAGGCCAGCGTAAGCACCTTTGGACGTCGCAACGGCAACACTGTCACCGCCATCAGGACGCGCCTGCTTACCTCCGATATACATTTTCGCTGTTTGGTCGATACCGCTCAGCCCAGAACCAGCTTTTGGCTTAGCAACAGTTTCTGGCTTCGCAATCGGCTTCCACTCTTTGAGAGTTTTCTCAAAGCGGTGCTTCATATATGCAAGCATACCTTCGCGACCACCTTCACGGCCAAAGCCACTTTCACGGTAACCACCAAAGCCAACAGCTGCGTCCATCATGTTCGTGCCATTAATCCATACGATACCTGATTTCAGCGCTGGAGCCACTTCGAGAGCACGGCTAATGCTTTCAGACCAAACTGTCGCTGCAAGCCCGTATCGTGAGTTGTTAGCAAGGCCAACAGCTTCTGATTGCGTACGGAAAGTCACGGCCGTTAGAACCGGACCAAATACTTCTTCGCGGTAAAGCGTGTTATCTGTACCAACGCCTGTCACGAGTGTTGGTGGGAAGAACACACCTTCAGTTGGCATAACACACGGTGCCTGATAAACTTCCGCACCTTCTTCTTCACCTTTTTTGATGAGTGCTTCGATACGGTCTTTCTGAACGCTATCTACAACCGCACCCATATCGATACATTTATCAAGGCTGTTACCAACACGAAGGTTGCCCATACGTGTTTTCAGCTTCGCGAAGAAACGATCTGCGATACCTTCTTGCACAAGAAGACGAGAACCAGCGCAGCACACTTGCCCCTGATTGAACCAGATGGCATCAACAACACCTTCAACAGCGCCGTCGATATCTGCATCTTCAAACACGATGAATGGAGATTTACCGCCAAGCTCAAGTGTTAGTTTCTTGCCTGTACCAGCAATTGCGCGGCGAATAATCTTACCAACATCTGTTGAGCCGGTGAATGCCACTTTGTCAACGTCAGCGTCCACAATCATAGCACCAACATCGCCTTCACCGGTTACGATGTTTACAACACCTTTTGGAAGGCCAGCTTCTTCACAAAGTTCAGCAAACTTAAGTGCTGTAAGAGATGTAAACTCAGCAGGCTTCAGAACAACTGTGTTACCAGCTGCAAGCGCTGGAGCTACCTTCCAGGCAAGCATCAGGAACGGGAAGTTCCACGGAATAACCTGCCCTGCAACACCAACAGCTTCATACTCTGGAAACTCTTCGTCCATAAGCTGAGCCCAGCCAGCATGGTGATAGAAATGACGCGCAACCAGCGGCACATCAATGTCACGGCTTTCACGGATTGGCTTACCGTTATCAAGGCTTTCAAGTACCGCTAAAACACGGGAGTGTTTCTGAACAAGGCGTGCAAGCGCATACATATAGCGCGCACGGCCGTGGCCACCAAGTGCTGCCCACTTGCCTTGTGCTGTACGAGCTGCAAGAACCGCTGCATCAACATCTTCCTGGCGAGCTGCAGTAATATCAGCAAGCTTTTCACCAGTGGATGGTGCGTATGTTGCGAATGTTTTAGCGCCCTCAGGCTTTACCCATTCGCCACCAATAAACATGCCAAAGGATTTATCATTTTCCGCAAGCCAGCTATCCGCGGCAGAACGGCTTTCAAGTGCTGGAGCGTAATCCATGCTTTCAAACTTTTCTTTAACGTTCATGATGACTTTCCCTTAACCCATTGGGTGACGATAAGAAGCAGAGTAACCACCTGTTGCATGATACTCTAATTGACGTTCAAGATCACCAAGAAGGCTTGATGCACCAAAGCGGAACAGTTCTGGCTCCAGCCAGTCACGGCCAAGTTCTTCTTTAATCAGTGTAAGGTATGTCACAGCATCTTTCGCTGTTTTTATACCGCCCGCTGGCTTGTAACCAACTTTCTGGCCTGTACGCTCATAGAAATCACGGATCTGGCGGATCATCACTAGGGATACCGGAAGCGTTGCATTCACACCTTCCATACCAGTGGATGTTTTGATGAAATCAGAACCAGCCATCATCGCAACCATAGAAGCTTTACCAACCTGTGTAAGGTTGCCGTGCTCGCCTGTCGCCAGAATAGTTTTCATCAGCGCCGGGCCACATGCTTCTTTAAACGCTTTCACTTCATCATAAAGCGCCTGCCAGTTCCCTGTAAGAACGTGTGCACGTGTTACCACGATATCAATCTCGCCAGCACCTGCTTCAACAGAACGGCGAATTTCCTCTAGCCTTGTTTCCATCGGCGCAAGACCAGCTGGAAAGCCTGTAGATACAGCAGCCACCGGAACACCGGAACCTTTAAGGCCTGCAACGGCTTCTGGCACCATTTCATGGTACACACACACAGCGCCAGTTGTGATACGCATATCACCAACACCAAGTGCTTCCATAATATCATGGCGCACTGGGCTTGCTGCCTTTTGTGCCAAACGTTTCACACGGCCTAGTGTGTCATCACCGGCTAGTGTGGTCAAATCAATACAGCTGATTGCTTTCAGCATATATGCAATTTGAGAATCTTTCTTCACAGACCGGCGGGTACCGATTGTGCTCGTGCGGCGCTCAACAGCGCTTTTGTTCACACGGATACCTTCCAGCCACTCAGCGTGGAAGGCTGTTCCTCTATTTACAAGGCTCTCAGATGACATGTTACGTCCCATGTTTGGTGGCCAAATTTATACATCCGCGCAAAACGGATTGCGCGTAAAAAGCCAAATCTTGACCCGTTGGTCAAGAAATGTTTGCTTTATCGTCGTTACTTTTCACTCGGCTAAACAGTAAAAGCATAATACCAGCAATAAGATACCCTGTCGCTAACCTATGCGGCAAAACCTCAAAACCACCCATTTCCGGGATAGCCCAAGGCAAATACATGCCCGCAGATGGTAAAACCGAGTGGATGATTCCAAATTCAGTAAACAGAGCTGCAGCAAATGCAGCACCTGCAGCACGTACCAGTTTACGGTCAACGACCCAAACCAGCAGTGCCCCCCAAATCAAGCTCGTGAGAATATACCCACGTGCCATCACGCCAAGCAGCACAAAGCCAGGATACCAATCGGTCATCAAAGCTTGTTGGGCTGCTTCCCCAATACGTCCGTATAGATCATTAACCTTCGTGTGCGCATAGTTCAGGATTGCCGGAACAATCGCAAACAGCAGCCCTGGTGCATGAGCTACTGAACCGCCAGCAAAAGCAAGGCGCAAAATATCGCTGGCAACAACCACGAGAATTGGCTTCAAAACCGCAGATGGGATCATCTGTGAAGCCAGTGCAATCAAGCCAACAAAACCGATAACAGTAAGAGCAATGGAGGCACCCAGCGCATAATTGGTGCGTGCGCCCATACGCTTGTATGTAGTGTGCCCGAAATATGGTGTTGTTTGCACGATACCACCAAACAATGCGGAAATTGCTGTCGCGGCACTATCCATACGGATAACTTTGGCCGGATCATAATCATCGCCGACCACCTTCGCGCCTGTTACTACATTCACAGAACTCGCTGCGATCAAAAGAGCAAACGGGAAGATGATGCCGATATAATTGGTAACATCACCAAACACACCGCCAAAGCCTGCGAATGTAATTGAAGGTAGCGTTACAGCAAGATCAGGTGCTTGCTTGATAACGTAATCGTCCCCAGCACCTACAACCGCCAGAACATAATAAAGGAAGGTACCAGCAACAATCGCTAGAATAGCCCCGGGCATACCAAACGGCATACGATGTCCCGCGATAAGTGAGAAAATCATGATGGAAAAGGCAACAATGCCAACTTCCGGCAACTCGAAGATACCGTAGATAGCTTCTGCACCCAGCCACACTGTTGCAATACCAGCCATCGCACCAATAAGCGCCATTTGCGGCATCTGTGTTTGCATTGCGCGACTGAAGAACGAAAGGACAAACTTGATAACAGCCATCCAGATTGTGCTGGCCATACCAACGACCCAGGCTTTATCGGCTGCCGCATCCACACCCAGCGCTTCTACACTTCCAGCATATGTTGGCCCTACAATGAAGAAACACATACCAAATACGGTCGGCAGATCCATACCAAGCGGAATACTGGTCAGCTTTTCATTGCCAGTTTCTTTAGTGGTTTTCTTTGCAAGCCAGATAAACGCCAAATTACCAAGCAAAATGCCTGTGATCGTGCCCGGGATAATTTTACCAAACATATGTTCAGCAGGAAAACCAAAGACCCCCATCAACACGCCCGCGAGCACAAAAATATTCACAGATACATCTAGAAAGAATGCAACACCGGCATTCATATCACATGCAAACTGCGAGGTAGATGCTGCACTTCCCCCGAGCACATTCGTATTTTCTTCAGCCATACTAAATCCTATGTCTCACCCATTCGGGGGATATTATAATTTTTATTGAAAGCTCGTTTTTCTGCGTTTTGGAATGCGAAGAGTTTTTTCATACTCTCTAAACCGCATCTCCAGCTCCCACTGCAGTTTTGCCTTCTTATTTTTTTCTATGAATGCTGCACATACATCATTGAGGGCACTTCCTGAAAGCACATTTTCACGACACGCCTCATTTTCCCACAGGCTTTCACCGGGCAGGAAGCTGTATGTTAGTGAATTTCTGGATGCATGGCGCAGTTCAAAATACGGCACATCATAATCCCTGAAATAGCGCATATACTCGTGCGTCAGATCGATACGGGATACGCCTTCATCATCGGTACTTAGCGCATAAGGTACTTCAAGGTCGCGGTACAGCACAATCGGATGGTCATTTCCTTTTACACCAAGGATTACATCATTACTGGTGAGGTTAATCTCAACCATAATGCCCTCATCCTTCATGCGCTTAAGCAGTTCATCGCTGCCATCCTCAAACGCAATATCAATACCGTGGCCAATTCGCTTGGCATGGCCAATTTCGATTGCCTCGCGAATATGGAATTTAAGCTGATGTGGACGTACAAGCCCGAGCGTGAGCTCCCCAGCATGCAGCGTTACATTCTGCGCGCCTTTAGTACGGTATTGGTGATCAATCATTTTCATATGGTAGCTATAGTCGCGAAGAGCCAGATAGCCATCTTCCGGTGCAACAAGATTGATACCCACAACCTGAGGAACAGCCTTCATGACTTCCCAACCCAGGATAATCTGCGCGAACACCATGCTTGGCTCAAATTCGCGGATTACCTGGTGAATAAACTGGACCTCAACATCACAGCCAACGCTCTCAGAGTTTTCACCGCAACCAAGTAGCCTGTCTTTCTTAGCGTACGCCGCATCAAGCTGAGTTTGAACCGATTGAACCAGTTCAGGGATTTTTGCCCCAAACGGACTGTCCATCAAGGTTTTATAATCCTGTTCAACATCACCAGAAAGCTCAAGCCCGGCAACGAGTGGAAACAATTCAGGGAATACGATTGTTTCCATAAGCTCCAGATAAAGAATGTTCTGACTGCCTGCACGCTCTGCCACTTCGGCGATTTGGTCACCAAGCCTGTGCGGTGCTGCGGCTATATTAGCGAAAGTTTGGAAGAAATCATTATGGCCAGACCAATTATGTGTCGGCACATAGCTGCGCGTGCTCATAGCATTAATAAGTTCACGGCGGCTTTTTTCATTACCACGAGCTGCTTCAGCGGTAATCCAGCCACTGGCCTCACATGTTTCCTTTTCTTTAAACTTTAGGGATGGACCATAAAATTCATCACTCATATCGGCACAAAGCCCATCTTCCGCTGCCCAATCAATCCACGATTCGGCATAAACCGCGCCGCGAAGATGGCTATGAAGATCAGCGCCTTTTGGAAAAGCTTCCATAAACTGGCGTAACCTACCGTGGCTGTCAGACCATGCGAGAGCCTCCCCTGCCATCCGTGCTTTAAGGTTATTATCCTGCGCTTCAGCGGTGCTAAACGGCGCTAACATCAAGGCTGCCAGTGTAAGCGATTTTAGATTACGCATGTTTTCTTCCTCCAAAGCTTGCCCCAACAGCGACAAGCGCCTAATCTCTGCCCACACCACAATAACAGGCTGATAATCAGCGACAAGTATAAGGCTTGGGGTATATGGCTAAACTTTACTTTTATTATTCCGCGATGAACGCGGGTAAAACCACAACCCTTCTTCAATCAAGTTTCAACTATCAAGAACGCGGGATGAACACAATGTTGTTCACTGCTGCAATTGATGACCGCTATGAGAAGGCAGTAATTTCATCCAGAATTGGCTTGAAAGCTGATGCACACATATTTGACGCTGATCTTGACCTATTTGTCAAGATTGCTGACGAACTGAAGAACAGGCCTGTTCACTGTATTCTGATTGATGAGGCACAGTTCCTTACCAGAGAACATGTAGAGCAATTGGGCGCTGTGGCAGATTCCTTAAAAATTCCCGTGCTTTGTTATGGCCTAAGAACAGACTTTCAAGCCAATTTGTTCGAGGGCAGTAAATGGCTTCTCGCACTTGCTGATGAACTTAATGAGTTAAAAACCATCTGCACTTGCGGCGCTAAAGCTACTATGAACCTTCGGATTGATGCCAAAGGCAACGCGGTGAAAGAAGGCGACTCTATCGAAATTGGCGGAAATGACCGTTACATCGCTTTGTGCCGCAAGCACTTTAATGAAAAGCTGAAAGCAAGCGGGGTTTAATACCCCGTTTTCACCTAATTTACTTTCTTGCGTTTCAGGCCGAAATCGCGCCTGTGAAAACGGTAATAGATCATAAACAAGCCTGTCACACTGAAAAGCGCAGCGGTTAACGCAAAAACCATCAAAAATGGGTTATTAAAATCGTCCCGCTCATCATAATCCATAATATGCAGCATCCAGAAGAAATCATAGAAACGCCAATAAGCGTTCCTATGTGACATTACACGACCACTTTTTGGATTAACATAGATACGGGTACCATCCGCATCATCCATCGTGACTTGCCAAACCGGAAGTCCTCTGCGGTAATCTCCCGGCTCTTCTGTTAGCAAAGCGGCCATTATATCACCTGTTTCAGCGGTAAAATCTGCCTTGGCAATTTCCACCGCCATCTTCTCATCCACAGAGACCGGAGAGAAATCATTCAACCATAAAACCTCGGTAGATTTCCCTTTAAATTTCACATCCACAACGGGTTTATCGGCAACGGTACGGGTTCTAAGCGATGCGAGTTCCAAACCCGGATACCTACCAAGCAATTCAACAGCTTTCTCTGTACTGAGATACTGGGAAGAATGGGACCAGCGATTATGTTCACCGCGAACAGTTTCTATGGGAATCCAGCTCATCACCACACCGCCAACTGTCCAGAACAACATCTGTATCACAATAAGCAGGCCAACCCATTTGTGGATTTTACTGATTAAAACATGTTTGCTGCTGGCCATAATATACCCTTTGCACCGTCCCCATAAGAAAACCCGCTTCTAATCTAGAAACGGGTTTCGCTCAATCTGTTAAATTCGATCAGGCATTATAACCAAGCACTGATTTCACCTCCAGGAAATCATGGAATGCATGATCCCCCCATTCACGGCCATTGCCCGATTGCTTATACCCTCCAAACGGCGCTGAGATATCCCCAGGCGCACCATTGATATAAACCATACCTGTACGCAATTTACTGGCAATACGGCGGGCACGGTCAGCATCGGCAGACTGCACAGCACCAGACAGGCCGTACGGACTATCGTTCGCAATACGAATGGCTTCTTCTTCACTATCATAGCCAATGATAGACAGGACTGGGCCAAACACTTCTTCACGAGCGATCGTCATATCCGGTGTTACGTCCGCGAACACTGTTGGCTTTACAAAATACCCTTCAGACAAGCCTTCAGGGCGGCCGCTGCCACCCGTTACAACACGCGCGCCTTCTTTAGCAGCCACATCCATCAGTTCACCAACCTTGCGGAACTGGTCACCGTGAGCGATTGGGCCCATATAGGTGCCCTCATCGTTCGGATCACCAACTGTCACTGTTTCAGCTGCTTTCTTTGCGATTTCTGCTGCTTCATCCATTCGCTCAGCAGGCACAAGCATACGGCTCAAGAGCGTACAGGTTTGGCCCGTGTTACGCATTGCAGCCAAGGTTTCACGAGTAATGGCAGCTTCAAAATCAGCATCGTCGAGCAGAATGTTAGCTGATTTACCGCCCAGTTCCTGCGTTACGCGCTTGATAGTTTTTGCCGCATTTGCCTGCACGGCCGCGCCCATACGGGTTGAACCAGTAACCGAAACCATATCGATATCTGGATGGCCGGAGATGGCTTCACCCACAGTTGGCCCTTCACCATACACCACATTATAAACACCTGCTGGTACACCAGCCGCATGCATAATTTCATTGAACAGTTCGCAGCTATATGGCGCTACTTCACTAGGCTTCAATACCATCGTACAACCGGTCGCGATCGCAGGTGCCACTTTACAGGTAATCTGATTAATCGGCCAGTTCCAAGGTGTGATCATTCCCACCACACCGATTGGTTCCTTCAGAATACGTGTTGGGCCTCGGTCTTCATAGAAAGAAAAGTTTTTCAGCACTTCAACAGCCGTCATCAAATGCCCAAGGCCGGACGGTGCCTGCGCTGTGTTCGCAAGCTTTACAGGCGCACCCATTTCCTCAGTAATAACAGCTGCCATTTCTGGTAGGCGCTTTTTATATTCAGCAATAATATTACCAAGCAGTTCAAGCCGTTCTTCGCGGGTAGAGAAAGCAAATGTTTCAAAAGCTTTTTGGGCAGCAGCCACCGCCATATCTACCTCAACGGAGGTACCCAAAATCATCTCGCCTGATTTTTTTTCGGTCGCCGGGTTAATGATATCGCGCATATTCGCGCCATCAACTGATACCCATTCACCACCGATATAGTGCTTATGCAGCTGCCGCATTGCTCTCTCCTTGAAACAAAACCTTTTCCCTTAAGTGGGGCAAACACGCCCCCGAGGCAAGGGCTTTAAAAAGCTGTGCTCTTTTTATCCATTTCCTTTTTGAAACGGTTAATCCACAAGTTCGGGAACCAGCGCTGGAAACGGTCAATAAAGCGCGCATCTTTACCCACCAGAATACGGTAATCACCTCGGTCCATACCTTTCAGGATAATCTCCGCGGCTTGATCAGGTGTGGTAATCGCCAGTGTTTTAAAATTCTTTTGAAGAGCATCCGCGTCCACTTCACCATCCACATTGTGGCGGTGCCTGCCGCCGGAGACGATCCCCGTATCAACACCACCCGGGTGCACAGAATGCACCTGCACATTTGTATCCTTCAGCTCATACATGAGGGACTCGTTAAAACCCTTCACCGCATGCTTTGCCGCGCAATATGCAGACTGGCTTGGAATACCGACATGCCCAAAGATACTGGATACATTCACAATATGCCCGCTATTACGCTCCAACATTTTTGGAAGGAATGCCTTGGTTCCGTGCACAACGCCCCAGAACACAATATCCATCAGCCATTCAAAATCGTCATAGCTCATTTTCTCAACTGTATCTGACAGCGAAACACCTGCATTATTGAAAGTAGCATCAATGGGGCCGAGGGTTTTCTCTGCTTCATCAGCGGCCGCAAAAACAGCATCTTTATCGGCCACATCAAGCTTGCGGGCTTGCACGTTCACCTGTTTCTGTTTCAGCTCTTCCTCAACCTTCTTGAGGTTATCTTCATTAATATCAGTAATGAAAACACCGTAACCCCGATCCGCTAGAGCATGTGCGAGTGCACGCCCAATACCTGAACCTGCGCCTGTAATGAAAGCGTTTTTCATAAATCCCCCTTAACCCCAATGTGGTTCAAAAAAATTGCCAATATCTTTAATAGCGCGCTTGCCTTCCGGAATGATCCGCGCGCTGAAATGCCAGACATGATGCACCTTTGGCCACACATCCAGTTGTACCATGCCACCTTCCTTTTCCACCATTTCAGCAAGACGCACAGCGTCATCCCGGAGGATTTCATCCTGCCCCACCTGAAGGATCATAGGAGGCAGCTTTGCCTGGCTACCAAAATGCGGCGAACAGCGCGGGTCGTCCACCGCACAGTCACCACGGAACTGGTCTGCCGCAAAACTGATCCCACGCGGATCAAGCATGCTGTCTTTTTCAGCATTCTCTGTTGTGCTTTTCCCGGAACCTGTCAGGTCTGTCCAAGGTGCAATCATTGCAAGAGCTACAAGCTGCTTGCGGCCACTGTCCCTAATGGCGTGCGCCATGGAAAGTGTTAATCCGCCGCCCGCAGAATCGCCACCCATGGTGATAGAAGCATCAGGTTTTTGCGCTACAACATAATCGTAAGCTGCGAGGCCTTCTTCTAGCTGCTGCGGGCATTTCGCTTCAGGGGAAAGACCATAATCAAGAAGGAATACGATTGATTTGGACGCGGCAGAAAAACGGTAAGCCATTTCTCGGTACGCCTTAGGGCTACCCCACGCATAACCACCGCCATGATTATAAAAGAAGATGCGATCTTCGCGAGCACCGGGTGCGCTTACCCATTCGCCTTTAACACCATTTTCATCCACCTTTTCGATTTTCACATCTTTGGGTGGCGGTGGCAGGAGCTTTTCCATCCCGCCAAGAACTTCAATAAAATGATTACCAAGCATTTCAGGCGACGCATCTTTATGCTCCTTCGGCCTGAAAGCCTTCCTAATCTGGCGTCTTACTAACCACGCACGAAGTGACATATGGCTCCCCTTCCAAATCACAACTTCTTCAGGTGCCTTGACACCTTCACAGCGAGCCATATTAATGACAATCATTATATAGTCAATGACCGGAGCTACATATGACCAATTCATCTGCCTACATTATGTATGGCTGCCCTGTTTCGCTTTATACCGGCAAAGCCCGCAGCTATATGCGAAAGAAGGGCATCTCCTATACCGAACGGCTCCAGAGCCATCCTGACTATTTTGAAAAAATTGTTCCGAAGGTTGGCCGTATTGTTATCCCGGTTATTGAAGCAGAAAACGGGGATACGGTTCAGGACACTACAGAAATCATTGATTATCTTGAAAACAAGCACGATAGCGGTAGCGCCTATCCTACCGGCCCAAAACAAAAAATCCTGTCCCTGATTTTTGAACTATTCGGCGATGAAGGCCTTCTTAAACCAGCCATGCATTACCGCTGGAACTTTGATGACGACAATGATGATTTTATCTCGCTAGAGTTCGGGCGTTTTATGAACCCGGTGGCAGAAGACGATGATGCAAAGCAGCTAGCCGCTATGCCAAAAGCCAAAATGAGCGGCCTGCTTCCCGCTCTTGGCATTACCGAGGAAACAAAAGAGGCTATTGAAGCGGGCTACCATGATCTACTGGACGCACTGAACGCCCATTTCCTGAAACATCCCTACCTGTTTGGTGGCGTGCCATCTATTGGTGACTTTGGCCTTTATGCGCCACTGTATGCACACCTGGGCAGAGACCCTGCCCCTAGCTTGATCATGAAGAAAAAAGCCAACCGGGTATGGCGCTGGGTGGAACGCATGACAGCATCTGATGCCGACATGCCTGAATTCCCTGAGCTCTCACCAGCATTCTATGATGATGATCAGATCCCAGAGACAATTACCCCCATCCTAGAAGTAATCGCGAAGGATTATCTGCCGGAACTTAAGGGGCTTGTTGGTTTTATCAACCAGCACCTTGCCGATAACCCAGAAATTGGCGAAGGCGATGCTGTTATTAAAGATGCCAATGCTCGTTCGCTTGGCTTCTTTAAAGCAACCATCAGAGATACGGAATTCAGCTTGGTCGCGCGCCACTACAGCATTTGGATGCTGCAGCGTGCGCAAGATGCATTTGCTACGCTTTCGAGCGCTGATGCTGAAGAAATTCGCTCTTACCTATCAGAGATTGGCCTTGAGGAAATACTTGATCTAAAAACGAAGCGCAGAATTGAGCGCGATACCTTCAAAGAGGTTTGGGGCAAAACCCAATAAAACTAAAAGGGCGCCCACGGCGCCCTTTTCTTAGAATTTCAGAACCATGTCTACATGGTCAATGTTATCGAGATCATAAACCTCTGAACAAGTTACAAAACCCAGATCGCTATAAAACTTCTGAAGGTGCGCTTGTGCGGCGATGAATATCTCTGAAGCATCAGTTTGCTTGATCACATCAATTGCATCAGCGATTAAAACGGCGCCCAGTTTCTTGCCTCGGTATTTCTCAGCCACAATCACACGACCAAGTTTCATTACAGAACTATCATCAGGGCTCATAAAATACCGGAGATAAGCGGCTAAATCCTCACCTTCAACAATCGAACAGTGAACCGATATTTGGTCAAGGCCATCGATATCTTGATAAGCACAGTCCTGCTCAACCACAAAGACCTCAGACCTTAGCTGGAGTATACGGTAAAGCTCCTCATTAGTCAGTTCCGTAAACCTCTGATATCTGATTTCACTATTCATAACTTAATACATCTTTCTTATTCTGAAGTGCTCGGGTTGATCTTTGCCCTCAGGACATGATCTTCCCACTTACCCGCAATTTTCAGATAGGCTTTTGCTAGACCTTCTTCTTCAAAGCCAAGCTTTTCGAGAAGTGCTGCCGAACGCCTGTTAGCGGGCATATGATTTGCCATCACCCTATGTAAATGCAGTTTTTCAAAAGCAAAGGTAACTACTTCACTTACTGCTTCCAGCATAATGCCTTTACCTTCATGCTTTTGAGAGATGGAAAAACCAAGATTACAGGCATTGAAAGGGCCCAACACAATGTTTGAAAGCTCACACATGCCAAGCATTTCTTCTTCCGCATCATCCATGACGCAGAAGAAAACACCCTTGCCTTCAGCGATATCATCAAGCTTATTCTGAATGCGTATTTCCCATGCATCCACGGAGTGAAAACCTTCAGGCCTAAGCGGTTCCCAAGACGCAAGATGCGCTTCATTATTCTGATAATAATCAGAAATCATCTGCGCCATTCCGTGCCTTGGGGTAATGAGTTTCAACGCAGCATCATCCCAGATAAACACGTTCTGCGAACCAGAACATTCCAACCATCACAAGGCCCACGCTTGTCGCTAATTCCAAAACAGGTCTCGCTTCTTTAACCAGTTTATCCAACATCCACACTACAGCGAGCACGGCACCAAGGAAGATCAACTGCCCAATTTCAACGCCAACATTAAACCCAAGAAGCGCCCAGATGGTATCTGTTTGCGGCAAACCAATTTCTGATAGAACACCATAGAAACCAAATCCGTGTAGCAGGCCAAAACCGAGGGTTACAATAGGGAGCATATAGCGCGGCTGTTTTTCTTCGGCTTCCATTGCGGCACCCCAAACACAGTATGACAAAAGCCCAATCCCAGCCCATACGAGCAACGGCAAAGTTTGTAGAAGCAGATAATCAGCAATAGCGAGAGCACCAACAAACATAAGTGCTCCAGCAAACACTTTACCCGGCTTCTCCGCCACATGAAGTGCTCGCTCAATCACTGTGAAAGCAATGGTGAAGGCAATAAGCGGTTCCACCACTTCAGGGATCGGATCAAGTACCCCGAGTGAGCCAAGGATAAGAGTAAGGCTGTGCCCAAGTGTAAAACCAGTCACACACCAGAACAGTGCCTTCACCGTACGCACGGCAATAAGAAGCGCTAAAAGAAACGCCAAATGATCAAACCCTTCAAGGATATGGAAAACACCTAAACCACCATATTCAACAGGAGAGGCGCTTATAGTACCTTCACCGAATTCAAGAACTGGCTTTCGAACAGAAAGTAAGCTCTCACCATTTTCCATATGAGCCAAATGCACGTGGCTTGGCGCACTTTCAAACAAATGCGAAAGTGAAGCAGAACTAGCGGCACAGTTAGGAGCAATCAGTGAAACGACATAATCGCCATTGGCTTTTACACGCACTTGTTCCACTTCCACCGAACACTGCCCCTCACCGGTGATATTCATCACTTTGGAGGCATACTGAGAAAGTGCAGCATTTAAGCTCATGCCACCCGCAAGCTTGTCAGCGACTAAAGCCTCTGCTTCAGCTCCAGACAGATTCCAATCAACTTTCACACCGCCATCAGACAAATGCCAATAAGATGAAGACCGACCAATTGAATGAGCATTTGCCGCAACGCTGGCAAACAGCATCAAACATAATAGAAATATCTGACGCATTATCTTAGCGCCTCATTCAATTCGATATCGGCTTCTGCTCTCAGTTTTTCGACATACTCTGCAAACAGCTTCTCACCTTCAACCCGGGTATAATCCGCCTGAACAAGCGCCTTCACATCACCAAAACTACGCGGGGATTGCTGTTCAATCTCATCAACAACCATATAAAGATAATCACCTAGCCGCTTATACGGACCCGATACCTCACCAACCTGTACTTGTGTGATTTGAGCAGAAGCTTCTTTTCCTAAATAACGACGAAGCAACCCAGCAGGTAGCGGTCGATCAGGCATTTCAATAGTTTCAGCATCCGTATTTAGAACATCAGCATTCACATTATCCCCAAAATCAGACTTCGCCAGATAAGCCGAGATCAGATATTTAGGAGACGGTGTATAACGCTGGATATTTTCAGCATAAAAAGACTGAAGTTCATCTTCTCCAACTTCTGCGCCTTCTTTTTCACTGATAATAAATTCTTTAAAGGCATCAATAATCGTGGCTTTAACCGTCGCATCACTCTCTGCAAGCCCCAATTCAGCGGCGCGCTCCAAGAGCAACTGCTCATTCACTAAGTTAGTAAGAAGTACAGACTTTTCGTTTTCACTTAGCCCCGCTTCGCGCGCTTTTTCGATTTGGTCAATCTTCGCGTTCAATTGATTTTGGGAAATCACGGCACCATTCACGACAGCAAGCGCATCTTGCGGAAACACATCATTTTCGCTATTAACGGATCCTACTGCGGCCAAGGCAATACCAGCCACTGCCCCAAAAAACAGTAAAACTTCTTTGTTTTTCATCCTGTTATCACCTTTTTAAATACACACTTGCGTTCATTAATGGCCATCATTAAAATAGTCAGTCACGCACAAAACAATCCATAAGGGGACACACGTGACCAATCAATCTGATGGCAAGACCAGACGCGCAGACGCTACACGAACCGCTCTTATTGAAGCCGCAGAAAGATTGATTGCTCAAAATGGTCTCGCTGATGTTTCAACGCGCGAAATCCTACAAGAAGCAGGGCAAAGAAATCAATCCGCTCTTCAATATCATTTTGGTTCAAAGGAAGGATTGATCAGCGCTACCATCAATGAACGCACAGGTCAGATGGATAAACGCCGGCAGGAAATGATTGAAAAACTGGGTGATGATCCCAGCATGCGTGAAATCCTGGAAGTAATGGTCCTCCCGCTCTGCGAGCTTATTGAAAATGATGCCGCTGGTAAAAATTACCTGATTTTCCTCGCGCAAGCTATTACTCAACCAAGCTGGGACCTGCGTGCTATCATCAAAGAATATGATATTAAGGGCCTCGATCTAGCGTATCAGTTTTATGATAAAAAACTCGCACACCTAAGCAATGAGGAACGCAAACTTCGTCAGGCGGTTGGATACGACCTTACAATATTGTCCCTCACCCGCTGGTGCCTTTCAGACGATGAAAACAAGCGATCGCTTGAAGATATGATTGAGTTTGTCATCAACAGTACCATTGCTGTGGTTGAAGGCTGATATAAGTCTCCCACTAAATTACAGAAGCGTGATTAGTCAGGTAGGCTTTTCGCGCTAGCTTACCATTAAACTACTATCAAAATTCAGCTCAAGGGGAGTTCATATGGGGTTGACAGTATGTGGTCTGGCAGGATCACCATTCTTTAGAAAAGTCTGTACGGTACTTAATGAAAAAGGCGTTGCTTACGATATTGAAAATCTAAGCCCGTTTGGTGCTGGGGATGAGTTCACAAAAATGAACCCTGCCCGCAGAATTCCGGTTTTGAAGGATTCTGATGTCGGCGATGATTTCGTACTGCCAGATTCCAGCGCTATCGTTCATTACATCGAACGCAAATACTCTAAAAACTCTTTGATGCCATCTGATCCAGTTGAATATGGCCGCGCCATGTGGTTCGAAGAATATGCTGATAGTGAGATGGCCAGTAAAATCGGCCTTGGTGTATTCCGCAAAGTTGTTTTCCCTCAAATGGCAAAACAAGCACCTGACCTTGAAGGCGCTATCGAAGTAATCCGCAACACTCTACCTGCCATTCATGATTATATTGAAGGCGAACTTGAAGACAAAGAGTGGTTAGCTGGGGACATGTTCTCTATTGCTGATATTTCAGTTGCTGTTCAGTATGGCAACCTTGCATTCACTGGATACGCACCCTCTGCTGAACGCTGGCCTAACCTTGCCGCCTTCATGCGCCGTGTTGGCCAGAAAGAAAGCTTTGCAGGGCTTCACATGCGGGCTGCAACATACTTTGCAGAAATGAAGAAGGTTGAACTAGATCCTACCGAAGGTCTCTAGGCAATATCGTTAAAGTCCACTGAAGAGGAACTACCCATGTCAGATAACTGGATGATCTATGGTGCTACAGGCTACACAGGCCGTCTTATCGCAGAAGAAGCCAAAGCCAGAGGCTTAAAACCCACATTGGCCGGTAGAAATGCTGAGAAGGTGAAAGCTATAGCTGATGAGCTGGAGTTACCATGGGCCGCTTTCTCTGTGGACGACAAGCATGCAGTTGAGGCCGCGTTACAGGATAAAGCACTGGTGCTTTCCGTGGCAGGCCCCTTCTCTGCTACAGCGGATCAGATGACAGATGCCTGCATTGCAACAGGCACGCATTACCTTGATGTAACCGGCGAGATTGCCGTTTTTGAACTCGCTGCAAGTAAATCCTCCAATGCAGAAAAAGCAGGTGTCACCCTTCTTCCAGGTGTTGGGTTTGATGTTGTTCCAAGTGACTGTATTGCAGCTCACACCGCAAAACGTGCATCTGGCCCAACAGATCTCACTCTCGCTATCTTTGGCTTGGGTGGCGCTTCTCGCGGCACTGCAAAAACGGGCGTGGAATCGCTTGGCACCGGCACTAGTATTCGCCGGGGTGGCCAAATCAGTAAAACATCAAAACCAATGTTCCGTAGTTTTGAATTTGATGGCGAGAGCCATGAATTCATCGGCGTATCATGGGGGGATGTATCAACGGCTTACCACAGCACAGGTATTGATAATATCGAAGTATATTTCCCAAATGCCGGCCCTATTAAAAGCATGGCAAAGATGAGCAAGAATTTCGGTTGGCTGATGCGCCGAAAGTTTGTGCAAAACTTCCTCAAAAAGAAAATTGATGAAATGCCTGCTGGCCCAACAGCGGAGCAGCGTGCCAAAGCTGGAACGCAAATTCTAGCGGAAGTAACTGATAAAGACGGAACAATTTACCGTTCCATACTTAGCTGCCCTAACGGATATTCACTCACCGCTGACTCAGCCGTAACTTGTGCAGAAAAGATACTCGCAACCAACGGAAAGCTTGGCTTTCAAACACCATCCAGAGCTTTTGGAGTGGAACTGCTAAAAGACTTAAAAGATTGCTCTATAAAGGATTTATAAAATAAGGGGCTATAAGCCCCTTTTTCTTTAACTTGCTTTAGCCTTTGGCATTACCAGTCCAGCATTAGGTTTACCAAAATAATATCCTTGGCCAAAATCCACCCCCATGCTGCGCAACAGCTCAGCATGCTCTTTTGTCTCAACCCACTCACCTACAGTTACAATGCCCAAATCTCGACATAAGGTAACCATTGATCTTAAGAAAGCTCTGTCTTCTTTGCTTTCTGTGGCATTGCGCACATAATCCCCATCAATTTTCAGCGCATCAATCTGTAGTTTCTTGAGATACTGAAAACCTGAAGCTCCCGCGCCAAAATCATCCAAATATACCCGGAAGCCTTCATTGCGAATTTCACTTAGAACCTCACCAAGAGAATCCAGGTCTGAAATTTTTGCAGACTCTGTGATCTCAATTGATAGGTAACGTTTCAGGTCTTTATTACCTTTAAGAGTAGCAACCAAATCAAGCTTAAACTCTGTATCAGATAAAGACCGCCCGGAGATATTGACGGCGATTGAAGGCGTTTCACCAACATTACCAAGCTCTCTGATTTTCCTGATGGTACGGTAAAGAACTGCTTTATCAAACTCGAGGATCAATCCAACGTCTTCAGCAAATCGGATCATTTCCCACTGGCTACTGATCATCTCAGGTAAATCAAAACGCGCAAGCGCTTCATAGTGATGAACATCGTTAGATTTCAAATTCACAATTGGTTGGTAGACAAGCGAAAAAGCACCTTCATCAAGAACCTTGCGGAAGGCCCTCACACGTTCAGCAGTGCCACCTATTAGTTCATCGCTTTTCGCCGCGATTTCGGAAACATCAAAACCATCCGAACCATCTGCAAACTGCTGCAAGCTGAAAGCAAGTGCCCGCATGCTATCCTTTTCGCTTAAGTTCGCATCAGCAGCGTTAATTGTTGCAGCTTCAAGAGCAACACCCGTTGCTTTCTTGATTGTCTCAACATAATCAACCTTTTCACTGCCCTCTTTACGTTCATGGACAAAGGCGAACTTGTCGTTAGCTAGCATAGCTGCATGACTGCCGCCCACGGAAAAGCTTTTCAAATAGTTTTCCAGATCACGCTGCTGCCCAGTATCCAGTCTTTCGCCCTCACCAGCTTCAATAACAGTTACCTGCATATTGTCTTCAGCTTCAGGATTACCTTCAAACAAATCTTCCAGTCGCTCGAAGAACTCAGCTTTATTCTCTTCTAGTTGAGCAGGGGAAACCGTGGATGAAACGTTGCTACTTTCTTTTTGGCCCAAGCGATAAGGCTTAGATAATACAATATAGAGTTCATCCGGCGCATGCGGCAGTTTGGACATAAAAATGGAATAGCGTTCTCGAACTGCTCCTTCACCACCAACTGAAACCATAAAAGGCCCAAGCCGATTGGCACCCGTTAAGGTTTTAGCTGCTGAGGTAATAATCCCAGCGCCTTTTTCCGTAAGTAGATCAAGAAAACAAAAAGACTGGTCGGGCGTGATACCAAGTGTGCTTTTCACAGCCCCATCTGCGTTCAATACCTTATAATCTTTATCCAGTTCCAACAGCAAATCGCCTACGCAAAACGCGTAGCCCAAAAACCTTCCTGGGACTTTGCCTGCAATATTAGCCACCGAAAAGAATACCCCCACAAAAAAACAAATGAACTCTAATGCCCATATTCATCATGTCTCCTAAAACTATTTGGCATAGATTCAGTTAGGAAAAAGTAAATTTCCTAATCAAACAGTCAAAAACGAGAACACGAATAACTAAACTCTAATGTGTAACGTTAACCAAAATGTAAAATCATAAGTGTTGATTTCCAGTTTTGGGCACGCCATTGTCTCCTCTAATCACTGTCATTAAGAGAGATATATTTATGTTTAAGAAGCCAGTTTCAGGGCCGAACAGGCGACATATTCTTACAGGTATCGGTGCAACTACAGCTCTGTTGGCAACAGCAGGCACCACAGCAAGAGCTGCTACAAAAGCGGGCTTTCATCATGGGGTTGCGAGCGGTGACCCTCTTCAGGATGCTGTTATCATCTGGACCCGCTATTACGGCGAAGATATTGCTAACAAAAACATCTCTGGCGCATGGCAAATATCTGAAACCCCTTCGTTTGAGAATGTAATTAAAGAAGGTAGTTTCAAAACGGGACCATCCAGAGATTTCACCGTCAAGGTAGATGTTCAAGGCCTAAAATCTGGTACCCAATATTATTATCGCTTCTCAGTTGGGAATACTGTTAGCCCAACAGGTTCTACCAAAACATTACCGGCTGACGCAAAGGAAGCAAAATTGGCAGTGGTATCATGCTCTAATTACCCACAAGGGTATTTCAATGTTTACCGCAAAGTAGCTGCCCGGCCTTTTGATGCTGTACTTCACCTTGGTGACTATATCTACGAATATGGTGACGGCACATATGATAACCCGGAAGCTAAGGAAAAAGGGCGCACAGTAAAACCTAAAACTGAAATCATCTCGCTGGATGATTACCGTACGCGTTACGCCCTTTACCGCAGCGATGATGATCTGCAGGCGGTTCATGCTGCTCATCCTTTCATCTGTGTTTGGGATGATCACGAAGTAGCAAATGATACCTGGAAAGATGGTGCACAAAACCATAATGAAGGGGAAGGTCCGTTTGCCGCACGCCGAAAAGCCGCCATGAAAGCCTATTATGAATGGATGCCAATTCGTGAAACAGCCGCAGTAAACGGTGATGCCATATACCGTACCTTTGAATTCGGTGACCTCGCATCACTCATCATGCTGGATACAAGAAATATCGGGCGTGACCGGGGTTACGACTATCAGAAAGACCTACCTTACCGCTCTATTCCGTTTAATTTCTCAGATCAGGCAAATCCAGTCGCGGTGCTGGACCCTGCAGCGTTGAAGAATATTCCTACGGCTGCCATTAAATTTATTCCAGTACCTTTTGATCTTCGCGGCAAACGCCCTGTTCCAATGACAAACCTCGCGGAAATTCAAAAGCTGGATCCTAAGAAACTTCCAAAAGGTTTCAGTTACCTGCCAGATGTGGAAAAATTCAACAAAGAGATGCTGCACCACGAAGAACGCACACTTTTAGGCAGCACTCAGGAAAACTGGTTATCTGAAGAGCTTCAAAAATCAAAAGCTGCAGGCAAACCATGGCAAATCCTTGGACAACAGGTTCTCGCTGGTAAGCTGGGGATGCCATCTATCGCCGATGAGCATATTGATATTGGTAAATCCAAATATGTTTCCAAAGAGATCATCGCGTTTATGCGTATGTTGGGCCAAATGGGCATGCCCCTCAATCTCGATGCATGGGACGGTTATCCAGCTGCCAGAGAACGCGCTTTTAAAGCCATTAAAGAACATGCGAACAATGCTGTATTCCTCGCGGGTGATACTCACAATGCTTGGGCCTTCAACCTCACGGATCAAGCGGGCGATAATGTTGCAGTTGAGCTCGGCACACCAAGTGTCAGCTCACCAGGCTTAGAATCTTATCTACCTGCCCCAACCAATATTGTTGAAAAGGCACTCATGGATGCCAGCCCAGAACTGGTGCATATAAACGGTAAAGACCGTGGCTGGCTAGAACTTACTATTAGGCCAGAGGAAATCTCTGCTGAATGGTTCTATGTTTCCTCGGTTCTTGAAAAAGAATGCTCTGTTGAAAGCGGGAAAAAGCTAGTTTCAAAAGCCGGCAAACACACGCTTACATAACACGCCAATCCAAAAGGGGTGGGCGAAAATCCTACCCCTACTGCCATTTACTGACATACCAATCCAATAAAACTAACTCCCGTAAAACTCATAACCACTTTTTTTTAAAATTAAGAGTGACTCTTAAAAAGACATCTGAAACAGTATGGATGTTGCACCTGAGTTTTGAGTTACTATATATATATTTATATAGTTATCCTCTGCTGATCTAATGTGATACCATATTCATATGGGCCAGCAGTGAGGCACTTTGTTTGGGGAGTTAACAATGTCAGACAAAAGCGAGCTGCTAAACCAGCTCAAGATTGAACGGGAAGAGGAAACACCCTCCGACGGCGTATCAATTGTAACCGTTATTATCGTTGCGCTTCTATCGCTTGGCGGGGGTGGGCTTGGTGCCTATGCTCTATTGGGCAATCAAACAATCAACACAGAAGCAGCCGCCCCACCACAAACTGCATTACATGCTGAAGCGCAAACAACCGAAGACAGTGGTAAGATTACTGAAGCTGCTCCAAACAAGCCGGCACCTTCTGTAACAGCAAGAAATAATAAAGTATTGGATGCCGCTGGCTATATTACGGCCCGCCGTATTGCAACTGTTTCTGCCCAAACACTTGGCCTTATCACCGAGGTATATGTTGAAGAAGGTATGGTGGTAGAAAAAGGGCAAGTTCTGGCAGAGCTGGATAGTGCGATACCGCAAGCAAACCTCAGATTTGCTCAAGCGCAAGTCAGGGCTTCCGAAACACGCGTTGCCAGTATTCGAGCTAACCTTGAGGAAGCAAAACGTGTTCTCGCACGCAGAGAAGACCTAGTAAAAAATGAATTCTCCAGTGTCGCTCAAGTAACCAGCGCGCAAGCGAGCGTTGCCAGCCTGGAAGCAAACCTTGCCACCGCCATAGCTGATATCGAAGTTTCACGTGTTGAAGCACAGCGCCAACAGGAACTTCTGGACGATCACACAATCCGAGCACCATTTGCAGGCGTGGTAACTGTGAAAAACGCACAAACCGGTGAAATCGTCGCACCAAGTTCCGCAGGTGGAGGCTTCACACGAACAGGTATCTGTACCATCGTTGATATGGCTTCACTTGAAATCGAAGTAGATGTGCAAGAATCTTTTATTGGCCGAGTAAAGCCAAACCAACGAGTAGAAGCAAAGCTTGATGCTTATCCTGACTGGACAATTCCAGCTTCCGTAATTGCCATTATTCCAACAGCTGACAGGGCAAAAGCCACAGTACGCGTACGCATAAGGCTAGAATCAAATGATCCACGCATCCTGCCAGATATGGGCGTGAAAGTAGCCTTTCTAAAAGCATAACTGACGTTGATCAGAGGGGACCAACATGACAGACGAAACACTTTACAGCCTTCAGAAAGTGTCAAAAGGCTTTGTTAAGGGTAAGGAAAAAATCACCATCTTTGATGGCCTGGATATGAGCATAGAAAAAGGCGATTTTCTTGCCATCATGGGCCCTTCAGGCTCAGGTAAAACCACACTTCTCAATATGCTTGGGGGCGTAGATCAGCCAACAGGTGGTGAAGTTTGGTTTGATGGTAGCCGCGTTGACAAACTTTCTGAGGGTAATCTTGCCAAATGGCGCGCTAATAATATCGGTTTCATTTTCCAGTTCTATAACTTGATGCCAATGCTTAATGCAGCCAAGAATGTTGAACTCCCTCTCTTACTTACAAACCTAAATAGTAAGCAGCGCAAAAAAAGCGTTGAAGCTGCTCTGGAACTTGTTGGCCTGTCAGACCGTGCTAAACATATGACCAATGAGATGTCTGGGGGTCAGCAACAACGTGTCGCTATTGCCCGGGCTATTGTTTCTGATCCGAAACTACTTCTCTGTGACGAACCAACAGGTGATCTGGACCGCGCAACCGCAGATGAAATTCTTGAAATGCTTCAACTTCTGAACCGAGAGTTTGGTAAAACCATTGTTATGGTAACTCATGATCCAGCTGCCGCCAAATATGCCAAACGTACCCTTCACCTGGATAAAGGTGAATTCGTTGAGAAGGACTTGGTGGCATGAACGGCGTCCTCACATTATTTAAGTGGGTATTCAGGATAATAACGGCACCCGTCTGGGTACCTTTTTGGATACTTTGGAAACTTGGGGAAGTAACAGGCTTAAATGCTGTTATTGAAGCCATTGCAATGTCTACAGGCTTTTATGTCGTCTATAAAAACCTGACAAGAAAACCGCTAAGGTTATCCCTTACTATGCTGGCTATTTTTGTAGCCTTTACCATTTACGGTACGCTTACAGCGTTCCAGAACGCATTTGATGCTGGTGTTGAACTATCTGCTGATGATCGTCTGGTGTCCGTGAACAAGATCAACTTCACACAGCCTCTACCAATCAGCTACGTAAACCGCGTACGCCCAATGGAAGGTGTAGCCAGCGTTACCCATCTCAATTGGTTTGGCGGCTACTATCAAGACCCGCAGAATGTAATAGTTACATTTGCTGTTGATGAAGGCAGCTTTTTCGATGTCTACGGTGAAGATCTCGTCATGAGTGAGGAGGCAAAAGCAGCATGGCTTGGCAATCGCCAAGGCCTAATTGTTGGAGAATCTATAGCCCGCCTGAACGGCTGGGAAGTAGGCCAACGTATTCCTTTAAATTCAAACATATTCTCACAGCAAGATGGCTCTTCTGACTGGGACTTTGACATCGTCGGTATTTATACTGGGTCTGATCCCCAGATTGATACAAATTCAATATACTTCCACTATAAGTATTTTAATGAAACACAATCTTTTGGCGGTAATTTCATTGGGTTCATGGCGATTAAAACCGAAGACCCTGATCTAAATGAAGCTGTTATCAAACAGGTGGATGACTTGTTCGCCAATTCACCATTCGAAACTGAAACAGTACCCGAAAAGGTATTCAATAAAGGTTTCATTGAGCAAATTGGTAATATCCGCCTGATCCTTTCTTCAGTTGTCTTGGCGGCATTCTTCATCATTCTAGTTATCGTTGGGAACTCAATGGTACTGGCTGTACGAGAACGCACCAGCGAGATCGGCGTACTTAAAACACTGGGTTTTACATCCCCCCGTATCTTCCGAATGGTTCTAGGGGAAAGCTTCCTGCTATCTATCATGAGCGGCAGCCTGGGTATGCTTGCAGCCATGGTAATGATAGGCGTGGTAAACAATGCGCCAATCCAGCTACCAACGCTTGTCATGACATCTGACCTAGCTATTGAAGCATTTACTTACATGGCGCTACTCGGTTTCATTACAGGCATTATTCCTGCGGTGAATGCCCTCCGCCTCAACATTATCACTGCGCTCAGCCGTAACTAGAAAGGAACAAGACATGACGAAAATCCTTTCACAAATCTGGGTCGTTATCGTGATGAATATCACCAGTATCGGCCAGCGTATCTGGATGTCACTCGCAGCTATCTTTGCTGTAGCTGTTGTGGTTGCCGTACTTCTGTCCTTCCTTGCGATGACAGAAGGCTTTTCAAAAACACTTGAAGGTTCAGGTTCAAACACTGTGGCTATCGTAACCCGCAGTGGTTCTCAATCTGAGCTAAACAGCGTATTAAGCCGAGAAACGATCAATATCGTAACAACCGCCCCCGGCATTGCAAAAGATGCAAACGGTGATCCGATATATTCTCCGGAACTTTATGTAATCGTGGACGGGATCAAAAAAACAAGCGGCACTGAAGTTAACCTGCCAATGCGCGGTATTTCATCAGTTGGTTTTGAACTCAGGGATCAGGTTTCTATTACCTCTGGTCGCATGTTTGAAACTGGTAAAAATGAGATTATTGTTGGTGAAGGTGTACTCCGTGAGTTCGCTGGATTTGAACTTGGCACCACTGTACGCTTTGGTAAAACCGAATGGGAAGTAGTTGGAACCTTCTCAACAGGTGGTAACGCGTTCGAAAGTGAACTTTGGGCTGATGCACCAACACTTCAAAGTCAATTCCAAAGAGGCAGTTCCTTCCAAACCATACGGGTACTACTTGAGACACCAGACGACGTCTCCGGCATGGCTGAGATGGTTGAAAATGACCCTCGCCTGTTCCTTGATGTAGTAACAGAGGCCGATTATTTTGCGCAGCAGGGAGAGGCACTGAACGGCATTGTTATCTTTGGTTGGGTAATTAGTATTTTCATGTCGGTTGGCGCCCTCGCCGGCGCTCTTAATACCATGTACACATCCGTTGCCAACCGTGCAGGCGAGATTGCCACGCTAAGAGCCATTGGTTTTAGTAACACCTCTGCTTTCTTTGGCACGCTGGCAGAATCTATAGTGCTGTCGGTAATAGGCGGCTTTGTTGGCGCAATGGCATCCTACCTATTTATGGACGGTTTATCTGCATCAACTCTTGGCGCAAGCTTTACGCAAGTGGTGTTTAAGTTTGAACTAACAACAGACCTATTTATCAACGGTGCTTTCCTTGCTTTAGGTATTGGTCTCATTGGCGGCATTTTCCCAGCTGCGAGAGCTGCTCGCTTGCCAGTGATTGTTGCCTTCCGAGGTGCTAACTAGTTAAGCGTACAAGCCAAAACAAAAGGCAGAGCTTTGTCTCTGTCTTTTTCATATTTACCATTGATGACGCTACGGAAACTGCTAATAATTTCGCTTCCCTGACTAATTACTGATTAAGCGGATTTCATTATGCAAAAAGAACTTCAGGATTATCTTTTCAGCCATATCCCAATTTCAAAAGCAATGGGTGCTGAAGTTATAGAGGCATCAAATGAAACGGTAGCTGTAAAAGCCCCCCTCAGTACCAACATCAATCACAAAAGCACAGCCTTTGGCGGCAGCCTGCAGGCCATCGCCACCCTATCATGCTGGAGCCTTCTGCATATCAACCTGCGCGGGATGACCAATACTGGTGAGATCGTTATCACCAACAGTAATATTGATTACATTAAACCAGTAACTGCTGATTTCACGGCCTATGCCAGCTTGCCAGACGAGCGCCGCTGGCAGCAGTTTATTCGCACATTTGAACGCCGAGGCAAGGCCCGTATTCAACTTACAGCTCACATCTATCAGGATGATGAATTAGCGCTGGATTACACAGGTACTTTCGCCGCCATCGCGCCAGAATGATTGCCAATAAAGCTGCTCGGCCTACATCATCTTCAAGATGATTATTGAGGGAGTTTTTTTTATGGCAGACACAGCAGTATTTTTAGAAAAATGGCACAAGGCCGTTCATGATCAAGACCTTGAGTTACTATCCTCTATTATCGCAGATGATGCCTCTCTACTATCTCCAGCTTTCTGGCGACCCAGAGAAGGTAAAGCAAAGGTGGTCGCTGTACTCAAAGCGGTAACCGAAACCTTTGTGGGACTGACCTACACAAAAGAATGGATCAGTGGGAACGAAATTATCCTTGAATTCAATACTGAAGTTGAGGGTAAAAACTTAAAGGGTATCGACCGCATTACACTCAATGATGATGGTCAACTCGCTGAGATTGAAGTCCTTATCCGCCCAATGAACGGCCTTATGGCACTTGCACAAGCACTAGGGCCCAAGCTCGACGGTGTTGCATAGGCCTTAAATGAAAAGCCCCGCTGATCACGGGGCTTTTTTCTTACTTCAGGTTACCTTCTACAGGCTGGCCATCCTTCTTATAAACAGTACCGCCCTTCATAACAAAATCCACCTTTGAAAGCAGGTTGATATAGCGAAGCACATCACCTTCAACGGCGATAATATCAGCGTACTTACCAGCTGATACAGTACCAAGGTCTTTATCAACACCCATCATCACCGCAGGCCAATATGTAGCGGAACGGATAGTATCCATAACCGGGATATCAAATTCGTGAACCCATGCCGCCATTTCATTCCAAGTGCTTTGGCAGTGGAATTTCATTGGAATACCACTATCTGTTCCCACAAGGAACACAAGCCCTGCTTCCCTAAGCTGACTTATTTTTTTCTTCAGCGTTGGTTTTCTAAGCGGCGTTAAAGCAGAATATCCAAGCTGCCCCGGGTTTGAAATTGATGCTTTGATATCCGCAATCGTTTCTGGCTCTAACCCACGGTGCCAACATGTGCTATCCAGTTTCTCTGGGTTGTCTACTGTCAGGTCATAGTTAAAAAGTCCCTCGACGGTTGGTGTCCAGTAAAGCGGGCCACCAGCAACACGGCCTTTTGCGGTGCGTTCCTTGAGCTTTTCCATAATATCGGCAGGATACTCAGGTGCTGTGGTTAATCCTGTATGTTCAAAATTATCTACACCGATCTCAAGACCGCGTCTAATTTCGTCTGGCCTGTGAGAATGAGCAACAACCTTCATACCGCGTTTATGCGCTTCATCAACAATAGTCTGCGCTACATTTAAGTCCATCTTATCTTGATCAATCAGCTTGATGATCTCCATCCCTCTATCAGCCAGCTGTTTAACGCGGGCTTTCGCTTCCTTCACCGTTTTAACAGACCAACGGAAAGCCTCGGTGCCAGCGGGCACCTCATATTGAAGGAAAGGGCCAGACGCAAAAACACGCGGCCCCGAAATCGTGCCATCATCAAGACGCTTTTTCAGAGATACTGTATCCTCAAGCGGCGCACCCAGATCGCGCGTAGAAGTAACACCCGCAAGCAATAGGTGCTGAGCCGTGGCAGGCATAATCTCACTGGATAATTTATGAATATATGCTTTATCCCAATAAGGATAATCACTATGCCCACTAAGCATAAGATGGGCATGGCTTTCCCAAAGCCCTGGCAGCACATCCATGCCTTCGGTTGAAATCACTTCATAACCGTCAGGCACCTGGAGTGTCTTAATCGTACCGACCTTCTCGATACGGTCGCCATCAATTAAAATAACACTGTTGGCGATTGGTCTGTGACCAAAACCATCAATAAGCCGTCCGCCAACCAGCGCTTTTTTATCGCCAGCTAACAAATCGTCGGTAAGCATGCTGGTGGCAAGCGCACACGCAAGTATCAATTTTTTCATGAAACTCTCCCCTTTTCCGAGCAAAGCTGAACAAAAATATTCAACTCAGTCAACAAGGGGAGCAAACACCTTCCTGTGAGGCATAAAAAAGGCCCGCAATAATGCGAGCCTCAAAACTTTATAATAAACCATCTATTCAGCAGGTTTCACCTTCACTTCACGCTGCGCCTCTTTGGCTTCTTTCCACAACCGAGCAAGAGCAACGAACAGGTTCTTACGAGTCGCGTAAAGATACGGACGGTTATCCTCAAGTTCTGCAATCAAACGGCGGCGCGCTTCACCAAGATGGTGATAAGGCATACTTGGGAACAAATGGTGTGTTGCATGGAACCGCAGCCCAACAGGTGCCCAAAGCGGTGTGATAAGTGGGTTGCCCGGCACATCAATAGAATCGTAAAACTCTTCTGTACGAGACATACGTTCATCACCTGGGTTTTTGTATGCATGCGCTACAAAGGTGCGCACAGTGTTCAGGATGAAAATCACCACTTCCACCGCATACCAAACACCTAAAAGTTCAAGTGGTAATACACCTGTATAAAATCCAGCGATTGCTGCAAGCCCGAACAAACACGCACCCCATTCCTGTAGTGCCCATGTGCGGTCATTCTGCTTAGTGCTTTCAGGACGCTCGTACATTAGGTCAACAGTAAGCGAAGATACATGACGCCATAGAAGTTCACGGAATTTCGGGTGCAAATATGAAATCGGCGTAAGCACGATAAAGCGGAACGCAAATACAATAGGCACCACGCCAGCCACAACAATATAAAGCGGCAGCTTCCAAGGTGTTTCAATACCGATTGGCAGATATTCACCATCTTCTTTTGTACCGTAAATCTGCGGCTTATGATGATCAATATGTACACCTGCATAGGTGAATGAAGGCACCATAAGCGGCACGCCACATGTAGCATTCCACACAAAGCGGAAAAGCTTAAAGGTATTACGTTTCAGGTGAGAAAGCTCGTGAATGAAAATAACAGCACGGTAAAGCGCAACGGCAGCAACAAGTACGCCAGCAACCTGCATACCTGACATAAACGGACTGATCGTTGCCATCCAGATGGCTGCCCAGCCAATAATATTGCTCACCATAAAATCTACCCAGTAGATTGTAGGATTAGGTGTTTGCAGCTCTTTAACAATTTTTCGTGCTTCTCTCAGAGGAAATTCCATCTGAGTTACATCCGTAGACATTTCTTTCTCCGAACTCAACTAATGTGCACCTCACCATCGAGGCTGGGCGCTCTGATATCATAGTTTTCACTAGCTTACATCAAAAGCTTTGGGTTTGACCGTGGTCAAAATTGACGCACTAAACCTCTGTGCCTCTATCAGCCATGAAATAAGGATTAAATTATGGCAAACAAGCCCTCCCCTATTCCGTTGGCACAATCTTAATGATAAAGGCTTTCTCTGGTTGAAGATATTTAGCGGCCAATTCCTGCATATCTTCGCTGGTAGTTTCCTTCCAACCTGCTTCTACAATCTTGATACGCTGAACGCTCTCAGGTTCGCTTTGCGCCCGACTGATGCGGCTAAGCCAATGATTGTTAGATTTCATACTGGCTTGAACACCTTCCAGAAGCGGCTTGCGTGCTCGCTCAATCTCATCGTCCGTGAAGCCTTTAGTCACCGCCTCAGAAATTTCAGCATTCACCACATCAATAATCTGGCTGATATCTTTTGGATCAAGATCTGCTCCAACAGCAATATAGCCGAAATCAGGGAATACATTTGATTCAAGATTACTCACGCTCGGTGCATAAGCAGCACCAACACGTTCACGCACCGCGTCACGCACCTTCTGGTTTAAAGCCGACGTCAGAATATCCAGTTTCGCACTGCGCGTAATGTCGGAATAATCTACAGTTGGCCAGTACATCTGAAGGATTGCCTGCTCTTTACCACCTTGGTGAGTAAGTACTTCCGTACCCGCCGATGGGAAATGAACTTCACGTCCCATGTCATAGGGGCGAGGCATCGCTTCACGGAGCGGTAAAGCACCAAGTGTTTGTGCGAAAGCGTCTATGGTTTCTTCCACATCAATATCACCCACGATTGTTACCTCCAAAGCACTGGCAATAAGAGGTTCCTTCAAAAGGGTGCGAACATTTTGTTCATCAATCGCCAGCAGTTCATTTTTCTCAGGCAGGAAGAAGCGGTTGTCACCGCTATAAATCAAACGGCCGACCTGATTACCTGCTACAGCTCCCGGCGAGCTATCAAGGGATTGATATATTGTTTCCACTGATTTTCGGAACTGCACTAACGGTTCTTTACGGTAGGCGGGATCAAGCAAGTATGCGCCCCAAAGCTGCAACTGTAGAAGTACGTCTTTTGGTGTAACCGCCGAACGGAAGCTGTAGTTATCAAGCCCCGCTGCAATATTCGCAGAAGCCGTTCTGCCTGCCAAGACCTTTCTCAGGTCTGTCGCACTATGTGCGCCAAGTCCACCGCCCGTGAATACTGTCCCCATCAGAATATTAATGCCTGGCTTATCTTTCGGTGTGGCAATAACACCACCACCAAACCTTGCTCGCATCTGAACCGTATCATCCTGATAATCGGTCTTCATAATATTCAGCATGACATTGTTTTCAAAAAGAACTGCTTCTCCCTCGGTACCTTCAATTGGTGTACGAGAAACAATTTTTCCTGCTGGGCCAAACTCGGTATAGGCGAAAGCTTTAACCTCACCATCTTCATGCGGTGTCACTGCAATCTGCCCGGCCGCTGCTACTGCAGCCATTATTCTGGCTTCCGCGTTTTCCACCTGTTCATTGCTTACAAAGAAGAATTTTGGATGAGCTTTTGACCAAATCTCACGCATCGCATTAAGCATAGCATCTGCCGTAACCTGTTGCAGATACCGTTCGAACACTTCCATGTTTGTATCCGGCGCAGTGGCAACGCTATTGCTGTGAAAACTACCGAGAATGTAATTCGCCAAACCGCCATTAGGGCGTTTATCCGCGGCATTCACACCATACTCATAGCTGGTGCGCCAGTTGGCGTGCAGCTCTTTAATTTCAGCCTGCGTAAAACCAAATTCCAGTGCGCGGCGAAGCTCCACGATGGCTTCAACAAAAGATTGTTCCCATTTTTCAGGTTCAGAAGAGGCTGATAGTGTGGCGCTCTGTGCAACTTCATAAACACTGCCAAAGTTTGCACCAGCCCCCAGGAAGGTAGCTTTTCCTTCACGCACTAAATCTGTCATCCGGTTTGCGACAATCGAATGTGCTGCGCGCTTCACGAGGTTCTCAACCCGAGTTTCGATAGTATCTTCCGTTTTTTCATAAGGGGAATAAAGAGACATACTGATACTTGGCGTATCTTTTTCACCGTAATGAAATTTAGCCTTTGGGGTATCATTCTTTAGGTTCGCTGTATCCTTTGCATAGTCAAGATTACGCACATCGCCTACCGGCTGCCAATCACCGAACACCGCTTTAATTTTTTCCTCTATAGCTGCTTCGTCAATATCGCCAACAATTACAAAAAACGCATTATCCGGGCGGTAAAAAGCATTATAGAAATCCACCATAGTTTCTCTTGGCACAGTTGAGATTACCTCTTCAGTACCAATCGGGCGGCGCTTCATAAGACGAGAGTCAGGTAAAAGAAAATCAATACGTGCTTCATATGTCGCAAGAGCATGTGGATTAATACCGCGTTTCTCAGCAAGCACGACACCACGTTCACGTTCAATTGCATCAGCATCAAAGGTTATATTTCCTGCCACCTCACGCATGAGCATAAAAGATGCATCCAGCGTCTCCTGTTTTACATTGGGCAGATCAAGCTGGTAAATCGTTTGATCGTAAGAAGTGGATGCATTCACGTCAGCACCAAACGCCAAACCGTGACGCTGAAGGATTTTTACCATTTCACCTTCAGGAACATTCTTTGAACCATTGAAAGCCATGTGTTCAACAAAATGTGCGATACCGCGTTCATTATCATATTCATAGCGCGAACCAACACCTATCAAAAATCTGATAGCCGCCTGTTCCGCAGGGCCTTCATTTGCCATCACGGCATAACGCATGCCGTTTGCAAGTTGGCCGTATTTGATTTTCGGATCTGGTTTCAGATTACTGGTTGTATGAGGCCACTGAACAGTGCCTGCGGCGTAAGCTTGCTGGAAGGAAACAAAAAACAGTAACGCTATAAAAACAAACTTACGCATAAGAAAATCAGCCTTCAATATATACCCAAAATAACATTGCCGCAGCTTTGCACAAAAACTACGGCAATATGGAGGCTATTTCCTAATAATTACTTTAACCTGCGCTGCGCCGTTGCAAGAAGTGCGACATATTTTTCTTTATAAGTTGTCTCAACATCTTGGCAGAATGTCATCTTACTCTCACCACTATCACGGATTTTTGTATCTTGCTGAGCGATACGGTTACCGTATTCAAAAGACATAACATCACCAGCCATATCTTCAAAAAATGCAGTTTGAGCATCATCTTTCAAGCTATTAACAATATCAATTTCAGGTTCAGTAAAATGTGCAGGAATAACCTGTTTCACATATTGTTTGGAAAGCAGAGTTAAAGGCTCAATATCAATATTCAACTGATGACGTTTGCACACATATTGATATGCTCGAAAGTCCGCGGCTTCATTAATATAATTATAAGCCGCCTGATTGGTTCTTCTAAACTTCAGCCAAAAATCTAGTGTAAGATTTTTCAAATCTTCCACCGTTTCAGGCACAGGCAACCCGCCTCTATCATCAAAAGGGCTTGGTGCTGCTCTATCTTGCGCACTCGCCGCTACCGACATCCCCAACAGTAACCCTACTACTAAAAACCGCATAAAGTTTCCCCATCCTAATCAATGCTTGAATGGTGTATTTTTTACCATAAACTCCGCAGAGTTCAATTTTGAAAACTAACGATGCATAAAGATCAGGTATTACATGATTGCTGTTCTCTTTTCTGCCGCACTCCTTTTAAGCGACACGTCTTGTGAAATAACAACGTCATCCGTTACCGGGAATTCCATGCAGGGCATCCTATGGGATAAGCAAGCCATCAGCATCAGAAGCATGGGATGTGAAGGCTTTAAGCGCTATGACCACCTGGTTTTTACGCATGAAGAAACCCCAAACGCCATCATTAAACAATTATGGGGTTTCCCTGGCGACACAGTAACAGTGCATAAAGATGGCAGTTTTTCTGTGAACGGCGAAAAAGCTGTTACCCCCTTCAAACGCACATACAAGCTTCTTGGCGCCTACAAAACTCGCCTGAAAAAAATGGAAACTGAAGGCCCGCTAAAAGGGTATCTAGTCCTAGGTCATCCCGGGAGTTTAGATTCAGCCCGTGTTGGCCTTATCAGCGAAGGACAAATTCTAGGTTGGGTATCAAACACAGAGCCACTTAAAGAATAGCATCCAAAGTTATTCCAGCCCCCACAACGAAAAGCGCCCCAATTGCGATATTACGGTATGCCGCCGTGCCGTAATTTTCAAATAACCAAAACCCCACTCTGTCACCAATCATCATTGCGGGGTATGCAGTAGCAAACAAAACAAGCTCCTTCAGGGTCATAATACCATTCAGGCTATATGTAATTGCTGCAAAAACAGCCGAAAACAGGAAAAACATCATCAAGAAAGCCCGGCTATCTTTCGCTTCAGCGAATACTGCCATTGCATAAACAATAATAGGCGGTCCAGGAATTGCTACAGCACCGTTCATAAGGCCTGAAGTTAATCCCGCGACCCACGCTTTCACACCACCTATTTCTGTATACTCAGGTTTAAAGCGCGTAAGCAAGAAGCACGCAACCATAACTGTCACACCGATAGTTATGGTAAACATTTCAGGGTCAATAAACAAAAGAATTTGCGTACCGAGTATGGTCCCAATTGCTGAAAGCACAACAACCAACGCCATTGGCTTTACTTCAACATCCCTAGCATAAGACCGAAAAGTCTGAAGCGAAACGCCTAGTGTTAACAGCACAACGATGCTAGCCGCTGTACCCGGCGCTAAGAATAAACTGAGCACAGGAAGAGCCGCGAGTGCAAACCCAAACCCGGTGAACGCACGCAAAACAGCAGCCGCAAATATTGCGCCTGCCATTCCTAAAATCTGGAGCCAGCCAAGCTCTGAAAATACATCAAGCATAAAGTTATGCAGCCTGTTTTCCTTTATTACCAAGCCGTACTAAACGCCCCGGCAACGCCCCTGTCAATTGATCATTCTCCACCACAACGTCACCTGCAACAATGGTAGCTTTATACCCCTTCGCATCTTGCAACAGTCGTTGACCGCCAGCAGGAAGATCCTGCACCATTTTTGGCGGATATAGGCGAATATTCGCATGATCAATCACATTGATATTTGCTTTCTTGCCTACCTCTAAACGACCCCTATCATCAAACCCTGCGTAGTCCGCCACATCTGCTGTAAGCATTTGTATGGCACGCGGCAGCTCGATCTGAGGTCCTTGCTGGCGGTCACGTGTCCAGTGACACAGGAGATATGTTGGGAAGCTCGCGTCGCATACCGTGCCTACATGTGCACCACCATCAGTAAGGCCAAGCAATGCCTTTGGGTGGCTCATCATCTGGTGAACCGCCTTATAGTTTAAATCCGTATAGTTATAGATAGGGAAATAAATGAATTCCCTGCCGTCATTCTTCAGCAGTAAATCATAGATTTTGCTGAGCACAGGCACGCCATCATTATGAGCCATCTTGTAGATAGAGTTTTCGATAGACTGCTCGTAATCCGGGTTTTCGCCAAGAAGGAACATCTTACAGGCAATGAGTTCAATCTGCGCAAGGAGAGTATCAGTAAGTGGCGGAATTGGGGTACCGTCACCTGCCATCTTTTCTGATTTTTCGTTAAGGAGCTGCGCTTTAAACTCAGGGTCCCGCATAATAGCCACACGTTCCTCTAGAGAGAGGTGACTGATTTTCTTGTAGCTTGGAAACCCAATAAACGGGTGGAAAGTACACTGCAAACCAAGGATTACGCCAATACCGCGCGGTGCCACCTGCATGCGCATATTCATGCCTTTATCATTGGCTTTTTCCACACGGTCGATGATCTGGTGCCATTGTTGTGGTGCGAAATCCCGCTGCATTAATGAAATTGAAAATGGCCGGCCACCTGAGGCGTCTACAAACTCTTCCAACAGATCAAATTCCCGGTCAAACGCGCCCGCATCTTCACGTTCCAGATCAAAGTCATTCACCGCCTGCAGCACACCGTGATCAAGACCATCAAAGGCTGAAGCAATCCCCATAAGCTCTTTTGCACTGGCTTCCGACGCTGGTGTCCACTGGCCATCTGCACTGCGGTGTACATCTGAACGCCCTGTTGAAAAACCAACTGCCCCTGCTTCAAGAGCTTCGCGAGTAAGATCACGCATCCGAGCGATATCTTCATCTGTTGCGTTTTGGTCGAACACAGCGCGGTCACCCATTACGTAAACACGGAGCGGGTCATGCACCACTTGGGCAGCAAAATCGATGGTATGCGGGAAATCAATCGCGTTCATATATTCAGGGAAGCTCTCCCATTCCCAGGTAAGGCCTTCAAAAAGCGCAGTGCCGGGAATATCTTCCACACCCTCCATCAAGCGTACCAGTTTCTCGTGATCCGTTTCCAGAACTGGTGCAAAACCTACTCCACAACTTCCCATCACAGCAGTTGTCACACCGTGGTTCACACTTGGTTCGAAGTTCGCATCCCAGGAAACCTGCCCATCGTAGTGGGTGTGAATATCAATGAACCCAGGTGTTACAATATGGCCCGAAGCATCAATCTCTTTCGTAGCACTGCCGGAAACATCGCCAATTTCGGCAATAATACCGTCTTTAACGGCAATATCTGCTTTATAGGCTTCACCACCGTTACCGTCATAAATAGTACCGTTTTTGATAAGTAGATCGAATGCCATGTCGCTCTCCTGATGTTATTCCGCAGCTTGATGCTTTGCCGCATTAATTCTGTCTGAAAGTCTGAAACTACTGGCGAGCAAAAAGCCCGCAAAGAGATGCCATATGCTCCATGTACCAACGATTAGCGCAGTACTGCCAACACCACCCATCTGGGTAAGTACAATGAGCAAACCCAAACCCGTGTTTTGAATACCTACTTCAAACGTAAGCGCCCTTACCTTGCGAACGGATTTAAGTGTGAATTTACCAATCGAAAAACCAACCAGGAAAGCCAGCGCATTATGCCCGATAACTATTGGGTATATGGTGCTTCCATATTTCAAGATCAGGTCAGAGTTATTGACAAGACCGGACACGATCAAAAATACTAAAATGCCAATCGCAACCGGTAAGAAATAACGGTTCATCTTTGCTGCTAAAGCAGGTTTGTGATGCGAGATCGTGAGCCCAAGCGCAAGTGGGATAAGTAGCGTTATGCTTGTCCCGATGATAAATTCCACTCGGTCTATGTTGATTGTATCAAGAAGGGTAGAGGTTGGGCCATATAGGCCCGTCCAGAACAAAATGGCGAAGGGAAGTGCAGCTGTTGAGAAAATACTGGAAACCATAGTGAGTGAAACAGAATATGCCGCATCTCCACCCGCTATTCGTGTTAACAGGTTGGAAATAGTTCCCCCCGGACAGGCCGCCGCAATGAGCATTCCCAAGGCAATTCCAGCTTCTGGTGTTATCAAATAAATCAACCCAAGCGTTACGACCGGCAGCGCCAGCAACTGTGCCAGCGAACCAATCACCACTGATTGAGGATGTTCTTTGATAAATCTAAAATCTTCAGGTTTCAGTCCAAGCGCCACCGTCAGCATCGTAAAAGCAAGCGATACTGATAAGAGCTTTTGAACAGATGGGTCCATCTTTATAACCGCATCCTGAATAGCATCCGCATTTTCTAACATAGTCCTCCACTTCCCACTTTGTTTGTACTTGACGAACTACACAAAAAGAATGACAGTGAGCGCCGAATAATTGATATTTTACGCCAATACTAATTTATGTCAGGAATGGGCCCACATGAATGAAGGAGTGCTGGTTCGGTATTTGTCAACCATAGAGGAGGTTTTACTCCTCGATTATGGTATCGATACCGCGCGCCTTTATGAAGAAGCGGGTGTAAAACCTCTTTCTGATTATAAGCTCTCTGACCGTGTACCAATGAGTTACTCAGATCAGCTATGGGAAGCAGCTTTCAAGCTCTCAGATCATATGCTGGGCATGCATGTGGGCAAACGGGTTCGCTATACGTCATTTGCCAGTCTTGGCCATATGTTAATCACCAGCAAAACGGTTGGCGACGCGATCAAGGCATCCTGCGAGAATACAGCGTATGTTGGATCGGGCAGCTTTCAAGTAGAAGAAACTTCTGAACAGTTACAAGTTACCTATTTCCCTTATCAGGAAAAAATCCCTGCCCAAACGTGCCGTATTGAAGCATCCCTCCTGCCCTTCAGCCAGCTTGGACGGCTTGCAGCACAAACTGCTATTCCTTCTCAGGTCTGGCTCAAGCGAGAAAAGCCAGAAAACGCAACAGAATATGAGCGTATGTTTAATGCTCCCGTTCAATTTAGTGCCCCGAGCAACAGCATCTTCTGGCTACAAAAAAGTCTGAAGCTTCAAATGATTGAGGCAAACCCTGCCCTCCACCAAACACTGCTTAAGCATGTTAGGAAGGAACTGGAGAACCCTTTCACCATCAAAGCACAACTGAAGGAACTGCTGGAAAACTGGTTTGCCGCCCGCCTACCAAGTGACCTATCCGTTCAAACTGCTGCCAAAGAACTTGGTTTGTCTACGCGATCTCTCCAGCGAAAATTGGAGGCAGAAAATACAACTTTCCGCTCTGAACTACTCGCATGCCGTATGCAAAAAGCCCATTCTTTGCTGGAAGAAACCAAGCTTTCAGTCTCCGAAATAGCAACACGCCTCGGCTACTCGGAACCTGCACCGTTTGTACGTTCTTTCAAGAAGCATAAGGGCTTATCACCAGCTCAATTTCGCTCTGCAACGTAAAAATGCATTGCAGAGATCTTGTTTCCTCACGTATCACAATGCTTAATATTATTTGGTCTGGGTTAAAGGAAGTGACCATGAAGATGTTTAAATATGTTGCCTGTGCAGCCTTTTCGTTGCTTGCATTATCGGCAGCAGAAGCTGGAGAAAAAAAGAAAATGGATAAGCTCTCCGCAGATATGATTGTGGCTGGCAGCTATGTTGTGACCATGGATGAAAAACAGCCACTTATTGAAAATGGCGCTGTTGCCGTGAAAAACGGTGAAATCATCTATGTTGGCAGCAAAGATGATGTACTTTCGAAATACACCTCCGCCAAGATGATAGACGGTGAAGGCAAAGCCTTAATGCCGGGCTTTGTAAACGGTCACACTCATTCATCTATGGTGCTGTTTCGCGGTATGGCAGATGATCTTGAACTGATGACATGGCTTCAAAAGTACATCTTCCCGATGGAAGGTCGCTATGTTGATCCCGAGCTGATTGAAGCAGGCACCTCTCTTGCTTGTTACGAGATGATCCAGAGCGGTACCACAAGTTTTGTGGATATGTATTTTTATCCAGATGTGATCGCGAATGTTGTTGATCGGTGTGGCATGCGCGCAACCATTTCTGCCCCAATGATTGATTTCCCAAGCCCTGGCTTTAAAGGTTGGGATGACAGTTATGCAGCAGGCGTTGAATATGTGAAGCGCTGGAAAGAAAAAGCGCACCCGCGCATCAAACCTGCTCTTGCCCCTCACGCGCCCTATACAGTTTCAAAAGAACATTTAGAAGTTGCTTTCAAAACGGCACAAGAACTTGATGTTCCGGTATCCATCCATGTGGCTGAAGATCAAGCCGAAACCAAAACCATTGGCGACAAATACGGTAAATCATCCATCCAGCTTCTTTCAGAAATTGGCATGCTTGATCAACATACAATTGCGGCTCATGTAGTATGGCCAACAGAAGAAGATATTAAGACCGTAGCTGGCAAAAGCTTTGGTGCTATCCATAACCCAACATCTAATATGAAAACAGGCGCTGGTGTAGCCCCAGTTCCAGCTCTTCTTGAAGCTGGTGTTCATGTTGGCCTCGGCACAGATGGTGCCGCTTCCAATAATGATCTGGATATGTGGGAAGAAATGCGTCTTGCAGCCCTTATCCACAAAGGCGTGGCAACCAACCCAACAGTTGTGCCGGCTTATGAAGCACTTAAGATAGCAACACGTGGCGGCGCTATTGCTGCAGGCATGGAAGAAACAGGTGCACTTATACCGGGCCTGAAAGCTGACATGATCCAAATTTCGCTCGATAGCCCGCGCCTAACACCGCTTTATGACATCATGTCTCAGCTGGTTTACGCGGCTAATTCAAGTGATGTAGTCACATCTATCGTTGAAGGTAAAGTTCTGATGAAAGATCGTAAAATCCTCACACTGGATGAAACAAAAATCAAAGCCGATGTAGAAAAAATTGCATCTCAGATTAGAGCAGACCTGAAAGCTCAAAAATAACCTACACACCAAGAAGGCCTCGCATCAGCGGGGCCTTTTTCAATCAATTTGAATCCAATTTGAATTGTTACTTTACCAAGCCTTAAAAGCAGCTGTGATACCACAATACCCTCAGGCAACTTATCATTCGAGGCAACCGTGGGCGCAGTTGAGTTCAGTTTATTCCTTGTAAAAAACAGCCTTATTAGCGAGGCTGATGACCGCTTTAAATCCATCATGCGCTGGTCTGATACCGACCTATTTCGCCGCCCTTTAAGTTTCCTTTTCCCGGCTGATGCTTCTGACCGTTTAGGCAAGCTTCTTGAAAAAGATAGCAGTACGCTCTCTGATGTTTTGTTTCCGCGAGTACCGCTCAGGGTAAAAACAGGTGGCTACATTAACTTCGATATGAAAATGGAACAAACAGGGCCGGAAGAACGCCGGTTGGATTTCTATAAGCCAAGCAATGTCAAACACACTGATGAGCCAAAGCAACCAGCGGCAGATATGCATAGCTTCTTCAATTTTGTAGAAGAACTACTAGCATCCCCTTACGAAGGCGATATGGAGCTCACGATGGTGAGCGTTGATGCACTTAAAGATACGTCCAAGCTCACCCAAACGGATAAAAAAGCAGCCCGCGAACAAATTGAACAAGAACTGCAAACCAAAGCGATCGGCGGTAAAGTTGGTAAGCTCGACGAAGCTAGTTATGGCTTAATCACTTCGAGTGATTGGAGCGAAACAGCTTTCCATAAGGAAATGCTAACCGTCGCAGAAAAATTAAATCTGCCACCTGATACCTTTGTACCCAAAACATCAAACATTGAGCTTGATGATCGGGATATCCCTGCTGACAAACTTCATAAGGCTCTAAACCACTCCCGCAGTGTCTTTCTGGGAGAAATTGAACCATCTGAGACTTCAGAAAAACTTTCAGGCGTTGTTGACGGCATTGAGCATAACAGAAACCTGATCCTGAATGCTCTTAACCGCTACAAATACCAGCTTACTCCACGAGACATAATGGATACAAACGCTTCATCAATGGTTGGGCTTCTGCAACAGGGCAAAGTCAATCTTGAAGGTCAGATCAGGCTGCCTGAAGAAATCCTAGTGATGGCTGATCATCCAGATATATCCCTTCAGCATGATTTAGCACAACTCGAAGACTTAATACGAATACGTTCAAAGAAACCTGAAAACGATAAGCGTACGCCAGAATTTTATGAACTTTGTCGTTCCACCCTTATTCAGGAACGGTTCCATCTTGAACTCGCCTTCATCATGGAAAAGTATGAAGAACCAACCAACAGTATCGGTTTCCGGGTGAAGGGTATTCCTCCAGTTAAAATGGGCGGCCCTCACTGGGACGCTTTACGGCACCTTAGAAACCTTGGCCACCCAATCTGGATTGACCGCTTCAGTGACGCGGTAATGGCACAAGATGCACTTGGATGTTTGCGTTACGGTTTTGTAGAAGTTCCCACTGCGTTAATCCGACGGCTTTCAGATCACCCTGAAGGTAATGACCTGTTAACGCAGTTAGTAAACACCTGGAGCAGCCTTCAGGTGGGCGTGGTTTCAGCAGACATTGAAGATCAGTTAAAACCAACCGCAAGGGATCTCGGCATTCGTATTATGGTTACTGACTAGCCAACAAATCTTTGTTGGGATCAAGGCTTACATTCATATAATGCTCAAACCCGTGTTGAATGAAATCATCTGAAGCGCGCTTGATAAGCTGCCTGAACCACGTATGAGCCGGATGGTTTGTTAATCTATTATGCCAAATCATAACACCACCTGTTAATTCCTTCGGTGGCTGAATTGGGCTAGGCATAATATGAAGATCAAAGAACTGAGCACACTTCCCTGCCATACGGCTCGGGATAGTAAGAATCAGATCACTGGACATAACAATCATTGGGCCTGGACCAAAGCTGTTTATGGTCATTGATATCTGGCGTTTCAAACCACGTTTCTCAAGCTGCTCATCCATAAAACCGCGTGCATCACCACGGGGTGTAACCAATAGGTGCCTTGCCGCAGAATATTCTTCGAGCGGGATAGAATTTTTATGCCTCGCGAGTGGGTGATCAGGGCGCATCATCACAACAAACTCATCTGAGTGCATATCCATTCGGCCGAACCGCTCAGGTGTTTCACTGAGCGCTGTTATGCCAAAATCTGCTTCCTGCGAGTCCAGTTTTTCGTAAAGCCTTCCCTGAATGGGTATCGTGTGAATATTCACTTTCGGTGCTTCATCCGAAATATAGGAAGCAAGATAAGGCATAAGGGTCATGGAAGCATAATCTGTTGTGGCAATCACAAAAGTGCGCTCTGCATTTGCCGGATCAAATGACGCAGGATTAAGTGCTTCCTCGATTTCAGCTAAAGCATGCCTGATAGGGTTCGCAAGTTCCTGCGCTCTTGATGTAGGACGCATACCGTCAGGCCCACGAACAAAAAGATCATCTTTCATAATATGGCGAAGGCGATTTAAGGCATTGGAAACAGCTGGTTGCGACATACCAATTGCCATCCCTGCACGCGTTGCATTGCGTTCTTTCATCACAGCGTCAAAAACAAGAAGTAGGTTCAGATCAATACCAGCCAAATTCATGATGTGAATTTCCAATGTTACGAATATCAATTTCAATTATGTACATTGGATGTCCATATAGAGGCAAGAGAAAAGGAAAATAGGCTGCGGCGTATTATCCTATTTCAAAAACACCAATAGTTTAGTGAAAATAATTCTGAGTTTGTCCGTTCTGCTGGTTTTTCGCCTCTTCCCCCCTAGAAAGGCCAGCAGAGCGGGCATGGCATTTGATGGAGCAGGCTATGCCGAAAACCATGACCGCAATGGACAAGTTTGCAGTTAGACTTGCAAACGGTGTTGTAAAAAAACGGTGGCTGGTAATTCTCGCCACTATTCTTCTTACCTTTGGTATTGCATCGGGCATGCAGTATCTGGGGTTCTCAAATAATTATCGCGATTTCTTTTCTGAAGCTAACCCTGAACTTCAGGCGTTTGAAGAGTTTCAAGGCACTTATACCAAGAACGATAATTTCTTTTTTACCATTGTTCCCAACTCTGGCGATGTGTTTAATAATGAAACCCTCGCCCTTGTTGAAGAAATGACAGAAAAAGCGTGGCAAATTCCTTATTCACTACGCGTAGATTCTATCAGCAACTTCCAGCATACTTGGTCAGAGGAAGACGATCTGATCGTTGAAAACCTTGTCGAAGGCGCTGTTGATCTGTCAAAGGAAGATCTTGAGAAAAAACGTGCAATTGCTATTGCCGAACCTCTTCTACGGGACCAGTTGGTTACAGAAGATAGCCGTGCTATCGCGATTAACGTTGTCGTTCAATACCCTGAAAAATCCATGAATGAAGTCCCAGAAGCCGTTGCACATGTGCGTCAGCTTCGCAGTGAAATCATGGCAAAATACCCTGAGCATAAAATCGCCATCACAGGTGTTTCAATGCTCAACACTTCCTTCCAGGAAGCCGGTTTTGGTGATGTATCAACCATTATTCCAATCATGTATCTTATTCTGATTGTTCTGATGGCTGTTACAGTGAGAAGCATTTCTGGCACAGTTGTAACCGTTGCCATGATCCTGTTCGCCTCCCTGATCGGGATGGGCGTTGCAGGCTTTGGCGGTGTTGCGCTAACCCCTATTTCCCTATCAGCGCCGACCATTATCCTGACGCTCGCGATCGCAGATGCAGTGCATATTCTGCTTACAATGCGCCAACATATGCGTGAAGGCGAAAGCAAACATGACGCTCTTGTTGAAGCACTTCGTGTAAACTTCATGCCTGTGATGGTTACATCGCTTACTACCGCAATTGGCTTCCTGGCTCTTAATTTCTCTGATGCGCCTCCGTTCTGGCACTTGGGTAATATTTCAGCTGTTGGTGTTGTGGCAGCATGGTTGATGTCAGTAACATTCCTCCCAGCAATGATGAGCTTCCTGCCTGTAAAAGTTGCTGCGAAGAAGGAAACATCTGACAGTAACTTTATGGGTAACCTCGCAGAATTTGTTGTGGCACATAACAAAAAGCTGTTTTACGGCATCGGCGCTTTTGCCATCGCGATGATCGCAATGATCCCACAGATTGAATTTAATGATCAGTGGACTGAATATTTCGATCAGCGCATCGAATTTCGCCGCGATGCTGATTACGCAAATGAGTTTTTCGGTTTCTATCCAATCGAATTCTCAGTGCTGGCTGAAGGCGAGCAAGGTGTGAATGACCCGGCATACCTGGCAAAACTCGACGCGTTTAATCAGTGGGCTAAAAAGCAACCAAATGTAACACACGTATATTCCATTTCAGACATTATGAAGCGCCTGAACAAGAATATGCATAGTGACGATGCAAGTTGGTATAAACTGCCTGAAAACCGTGAACTGGCAAGCCAATACCTGCTGCTTTATGAAATCTCGCTCCCGTACGGACTTGATCTCAATGATCGCATCAATATCGATAAATCTGCCTCACGAATGACAGTAACTCTAAGCAATGTTTCAACCATTGAAACAAAAGAGTTCCTTGATAACGCACGCGCATGGATTGCTGAAAATGCTGAAGGCACCATGAAAGCAACAGTGCCAACAAGTGCGCAGGTGATGTTTACCTATGTTGCAGAGCGTAATGTGGAAAGCATGATTGCCGGTAACGTTATTGCAATCCTCGCAATTGCTGTTGTTATGATCTTTGCACTTAAATCGTTCAAGATTGGTACGCTCTCGATCATTCCGAACGGTCTGCCGATTCTTGTAGCATTCGGTACATGGGCTTTGCTTGTAGGCACAGTAGGCTTCTCTGTAGCTTCTGTTGCCAGTGTATCTCTTGGTATTGTGGTGGATGATACGGTGCATTTCCTTTCCAAATATATCCGCGGTATTCGCGAAAAAGGATATGACCGCGCTGGCGCCATTAAATATGCGTTTGAAATGGTTGGTAATGCCCTTGTCATCAACACAGTTATTCTGGTGATTGGTTTTGCGTATCTTGCAACATCAAACTTTAAAATCAATGCGGATATGGGCCTACTGACAGCACTAGCGATTGCCTTCGCCCTTATCTTTGACTTCCTGTTCCTGCCAGCTCTTTTGATGCGCGGTTCAGGCAAACTAATTGCAGTAAAGCCTGCTGAAACTAACGACAGTAATGTGGAGAAAAAAAATGCAGCTTAACCTCCTGAATAAAACAATTTCCGCTTCCATTCTGGGAGCGGTTCTTGCCACAAGCGTTGCTTTTGCGCCCGTACAAGCTGATGAAGCCGCCGATAAGCAAAAAGGCTTTGATATCGCCGCACGGTCAGACCGTTCAGATAATGGTTTCACGAGCTCTGAAGTTGAAGCGATTATGACACTTGTGAACGCTGCTGGTCGTGAGACAACGCGTGAACTTTCTTTCAAAACCCTTGAAAGGGAAAATGAAGACGTAGGCGATAAAGGCCTTACGGTCTTTTCCACACCACGTGATGTGAAAGGTACAGCCCTTCTTTCTCATGCCAAAATTCTTGAGCCTGATAACCAGTGGCTATACCTGCCAGCACTAAAGCGGGTGAAGCGTATTTCCTCTGCTAATAAATCCGGCCCGTTTGTAGGTTCTGAGTTTGCATTTGAGGATTTCACCTCCACAGAACTTAACAAATATGAATATAAGTATATCGGTGAAGAAACACTGGACGGTATGAAAGTAGATGTCGTTGAGCGCTTCCCACGCTATAAAAATTCCGGCTACACACGCCAAGTATCCTATATCGATCAGGATGTTTATCAGGTACGTAAAATTGATTTTTACGACCGCAAAAACGCGCTTCTTAAAACCCTGAACTTCTCTGATTACAAAGAATATGATAATGGTATATGGCGCGCCCATACCCTTGCGATGACAAATCATCAAACAAATAAATCCACTACACTTACTTATGGTGAGTACAAGTTCAAAACTGGCCTCGCTGACAAAGATTTTGTCAAAGGTGTCCTCAAGCGCGTGCGTTAAGAAAACCTTATGAAAAAGCTGGTATCCAGTATAGCTCTGCTCGTTGCTACAATGCCTGTAGCAGCGGGTGATTTTGAACTGACAGGCTCCGTCGGATTTGAGAACCGTTTGTTCTTCGAAAAAGGCGCGCTACCCGGCCAAATATCAACTTACCAACCCTCGCTTGAGCTTGAAGCAGATCTTCGCTGGCAAAGTAGCGATCAGGCATGGGATGTTGTTGTTATTCCTTACACCCGACTGGACGCAAAAGATGGGGAAAGAACCCATTTTGATTTGCGAGAAGCTTATGTGCGTTGGACCGGAGATGAATGGACCGTTCGCGCGGGGCTTGGAAAAGTTTTCTGGGGTGTAGCTGAAAGTGTTCACCTGGTCGATATCATCAACCAATCTGATAGTGTTGAAGACATTGATAATGAGGACAAGCTTGGCCAACCAATGCTTGAGGTTTCCACCCAGCGGGATTGGGGCCAAATCACAGCCTATATTATGCCCGGCTTCAGGAAGCGCACCTTTCCAGGGGCTGACGGTCGCCTGAGGCCTGCCTTGTTGGTAGATAATGATTTAGCTTTGTTTGATGAAGGAACCGACGATGACAATGACGTTGATTTTGCTCTCCGCTACAGTCACTATTTTGGCGACTGGGATGTTGGTTTATCTTTCTTCCACGGCGCGAACCGTGAAGCCCGCTTTATCCCGAATTCAGAAGCAACAGCGCTAATACCGCATTATGATGACATCACTCAGTTTGGTGTAGATATTCAGTATACCAAAGATGCATGGCTGTGGAAATTTGAAGCCCTTGTCAGAGACAGCGCTTTCGAAACATATGCAGCTGCTGTCGGTGGCTTTGAATATACTTTTTATGGCATTTCAGAAGCAGGCGCAGACTTAGGTCTTCTTCTAGAATTCCAGTATGATGGTCGGTCAGATGATCCGGCGATCGCCCCCTTCACCGTCGCAGATAACGATGTATTCGTAGGTGCCCGGTATGCCCTTAATGATGCGGATGACACCTCTATCCTTGCAGGTATAGTAACGGATGTTAACGATGCTTCCATGTCAGGGGTTATTGAAGCTACTAAACGTTTTGGAGACAACTGGGTCGCAGAAATAGAAGGCCGCTTCTTTATGAATGTTGACCCAGATAATGTAGCTTTTGCCTTCAAAGACGATAGCCATGTCATGTTCCGGTTAACTCGCTATTTCTAGTGCAATAAGGGGCTTCGGCCCCTTCTTTTTTGTCTTTTTCTATATTTTTATTCCAAAATCTGGCACGCTCTTCGTCATATAGGTCGAGGAGTGAGGTATGAAGTTTCCAAAATACCTCCGAAAAAGGGAGGAAACCAGCAGCATAAAAGAACAAGCTGCTGGTGATAAAGCATTGGCAAAGGAAGAGATTCAACAACTTTTCCAAAGCCATAATGAAGAGTTAGTGCGCTACCTGACTGGCCGTCTGAAAAACCATGACGAAGCCATTGAAGTAGCGCAGGAAGCGTATGTACGGCTATTGCGGCTGGATGATGCGAACACTATTGGCTTTTTAAGGGCTTTTCTCTTTAGAACAGCTACCAACATTGCCATAGATCGCATTCGCCGCAAAGGCAGATCTCAGGCCTACACAGAAGAGGAAACTGCAACTTCCTCCGCCCAGGTTTTTGATTTCACGCCCGAACGTGAAGTCGCAGGCAAGCAAGCTTTAGAGCAGGTTATTTGCTGTATTGAAAGCCTGCCCGAGAAATGCAAATACGCTTTCGTTGAATATAAATTTAAACACCGTGATTATGATGAAATCGCACTCGACATGGGCATTTCATCAAGCATGGTACGTAAATATGTTGTCAGAGCGATGGTTCACTGCACCGATGTTTTGGGTGATGAACTTGATGCCTGGCAAAACTAGCGGGACAGTTCTGTATGAGTAACGATACTGTTGAAAATAAGCTGGATAAAAAAATCCTGGAAGAAGCGGCAGATTATTATCTGACCCTGCAAGACGGTACAATGTCTAACACTGAACTTCGTGCCTGGCAAAACTGGTTCCTGAATTCGAGAGAACACCGCGTTGCCTTCAGAAGGCTTGAAACTCTGTGGGGCAAACTTGATCAGCTAGATATAAGTGATTTGGAAGCTCACGGCCCAACCGAATGCATAGAAACCACCTCAGAACGCCCCGCAAACTTTGCTGGTGGTTCTGTACTCAGCCTTGTAACAGAAAATAATACAGAGCAGCCCCCTCAAAACACTTGGCACAGTAAATATGCTGCCATTGCGGCTTGTTTTGTTTCTCTGTTTATGGCGGGGTACTTGCTTTACTCCCCGTCTACTGATTTACCTAGCCCCCCAGCTATCCAAGCCTACGCGACTGTCACTGAAGATCAGCAACTTGTTAAACTTTCTGACAGTTCCATTGTAGAACTTGGTCCTGACAGTAAAATCGAGGTTCAATACAGTAACAGTTCAAGAACGGTACGCCTTCTGGAAGGGCAAGCCATTTTCACAGTCGCCAAAAATCCTCATCGCCCTTTCATTGTTGAAGCAGGCGACGGCACTGTCACTGCCATTGGAACTGTCTTTAATGTTATAAAAGCACCAGAAGGTGTTGTTGTTAAAGTCCTTGAAGGTACAGTCGCTGTTCGTTCTGAAGAAGAAAACACAGAAACAACTTCTTCACCAGTGGCACTCGTAACAGCTGGTAATGAAACATCCTATTCCAAAACAGAGGGGCTGGCCGAAGTACGCACAGTCGATGTACACGAAGGCCTCGAATGGCGTGTTGGGGTCCTCAGGATGTTAGAGAAACCTCTTGATGAAGTAATCGAAGAATTGAACCGCTATGTGGAAAAGGAAATCCGTATCGGCGACAAGGAAATCGGTGACTACAGCTTCACTGGCACTGTATACCCTGATCAAGTAGATAACTGGCTGGAAGGGCTTCAGCAAGGCTATCCGCTTAAGGTCGTTCGTGTTGGCTCCAGCATTGTTTTGATGAAGGCTGATGAGCAGCAATAATTGCCATTATTGACAGAATATTGCGTGAAATCAGATTTATTTTAAAAAAAATTCCAATTTATCCGTACTTCAGCGTCTTAGGAAATAACTGGCTCAAAATATACATGCCAGTACATAGTGGAGGAATAAACGGTGAAGACTATAAAAAAGAAAAGTGTTAAGCGGATTGTCGGCTCTATGCTCGGCGCCACTGCACTTGCACTTTCCATGAGCACTGCTGCTCTCTCTGATGATGCAGCGCGTGACATTGATTTTAAAATTAAACCGCAAAAAATGCAGTCTGCCTTGCTGGCATTTTCAGAGCAAGCGGGCGTTCAGCTTATTCTAGCAGCAAATACACGTGACCTACCTTCAAGCAGAGGCTTGACTGGTAAAATGGAATCACGTGAAGCACTTGATATGCTCATTAAAGGCACTGACTTAGAATATACGTTTACCAGCGCCAATACAGTTACTGTTAGAAAAAAGCCAGAACCTCAGCCGAGCATAGCCGTAGCGCAGCCAAGCAGCCAAAGCCAGAATAGCGATAGCGGATCTACAGGCGCGATTGAGGAGATTATTTCTGTAGGTACGCGCGCAAAAGGTAGAACAGCAATAGCAACTCCAGTACCTGTGGATGTTGTAAACGCTCAAGCACTCGCAGACACAGGCCAAACAGAAGTAGGCCGCATGCTGCAAACTCTTGCGCCCAGCTTCAATTTCTCAAGTTCATCTATCTCTGATGGTACAGACGCTTTACGCCCTGCTACACTTCGCGGCCTTGGTCCCGATCAAACCCTAGTGCTCGTTAACGGCAAACGTCGTCATACAAGTGCACTTCTACATGTAAATACTTCCGTTGGTCGCGGTGCATCTGGTGTTGATATGAACGCAATCCCTGGCGCAGCACTAGGCCGCATTGAAGTTCTTCGTGATGGTGCTGCCGCGCAGTATGGCTCAGACGCAATTGCCGGCGTAATTAACCTTGTGCTCAAGCAAGGTTCTGAAGGCGGCGAAGTGAATGTTTCTTATGGCCAAACTTATGAAGGCGATGGCGAAACATTTGTAGCAAACGCAAATGCAGGCTTCGGCCTTGGTGACGATGGCTTCATTAACCTGACAGCTGAATACCGTGATCGCGGTAATACAAACCGCGCTGGCCTTTCTGGCGCAGTTCAATACCCGCTCCTTGATAACGGCGGTGCTTGTAACGCTTCAGATAACAGCGGCTGTGATCCTCGTGAGTTTGATTTTGACCGCCAGAATTTCCGTATTGGTGATGGTGATAGTGAACAAAAAGCGCTGGTTCTAAACGCTGAACTACCTATTGATGACAACAAGCGTTTTTATCTATTCGGTACCTATTCTGACCGTGAAAACCAAACCGCTGGTTTCTATCGTCGTGCGAACCAGTTTAACCGCACAGTAATTGAGCTTTACCCGGATGGCTTCCTACCACTAATCAATACAACGATTGAAGATTACTCCCTATCTGGCGGTATCGAGTGGTCACTTGATAGTGGTTGGGATTTAGATTTCAGTATCAACCACGGCTCGAATTCATTCTCTTACCTGATCTCAAATTCGTTGAACGCTTCTTTCGGCGTAAACAGCCCAACATCAGCCGAAGCTGGTACACTTGGCATCAGCCAAACCACCTTTAATGCTGATGCTGTGAAAACATTTGATCTCAATGGTGTGGAAACAACCATCGCCTTCGGTGCTGAATACAGAGATGAGAACTTCACAATCGAAGCTGGAGAACCAGTTTCCTATCAGGATGGTGGCGCTCTTAACACCAACTGCCCAGGCTGTGATGTAAATCCTGTTCCGTATTCAAGTGGTTTTCAGGTATTCAGAGGTTTCTCACCAGCAAATGAAGTAGATGAAGGCAGAAACAACTTCTCGCTTTACGCCGATGTGGAAGCGCAAATCACAGATTCATGGATGATCGCTGTTGCTGGTCGCTATGAAGATTACAGCGACTTCGGTAGCACCTTGAATGGTAAGTTCTCTACTCGTCTTGAAGTTACTGAAAACTTTGCCCTACGCGGTTCTATTTCAACAGGTTTCCGTGCACCATCCCTGCAACAGAAATTCTCAAACAGTGTTTCTACACAGTTTGTAACTGTTGATGGTCAAACGGTGGCGCAAGAACGCGGTACATTCAGAAATGATAGCGAAATTGCCCGCCTGGCTGGCGTGCCTGAACTGCAGGAAGAAACATCTATCAGCTTCAGTGGTGGTTTTGTGGCTACTATGGGTGCCCTCACCATTACGAGTGATTATTACCATATTGAAATTGATGATCGCATCGGTATTTCAGCAGGTATTGATCTAACCCAACCAGGCTTTGAAGCCGTTGCGGGGGCTGCCTCTTCAGGCCAATTCCTGCTTAACATCGCAGATACCACAACGGACGGCGTAGATGTTGTTTTAACTTATGATGTGGAACTTCCAGGTGATCAAAGTCTCAGACTTTCAGCATCCGGCAACTACACGAACACCTCTGTAAAAGATGGTTCCATCGTGAACTCAATCGGCGGTGTTAATGTTGGCCCACTGTTCACCCCACAGGATATTTCCATTGTAGAAGAATGGCAGCCTAAAACACGTATAAACCTATCTGCCAACTACCAGACAGGCCCTTGGGCGATCATTGCTCGCCTTAACCAGTTTGGTTCCTACACAGTTTGCGAAGGCGCGTGTGATACACCAACAGGTGCTGGCCAAAACGTTCAGGACTTCGGTTCAAAATGGCTGACCGACCTTCAGGTAAGCTACACCTTCGGTGATAGCGGCCTGAAACTGACAGTAGGCGCGAATAACCTGTTTGATGTAACACCAGACCGTAACCTTATTGGTCAGTCTCGTGGTGGCACCATTGCAGGTATCGTCGATTCCCCGGGTGTATTCCAATTCTCACGTCGTTCGGCGCCATTCGGTTTCAATGGTGGCTACTGGTACGCGAGAGCAACGTACGCGTTCTAAGAATTACAAAGTTTCCCAGACTGGCTGGCCTCAAGAGGCCGGCCTTTTTTATGCCTCAAGCTTCACTAGCTTTTCTTTAGCTTCTTTCACCTCAAGTTGGCGTTGCCACATATCTGCATACATACCTTGCATATCAAGCAGTTCGCTGTGGGTACCCCGTTCAACAATCTCTCCGGCATCCATAACAAGGATTTCATCTGAGTCCACGATGGTTGAAAGCCTGTGGGCGATAACAATGGTTGTCCGGTCTTTAGAGATTTGCTCAAGAGATGCCTGAATATCTCGTTCAGTCTGGCTGTCCAACGCTGATGTCGCCTCGTCGAGCAACAGAATAGCAGGGTTTTTCAGGATCGTTCGTGCAATAGCCACACGCTGCTTCTCGCCGCCCGATAGCTTGAGACCTCGTTCACCAACTTCGGTGTCATAGCCCTCGGGAAGGGCTTCAATGAAATTATGGATTTGAGCTAACCTTGCTGCCTCAATAACTTCTTCATCTGTCGCGCCCGGGCGCCCATAACGAATATTGTAGAGGATTGTATCGTTGAAGAGCACCGTATCCTGCGGCACTACTCCAATCTGTTCGCGCAAGCTTTTCTGGGTAATGGTTCGTATGTCCTGTCCGTCTACAGAAACACCACCTTCCGCGATATCATAAAACCGGAAGAGGATACGAGAGATGGTGGACTTGCCAGCACCACTAGCCCCAACGATTGCCGTCGTCGTGCCCGCAGGCACCATAAAATTAATACCTTTAAGGATCGGGCGGTTTTCCGCGTAATGGAATTTCACATCACGGAACAGTACACCACCACCGTTTATTTCAAGATCTTTGGCATCGACATTATCGGTCACATCAGAATGAGTGCTGATAACTTCAAACATTTTTTCCATATCGGTAAGGGACTGTTTGATTTCGCGGTACACAAATCCGAGGAAATTTAGCGGCATATAAATCTGGATAAGAAGAGAGTTAATCAGCACATATTCACCAATAGTGAACTTGCCTTGCACCACACCCTGTGCCCCCATCCACAAGACAAACACCAAACCCAAAGAAATGATCAACCCCTGCCCTACATTCAGTAATGTAAGCGAAAACTGGCTGCGAACAGCCGCGCTTTCAAAACGTTCAAGCGCCTTGTCATAACGGCGACTTTCATGTTCTTCGTTTGTGAAATATTTCACTGTTTCAAAGTTGATCAAGCTATCAATCGCCTTGGTATTAGCCTTGGTATCCTGATCATTCATTTCCCGACGGAACTTAAGGCGCCACTCGGTTACTGCGATGGTGAAATAGATATAACTCGCGAGTGCCGCAAACGTTACAGCAGCATAAAGGAAGCCAAACTTCACCCAGAAAATACTACTGATCAGCACGATCTCAAGCAGGGTCGGTAAGATATTGAACAGCATAAAACGAAGTAGAAAATCAATACCTTTGGTACCGCGTTCGATAATGCGGCTCAAGCCACCTGTTTTACGTTCAAGATGAAAAGAAAGAGACAGGTTATGCAAATGGCGAAAGGTTTTAAGAGCCACCTGCCTCAGTGCATGTTGACCTACTTTTACAAATACAGCATCCCGCAACTCACCAAAGAGAAGGCTAAGCACACGGGCAATGCCGTAGCCAATAATCAGGCCGGTTGGTATCGCGATTGCGATAGCCTCGGCTGTCGCTTTTGGACTGAGGGCATCAACCGTGTCTTTAAACAGAAACGGCACATAAACCCCGATAAATTTCGCAGCTACAAGAAAAGAAAGTGCAAGGATAACACGCCAACGTAAATCCCAGCGGCCTTTCACCCACAGATACGGCAGTAAACTTTTCGCTGTTGTCCAGTGTGACACTGTTTTAGCATCCTCACTAGCATTCTGCCCTGTCTGCGAAGCCATAAGAAAATCCTGTTTAAAAAATTAAAGGCACACCGATTATGGAGTGCCTTACGTAATATATAAATAATTTTCTTTATTTTAAGAGATTAAGAGCAAATTACATTAAAATAATTGAGAGCCCACACAACGCGAAAAGCGCTAACCCAATTGTTTGCAGGCTAAGCGCCATAAGCGGCCTTGGGCCAACCCCTAAAATTTCTTTCACATTGGTTTTCACACCAAGTGCAGCCACCGCAGTTACCAAACACCAACGAGAAAAACTACTGATCTCAGCCGCAGCAAATTCTGGAATAAGACCTGCGCTGTTAATACCAACGAGAAGCAAAAAGCCAATCAGGAAAAGTGGCAATAAAGGACCAGTTGTGGTCTTGCCGTCGCACTCGCTACCTTTTTCCCGGTAAACAAGGCCAATCATGAAAACGGCTGGTACAAGACACGCCACGCGCATCAGTTTTACCACCGCACCAGTCTCCCCTGCGGTATCGGAGATAGCATAACCAGCACCAATGACCTGAGCTACATCATGGATTGTAGCGCCAAGGAACATGCCTGCAGCTTTATCATCCATCCCCAAAGATTGAGTGAGAACTGGATACAGAATCATTGCAATGGTGCTAAGGGCGGTAACACCCGCCACAACAAGGATGGTGTGGCGCTCTTTGTTTTCATACTTGGGTAATACAGCGGAGATAGCCAGCGCAGCAGATGCACCGCATATTGCCACGGCCCCAGCCGTCAAAACAGCAAACCTGGAAGACAACCCAAGTGCTCTGGCAATAGCAGCCCCCCCAATAATTGTAACGGCAACCCCCATAGTAACCAGTACAACGATTGGCGCCCCGAGCGCGCTTAATTCTCCGACGGTGAGCTGTACCCCAAGGAGCGCCACACCAATTCTTAAGATCGTTTTTGATGCAAACTGAATACCCGGCGCATATTTGGTATCTTTACCTAAATGATTGAAGGCAATACCAAATAGAAGCGCAAACAGCATCGTTGGCCCACCGTAGCTTCTGGCAACAAAGGTCGCCGCCATAGCAAGTGTGAGTGTCAGGAAAACTCCCGGTATATTATTTTTTGCTGTTCCCCAGTTCAATGTGGGCAGGTCGGCCCGGCCGGGTAAGGCGTTTGATAAAAACGACATGAAAAACCAGCCCGTCGCTATGCTAATTCTTCAGTATTTGAAACTCTTGGCTTGCGGCGATCACGGTTTAAAACCATACGATCATGCAACTTCGTAATCGCTTCGCTGCCTGTTTTAACGAATAGGAATGGAAAAAAGCCATGTAGCAAACAAGCGATACCGTTCAGAAGCATACTTGAACCAAATGAGAATGCTTGCCCCATATGCTCAAAATAACTTTCGCCAACTGTTTCCGGATGTTCAGTGAATAATTTTTTCAACACAGCCTCTTCCTCATAGATTACTAGCAGTTACTTCCCTATGAGGATATTATGGCCCAAAATCGTAAGAAAAATCAGTTTTAATTTAATATTTATTTCAAATTTTTTAGCATAATTACACTAATTAATAGCGATTTATTGGAAAAAATTAAATTAATAAAAGTTTATATGCGCAATTATTTACCCTTTCACCACACCTTTGGCTTCGGGAATTTAATTGCGCATTTTTTCTTATTTTGACAGTACATTGTTGACGTCAATCACTAACGCCTTTTGCAGATATTTCTGTAAGCGCACGCTGGTTTCTTGTTGAAAACGCCCCCCAACATGATCATGGAGCGCTTTCTCTAACATATAAAAATACGCCTCTCGATGAAGTTGTTTTCTAGGGGAATGGCCTGCACGTGGCTCCACCATTAAACTAATCGGCTTACCAGCTTCCTGTTGTTTAAGGGCATAATCTCGAACATTCAGAATATTCACCCGATCATCTTTTTCACCGGCCCAAAGGTATAGCGGCTTAATTACTTTACCAGCATGAGCGGCCGGTGATTTAGCGTAAAGCTCCTCTGTTTGTCCTTCAATATCAGGATCAGCAGAAAGATATTCCAGCCTTGCAAGGCGCCTTAATTCACGATCCGATTTAGCGCGCTTACTTAAAAAACGGACGGCAGCAACTAGATCAACGGGCGGAGCGCCCGCAAATCCAACTTTGAACGTCTCAGGCTCATAAGCCAAAGCACCTACTGTTGAAAAGCCACCAAAAGAATGCCCTGCGATAGCTAGTCTATCTCTATCCCCAATACCTCGAGAGAGCACATATTCCATGCCGTCCATAATATCTTGGTGTACACGGCCTTTGCCAAAATCCCGATTAGCTGAAATCAGATAATTGAAACCATACCCACTTGAAGCACGAAACGCCGGCTCAAAAACTGCATAACCGCGATTTGCTAAAAATGCTGCCTGACTTTTAAAAGCACCATAATCTCTGGCCCACGGGCCACCATGAGGAAACACAACAAGTGGCACTTTAGAAGGATCCAGCCCTTTTGGTAACGTTACATAGCCATATTGTTGCATACCATCACTCACAGTGTAGCTAATGGCAACCCTTGCACCAATATCTGCCTCTTCCATTCTTGGATCTTCGGCATAGATCTCTTCAATATGATCTTTTAGCGGCCTTGTAACAGCCTGTGTTTCTTTATTGTAAAAGTGAAACTTGGGAGCTGAGTGGGTAGCGCTGATCCCCATAAGCATCCAATTATTCTGAGCACGATCCGTGACGATTTCGTAAAATTTCTCATCAATGCGGGAGGTTAGATGAGTTACTACACGCTGAATTTCTGGTTTTAAACCGTAGGTACTTGAGTATTCATCCCGGTACGAAACCATAAGCGGTTCGAATGTACGATTATCAAGTATGGTTTCATCCAGGTCATACCGACTTTTAGGGTCAGTATGCACCAATGTCTTATTGCCGTTCTCCAGATCAAATTTATAGAGCGAGGTTAAATCCCCATCAAAGCGTGCCTGAATAAAGAAGAAACTCCCCTCTTCTGGAGCACTGACAAACTGACACGGATCTCTGAATTCACAGGTATAAAAAGGCACTTCTTTATCATCTATTATCTTTGAAATTTGGCTTGTTAACCCTGCCGAATTTCGTTTGATAAGCGATATATCCATACTCGGAATAAAGAGAAAATCATCCACTCGCTTTTCCGAACGGAAAAACTCTTCCTTACTTCCATCAGGAAACACACGAAACAAACCGTACGTATTATCTTCATCGCGTCTCAATGAAACAAAGAAGGCATGAGGATGCTTTTCATCAACTCCGTAATAGAATTCCTCTTTTTCAGAATCCAAGTTGATGACAATCTGTGGCAGCGTGCCTTCCTCAAGTTTTATTACATTTACATTTTGTCGCGTCCTTACGAAAAGATGCTGTCCATCGCCAGACCAGGAAATCCGGTTCACTTCTTTTGAAGTTAGCAGCTTCCTGCGTTCCGATGTTTTAACATCATGCAACCACACCTCATCATGGCGGCCCTTTGCAACCTGATAAGCTATCATCGCACCGTTCGGGGAAAGTTTTACCCCACGCACTGGCTGTCGTTTAAAGATTATGTTTCGGTCAATGATCGGTGCTTCAGCAGAAGCTTTCATTTGTGCAATTGCATCGTCCAGATCATCAGCCTTAGCTTCAATAGATGTGAAAACCAGTGTTCCAGCAGCTGCAAGTAAGGCATAGCTCACCTGTTGCCGCACTTTATAGGTAAAGTGCTTCATCATGTTTTCCTCTGTCGTGTAGTTATTTGGTTTTATTTAGGTGCGGCTACTCATAACCGCACCTCTACAGAGTTTACGCTTTTGCTTCGCGCTTCCATGGGCTCATCAAAACAAGAGCTATAAAACCAGGAAGGCCATAAATTGCTCCCATCACAGTCCAAGTGAAGGTTTGAGCTTTCCCTAGCTTTCTGCTCCTGCTCCACAGGAACGCAAGCAACGCTGTAAGTACTTGTAAGAACCCTGCAAAAATCCAGACATGGGTGTCATACCGATTACCTGTAATATCCTTGAATGGGATATTTCTGGTCTCGCTTGGCTCGATATAGTGCAAATATACATTCTTCAGGATGTAATTTGCTGGTGACGCAATGAACTCTAGATGCTGGATCCAAAACGGATGCCTCTTGTAAGCATACTGCTCTTCGTGGATAAGTTCTGATGAACCGCCAAGTTTCGCATGAACAATCGATGCACCCGGCTTGTTATTCGCGAAGTAATCATTGCCTGAGAAAAGCATCATATACCCATCAGCTAAGCGGTATGTGGCTACCCATGCCATCGCTTCTGGCCTTGTTGGATGTTCAACAACATATTCAGCTTCAGCCGCTTCAAACTCATCAATAAAAGCCACTTTATCAAACAGGTAACTCTTCTTGTCAGAAACGATTACAATGTAATCTTCGTTAATCTGGAGACGACCAATATATTCTTCACCTGCGTCAGGTTGGTGTTTAACCAACATCTCACGATCAGCAAAGTTCACATGATAAAGATGCGATGTTGTCTCAAGGAATGTTTCACCGATCATAAATGGTACTTCCTTGAAGCGGTCAGCTTCAGTCACAGCATCCATATTATCCAGAAACCCGTTCTGCCCAATAACACCAATGATTTCATCAGTTTTATTGTTTCGCCCAATCAGTAACATTGCATCATGAGAGAATTGCCATATCTGGTTCAACCCGCGAGGTTGAAGCGCATACTGCTTATCCTTCACATACATTTGCCCCTGACGAGGGAAAGTCCACTGATTAAGGCTAAAGAATTCCTGATCAGCAAGTTCGGCCTGCTTCGCATAAATATCAGCCGACGGGTGTGTGCTGTTGCGTAATACATATGCCGGACGTTCACCCATTTCATATTCATACATATAGCTGAAGCTACCATCATATGGGTTATCGTCAGGATGTTGGCCTGTAATGAAAAGCGGTAGATGGTAAAAGACTGTCGATGACGCCATTATTGCCATTACAATACCAAGTGCCATACCGCTAACCTGTAGGAAAATCGCCCACGGCTCTTTTGTATGTGCTGTCAGATCCGCCTTAAAGCTGTTGAAATTCAACAAAAACAAGCCGGCAAGAATAATGATCGCTGGAAAAAATTGCTTAAAATCAGTTTCGGGATTAGGCATCAAATAAGCTGCAATCATCAGAATGATCAGAAATGCCCCCTTACTGGCATTAAGCACAGAGAAGGTGCCAACAGCATAAGCCGCAAAACATGTAAGCAGAAGCTGAAGGATATAAGCATAGTGACGCATATCCACTGTTTCCGCGGTAAAGGCATCAAATCCACTCGTCATAATCAAAAGCGGCACAACCACCACAATGGAAATAATGGTCAACGCTGCGCCAGCCAAAGCAATAAATATCTTATGAACTTCGAGCGGACGGTGGATCAGATAAGTCCAATGGTTAATGCGCTTATGCAAAATCATTTGCACAATACCAAAGCCAAAACTACCGCCCACAAGGCCAATATTCATTGCAGATATTTGCAATGCATCAGCCTCGAAAAACGGCTTTAACTTTGCCAGAAAACCGTAGAATGCCAACACAGCAACTACAGCACACAATGCCCAAACTCTATAACGGGCAAATTCAGCTTTATATAATTCAAACATGTTTGCCCCCTATCCGATTTTGCTGTCGGGAGAATTATGGTTTTTGGAAAGGAATGCGTTTACCGCACGTTCAAGGTTCACTGGCATAGACTGTAAATCTGTCAGCCCCAGATGCTTAACCTTTTCCGGGAAATCATCCCCTTGATCTGTCACCATAATATGGTGTTGATCGTCAATGCGTTTGATATTGAGCAGCCCTGGTATTTGTGAACGGTCAATAGGTTTACCGTTTACTTCCGCCGCCCAAACAGAAACCCGCTCGACAAATTCATGCGGAGCACTGTTATTCTTCAAATGCCCTTTTTCCATAATAATGAGCTGATCAGCGACCCGCTCAATTTCTTCCATCTGGTGGGAACAATAAATGATCGTCGCTGCACGTTCTGTTTCTGTGAACATCAGTGCTTCCAGAAATGACTGTTTAGCGACAACATCAAGGCCCAAGGTTGGCTCATCCAGAATAAGTATTTCCGGGCTTTGCGCCAGCGCCATGGACAAATTCAGCCCCGCGCGTTCACCGCGCGAAAGACCCGAAATCTTCTGATTTGGATCAACATCAAAATAACCAATCACATGGTCATAAATTTTTTGATCCCATAGAGGATAAAAGCTCCTCTGCATATGGGTTGCAGCCTTCGCTGTCATCCATACTGGTAAGGTATGTTCTTCGTTCACATACCCAACCTTACCCCGTACATCGGTTGTTAGGTTTTGGCTATCCACACCCAGAACCTTTGCCGATCCACTCGTGGGAGCAATCATCCCCAGGAGCAAACGGAACAAAGTGGATTTACCCGCGCCATTACTGCCAACAATGGCATGAATGCCGCCCTTTTGGACTTTCAGAGAAAAGTCGTTCAGGGCGGTCTTCTTGCCATAGCATTTGGTCAGTGCATCTGTTTCTATGCAATAGTCTGTCATGCTATCCTCGCTAGACCTCATGAGTTTTCTTTTTTGCAGACAGTTTGCTAAGGCTCGCGGCTACATGACCAATGATTTCCGCTTCACTGAAATCCAGATAAGCAACATCACCAACAAATGTTTCAACGGCCTCTTTCAACTGTTTTTCCTGCTCTTCTTTGCTTAAAAGCTGTCGTGGCTCGGACACAAATAAGCCCAGTCCTTGCCTTGCTTCTACCAAGCCTTGCGATGTTAGTTCCGCATAAGCTTTGGCCACAGTATTGGCGTTGATCATCAACTGGAGAGCTAACCCTCGAACGCTTGGTAACTTGGCGCCCGGTATCAAATTACCACAAGCTATCTCCATTCGAATACCATCGACAATTTGCCGAAATATTGGTCGGGCATCACCTGTTACAATTTGAATATTTACCGAACTCATAGCGCTCATTTCAGTATCAAACCCACTGTACTGCGTGTAGTAGTACAGTGGGTACGGTTATAACTTTTGTCAACAGTAATATTTTGCACATGCTTTCACCAAACACGGTTAAAACATAATAAATTATTGATTTTAAAAGATTTATTATCTCAGCAAAAAATTACATGTCATTCACACGGTGTACTATATTTCACTAGTACACCGTAGTACAGCTAAGAATCAGGCAAGAAAATTAATTGATGCAGTCACGCACCTGAGTTTGAAGTTCTGGAACCACTTCAGCCTCAAACCACTGGTTTTTACTAAGCCAGATATTATTGCGCGGACTTGGATGCGGCATCGGGAAATAACCGTCTGCTTGAAAATCTCTCCAAGCCTTCACAGTTTCAGTCAGATTCTTTCTGACTTGTCCTTTCATATGCCAGTTAAGTGCATATTGCCCCACCAGCAGTTTAACCTTCAAATTCGGTAGGAACGCCATCAAATCACTACGCCACGCTTTCGCGCACTCTGGCCTTGGTGGCAGATCACCCGATTTACCAGTACCTGGAAAGCAAAAGCCCATAGGCAGGATGGCCACCAGTTCAGGATTATAAAATTCGTCTTTACTAAGACCAAGCCATAATCTCAGCCTATCACCGCTCGCATCATCAAACGGTACACCGGTTTCGTGCACTTTTCTGCCAGGAGCTTGCCCAGCAATCAGAATGGAAGCGTTAGGGTGCACCTGCAGGACGGGCCGTGGCTCATGTTCAAAACAAGATGCACATAGACGGCACCCTTTAACTTGTTCTACTAATGTTTCTAAAGCCTGCACACAACTCTCCCTAAAACAAAGGCAATTTAACAAGCGACAGTTCACCTTGCCACACTCTGGGATTATTTATCAAAAACTTGGGACAAACTGCATAGTTTCCACCAATTTGACTCGTATTGCACAGTCATGATAGCGTTTTTAAGGGTCAGCTTTGAAAGGATATCTGCCTTGCTAGAGGCACGGGATATTGAGCTTATATCATCGATTTCTGGCATGTCTGGTGAATGCCAGTCCATCACCGAATTTGTCGATGCTGTACTTGTGCCAATGACTGAGCTTTTCAAATCGAATTCCAGCCTGTTTTACACGAATTCAAACCAGACACCGGGACTGTCTCTGCAGGATTGCTTCGCCAATAACCTGGATACTCTTTACTGTGATATATACCAAAGCAACTATCACCAACAGGACCCTTGTTACGCACTACTTGGGCAAAATTCCCACGAAAGTAAGTGCGTGTCTGTCTCTACCGATCAAGCAATAGGTCGCGAACACCATTATATTAACAGCGCTTACTATGAAGATTTTCTGCAACCTCAGAACATCCATCAGAGCCTGATTTTCACTATTGCGGATCGGAAAAACTATTATGGTCTCTTTGGCTTACATCGCCCTTTACATAAAGGTGCATATGAACAAAGCGATCACTTAAAGGCAAAATTACTCGCGTCGCACTTTTCCACTAGCCTGAAAGCACTACAGGCCACTATGGCCCGCAACGATGAACAGCAAGCTCTCGCCGCTATGATGGCACGTTCTTCTATGCTAGGGTTCATCACTGTAAATACACAAGGTAACATTACGGCTAAATCAGCAGACCTCACTAATAAAATTCAGGGTTTAGTAGCTATTCCAGATCATCAACTTTGGCCTATGCTTCTAGATAGTTTTACACCGGAAACACGTCAATTCTGCATCAATGCCCTGAGGGGTGATACTCTACAGGTAACGGATAGTATTGAAGTGCCGTCGTGTGCTGAAAAACAATTGCCCGCTCTCTTTATATCTGTGCCGGAAATGGGAAAGCTCACAGTCTTTTTCCTTAATGAAGGTGCGCGAAATAATATCTCACAAGGTAAATTAAAGCACTTCAACCTCACACGCAGGCAGCAAGATGTAATTCATCTGATCAGCGAAGGACTTACTAACACACAAATCGCTGATAAAATGGGTGTTAGCCCGAAAACACTGGAAAGCCACCTCACCGCTATTTACAGGAAAACTGCCTGCCACAACAAAACCGGGCTTCTATCGGCACTGCGCCCCTGATTCATAGGGGGTATCCCCGATTTCCATGACGAATACTGGAATTTAAAATACTTCCAACCATCGAATTATGGAGAGTGTTGGGAGAAAAACATGACCAGAAGATCAACCATACAGACATTATCAAAAACACTTATAAAAGCTTCAGCATCAGCTTCCATTGTCGCGCTGGTGGCAGGAACTCCGGCAGTCGCACAGGAAGACGAAAAAGAAAACGCGCTCGAAGAAATTATCATTACAGCTACGAAACGAGCTGAATCCATTCAAACTGTTGGCCTGAGCGTTACCGCCCTTCAAGGTGAAGACCTGCAAGCTCGCGGTGTCAGTGAATTTGCTGATTATGCAATTTCAATCCCAAACCTTTCGTTCGGAGCAACCGATGATGGTGTTCTGGCAAACCGCACGATTTCCATCCGCGGTATTGAAGGCCTGAATACCACCAGTTTTTATATCGATGATATTCCGCTCGATGAATCTATTGATCCTCTCGTGTTAGACGTTGAGCGTGTAGAAGTACTGCGAGGGCCACAGGGGACGCTATTTGGCGCGCGGGGTCTTGGCGGTACAATTCGCGTGATCACCAAAAAACCGGAATTTGATGAAGCAACCATCCGTTTCCATGGCGGCCTGTCGAACACCAAAGAAGGTGGCCTGAATTATCTATTTGATGCAGCTGCCAATATCCCAATATCTGATCGTTTCGCAGCACGCGCAACGGCTTACTATCAATATGAAGAAGGTATCTTTGATAAAATCGTAGGCCCATCCACAGCACCCGGAGTTGTTGTACCGACGGGCACTGCTGGTGCACTGGTGGGTGATGCTCCATCCACACAAGAAGACATTGATGACCGTGAAATATATGGAGGGCAATTAGCACTCAGACTTGACGCTTCAGACGCACTTACCTTTAACGGGCGCGTGATGTACCAGCGCACTGAGCTTTCAGGCTTTCCGCTTGCTGATTTTGTCACCAATCAAACAACAGGGGAACTTACCCTTGTTGGGGATGATTTCACGCAAGAGCGCCTCTTTAATGTGGATGAAGGCGGTACAGACGAATGGGTGCAAGTTAGCCTGAACATAAACTATGAAACTGATTTTGGTACTTTCACCTCCGCCACAGGATACTTTGATCGCACCACCAATGAATTTGAAGATTCGAGCGAATTTATTTCTTTCACTCTTCTTGGCCCAATCCTGCAAGGCGCAGGGTTACCAACCCAGCCAACCGCAGTATCTTCACCAATTTTCCAGTCCCTCGAATTTAAGACATTCGCTGAGGAAATCCGGTTTGTTTCTGATTTTGCTGGCGATTTCCAGATGACAGTTGGTGCCTTCTACCAAAACACTGACGATAATGAAGCCTTTGACCCGCCAAATATCGCACCCGGATTTGATGCTGTTTTCTCAGGCTTCCTGGGGGCGCCCGGCGGATTAACAGGTACTGGTGACCTAATCTTCACATCTGACACGCATATGCAAATTGAAGAACTCGGCCTGTTTGGGGAGTTCACCTATAATTTCACAGACAAACTAAGTGCCACCCTTGGCGTTCGTTATTTTGATACTGAAGTAACAACAGACGATGTGATTGGCGGATTTGCGGCTGGCGGCCTCAATATAGTGTCACCAGAAACGGTACAATCAGAAGATGGCTTCAATTTCAAAGGTCTTATCGAATATGAAGCCAACGAAAATGTGTTTGTTTATGCATCTGTTGCTGAAGGTTTCCGTATTGGTGGCACCAATGGTGAACTACCCGCGACACTCGGTTGCCCTGCCCAGGCAGAAGCGCTTGGCTTTGGCACTGGTGACGACACCCGAACCTTCGGCTCTGATAGCCTGGTCAGCTATGAACTAGGCACCAAAACCACATGGAACGGAGGCAAGCTCACCGTGAACGCCGCTGCTTTCCACGTGAATTTCGATAACATTCAGCAGCGCATTCTGCTTGGTTGTGGCTTTGATTTTGTTGGAAACATTGGTGCCGCGAAAAGCACAGGGTTCGAGTTTGAAATTGCGGGCCGACCAAATGAACATTGGTTCCTTCAGGCTGCCGCCGGATACACCAACGCTCGTTTCACGGAAACTGTACCGGGCATTGCAACAGATGGTGACCCGCTTCAACAGGTACCTGAGTGGACTTTCTCCGCGACAGTTGATTATGAAACTCCGGCATCTTTCGGTGATTTCCAGTGGTTCAGCAGATCGGATTTCGCGTATGTGGATAGCAGTATCAGTACCGTAGTGGATAGCAATTCTCCACGTATTCGTCCGTCTTACGCGCAGGTTAATACGCGCTTTGGCCTGAGAAACGACCGGTATGCAATCACACTCTTTGTGGATAACCTGTTTAATGAAGATGCCGTTTATTCAGATAACCGCACATTAGCCGCAGAAGCTGGCGGACGTCCGCGTATCGTACGCAATCGTCCCCGTACTATAGGAATTGATTTCCGGGCAAACTTTTAAGGGCTGGCTATATGTTTTTGCCTGATCTTAAAAAGGAGATGCTTGAAATAGCATCAGGTATCTCCCTTGCCTATGTTGAACGCAAACCAACACCAGTGCTCGCTGATGCCCCCACTTTACTATTTGTACCGGGCTTCACGTTTTCCGCGGAAGTGTTTCATCATCAACTGGAAGAATTTTCCAAAACCCACCATGTGATCGCGCTTGACCCCAGGAGCCACGGCGCTTCTACAATCGCCGGTGAGGGGAACGATTACACAACAATTGCCCATGATCTGGAGCTTTTCATCGGTGCAAAAGGGCTAACAAATATCACACTCATAGGCTGGTCATTCGGTGCATTTGCCACATGGCAATATGCAGCCAAATATCCAAGAAACCTCCATGCGCATATCTGTATTGATATGCCGCCTATTGGTATGTCTGAAGATCCTGATATCTGGACAGAGGGCAAAATAGGCGACCTTGGCGGCGCCTATCATGCCCTGACCTCAAAGGAAGGGCATGCAGCGATGATACGGGAATATGCTGAACATGTGATGTTTAGTGGCACCTTAAGCGATAAGGAATTAAGCCGTGTCCTAGAGATATCCCAGCAAACACCGCATGTAGTTGCATCACAGCTTTTTGCATCTGGCCTTTTCAGTAACAGGGAAGAAGAAGCGAAAGCCATTAATGGCGTCGTCCCTACTCACTTTTACCTCGCTGAACATTGGAGCGCTGAAGCAGAAGCATACCTGATGAGAACTTTACCTGACGCAAGCATATCCAGCTTTGGCGGTCACATGATGTTTCAGGAATTTAGTGATCACTTCAACAGAGATTTAAGCGCCTACCTTCAGTCTCTGTAACTAAAGAGCTTTATGCTCTTCACACTAAAAAAGGGGCCCAAAAGCCCCTTTTCTTTTGCCTATTCCAACCTGTTATTTAGGGCCTTGATCATGGAACCAAAGTTTTGGCAACGCCCGCTTACGTGGCCATTCTTCGTTCATGGTATCATCATCATAAAGACGGCCATTCATCATCACCCTGTGGATATCTACGGTGTTTTTCAGATCAGCACGTGGGTCTTTATTCAGAACAACAAGGTCTGCGAACTTGCCCGGTTCAATAGAGCCCACTTCATCGGCGTGACCAATGATATGCGCACCATCAATGGTCGCTGCCTTGAGCGCTTCCATCGGTGTGGCTTTACCTGAACCAAGGGACCAAAGCTCCCAGTGATAACCAAGCCCCTGGAACTGACCATGGCTACCAACACCGACCTTGCCGCCTGCGCGCTGGATATCAATGGCACTGTCCGCCACCCGCGTGAAGGCATATTCTTCATCACGGAACCAAGGAGCACGCTTGGTGCGGCCATCCACAATATTATGCGGCATAAAGCGGTTTACCTTCTCATCATCGTGCGGGTTCTGATTGGTGAAATAATAGTTTTCACCCCATGGGCCGCCGTATGTCACGAGAAGGGTTGGCGTATAACCAATGCCAGTTTGCGCAGCTAACTGCACCACATCCTTATAGAGCGGCACAATCGGGATATTATGCTCATTACCCGCAAAACCATCAATCATGTGTGTAAGATCAAGCTTCGCATCAAGGCCGCCCTCGGTTGTTGGCATGATGCCCACTTCCTTAGAAGCATCCACAATATACTGGCGCTGTTTCCGGTTGCCGGTAATGTAAGCTTTGATGTTCTTGGTACGGTAATGATCTTTATAGCGGGTCAGCACATCCACAGCATGCTCTTTGGATTTAATATTGGTATCGGAGAATACACCCGGCCCGGTTGACCATGCACGCAGGCCAATCATCCGGCCTGCTTCCACCATATCCTGAGCTACAAAGATATCTGTCGTGCTTGTTTGCACATCAAGGCCGCTGGTAACACCGTAAGCAACGTTTGCAAGGAACGGCCAGAAGTTCTCTTCCACAACCCCATTCCGGCTCCAGTTACGCCAGTGACCATGGCTATCCACAAAGCCTGGTGTGATAAACTTACCGCTCACATCACGAACTTCAGCGCCGCGTGGGATATCCACAGAACCTAGAGGACCAACAGCTGCGAACTTGCCGTTTGTTACCACAACATCCGCATTTTCAATGGTGCCTTGCTCTCCCATCGTAAGCACAGTTGCACCGCGCAGAACAATTGTACCTTCTGGGTTATCACGCGGCACTTCCACACGGGCTACGTAGGTTTGATATTTCTTAGGTTCTTCGGCTTTTTCTTCTTTCTTTTCAGCATCCGTATTTTCTGCTGCTTCAGAAGCTGTTTCCTCCGCCTTTTCCTCTTCCTTACTTTCTTCTTTCTCTGGCTTCACCCACTCAACGTCAGAAAGTTTCTGGGTGTAGAGTGTACTCCCCACAGACCACAGGATAGTTTCACCGTCGTCAGACCATTCGAAATAATCAACACCAATATCAGAAAGCGTTTTAAGCGGTACGCTTGGGCCTGCAACATTCACAGTTACAGCTTTTCGGCCAGTTGGCGGCACATTAATGAGCTGCAATTGTTCCTGCGAACGTGCTAGCGCAAATCGGCCGTTCGGGCTAAGGCGCATATCACGTGCAGGCACGGGTTTTGCTGCAAAATAAAGGCCTTTACCCGTTACCTTCAGGTGATCTCGGCGGTCAGTACCATCAAGACGTACAGAGAAAAGCTTATCGCCATCATAAAGGTTCACGCGGTCAGCCTGATCACCAAAATGAATGCTGCCAAAACCTGAACCCGGCATAATCACTCGTGTTGCACCGGTTTTAACATTCACTGCAATCAAATCACGCTGAGCGCCAGCATTCCCGAGATTGAACTGGTGGTTAGAGGAACGGATCGCAACAATTTCATCACCTGCTGGTGTGAAATGTGGTTCGCTATAATAACCAGAGATTTTTGTTATCTGCTCAGGCTTGCCCCTACCATTCGCACGCATACGGTATATCTGTCCACCATCTGTATCCCAACTGATGTAAGTGATATAGCGCCCGTCTTTTGACCATGACGGCTGGTGTACATTGTTACCTGCTCTGCCGATTTTCTTTGGCGTACCACCCTCTGCTAACTGCATTGAATAAAGTTCACCAAGTGCTGAGAACACAACTGTATCACCGCTTGGCGACATCGCTGGTGTTTGCGCCATACGCGCTACCACTGGGCCTTCCGGGTCTTTTTCCTGATGAACAAGATCAGCGCCAATATCCAGCTTCACTTTCGCAGTGAACGGAATAACTGTGCGCTTGCCGTCTGCAATATCAATACGTTCGATCTTACCGCCACTTGTGGTGATAATCGCACTGCCATCAGGCGTGAAGCTATAAGCAGGCATAAGATCACGTGTCGCACGGGATTCTTGATCATCCCGTGTCACAGGGTAAGCAAGCCAACGGTCTTCACCTGTCGCGAGATTGCGCACACGGAAGCCAGTATCTGTTTCATGGCGTGTACCATAAACAAGCATCGTACCGTCTGGCGAAATAGCCGGCCGCATCGCGCCGCCATATGCGGTTACGATAGTATCTGTCGTGCCTTCCTGAAGGTCACGGCGGACCACCCGCCAAGGAAAGTTAGACATATTGTATGAAAAACCGCCCTGCTTGGTGCTGTAATATAGATACCGTCCATCTTTTGAAACGGAAACACCCTGTGCATTTGGCTGGCGGTTCCTAGGTGTATTCGCACCTTGCGGGCGAGAGTTGGTTACCTGAATACCTTTACCGCCATGCTTGTGGTACATCCAGATCTCATTAGCACCGATACCGTTCGGCAGTTGAGATACATATACGTAGTTACCGTCAGCTGACCATTCAGGGCTCATAAGCTCACCCGATGCCAGTGATGAAAGCTTCTTTGGCTTGGAACCATCGGCATTTGCAATATAAAGATTTTCCGAACCATCCTGATCAGAAATAAAAGCAATCTCTGTACCATCAGGTGAATATGATGGCTGAGACTGGAAACCCATGCCAGTTAGAACAGCTGTCGCTTCACCTCCTGCCATTGGCATAGTGTAGATATCACCAAGAATTTCGAACATGATGGTGCTGCCATCAGGCGATACATCAAGCGCAATCCATGTTGCTTCATCAGTTTCAAACTCAACAGTACGTGACGGCTCAAGTGGCAGGCCTTTTTTCTTGTCTCCGCCTTCACCTGGCTTTTCAGTTACCACACTTGTCATTCGCATATGAACAGGTGGTTCTGTCCATTTTTCATGAACTGATGGTGGTGGTGCCTCCGCAGATAAAACTGCTGGCGCATAAAATAAACTTGTTGCAAACAGCGCTGCAGACAGCGCCTTCGTTGAAGTGCGTGACATAGTTGCCCCCTCGCCCAATTTCCCAATTCCAAATTTATATATTCAGACTGCTACACCGTAACATTGGTGAAAAGAGGCATTAAATAAAGAATCTGTCAGAGCACACGGTAACTCCACAAATAGTATCAAAAATACAACATCAACACCTCATTATGTACTAAATCGAACAAAAACTAATAAGTTGTATTGATACACTAAATAAAAGATGCATGATTATTTTTGCACGAAAAATACAACTTGGGGAGACATATCATGTCTATTGAAGCATTATCATTCGAGCAAACCACTCAGGTATTTGGCGGTAGCGGCCGCACTGCTGAGGACCCACTATTCAGCAGCCCTCCGGCTGGCTTCGTAGCAACTGGTTTATTCGACTGTAACGGTAGTACCCGTTTTCAGATTTACATCAATCTAGACACTTTTGAGACGGTTTGTGTTTTTGAAGGCACCGGTTGTTCCGGCGGTCCGCACATAGGCCTCTAATAATCAAACGGGGGAAAACCAATACAGTTTCCTGCGTTTCATCACGAAAATAGGGTCAACTATTCTTCAACCACAATCAAGGGGACACGCTATGTCTATTGAAACACTATCGTTCGAACAAACTGATCTGGTATTTGGCGGTGATGGCACCTCAGCCGATAATCCGCTATACAGCACCGCACCTTCTGGTTTTATTGCTACAGGCGCTTTCCAATGCCTCAATGGCCAAAGATCACAATTCTTTTTCAATCCTACAACACAGGAAGTTATCTGTGTCGCGGCAGGTGGCTGTGATGGTAGCCACGGGCCAATCCTCGAAGGTGGGTTTTAACCTGTAAAAAAGGCGGGGACCATATCATAGGTTCCCGCCTCCTGAATTCAGCTATGACTACTTATTCATCAAGCACAACTCTAGCAGCTTCAAGTGCTGCGATACCGTCAACCGGATACTGATGCGCTTTAAGTGCATCTGCGATTGCAGTGATACATAGCTCCACATTCTCTTCAGATGCGCTTGAACCCATCAAACCAATGCGCCAAACCTTACCAGCCATAGGCCCAAGTCCAGCACCAATTTCAAGATTATGCTTTTCAAGCAGGTAGGCACGAACGGACGCTTCATCCACTCCGTCAGGTACGACCATAGCATTCAACTGAGGTAAACGGATTTCCTCATCGACAAGGAATTTAAGGCCAAGCTTCTCAAGACCTGCGGCCAACGCTTCATGCATTACCGCATGGCGTACCCATACATTTTCAAGACCTTCTTCTGAAACCATAACCAAAGCTTCATGAAGTCCGTAAAGTGCATTCACAGGGGCTGTATGATGATAACTGCGACCACCTTCACCATCCCAGTAACTCATCACCAATGATAAATCGAGGAACCAGCTACGAACCGGTGTTTTTCTAGCTTTAACCTTTTTGATGGCTTTATCGGAAAATGAAACTGGTGAAAGCCCTGGCGTACAGGAAAGACATTTTTGAGAACCAGAATATACCGCGTCAATCTGCCAGCCATCTATTTCCACAGGAATACCACCAAGACTTGTCACCGCATCCATAATGGTTAGACAATCATATTTGCGTGCAAGCTCAGCAAGCGCCTCAGCATCAGCCCAAACACCAGTTGATGTTTCCGCGTGCACAAAGGCCAGAATTTTAGCATCCGGATTTGCTTCAAGTGCAGCTTCAACATCCTCAAGCTTTGGAGTAGTGCCCCATTCTGCATCGACCATAACGGCGTTACCACCTGCACGGACAACATTTTCGCGCATGCGTTCACCAAACACGCCATTGCGAATAACTACAACCGTATCACCTTCATCAACAAGGTTGGCAAAACACGTTTCCATACCTGCGGACCCTGGTGCCGATACCGGGAAAGTGAGTTTATTCTCTGTTCTAAACAGCGCTTTCAAACCCTCTTTCACTTCTTCCATCATTCGCTGAAAATCGGGATCAAGATGACCAAGTGTAGGACGCGCCATCGCTTCCAGAATACGGTCCGAAACATCCGATGGTCCCGGGCCCATCAAAGTGCGTTTTGGCGGTATAAATGATTTCATTTCTAACTCCGAATATTGAAAACGTGGTGCAGAACTTTAAAAGCCATATAGGCCAATTAAATCACGATTAAATAGTGAACTGCGCACAAAATGTCAGAAATCCAGCACTTCTTCCAGCAGGAAATGTTGAAACATGGCAGTTTGCAGCCAAAGCAGATCGACACATTCCAAAATCAAGCCAGTAAGAATGATCAGGTGTTTGACACATTTTTAAAAATGAACTAAATTCGAATTCAAATTTATATCTCAGGGCCATTTATGAGTATTCAGGAAAAACGCCAGCAGCGCGAACAATTGATATTGGATCATGCTATTTCACTTATTGAAGAAGCAGGCTTCTTCAGTATGAAAATGTCTGATCTGGCGAAACGCGCCAAGCTTTCGGTGGGCACACTATACAGTCATTATCCTTGTAAGGAAGATTTATTGATTGCGCTCGCTATCAAGTTTTCTGAGCAACACCTAGAATGGTTTAGAAATTCTCAAAAATTTGGGAATACGCCAGCGGAAAAGCTGATAGCAGCCTGCCTGAATGATATGGTAGAGACCTCTGATCAGGTTGCCATGAGTGAGCTTGCCCATCTATCCATGGCTCCTTCAATCTGGAAACGCGCCTCTCCTCTCTTGACAGACCGCCTGCACAGTTTTTTTAACGAGGCGTGGCAGCTATTTTCAAATCTCGTAGCTGAAGCTGCCCCTGAATTTGGCAGAGACGCTTTTACGGAAAAAGAGAACAGGTCACTTAACTTGGGTTGCTGGTCTTTGGCCGTAGGTATTGATGCTCTTACCTTTTCTTCCATTATCGAATCTGAAACAGCAAATGTAACTCAAACCGATTTTGCCAGAGAAGATTGGGGTGCAATCTTCATTGAAAATTTAGCAAAGCATCTCACTGGTTGGGGCTGGACTGAGCCTAACCCTATTGAAAAAGTGACTGAAATTTTCGACACTATTCAAAACAGTCAAACAACTTCCGAATAAGATTCATTTTTTCCTTGAAATTAACGAAATAATAGCTATTTATGCCCAAAATGAATTTAATTCGATTTTTTTACGAATTAAAATCTTAAGTAGATAGCCTGAGTAACGGCAGCGGGGTCTGTAATGAAAAAAATAGCAAAAAATATCGTATTAACTGCTTTGGTTGGTTCGTCAATCATAGCACTATCAACTGTCAGTTTCGGTCAGGATGATGAAGGTGGCTTTCAACTGCCGCCTATGCCTGTAGCTACCACAGAGGTGGCACCACAAGCTCTTCCGCAATACCTTTCAGGCATTGGGCGTCTTGAAGCTGTGAACCAAGTGAATCTGGCTTCGGAAACAACGGGCCGGATCTCAGGGCTTCATTTTGTCTCTGGTCAAACTGTGGAAGCCGGTCAAGTTATCCTGCAGATTGATGACACCGTAGATAGAGCCCAACTCTCACAACTGAACGCAAGAAAAACACTGGCAGAAAAGCAGCTTGAACGTGCGAAAGACCTTAAAGGCTTAGCTTCTTCTGAAGCACGGGTTGATGAGGCCCAAGCTACACTTGATGAAGTTAAAGGCCGCATTGCTGAAGTACAGGCTGAAATTCGCAAGAAGCGCGTTGTTGCACCCTTCTCCGGCATTCTTGGTATTCGTCAAGTAAATCTGGGCCAATACCTTGATCCAGGTACAGTGCTTGTAACGCTAACCGATACATCAAAATTTACGGCTATCATTCAACTACCAGAACAAGCCCTTGGTAATATCACGACCGGCCAGGATGCTGATATCAAAATAGCGGCTTTCCCTAATGAGGTTTTCAAGGGTAAATTGATCGCTATTGAACCGCAAGTGGACCGAAACAACCACACCATCAGTGTTCAAGCTTATATCCCTGAGGACAGTGGAAAGCTTCGTTCAGGCCTTTTTGCTGAAGCACGCGTTACCCTACCAAGCGCCGAACAGGTTCTAATGGTACCAGAAACAGCTGTTGAGCGTTCTACATACGGGGATACTCTTTTTATAGTTGATACAGCGAACGGCACAGCTCAGCGCCGCTCAGTGAAATTAGGCCAGCGCCGTGACGGTTATGTGGTGATCAAGGAAGGCCTGAAGGAAGGTGATACCGTTATCGTATCAGGTACCAACCGCGTGTTTGAAGGCTCCCCTGTAACGATTAAAGCAGCAAGTGCTTCCACTTCTGTTGTGCCAAGCGCGAACTAGAGGAGCACATCATGCCCTTTACTGATTTATTCATAAAAAAGCCTGCGCTCGCCATTGTCGTAAACATCATGATTTTGATGGCAGGCATCATCGCAGTGATGAAGCTTCCTATCAGGCAGTATCCTGAAATTGAAGCAGCCACTATTTCTGTAACAACAGCGTACCCGGGTGCAACGCCAGAGCTGATGCAAGGGTTTGTGACAACACCTATCGCGCAGTCTATCGCTACCGCAACTGGCGTTGAGTACCTAAGCAGTGAAACAGTTCAAGGCATGAGCACTATTAGCGCTCGCTTGAAGCTAAATGCTGATAGTAATCAAGCCATGACCGAGATCATGGCCAAGATTAATGAGGTGCGTTTCCGTATCCCGTCTGAGGCAACAGACCCTGTTATCCGCAAAACTGCTGGTCAAGGCACCGCGATTATGTATGTGGGCTTCTCGTCTGAAACGCTCACAATCCCGCAAGTTACAGATTATCTGAACCGAGCTATTCTGCCACGTCTCGCTTCAATTGAAGGTGTGGGCAGTACTGAGCTTATCGGTGCGCAGGAGCTATCCATCCGCCTGTGGCTTGATCCGCGCAAGATGGCAGCACTTGATCTTACAGCAAGCGATGTATCAAGCGCCTTACGCGAAAACAACGTACAAGCGGCACCAGGTAACATCGAAGGCAGCTATATCACTACCAACCTGAAAGCAGACACAGATATTGTCAGCATTTCAGATTTTGAAAATATGGTGCTGCGGAACGATGGTAACAACCTCATCCGCGTGCGCGATGTAGCAACCGTTGAATTCGGTGCAAAATCTGATGACCAAACAGGTTATGAAAACGGTGTACCGGTTGTATTTGTTGGCGTGAACGCATCGCCGACGGGCAACCCGCTTACTATCGTGGAAGATACCAAAGCCCTGTTCGAAGACATGAAGCAAGATTTCCCTCCGGGGCTTACTTCAAACGTAAGCTACGATGTAACCCGCTTTATCAATGCTTCCATTGATCAGGTGACATCTACTCTTATAGAAGCTGTGGGTATCGTAATCATTGTCATGTATTTGTTCCTTGGTTCCTTCAGAACCATTCTGGTGCCAATTGTTACCATCCCGCTATCGCTTGTTGGTGCTGCTGCGATCATGACCATGTTTGGGTTCAGTATTAACCTACTGACCCTGCTGGCGATGGTACTAGCCATTGGTCTCGTGGTGGATGATGCCATCGTGGTGGTGGAAAATGTATTCCGCCATATGGAAAAAGGCGAAAGCCCTCTTCAAGCATCCCTTAAGGGAGCACGAGAGATTGTACGCCCCGTTATCGCCATGACAGCTACACTGGCCATCGTATATGCCCCAATCGGCTTTGTGGGTGGGCTTACAGGCAGCTTATTCCGTGAGTTCGCCTTTGCACTTGCCGCGGCGGTTGTTATCTCTGGCGTAGTGGCGTTAACACTGTCCCCGATGATGGCGGCCTATACAATTGACGCCAAAACTACTGAAGGCAAATTCACCAAAGCGATTGAGCGTTTCTTTGGCAAGCTTACAAACCTTTACCAAGGCTTACTTAGCTGGACATTGAAGTTCCGCTATTTCACTGTGCTTTTCGCCCTCGTTGTAATGAGCGGCACGGCATATATGTATATGTCATCCGCACAAGAACTAGCACCTGAAGAAGATCAAGGTAACGTCTTCCTCTTTATGCGCGGCCCTCAGAATGCAAACATTGATTATACAAACAAGTTTGCACTCAAGCTTGAGGAAATCCTGCGTTCAACACCAGAATATGATCAAACCTTTATCGTAAACGGTCCAACAACCAACGAAGGCTTCGGTGGTGTGGTTCTAAAGCGCTGGGAAAACCGCGACCGGAGCCAACAGGAAGTACAGCAGGAAGTACAAGGCCGCGTGATGGACGTAGAAGGTCTTGCTGTCTTTGCCTTCCCAGAGCCAGCGTTACCGGGTTCCACCGGCGGTATGCCGGTGCAGATGATCATCAGTTCATCTAAATCACCAAAAGATGTGTTTGATACGGTTGAAAACCTGAAAATGGCCGCCAACCAAAGTGGGCTGTTTATGGTGACAGATAGTAACCTCAATCTGAACACACCTGTTACCCGTGTGAAGATTGATAGAAACCGCGCCAACGCGCTCGGTATTCGCATGGCAGATATCAGTGATACACTGGCGATCTTTGTGAACGAGAACTACGTAAACCGCATTAATGTTGATGGCCGGGCTTATGAAGTGATCCCACAGGTTTCCCCGGAATTCCGCTTAACACCTGACACTATTAATCAATATTACGTACGCACAGGTTCGGGCACACAGGTTCCACTTTCTTCAGTAATCACACTTGAAGAAGATGTTGAACCGAACAAGCTATTCCAGTTCAATCAGCTTAACTCAGCTACATTCCAAGGCATTCCGGCCCCGGGTGTAACGATGGATGCTGTTGTTGAATTTCTTGAAAATTATGCCGCAACAAGCTTCCCATCCGGCTTCAGTTACGACTGGCAGGGTGATGTGCGCCAGTTTGTTTATGAAGGTAATCAGCTAGCCACTGCCTTTGCACTTGCAATGCTGGTAATTTATCTGGCGCTTGTTGCCCAGTTCAACAGCTTCCGTGACCCGTTCATCATTCTGGTAAGCGTACCACTTAGCCTGTTTGGTGCTTTGCTACCGATATATCTCGGTTACACCACAATCAATATCTACACCCAAATCGGGCTTGTAACGTTGATTGGCCTTATCAGTAAACACGGCATCTTGATGGTAGAATTTGCCAACCAACTGCAGCAGTCAGACGGTCTGAACCGCAGACAAGCGATCTTGAAAGCCTCTGCAATTCGTTTGCGACCTATTTTGATGACGACCGCAGCCATGGTTGTTGGCCTTATCCCGCTGGCGACCTCTACCGGCGCTGGCGCTGCCAGCCGCTTTGCTCTCGGCATTGTGATTGTGGTGGGCATGCTGGTTGGAACCTTTTTCACCTTATTCATCCTTCCTGCGGTCTATTCACTGCTGGCCGCACACCACAACAAGCAGGAAAAACATGAGGATAGAGAGATACCTGAACCTAAGCTCACAGTAGCGGCAGAATGAAACCCCTATGACATTCAGCCGCAGGTTTAGGCTAAAGGCGGCAGAAAACCTCGCTCTGCTGCCTTTTTTAATGTGTTCGCCAAGCAAAACTCTCTTGAAATTTTTCAGATTCTCACTTACATAGCCAACAAGTAGAGTCGCCCCTGATAATAATTCTCAATAACCTTGAGTTTTCGGCGAATAGGATTTTTTTTCATATATCGGCTTTTAATAGAAAAATTTGCCGATTTATAGGTACGGAGTGATCTCCAATGAATTTGAATTTCGACCCTAAAGCTAAAAAAGCTTCTGCGACTGGTCCAACGTCAGAAAAAGTACTTTCTGTTCATCACTGGACAGACCGTCTTTTCTCTTTCCGTATTACGCGCCCATCAGGCTTCCGTTTCCGCTCTGGTGAATTTGTAATGATCGGTCTTCAGGGCGAAAAAAAGCCGCTTATGCGCGCTTATTCAATTGCGAGCCCTAACTGGGATGAAGAGCTAGAATTCTTCTCAATTAAGGTTCCTGATGGCCCACTAACAAGCCGCCTGCAGAAAATTCAGCCTGGCGATGAAGTTATGTTGAACCGCAAATCAGTTGGTACCCTGGTTCATGATGCCTTAACACCTGGCCGTAACCTATACCTATTCTCAACAGGTACTGGCTTCGCGCCGTTCGCAAGCATCATCCGTGATCCTGAAACATACGAAAAGTTCGAACGCGTTGTTGTAACGCACACATGCCGCGACGTTGCTGAGCTTGGTTACAGCAAGCAAATTGTAGACGAAACATTGAACCATGAGTTCCTTGGTGAGCTGGTTGAAGGTAAACTGTTTTACTATGACAGCGTAACCCGTGAAGATTATCACCGTACCGGCCGCATCACGACGCTGATTGAAAATGGTGACTTGGCTGAATTCATTGGCGACAAAACCTTTGATCCAGAAGTTGACCGCGGCATGATCTGTGGTTCCACTGAAATGATCAACGATACAAAAGAGATTCTGGAAAAAGCAGGCCTTACCGAAGGTTCAAATGCTAAACCAGCTGAGTTTGTGATCGAAAAAGCTTTTGTTGGTTAACAAACCAACACATTTTAATACTGAAAAAGCCGTGCATGCTGCGCGGCTTTTTTATTGTTTAAACAATTATCCCTCGAAGACAGACGGTGCATAGTATAAAAAACCAACAAAATTCGCCGTATATAGAGTGGGATAACTTTTAACGCTAGACTCCTTATCGTTTCCCCCTAAAATCATTTTTAATTTTACGACTGTTTTGAGGGGATCTGTCGTGGCTTTTAATATTATTAAATCAGGCGCTATTGCAGCCGCTCTTTTCAGTTTCACAGCAACACACAATGTATATGCTACTGTGGATAGCGGTGAAGAACACGCCTCCAAGCTTTCCTATAAACCATCCCAAAACGCGATGGCTGATGTGGAAGCGACACTTGCGAAGGCCAAAGCAAACGGCAAACTGGCGATGGTGATTATGGGTGCCAACTGGTGCCACGATAGCATGGCTTTTCTTCGCAGGCTTGAAAGCCCTGAAATGCAGGAGCTTGTTGCCAATCGGTATGAATACGCCATTGTTGATGTGGGATATCTCGAAAACGGCAGTGAAATCATTCAGCGCTTTGGCAAACCCGTTATTTACGGCACACCTACTGTTCTCATCATCAATCCAGAGAATAATAAGCTTCTGAATAACCAAAACACACACCGTTGGCGTGATGCAGACAGCATCAGTGTATCAGACACAGTAAGTTATTTTGCTAAACTACCAGTAACAGGCGAAGCGGCCGAAGTATCAAATCCTAAACTGAAAGCACTTTTGGCTGAAATTAATACTTTTGAAAAAGAACAGTCCCTGCGTGTTTACAGGGGCTTCAATCTTATTGGCCCAATGATGGAACTCGGCAAATCAGAACGCCCGAAAGGCTTTTATAATTACTGGGGTCAACTACGTGATTTTCGCTATCAGATCACCAAAGATCTCGATGCTCTGAAAACAGAAGCGGCAGAACGCGTTGCTGCTGGTGAAGAAAATATAACTCTTTCCTATCCAACCTATGAACCGTTTGACTGGGAAAAAGAAGGCTTTTCTATCTCTGCTTCAGAATAACATGTTATTGGCAGGCAATCGCGCCTGCCACAGGCAGCACAGCTGACCAACCCTTTGAATCCTTCAAAGAAATAGTCGCAGCTGGGATTTTCATTCCCTGCCTCAAGCTCTGGCTTCTGTCCGCTTTCATTTTTAGCTCTAGAGTAACATCGCCGACAGTGAACTGTTGCTGTTCATAATAGGACAGCGCAATCAGATTGCTGCGTGAGGTACGAGTAAGCTGCTTAGGCATACCGTCAATCACCATTTCAGCATGCGCATCAAGATCAGATCTGCTTGCTCGCTGGAAATATACAAGAGGTGTATCTGAACGCTTCAACCATAAAAACAACCCACACTCCTGCGGGTTAAGCTTTTTAGGTGCCAGCTCATAGATGCGAGAAAGAATTTCATCTGAACCAAGTGCTCTGCCGGACACCTGAGCTTGCGGCGCTTCTGATGTGGAAGTTTGCCCGCTACAAGCACCTAAGGCTATCGTCATAGAGATAATAGAAACCAACTTCTTCACACGTATTCCCCGTTCTTCAGAACTGCATCGTAAGCTGTTTTTGCCACGCATTTCCGCGTTTCACAAGCCCCGCAAGTTGCATCATAGCCTCAAGTTGTGCTTCAGCACCTAACGTCGGTACAACCTGCATGGTGGCATTCACCAAAGGTCCACCGCGCCAGAAAACATCGACACTAATTTGTGCCACTTCATTTTCACCAACAAGGTTAGCTTTCAACACACCAGCATCACAAACCGCTGTTCCTTTGAGAAGAGGTGTATTCCAAGGAGTATTTTCAAAAACCGGGTTGAGCATATTACTTCGAAGATAAAGCTCTCCGCCCACGCAACCACTGCTTAAATCATAAGAAAAATCAGAAGCCTGAGCGCTCAAAATACCAGTAATAGGAAGAGGAACATCTACCACCTTAATAGGAACCCCAATAGACGCGTTCCTTAGATGGATAACCTTATTCTGCTCAAGTTCAAAATCGAATGTCGCGGTACGGCCTGCACCTTGATAGGAAACGGCTCCAGCAAGCTCACCGGAAGCAACACTGAAGCTTGGTTTATAATCAATATCACCGAGATAAAACCCGCGCACGGAAGCGCCTGTGATTTGCATATGCCACAGGTTCCCTTCTGCCACACGGTACTTGAAAATATTACCAACACCGGCCCAAGAAAGCACCACCGATGCTGGCAAGCAAAGAAAGAAAAAACTTATGAAAGCTACCGTAAAAACCGCTGTTAGTTTTTTCCAGGAAAGCATCATCGAGAAGGCCCTTCAAACTGAACCTGAACACGCACACTGCCTGTATTTCCTGTTTTTTGCATCGAAACCTTTATCGGACTAATGTCGTGATCATTACCCAGTTGTGCCGTCCAGGCATAAAAATGCTGTGGGCTAACACTATCAATCCACAATGTCACCGATCCGCTTTCTGCAGGTTGGATACGGGTAATATTCACACCGTTTGCGCGAGCTGTAACCGCCACAATCACGCGTACCGGGCGATCGTCTTTTTCCCTATTCTGCCCTTGAGCACTACTTCCTACAGCTTTCGCTAGCTGGGCTGCTTTCTGTACAGTTTCAAATACACGCTCTGCCGCTGCAATAGAACGTTCAGCAGAAGCGTTCCCCGCCTGAAGCGGTCGGTAGAGCGCGAAATAAAGAAGAAACAGCACGATGACAGCGGCCATCAACACCAACGAGTTCCGCTCGCGATCGGTCAGGTTATTTAGATATTCCCTCACTGGCCGCTCCTTAAGGTGATGTCCGTATAAATACGGTTATTTTCCTGCCTGCTGCTGCCTTCATTCAAACGTATATTTTCCTGTGTAAGAGCAGTTTTCAGTTTCTCTCCTTCCGCAAACGAAGGAAATGATAGCGTCGCAACTAATTCACCACGATCTGCATCAAATCGAATAGCTTCCAGGAGAGTAGTTTCAGATTGTTCTACCGCCTTAAACAACGCACTGGAAAGCTGAAGAAACTCCGAAGCCGAGCCCGTTTGCAAACGGTTAATCTGCTGCCTTGCCTGCACTTCTACGTTCACAACACGGCGTACCTCAGGAAATGCCTGACTGAATAAATTCTCAGCTTCTGCATACAGCTGATCAGCCGTTGCTTCCTTATTGGAGATTTCACTATAGAGCGTACCTCCCCAAACGGCACACATCGCAATGAACAAAAACATTGCTCGCTTGAACAACAAAAACATTGCTGAAAAGCCTGCACTAGCAGCATATGAGCCTTGAAACAGATTTTCCTGAGAATGAACGACGGATGCATACATTGCCTGTTCTTCCTCAATGGAAAGCTCACGCGCCTTCAGGTCGCCAAGCATGGTTGGAGCAATACCAGCCTCCACGGTAAACCCTGTACCGTCGAGCATTTTGACGCGGCAATAACCATCGCTACAAAACACTGCTTGCGTATTTTCATCTGCTTTTAAAAGGCAGTAATCGGGAACAAGGGCGGTAAGGGTAACTCCAACACCGGCCAGTGTTGTTTGCACGGTGCGCATATATTCATCAGAAGCAACAGCAACAAGCTTTTCGGTCTCAGCACCACCCCAGAATGCAAAATGCTGTTCACTTGCTCCTTGACCTAACTGGTCCGCCATTACGCTAGGAATAATTTTGCGAATTTTTCCTTCTGGCAGCGCGGGCAATTCCTGTCTAAACAGCGATACGTCTACGCCATTTGCAACAGCCCATACACCTGCATAACTACTGCTATCCAATGATTTAATATCAGCTGATCGGAGCCACTTACCATCCGCAGAAGCTATAAAGGCAGCTTCAACATCTGTGCCTCTCGAGGCTAATTTTATGACTAAATGCTCAATCAAAATAATGCTCCATAACGGCGGCTGATAATTTTACTGGAGCCATCGTTTTCCATTTGCATAAGCGATGTGAGTTTTACATCTGCATCTATATATTTCACCGAAATTTCAGCAAAAAACAACCGTGGCCACACGTCTGCCTTTGATCTGACAGTTTGAGGAATAGTTATGCCTTCAAATGCGGTTTCCGCCCAGAAACTGCCAATATCACTGTATCCGCGCCCCGGGCGTTCAGCAATTAACCGGGCAGCATCGTTCACGGCAAGACCTTCACCAACGAGTGCCGCAAGAATAGGTGCCTGATCCACAGTAAGTGTATTCACATTCAAACGGTTTTCGGCAGCTTCTGGCACAGCACAAACATATGGTTCTAAGACACTAAGCACTTCTGGCGTAAACCCTTGTACAAGGCGCAGCTCGGTAATATCTGCCATCAAGCTGTTTGCTGCGCGGTAAGGTATCTTCAGTCCGCTATAATCATAATCTTCCGCACCACCGCGCGATGGGCGGCTATCACTATCTAGCCAATCAACCAACGCACTTGAAAGCGATGCTCCTTGCCCAGCAGACATGCCAAGGTTCACAAGCAACCGCTGAAAATAAAGAATATTCTCTTCATTACTAATATACAAACCTCGTTCCGGCGCTGTAACAAGGCTATTTATATTGAAGCAGTTACTGGCATCGCGGAGGTACCCTTTGATATACCCCCCTTGATCAAGTGGGAAGGATACAGCGGCTTCATCACCAGTACCAAGTACGGCTTTGATAGCCTGATCGGTATTATAAAGTTGTTCAGCTGCTTCCTGCGCCATTTGCTCACCACCCCGAGCGTATAGCTTGGCTTGGCTGTATACCTGAACTGCAACGGACCGCCTGATGGTATAAGTAAGTGTATCAAGGGTAAGCATTACCCCTGCACTCATCACCATAATGATCAACAGCACTGTAACCAGCGCGGCGCCTCGGTCATCTTTAAACCACGCACCCATCACACACCACCTCCAACGGAGAAGATATTTTTCATGGTGCCGCGCCCTCGCAGTTCGATACTTAATTCAACAAGGTAAGGGAACCGTGCGGCACCACCCGCAAGTGTACCCCAATCTTCCACCCAGCGATCTCCAGCATGGAAACGAGCTGTAAAAGCCTCTACATCATCAAATAATATTTGCTCAGAAACCGGCGTTTCCTCTGTCGCATCAGGCAATCGGTAACTTTTCCGGATCAACTTTCCATCACCGAACACATAATCAATGCGTTGGATGGCGGGTTGCTCATCGGAAAGAAATGCTCCCATGTGGCCGCCACGTACAAACGTGAAAACCACTCCAGGGCGACTTGGCGGGTATCCCTGAAACACTGCAGTTGAATTGGAGCCAAATAAATCACGTACCGGGCGTTTTACCGCGCTCTCTAGATCTGCCTGCATAAGCGCTCTGGCTTGCTGTACATTTGATAGAAACTTTTCAGACTGATCGAGCTGGGTTTGGGATGCTGAATAGCTGGTAAGCAGCGTAACTCCCATTACGCCCACAAGGGCAAAAAGGCTCACCGCAATCAGTGTTTCAAGAAGTGTGAAACCCGCTTCATTTCTTAGGGACTGCATCATTCAGCCCTCCGGAAACCAACAAGTTCCGCAAGCTTTACACCGTCTTCACGGAATACACTAACTTCCATAGCCAGCAGTTTACCGCCCGGTGCCAGCCGTACATTTTCTTGCCATTGAAACTTCACACCAAGCTGATCTTCTTCACCTGATCGGTTACCTATATTGGGAATAAGAGCACCACCAGTTAACCTCGCGATCTGGTTCTCGGCCACCATCAAAGCCAATGCTTTTTCCTGCAAAATGGCGGTATTTTTAGTTGCCCCAGATTGGCTTTGCAGCAAGGTAACAGCAACAAGCGATAAGAGCGCAACAGCGACAAGAAGCTCAATCAGGGAAAAACCATCTTCTGCCATTATAAGGTGCTTAGCTTTCATGCTGCACCTCAATCCCATATGGGTTGGTTACGATAGATGCCTGTGTTCCGTCAAAATTAAAGCGGATTTGAAAGTCCGCACGCTCACCGGTTGGTAAAAACCAAATATGGGGCCTCAGCACTTCACCAGTATCCGACGTTAAATCGATATCTGCGCCTTCAACAGACACAGCTATCAGCTCACCGGAACGCCAACTACCTAAACGCTGATCAACAACCTGCTCCCATTTTCCCTCACGTACAGTGAGCACACTATACCCACGAGGATTAAACCGAATACCACGAACCTGCCCGCTGATTACGCTATCTCTGGAAACCGCCGTTAACGCGTTCCGTAATTCAGTAAGTCGTGCAACTTTCTCATTTGAAGCAGAAGGCAATACAAGAACGACAACGCTCGTCATCAAACCAATGATCACAAGCACCACCATCATTTCCACTAGGGAAAAGCCGCTGTCATTCTTGCCAAACCGTTTCATGTCTGGAGCTTATTCCGGCTGTGCCCGGTTACTGATATCAGCATTTAAGCCTTCACCACCAGGGCGACCATCTGCCCCATAAGACATGATATCAAACGCGCCATTTTCGCCTGGGATCAGATAAACATAATCGTTACCCCATGGGTCTTTTTTCAGGTTCTTGATAAAGGGCTCCTGACGAAGAGAATTCCCCCCCGGTGCCTTTGTAAGTGCTTCAAGTCCGTCCTCAAGGCTTGGGTATCTAAGTGTTTCAAGCCGGTACATTTCCAATGCTTTTTCAAGCTCTGTAATATCAACCTGTGCCTTGGTAACCAAACCACGGTCTTGTGCTGGCAACACATTCACAACAATAACTGTTGTAAGTAGCCCGATGATCACAATCACCACCATTAGTTCGATGAGAGAAAAGCCATCGTCCTTATGGCTGTTTTTCTTCAACGCTTTCAGCATCGTCATCATTTTGTTTTTCATCACTCTTCTCCGCTATGCCAATACAAGGCTGTTGAGCCTCAAGATCGGCAGCATGATGGACAGAACAATTGAACCCACAATTCCGCCCATAAAAATAACAATCATTGGCTCCAGCAACCCCAGAGCCGTTTTGGTGAAACCATCAAATTCCCGTTCCAGATAACTGGCCACGCTTGTAAGCATTTCCGGCAGGTTTCCGCTCTTCTCACCTGCGGCCACCATATAAGCAAGCATCGCAGGAAAAGCGCCACACTGCCGCAGTGCTGAAGACGTTGCTGTTCCTTCTTTAACCTGTGAAACAGCTGCTTCCACCGCTTTTTTCATCGTTGCATTCTGGATTGTTTCCTTGGCAGCAATAAGCCCTTCAAGTACCGGGCTGCCGCCATCAATTAGTGTACCCAGAGAACGCGCGAAACGTGCGGCATTTACGGTGCGCACCAATCTTCCAATGAGCGGCAATTTCAGTATCATACCGTGTACTGCAAACCGAAAAGCATCACGGCGCATCATGAACATAAAAGCCCCAATAGCAGCTACAATAACAAGAGCAAACACAAGCCCATAATTCACAAGGAAATTGGAAGTGCCTACTACCACCTGTGTAAGAGCCGGCAAATCAGCACCAAAGCTTTCAAACTGCTTCACCACCTTTGGCACAACAAACACCATCAAGGCCGTAATTACACCAATTGCCACCACCAGAAGAACAATAGGATAAATAAGAGCAGACTGGATTTTCTGCTGTGTCTCAAGCGCCTTTTCTCTGTGATCTGCAATATTGGAAAGTACTCGCGCCAAATCACCTGATGCCTCGCCAGCTGCCACCATCGCGATATAGAGCGCATCAAAGCTTGTTCGTTCCTGTTCCATTGCTTGGCTGAGACGTTTACCTTCCATCACATTACTGCGGAGACGGGTCATCACACGGCGGATATTATCTTTTTCAGATTGCGATGCGATCGCCCCTAACGCTTCTTCTACATTCGTTGCCGCCATCAGCATAGTTGCTAACTGCCGGGTAATCTGAGCCAGGTCTTTAGGTGCAATAGCATCTGATTTAGAAAACCATTTCCGTTCTGTTCGCTTCTTTTCTGAAGCAAGCGTGATAGATGTGGCAAAAAGCGAACTGGCTTGTAAGCGTTTGCGGGCGTCGCGCTCACTTTCAGCAGAAATAATACCGCTCTTTGCCTTTCCTGCTGCATCAAACGCATCATATTCATAGGCTTGCATCAGCCATTATCCCGCAACTTGGAAACCCGCATAATTTCTTCAATGGTTGTTTCACCGTTTGCCACCAAGCGTGCACCGCTTGATGCCAGTGTATCACCATACTGGAAAGCATGCGCTTCCATTTCCTGCTCTGACGCACCTTCCTGTATCATCCGACGAAGTGTTTCATCCACTTTCACCAGTTCATAGATACCAATACGGCCCATGTATCCTGTGTTACTACAGGCAGCACATGATCCCGGCTTATAGAAGCTCGCATCATGATTATGCTCAAGCTGCAGCTGTTCACGGATAGAATTGTCATCCTCCACTTCAATCTTACATGCTCCACAAAGCCTGCGCACAAGACGCTGCGCAAGAATTGCTTTAACGGTTGATGAAAGAAGGAATGCTTCAACCCCCATATCCCGAAGGCGGGTAACAGCAGCAATCGCGCTATTTGTATGTACGGTAGAAAGCACAAGGTGGCCAGTTAAGCTTGCCTGAATTGCCATTTCTGCGGTTTCAGTATCACGGATTTCACCAACCATAACCACATCAGGATCTTGCCTCAGGATAGCACGAAGACCGTTAGCGAATGTCATCCCGACCTTCGAGTTCACCTGTGTCTGACTAATACCCTCAAGTGCATATTCCACAGGATCTTCCACGGTCATAATATTCCGGGATTGATCATTAAGAAGTGACAGTCCCGCATATAGTGTTGTGGTTTTACCAGAACCTGTTGGCCCCGTTACCAGGATAATACCATTCGGTTCTTCAAGAGCTGATAGAATACCCCCATGCACACTTGCCTGCATACCTAGATCTTCCAAGCTCAACTGCGCCTGACTGGTATCAAGAAGCCTAAGCACCACGCGCTCACCATGGCGCGATGGTAGAGTAGAAACCCGCACATCAAACACTCTGTCTCCGAGTGTGAGCGATAAACGCCCATCCTGCGGGATACGTTTTTCAGCAATATCAAGGCGGGACATCACCTTAATGCGCGACACAATATAAGGCGCCATACGAGCCGATAGGCTAGCTATTTCAGTAAGTACACCATCTACACGAAGACGAACCGAAAGTGCATTTTCAAAGGGTTCAAGATGCACATCTGAAGCTTTAGCTTTCACCGCTTCAGCCATAAGGCTATTGATCAACCGGATCACTGGCGCATCATCATCATTCGCCAACAAATCGGCGGCTTTTGGCATGCCCTCAAGCACACTATCAAGACTATCGTCTGGCAGCTCTTCTTCAACGGATTCAGCCAATCCACTCGATGCATAGAGATTTGAAAGCAGCGCATCAAAATCCTTCGCAGATCTCTCCTCTACCGCAATCGGCATACCAAAACTACGCCGTACCTCACGGAGCATTAAGGCATCACTGCCTTCTCTCATTGCTATAACAGCCTGCGCATCATCTTGTTCGATCAACGCGAAGCCATATTCGCGGGCAAAGCCATACTTGAGTACAGGGTCTAATCTCTCAGCCATGGACAGATCACTCCTGCCCTGAGGTATCGGAAGCCCCTGAAGGTGACGTGCCCAGCACTTCTTTCACCAATTGGTCTAGCGGTGTTTGCGATTCAATCGCTGCCTGCTTACCTTTAATGTAATTGAACTTCTGATCCGTTACGGCTCGAGCATCTTCAGCACTGCGCATAATCGTAGGACGCAGGAAGATCATTAAATTTGTTTTCTGAACACTTTTACTATCAGAACGGAAAGCACGGCCCAAAAGCGGGATATCACCAAGAAGCGGAACTTTATCAACGCGGGTTGTTTCATTCTGCTGGATAAGCCCACCAAGCACGACAATTTCTCCATCACTCACCCGCACTGTAGTGGTGATTTCACGGAGGTTAGTGATAAGCTCTGTTGAACCAGTCGCAATAGGGCCAGCCACAGATGAAATTTCCTGACGGATGGCAAGACGGATGTCTTCACCCTCATTAATTTGCGGCGTTACTTCAAGAATGATACCTACATTTTTCCGCTCAACTGTACGGAATGGATTTACGTTGGCACTACCGAGCGCTTCACCAGTCGTAATCGGGATTTCCTGTCCGCTCTGGAACTTTGCAGGCTCGTTATCAAGCGTTACAATCGAAGGTGTAGAAAGGATATTACTGCCTGTGTCCTGTGCTAGTGCGTTAAGAATAACACCAAATACAGTACCGCCGCTTGTTCTACCCGCTGCGCCTACAGAAAAACCGTTTAAGCCAACAAGGGAATTCACAGCTGTTTCCTGAAGCGTGTTGGAAACATCTTCGCTCAGATCATCATTATCAAGAAGCAGTGCACCTGTAGCCGCCAAAACATTTGGTGCAGTTTGGGCATAGTTGGTCATGGTGAAAGGAATACCACTTCCTTCACTGCCTGAAAGAATATACTGAAGTCCAAGCTCTTTCGCCGCCCCCTCTGAAACCTCAACAACAATTGCTTCCACAAGTACCTGTGGGCGCGGCACATCAAGGCTTCGGATCAAACTAACAATTCGCTGCTGCATTTCAGGCGTTGCGTTAATTACAAGCGCATTTGCTCCCGCATAAACAGAAAGTGCAACATTACTATCCGGGTTAACAACTTTACCGCTGGAATCCTTTTGCGTTACAGATTTCACAACGCTTTCCAACATCGGCAGCATAGCTTCTGCATTTGCATGCTTAAGGTTTACAACCAGCAAATCACCGCGTGAGGCATTGTTTTTATCCAGTTCAAGCAGCACTGGCTCAAACGTGGAAACTACCTTTTCAGGCCCTTTAAGAATAAGTGTATTACTGCTCTCAAGCGGGATAACAGAGATAGTCGAATTACTCTCATCACCAGCCTGACGTGAAGCTAATCTCAAGGCAACATCCGCCATTTCAAAAGCTGATGTATTTTGCAGGGCGATGGTTTTGATAACCGACGTATCAACATCCATACTTTCAACAAGCTGGGTAATACGCTTCAGGTTTTCAGCATAATCTGTGACAATTACATATGGCGAACCACGGCGGGCAAAAGCGCGGCCATTCTTGTGAATAAACGGTTTCGCAGCAGCCTGTACGGACAAACTATCTACATAGGAAAGTGTGTAAACACGGGTTACCAGCTGATCACCCGCCAGATCGCCAGATACAGGAACACTATCCTGCACTGCCACTTCATCAGGTACAATTTTGTAGGCACCACTTGCTGTCGGTACAATTGTAAAACCGTTCACGCGCAATGCAGAAAGGAAGGTCTGGAAAGCGCCTTCTTCAGAAACTGGCTTGCTGGAAACCACATTCACGCGGCCGTTCACACGAGGATCAACAATGAAAGTGTGCCCAGTAATACCGGCAATATCGTTAATAAACTCGCGGATATCTGCATCGCGGTAATTTAGCACCTGATCTTGCGCAAACAGCGGCAGAGTTAGCGCCGAAGCTCCCAACAAAGTGGCAAGAGCTAATTTTTTCAAAGTTCCCTGAAGCATAATCTTTGCATTCTTCCCCAAAGGCTATCCCACTTTAGCCTATTGTTTCCGTGCGGCGCTCACCACGCCTTAACAACTCTATCGTAAATTTCGATGCACCAGAAAGTTCATCTGGTAGTTCCTTCAAGTTCTCAAAGGAATTAAGCTTAAATCCGTTAACGGATTGTATTATGTCACCCTTTTCAAGCCCAACATAAAGCCCGCTTACATCAGACGTTAACCTGAAACCAATGATGCGGTTATTTTCACGCACCGGCTCCCACTTCATAGCGGTGAGGGTTGTGATAATAGGAGAATTTGAAGAAGCAGTGTTTGGTTCGGCAACCTGCTTTCGCGGAGCAGGAGTTCCGGAACGCGTTTTATTGGTTTTAAACATATAAACCGCTTCTCTAGCACCTCGGCGTGCGATTTCGATACGGTCCGAGTAAACACCAACTAATTGGATGCCATTTGAAATGCTCTCGCCAGTACGTACCAGTTTTTGCTGGGCCCCTTCCATCTGCACGATAGCATTACCTTCACCTTCGCCCTCGGCACGGAGGCCATAAAGTTTGATTTTCAAACTACTTTCACGAACAGCGATAGCTTGCGCTGTCGGCGCTGACGCCAACTGTCGAAAGAAAGGATCAAATCTCGTAAGGGCACTATAATCTGTCGCCCGATTGGCTGGCTGAGTAATCACCGGCGGCAAAGCCGATCCAACATTCGTGTTCGTATCAGAAAGCAATTTTGTAAAAAGCTGTGAAGCAAAATACCCAAGGAAGATAACCAACAAAATTTCAACAAAAGTAGCCGTGACACGCAGCCACTTGGGAGCAGCTGCAGAAAGTGCCGCTATGTTAGTTTCTTCTGCCATACCAGAAGATGATACGTTTTCAATAATCTTAGGCATTCGGTACTTAATCTAAATTCAAAGGGCCTGCCGCCAAAGCAGCAGGCCGAAACTTTTGCACATTAGAACTTGTATTTAAAGCCCAGAGAAACTGAACGTCCAAGATCATATGCCTCTGTAATACGGCGATCATCACCAAGAGATTGAGAGAATTGGATACCATCATCAAGAAGGTTCGAAGCCTCAAAGCTGAATTCAAGAATGTTAGAACCCAGTTCAAACTCACGGCTGTAGACAAAATCAAGAGTTACAGGTGGCTGTTCAAATTCATCCGGAGCACCGAATGTACCAACAAGGCTAAGACGCTCACTTGTATAGTTGAATACAAGTGCGAGAGATTCGCCCTTATCGTGATTGTTCCAACCAACCTGCACGTTCGCAAGCCAGTTTGAAAGCCCCTGGAACGGACGTACCAAGTTTGTCACATTACCTTGGTTCGCAGCTGCTGTTGTCGTTTCACCATCAACATAAGAAGCGTTAGCTTTAAGGAAAAATTCCTTATTGAGGCCGAGCCAATCCCAACCAAACCACTCTTGAAGGAATAAGAACTTTTCAAGTTCAACCTCAATACCCGCGTTATCAGCGCTTTCACCATTGATGTAAGTGTAAGTAACACTTTCACCTGTAAGGAATACCGAAACCTCAATCGGGTTCGTGAAGTCTTTATAGAAAGCACCGATTGTCAGGCTGTCACCGGCACCAAAATACCACTCGAAACGTGCATCATAGTTTTTGATCTCGGTCGTAGAAAGGTTTGGATTACCAACAACAAGAATGCCGCGGTTATCATCAAGGAAAGGTGCGCTTGAAAGTTCACGCAAATCCGGACGAGTGATTGTTTCACTATAACCAAGACGAAGCTGCATGTTATCCACAAACTCATATGTGATGGTTGCAGAAGGAAGCAGACGCTCAAGGTCCTGATTAACATTCACAGGTGATAGAAGTACCCGGTCAACTGTATTCACTGTTTGCAGGCTATCTTCGTAGCGTGCACCAAGTGCGACACGAACACGGTCGGTTACCTGCGCATCAAAACCAAGATAACCCTGATAGTTCTTAAGAGATGCTGTGTATGCATCAGATGCATCAAACTGCTCAACAAGCCTTACACCACCTGGGCGAATGTTTGCTGGACCGAAGATAATCTCTGGCACAAGGAAACGAAGATCAGAACCTGCTGATGACGGGATCTGGAAGTTATAGCGCACAAGACCGAAACTTCTGTCTTTTTCCAGATACGTAAAGCCTGCCTTCACATCAACGGCAACATTACCAATATTCATTGGCTGAACGAGATCAAAACCAAATTCCTTAGTTTCCTCATCAAGCGCGTTATATTCAGTTGTGTTACCTGTTGTATTCGCTACAAGCTGGAAACGATCACTATCGTCTTCAAAGCGGTAAATCGTACTACGACGAAGTGGTACATCACGGTCCGAACGTGAATAGTTTACACGCCATGTTAGCTGCGTATCCAGGAATACATCACTATCATCAAAAAGGATAAAGTTGTGGTCACCGGTAATCTGGTTCGTCCAAACCTGACTTTCGATCCAGTCGATTGTTGAAGATGTACGAAGCTCATCAGGCTCAGCAGTAAACTGACCAGTTTCGATAAGTGAGCGCTTGCGAGACTGGCGAAGTACCGTACCTGTGTAGTTCAGTGAGTGGTTCGCGTTGATTTCATATCCAAGCGATAGAATACCATTCAAGCTAACATTGATATTTGTCTGACGAAGGCCACACTCTGTATCAGCATCCTGAAACTCTGTCTGATCACAAACCTCAGAGCCATAGCTGAAACGAGTTTCAAGCCCCTGGTTGTTGACTGTGAAGTTACGGCGAACACCTTCACGGTGCACTGTTTCCACATCATAGTTCACCGCAGTGAAGAAACCGAATGCACTTTCAGAACCAACTTCATAGCGGTTACCAAGCGCAAAGTTCAGCCCTGCACCAGGGAGGCCATTTTCACTATCAATCGACCAGATGTTTGGAATAGCACGACCAGCAGCCGCTAGCTCTTCTTCTGACAGGCTTGCAAGAGTGATGTCCTGAAGAAGTTCATCTGGAATATTGCGCTGAGAACCACCAAAGCCGAGAATTTCAATACCCGGACCATCGTAGCTAAGCACATCTTTACCAGTAGATTCTGAGTTATACTTACCTGAAATACCAACTTCGAGGATGAACTCATCCGGAATTGTTTTCGTACGGATATCAACCACACCGCCTGCGAATTCCAGTGGGTATTCAGGAGAGTATGTTTTTTGGACCAGAACAGATTCCACAATACTTGTTGGGAAAATATCCAGCGGCACAACTTTTCTAAGTGGTTCAAGGCTTGGAATAGATGAACCATTCAAAAGCGACGCCGAGTAGCGATCACCAAGGCCACGAACATATACATATTTACCGCCAACCAGCGAAAGACCTGGCAAACGCTGCAAAGCAATAGCAATATCGCCATCACCTGCTTGCGAAAAAGCCTCCGCATCAAGCACATTAGCGATTTCAGAAGTCGCGCGCTTTTCATCAGGTACATACTGCCCCAGAACTGTAATTTCCTCTACATCCTGAGCAAGATCAATTTCCTGAGCGAAAGCCTCGGCAGGTACAAGAAGTACTGTCGAGGCGAGTAGAGCGCTTTTTAATTTAGAGTGGGTGAAATTCATTTTAGCCACCGTCAGGTTTCCATTATGTGCGCAAAACCGCAGCAAGGGAGCTCCTTGCTGCGGTTATTGTCTAAAGGCTTATTCGTTGATCCAAACTGTCCAACCAGCGGCCCAGTTATTTGCAGCATTCTGTACAGCACCGATATGGCTTACTGCATCGAAGAAGTTGTTAACTGTCGCAACATTTGTTGCAGTTGCACCGTTCTCTGTTGCGCCGTTGATGTATGTTTTGAAAGCATCACCACCAGCCGCGATTACGAGAGTATCTGCAGCAACAATGTTGTTTGACTGGTTAATATACCAAGCTTCAAGATCGAACGCGTTGTCGCTATCCGTGTTGAATACTTCCGAACAGGTCGTGCTTAGCAGAGAAGAAACCATAGTCAGGTTACCAGTCAGATTAGTTGCACTTGAACCAGCATTTGTGAATGTTGCAGCATCATCGATATCAAGACATGCATCACCAAAATCAGCCACTACAGTGTTGTAAAGGTTTGCACCTGTACCTTCGCGGAGAAGGATACCGATATCACTTTCACCACCAGCTTCACCAGCACCGATAATTGTTGAGTTAGCAATCATTGGCTGTGCACGTGGTAGGAAGTCGTTGTTGTTACCAAGGTTATCAGCTTCGAAACCTTGATCAGTAGCAGCCTGGTTAGGGTTCTGAATGATCACAACATGCTGAACCTTACCGCGCCAGCCCTGTGTCCAATCAAGACTATCATCGTCTGAACCAGTGATTACAAGGTGTTTTGCGTTCACTGTACCGCCGAAGAATTCGATACCGTCATCCGCACCATTGTGTGTTTGAACATAATCAACAGTTGTTCCTGAACCTACGCCCTGGAATGCGATGCTGTTGAACTCATCATCACCTGTGATTGGGTTACCTGCGTAAACTACACGTGTGTAGAACATCTGACCTGAGCTATCGTTATCATCTGTACCACCGTACAAACCACTATCACCCTCGCCTTCAGCCTCACAAGGAAGACCAACACCGTTACATGTGTTGATTGTCGCACGGCCGTTAATCACGATGCCGCTCCATAGAGACGTATCAGTATCAAGGTTACGTGTATCAGGGTCTAGCGCTGTAAATGTAACAGGCGCATCAACTGTACCGTTTGAATTTAGCTGTGAACCGCGGGAGATAATCAATACTGAAGTCAGGTTCTGACCCATGATTGTTACACCAGGCTCAATTGTCAGTGTCGCAGCGTCACCGTCAGCGGCAGGGCTTGCTGGATCTGGGCCCATATCAACACCAAACTGTACACGACCGCCAAGAATGTAATCCAGACCAGATACAAGGCGCATATCTTCTGTGTATGTGCCTTCTGGAATTGTACAGGTATTATCACCGTTATCTGTCGTGCCAGTAGGACACTCAGGAGCTGGGTTCAAACCGTAAGTCCAGTTCAATGTCCAGTTATCAGCAGCATCTGTTGAACGAACTGCGCCAGCGAAGTTTGCTGTATCAAAGAATGCATCTGTTGCCGCAACATTTGTCGCTGTTACAGCATTTTCAGCAGAACCATTCACAAACAAGTTGGAAAGTGTTGTTGCACCAACTTCGTTGTTTGATTGATTTGTAAAGTAAGCTTCAAGATCAAATGCGTTATCACTATCAGTATTGAACACTTCATTACAGTTTGTGCTTAGAAGCGTTGACTGAATTGTAAGCGTGCCGGTCAGGTTAGTCGCGCTTGAACCAGCAGCTGCAAATGTTGCTGAATCGTCAATATCCATACAAGCGTCGCCAAAATCGGAAACAACAGTGTTAAAGATATTCGCACCAGTACCTTCACGAAGAAGCATACCGATATCGCTTTCACCACCGCGGCTAGCTGAACCAACAATTGTCATGTTGGAAAGCTGTGGCTGCGCACGTGGTGTGAAATCATTGTTGTTACCAAGGTTATCAGCTTCAATACCTTGGTCAGAAGCTGCCTGAGCTGGATTCTGAATGATAACAACGTGCTGTGCTTTACCACGCCAGCCTTGTGTCCAGTCAAGGCTATCATCATCAGAGCCAGTTAGAACAAGATATTTAACCTGCGCTGTACCACCGAAGAACTCGATACCATCATCCGCACCGTTATGAATGTGGATAAATTCTAGCTCTGTACCGGAACCAACACCCTGAAGTGCCAAGCTGTTAAGCTCGTCATCACCAGTGATTGGGTTACCTGCATATTTAATCTGTGCATAGCGAATTCTACCGCTGCTGTCTGTATCGTCTGAACCACCGTAAAGACCACTATCGCCTTCGCCTTCAGCTTCACAAGGAAGACCAACACCATTACATGTGTTGATTGTTGCCTGGCCATTCAGGATCAAGCCACCCCACTCTGAAGTGAATGGCTCATCAAGCAGTGCGCCGCTGAAAGCTGCAGGAGCATTCAAACCAAGCTCAGAAGCCAAACCGAGATCAAGGCCAGATGTGAAAACAATTGGGCTATTCGCTGTACCGTTCGCCTGAATTTCGGAACCGCGAGAAATGATCAGCACATCCGTGTTCGTCGGACCATATAGTGTTGTACCAGCTTCAATCGTTAGCGTTGCTGGATCACCAGCTGCTGCAGAACCATCTGCGCCAACATCAACACCGATCGCTACTCGTCCAGAAATCTGATAGATGTTGTCTGAAGACAGAGTTACGTCCTGTGTAATTGTACCTGAAAGACGACAATGTGTTGCATCACCAACCGAAACAGATTCTGTACCAGTAGGACAGTTACCTGCTGATGAAACCTCACGGCCAGCACGATCAGTCACAGAACTACCTGTGTTACCGCCGCCGTTGCCACCATTACCGCCGTCGCCGCCATTTCCACCGTTACCGCCGTTACCGCCAGTACCTGGATTTGGTGCAACCGTGCCCGGAGACTGAAGCTCCGTGCTATCGTCGCCACATGCAACAAGAGCTACTGATGCAACAGCTGCCAGCAGCGTATTCCTAATGATCTTATGGTTCTTCATCGTTTTCCCCGTACGAAGCTCATCGGCTCGGTATTTTTAAAGAAACAAGCGAAATTACCGACACAACACGTACCGGTTCCCGAGGAAGGACCTAGATTAGAAATGTTTCAGTTTGGTTTCAGTGAATTTTCTATAGTGTTACAATCTGTAACAATTATTTAAGTAATTGATTTATATGTATATTTTATCAAGGTTTATATCAAGGAATGCAATTTCTAAATTAAAATATCAACCACACGATCCAGATTCCCCCACAGATGAAGGGGCCAAATGGTATTCGACTCTGTAATGTTACATCCGCCTTAAGCATAATTTGAGTACCGGCATAGAAAAGCGCAACCACGGATGCAATCAGCAGAACAAATGGAAGATTATACCAGCCCAGCCACATGCCTGCGGCAGCCAATAGCTTTGCATCCCCCATACCGATACCGCTCTTTCCTCTTATCGCTTCGTAGGCAACATTAAGAAGCACGGGAAACATTAAACCGACCAACGCTCCAATTAAGCGGGGCTCGATCAACCACGGCTCAAGAAACCAGGTAAACAACAAGCCTGACAGAAAAAGCGTACCATTCAACAAATTCGGCAACCGCATTGTATGTAGATCAAATATTGTCAGCACATAAAGATGCAAGAACAGTGCAAGCCCGACAAGGGGTGGTTTTGCTACAAATAAGAGTGCCAATCCGGGCAGCAGCAATAAATAGCTAGAGATATATTTATAAGGAAATGTCACGCCAGCCCCATTCGCTCTCATGTCAGCACGCAATAAAAAAGGCGCGCAACCAATGCGCACCTTCTTTAGCAAACTTCCTTGAAATGAGGAAACTGGTTTTAATACTAGCCTTGCTCACCTAGACGACGAAGTGCTCTTTTTGCAATTGTTTTCACACGGTTTGTTTTACCGCTACGAAGAAGCGCATAAGGATTTTCCTTTCCGTTAAGGATTTCCTTGTACATTGCTACTGCTTCCGTCTGACGGCCTGTTGTGCTGTATACGAAAGCCAGGTTAAGTTTTGCGAAGACATCGTCTTCTTTAGCAAAACTTTTACCAAGAAGAGCTGTTTCAGCGCTAGACCAGTCCTGCGCTTTCAGTTCTTTGGCGGCATAATCATTTGTGTCTGCTTTATTATCTTGTACGAATCCTGCGTCAGAAGCCATTGCAGTAGCTGACAGAATTGTAACACTTAGGATGGTACCGATCGTTTTCATTTTCATTATATTCCCTTTCGGCAATCTTACTATTATCAACACTTTTGTTACAGTTATATGTAACAGAAAAGATTTATATGTACCATGCAATATTTAAGGGATTGAAAGGAAAGGATAAATTTTTTTTCAGTTTTTGTTACAAATCGAAGCTAGTGAAATCAATAACTTAATCAAAATTGAACTGATTCGGATATTCCCATGTGAATTTTTTATGACAGTAGCAAAAAAAAGCTGAAATGCATAATTTTTCGGTCTAGCTAGTGCTCAGAGCATTAAATTACTTATTTTGTAGACCGTAATATGACACTTGATTTTACAGTTAGAATTAAACGCATTGCGATAAGCATGTTGGCTATTTCTGCAGTATCAGTTTCTGCCTTCGCAGCACCTGCAAGTGGTGCTTTGTTTGCAGCTGCACCGAAAAGTGTTAAACGCCCTGCTGAAACTGTTTCACCATATTCCTTCGGTCTTGAACGGTCACAACAAGAAACAGCAATTCGCTTTATCGAATATGCCGGCATTGATAAAAATCTCTCACTCCTGCTTCTAAATGACGTGAAAACATCTGCACAAGTGACTGACGCTATCGATCGTATCGGATTTGAAGCTGTAAAAGCCAAAGTCGTTACAGCTATCAAGCGCGCTCAGCTTTCCAACAAAGCTGAATGGACAGAAATGCTTGCAACTGTGTACCTTAATTATTTTGAAGGCACAGAACTTAGCAGTATCCTAACAGACCGTGAAAGCTCACCCTTCTTTGCAAAGATGGTTGAACTACAAACAGCAATTTCTCATGATGTGGATACGCAAGGTAAATCAATTTACAAGCGTGCGCGCCAACAGGTTCTGGATCTGCTCACTAAAGAATTCGCAGCTTAAAGCTTTAATCCTTTTGAAGTATACCTGCTTTCCAGCACATCAAAACCATATTGAATAATGAGCGCCATAAGTGCCGCTGGTACGGCGCCACTTAAAATCAATTCAGTATCCGCTAAACGAATCCCCGAAATAATGGGCTGCCCATATCCCCCTGCGCCGATAAGTGCGCCGAGTGTAGCTGTGCCTACATTAATAACAGCAGATGTTTTAATCCCAGCTAATATGGAAGGCAGCGCAATAGGTAGTTCAACCAGCCGAAGCCTTGCCTTAGCTGGCAACCCTAAAGCATCAGCAGATTGAATTATATCCCTCGGAATAGCTGAAAGGCCCGCGTGAGTATTTCTTACAATTGGCAGCAGACTATATATAAACAGGGCGAAGAACGCGGGGGCAAAGCCAATACCCAACAAGGGGATTAGGAAAACAAAAAGTGCTAAGGATGGTATTGTTTGCACAATAGAAACCGCTGGCACGATAATATACGCAAGCTTAGGGGATTTTGCAGCCCATATACCAAGTGGTAAAGCCACTATAATAGCTGACAGAAGAGACAGCCCCACTAAAGTAAGATGATCGCCCGTATGACGTATGATCTCGGACCAGATTGTTTTTTTCTCCACCTGAACAGAAACATTCAGAGCTTCCTTAAGAAAACTTGCTGAGACCTCTGCAGTTGATATCTGATCTATTTTCGCAGCTTTATTGAGCGCCTGCATCTGTTCGGCAGTAATTTTATCTTCAAGAGCTAACATTGCCCGAAGCGCATTTGGGGCTTCCTGCTCAAGGCTTTTACGGTAAAGGATAACGGCAGAATAATCGGGAAAGAATTCCAAATCATCTTCCAGTACCGTTAATCCATAAAAAGCAATCTCTGCATCAGTGGTATAGATATCTGTTGCATCAATCTGACCACTATCTAGTGCAGCAAGAGCCAGATCATGATCTAAGCCCGTTGGTTCCTGGTTTAGACCATAACGTCGGCGCAACTCCTGCCATCCATCATTGCGTTTCATGAAGGGGGGGCTATAGCCCATTTTCATATCTGGCACTTTTTTTAGATCAGAAATCTTGGACAGGCTATGCTCTAGGGCATATGCCTTTCTAATGCCGATACCATAGGAATTAGAAAAACCGAGCGGAGCCGAGAGCCCTACCCCGTATTTATCTGCAAGGATGGTTTGCAATTCTGAGAAAGAAACCGGCTCCTCCAGCGCCAGTATTTCCTTAGTAAGAGTGCCTGTATAATCAACATATACATCCACCTCACCTGCCAGCAGAGCTTCCCATATAACGCGCGTTCCGCCCAGCTCCGCCCAATGTCTGGTTTCCTGTCCACTCGTTGCTGCAACTTGCGCCAACATTTCGCCGAGGATCGCACTTTCGGTAAAAGTCTTTGAAGCCGTTACCAATTCATCTTTTCCGTAAACTGCACTAAATGACGAAAGAAACAGCACTATACTGAGCCAAAATCTAATCATTTCGCCTGCTCCAGCATATCGTTGACATGACGTTGAGCCGTCAAAAACCGCGTTACAAATGGATCAGCGGGCCTGTGTACCATATCAGCAAGTTCTCCCTGCTGAACGATACCCCCGTCAGATATAAGAACAAGATGATCTGCAAGATATACGGCCTCCGCCATATCATGGGTTACCAGCACAACGGTCATGTTCAGTTTAGAAAATATCTGCTTCAAATCTGTCTGTAGATCATGCCGAATGATCGTATCAAGAGCACCGAGAGGCTCATCAAGGAACAGAACATCGGGTTTAAGCATAAGCGCTCTCATAAGCGCTACCCGTTGCCTCTGCCCTCCAGAAAGCTCACCGGGGAATTTATCCAATCCGCCCACAGGAAAACTGGTCAGGTTAATTAACTCTTCAAGACGCATATCAATCTCGTTGATCCGCCAACCGAGATATTGAGCCATTAAGATGATATTTTCCCGTGCTGTATAATGTGGGAACAAACCGCCAGTCTGGATCACATACCCTATTTTTTGTCGAAACTTTTCAAGGTCAAGATCACAAACCTCACTGCCGCGAAATCTCACACAGCCTTGATCCGCTTGTTCAAGCCCCAACATCAATTTTAAGAGCGTTGACTTCCCACACCCCGAAGGCCCGATAAGACTGGTCACTTTACCCTCAGGCAGGTCTAGCGACACATCTTTGATCGCGGCAAATTTACCGAAGGATTTTGTTACAGACTGGATTTCAAAAATTGATGCCACAAATTCTCGGGAACAAATGTTCACCGCCTTCGATTATTACTCTTACAGGAAACTTAGGCTGTAAACGATGGGCTTACCACTGTTTTCCTGCCTTTGAGGAAACAGCAACAAAAAAGGGAGCTAAAGCTCCCTTTTCAAATCCTATATAGCAGTGATTAATTCATACTGCGGTACATATCAATGCCCTGCTTGGCATAGCGGTTCGCGGTTTCCACATTGTTTGAAAGAATATTCAAACTCTGATTAATCTCCGCCACAGCGCCCGCGGCTGTTTGCATGCTTGTGGAGATTTCACGGGTTACACTGTTTTGTTCATCAACAGCACCAGAAATACCTGTCACACTTTCCTGCACTTCACTTACCGCACCTTTAATGGCAGTTAGACGCCCCACAACATCAGAAGAAACCGTCTGCATACGCTCGATTTCATCAGAAATCTGGTTGGTTGCATCCCCCACCTGGTTCGCCAGATTTTTCACTTCGGATGCTACAACAGCAAAGCCTTTACCTGCTTCACCGGCCCGAGCAGACTCGATCGTAGCATTCAAAGCAAGAAGGTTAATCTGAGCGGCGATATCTTCAATGAGCGTTACAATCTTATTCATCGCTTCAGCTGCATCACTAAGCTGCGTGGTGGAAGCACCAACAGATTCCGCCTCACCAAACGTTTTATCAACGGCAACCCGCGCGTAAGAAACACTTTCAGCAATCGCCTGGAAGGAAGAACTCAATTCTTCAGCAGCTGAAGCCACTGTCTGTACAGTCGTTTCGGTTTGCTGGGACGCTGCGACCGCTGAACCTGCCTGTGTATTAGCGTCAGAAACAGATCCTAAAATTTGCTCCATGTTTTCATCAACCATGGCACTGATTTGTGCGCGCTCTGTCCGCGTTTTTATCATATCGGTAATATCAGTGGCAAACTTCACCACTTTGAACGGCTTACCATCAGGGTCAAAAATCGGGTTATAAATTGCCTGCAACCACAACTCCTGCCCAGCTTTGTTAACCCGGCGGTATTCACCAGCCTGATATTCGCCACTACCTAAAGCTTGCCAGAAATTCTTATAAGCCTCAGATTCTCGTTCTGACGCCTCAACAAAAATACGGTGATGCTGACCAATGATCTCATCAAGCGAATACCCAACAGCATTGGTGAAATTTTCATTGGCCGTAATGATGGTGCCGTCTAATTCAAACTCAATAATCGCTTGTGCTTTATCAAGAGCTGCGAGCTTGCCTTCATAATCTGCATTTTTCAGCTTCTGCGCTGTAATATCAGAAGCAAACTTCACCACTTTTACCGGCTTGCCACTTTCATCAAGAATGGGGTTATAGGTTGCCTGCAGCCATATTTCTCTCCCACCCTTTGCATAGCGTTTGAACTCACCACTTTTGAATTCACCGCTACCCAGTGCACGCCAGAAATCAGCATATTCAGCAGTATGCTTATATTCTTCGCCTACAAACATGCTGTGATGCTGACCTTGAATTTCAGCAAGGCTGTAACCAGTCGCAGCCTGAAAGTTGTTATTGGCAGTTATGATGGTTCCATCAAGGGTAAACTCAATAACAGCCTGTGCTTTATTAAGAGCATCAATTTTCCCAGAGGAATCGATGTTGCCAGTATAATATTCAGTAACATCCGTCGCGCACTTCACAACCTTTTCCACGCGCCCCGTAGCTGTGAATACAGGAACATAAATTGCACGAAGCCAAATCTCTCTGCCACCCTTTGCATAGCGCTTAAAAATAGCAGAATGATCTTTGCCCGAGGCAAGGTGTTTCCAGAAGTCTTTATATTCCTGAGAAGCTTTATAATCCGCATCCACAAACATACTGTGATGCTGGCCTTTAATCTCAGCAAGGCTATAGCCCATAGCTTTTTCGAACAAAGCATTTGCAGTGAGAATTCTGCCATCCGGCGTAAATTCGATCATTGCCTGAGAAAGAGAAATCGCTTTGAGAACGGCTTCAGCTTCATTAGTTGCTGCGCCAGAACGTTTTTTCAAAATATCGAACACAGTCCGACTCCACACGAGTTAATACCAAAACTGAATACAGCTCCGTTTACTCGCCCCCACGTTGCTATCTATATCGCATTATTTCGTAAACAATAGATTAACTAACCCGTGATTTCTCCTTTGCAATCAAACAATTGGTTGCAACAGAAATGATTTTGGGGACACATATAATTTGTACAGCATTGGCTTTTTTCCAATGGCCGATACGCCGCCCCGAGCGAAAAAGCGTTGTCAATTAATCGTTTAATAACATGCCACACACGCAAATGTTTCTGTTATGTCATCCATCTAAAGATTAGTTTACTAAGCGAACATGATCTAATTTGCGGGAAAATCAGATATGAAAAAAATACTTACATTAGTGGCTGTATTATTCAGTTTTTCACTTGCAGCTTATGCAGATGGTGAAATCAACCTATCTAAACCAGGCCTGTTTGGTGGTTCATGGAAACATGCCTTAAACGGTTATGATACAGTTGCTTACTTTACAGTGGGCAAAGCCACTAAAGGTAAAAAAGAATTCGTGGCAGAATATAAAGGCGCAAAATGGCTTTTCGTTTCTGCTGAAAACAGAGATCTTTTTAAAGCCGACCCTGAAAAATACGCTCCTCAGTATGGTGGTTATTGCGCATGGGCAGTGGCACACGGCAGCCCTGCACCTGGCAGTCCGAAAGTTTGGAAGATTGTCGATAACAAGCTTTATGTAAACTACGATAAATCAATTGGTAAAAAATGGGAGAAAGATATCCCGGGCCTTATCAAACGCGGTGATGAAAACTGGCCGGAAGTTCAAGAAAGACTTGAATAACAGATTTAGAGAAAAGCGGCTTAATCAGCCGCTTTTTTTATTACCTTCTCTTTTCAACATGCTATAAATCTCAGCATGGAAGCCTTTATTGAAAAGATATTGAGTATCCCTTCAAAGCCTTCCTACTGGCTAGATTGGAAAACTGTAGATGAAGCCCCTCAAGAAAAGGGGAGTTACATACTTCTACTTACTTTACAGAGATCATTTGAGCTCAATCACAAAACTCTTGGCAATCACCTGTTGGAAAAAGGCCGTTATATATATGCAGGCAGTGCAAATGGTTCTGGCGGTATAAAAGCACGTGTGACACGCCACCTTTCAAAAGACAAAAAAATCCATTGGCATATTGATCACCTGACAACTCAAGCAGAAACTGTTAAATGCCTTTGCCTTCCTGGCGGCAGTGAATGCAGCCTTACTTCAACACTCTTAACTTCAGAAGCTTTCAGGGTTCCAATTAAGGGGTTTGGTAGTTCAGATTGCCGTGAGTGCCCAAGCCACCTTCTTGAAGTTGTTAACACTCAATAATTTCAGAAATAGGTTTTCTCATATCCTGCCGAACATCAATTCAACAAACTAAACAGCTGCGCCCTACCTTTACCACATTCCCTATATTTTATGCTTTCTGCAAGAACCTCAGAAAGCCCGCTTTATGAAACGATTAGTTATATTTTTTATCCTGTCGCTTTTTTACATACCCGCAGCTGCAGAACCAACAGAGCACAAAGGCATTCTTTATACGAAATTGGCAGAAAATATATGGATGCATACCACATACCATAAGACAAAAAATTGGGGTAAAGTTCGATCAAACGGCCTGATAGTTCTGACTAAAGAAGGCGCCCTTCTTATAGATACTGGCTGGAATAATACTCAGACCCAACATATTCTAAATTGGGTACATGAAGAACTTGAGACTACCGTGACCGCAGCCGTTTTCACTCATGCCCATGATGACAAAATGGGAGGTGTACAAGCCGTTATTGACTGGGGTGCTAAAACTTTTGCACACCCACTTTCAAATCAGTTCGCTCCGAACGAAGATTTAACGCCTGCAGAATATAATCTCCAAATTCTCTCAAATGGTGATGCTGTTGCAGCACATCCGGCCTTCGATGGCATTAAAATATTTTATCCTGGCGGAGGGCATACTCGTGATAACATCGTAGTAGCCTTGCCAACAGCCAATATACTCTTCGGCGGCTGTCTGATAAGGCCCGAGAATTCTCATTCTCTCGGCAACACCGCAACTGCCGATATCAAAGCCTGGTCGACTTCAGTTGAAACTATTGCAAACCGCTTTCCAAATGCTCGTCTTATAGTTCCAAGTCATGGGGATCCTTCTGATCGAAAATTACTAGATCATACAATAAAGTTAGCGCAACATACTGTTTCCAAATAACAATCAGCCCGATTAATGCTTCACAAAAAAAAGGGCTCCAATTCACAATTTTTGTGACATGGAGCCCTATGTTGAGTGGCTTTCTAATGGTAAACAGCCTTAGCAGCTGGGCTATTTATACCGCGTTAAAATAGCATTTATCCAATTAGAATTTGTACCAATTTGTACTTACGCCAAGACAACTACGATAAATAATAGTGCGCTGGTGCAATACGCGGTTTGTAATTTACGCGTACCCATTCCACGTAAAGCACCAGCTATGCGATCTGAGTTTTTGGGGTATCACTCAGTTACATTGATAATGCATTCACCGGAGTATCCTCAATGAACGCATAACGGTCTTTCAGAAAACCATGCTATGGGGGCACGAATAATCGTCATGACTGTCGGGTGCTAAATTGCGGCGAATTGGGTTTAAATCTCAAGCGATTAAATGTATTAAAATGTCTCAGTTTTTCTACAAATTTCGTAAAATTTGAATATTCGTGCCACGAACCATGGGCTTGCCGATGTTGAACTCTAACATCCCATATTTTCGTAATACAAATTAATACAATATTTGAGTTTTGGTTACAGTTTCGTAGAGATAATGTGCAACTGATTATCAAAAATACGCAGATGATAATTGGGTACACACGGGGGATAGAGTTTAGCGTGGAGTATGAATTAAATGGCTGACAGCATAACAATCCTTATATCGACACTGATTATAACGAGCCTTCTGTTTTCCATTTTATTTTATGCTGCATGGCGTACCTTTAATAAACCTCCTCATGCTCTGGTTTGGGCTGTTACGTTTCTAATTGGTTTCATTCAGTGGGGAATAACACTCGCAGCCTCAATACAATGGTTTAATCCGGGAGCTTATTATTGGCTCATTGTTAATTTCCTAACACTTTCCATGACCAGCAGCGGGCTATGGGGGTATTTTCTCCGAGGCAAATTTAACATTAACCCCCTCTACCTCGTTGGTATGACAGTGGTCCTGGAGTTTGGGGTTTATGTGAGTTGGTCGATTTTCCCGCATATCGGCGTGAGTCAAGCCATTGTTCCGTTCTATGCATCTGCCGCCGCACTCCTTACTGCCTTTGTCCTCTGTCGATCTTCAGAGAACAAAACAGCCCTTGAATGGGGTGCTATCATTCTCTCGCTGATTATGATGATAACCGAAGCGTCTCTCGGTGTCGTTGCTGCCCTTCAGGGCGGCACGCCAGATCCAAAGCTTTCTGCGTTGTTCCAAACGCTCCTCTTTACCACCCTGCCCGTTGTATACATAGGCATGGGCGTCTTTATGGTTGGCGTCATTGCATCTGACTTGGCAAAGCAAGTGAAAGGGCATGCTAAAAAAGAAGCGGATGCATTCCAGGCGGAGGCGGAAAAAGGTTGGCATGTTCTTCAAGATGCAATTGAGGCCGTTCCTGATTTAATTGCCATTGATAATGGCCATTTCCAGCTTATGACCTGTAACCAAGCCTTCGTAGATGTACTCGATATGCCTAAAAACCAATTGGTTGGTCGAAGCATTGCAGAAATCATGGACCAATTGCAGCCCCGCCTTGTCTACGGTGTGAACGGCAAGAAGATTGAAGAAGGTAAAGAAATCATAAAAGCCCTTTGGGAAGGCTTACAAAATAAGACAACTATTGAATTTGAATTGAATGATGGCCGCGCCTTTCTAATGGATTGCGGTCTCCTTCGTTCAGGCGTTCACATTCTCACGGCCCGTGATGTTACAGCTCTTAATCGTTCCACAAAAACACTGAAAAGCATTCTGCACGGCCAACCTTTCCCGGTTCTTGTGTTTGATAAGAAAAAAGAAACTGTGTTGTTCGCCAGTGAAGCTGCTGAAAAGCTTCTAGGCAGCAATATAAAAGGGACCGGGTCGGCGTTTTCCAACTTCATACAAAAACATCATTTGTTATCCAGAGAAGCAGCTTCCAAACAAGTGCTGCAAGAAACAGAATTCATGAATGCTGACAATCAAACATTCCCTGTGCTCTTTTCCACGCAGGAAAGTGTGTTTGATGGTAAAGCCGCTATTGTGATGAGCTTCATCGACTTATCGGATCAGAAACGTCTGGAAAGTCAGTTAAAGGAACAGCGTGAAGCTTTGTTCCAAAGTGAAAAAGTCAATGCTTTGGGTACACTCGTGGCGGGCGTGGCCCACGAACTTAATAACCCTCTTACAGTCATTATGACCAACACCCACATCGTGGCTGATGCAGTAAACGACCCAGCTGTTACAGAGCGTATGCAAAAGATTGAAGATGCAGTGGAACGCTGTTCTAAAATTGTCCGATCTTTCTTGAACGTAGCCCGCAAAGATTACGGTGATTCTGCACCATTCGATCTTGAAAAATGTATGAAGGAAGCAATTGATATTTCCGGTTATAGTTTCCGGCAAAATGACGTTGATATATCTCTTCATATCGCACCAGATTTACCGGCAATTAAAGGGAACTATAACCAGTTCTATCAGGTATTCTTTAACTTACTCCTGAATGCGCTACACGCTATGTCCTCTCAGGTGCGGCAGAAGCTTCTATCCATCACCTGCTCATATGATGAGGTAAACAATATTATCAAAGTGGATATCGTTGATAGTGGCCCCGGTGTACCTGCAAACATACGCAGTAAAGTGTTTGACCCCTTCTTTACTACAAAGGAAGTTGGCACAGGCACGGGGCTTGGGTTATTCATCGTCCGCAGCATTGTGGAGGCACATGATGGCAAGATTGACCTTATGCCATCTCCGAAAGGGGCGCACTTCAGGCTCTATCTCCCTGCCTGGACCAAAAACTACGCTGATGCCGCGGAAACAGAGACCGAGGTAGATTGTGCTGATTGCCGCATTCTTATCGTTGATGATGAAGAAGAGATTCTGGATGCTTTAGGCCAGATACTCAAAAGCCAAAATCATGATGTAAGCTCCGCACCCAATGGTCAAAAAGCTTTAGAAGTCTTGGCAAACGAACATATCGACTTGATCATCAGTGATTTAAGAATGCCTGAAATGGACGGCCCTCAACTTTATGAAAAAGTGTGCTCTGATTATCCGCATCTTAGCGACAAAACAGTCTTTATGACCGGTGATGAATTATCTCAATTTGCACAGCGTTTTCTATCAACCGCGAACTGCCCTGTACTCAGCAAACCTTTCTCACCAAAGAAAGTAAAAGAACTGCTGGATACCTTTATGCAGGCGGAAGCCTCTTAAAGCGGTGAAACCGCACAATTGAGCAAATAGCCACCACCCCAATAAGTCTTCAAAATTTGAGGCTTCTTGGGGTTTTCCTCAATCTTCTTTCGAAGCCGTGCCACATAGTTATCGATGCTTCGTTCAAACATATTTGCCATACGCCCTTGAGTGGCTTCTAGGAGGAAATCCCTGCTCAAGACTGTTTGTGGATTTTCCATAAACACAAGAAGCAGTCTCGTCTCTCCAGAGCTTAACTGAATGGCATCACCTGCCTCCGTTGAGATTTGCTGATCAATAGCATCCAGCACAAAATCACCAAAACGATATTTCTTGGAATTCTGCTTTGGTGTTTCAACAGATATTTGCTGAGTACGACGTAATATTGCCTTCACTCTAGCAAGCAGCTCTCTAGGGTTAAATGGCTTGATCATATAGTCGTCTGCACCGACCTCAAGACCAACAACCTTTTCTGTATCTTCAGCTTTGCCAGACAAGAACATAATCGGCAGAGAGTGGCTTTGCCTGAGCGTACGGCAAATGCTAATGCCGTCATCTTGCCCCAGAACAATATCCAAAATGACCAAATCAATATGCTCTTGTGCGATCACGTCCAGCGCCTGCTTTTCATCTGCAGCGCTCGAGACCTTAAAGCCATTGTTTCCTAAATAATAAGATAGGGATTCTCTGATCTCAGGTTCGTCATCAACGATCAGAATATGCGACACACTTGACATTCAAGCTCCATCAAAATTCAGTAGTATACTCAATACAATAAGTTAATAATTTTTCTCGAACTTAATAGTTCATATGCCCAATCAAAATGCCTGCCTGATAACAAATTATAGGTGTAGACGATTTGGTTGCACAGGGGTGCAGTACAAATTGATACATCTTAGTACATTCTTAAATTGATATTTTACCTATAGTTTGTCAGTCCCCTGGGACAATCCTGATTAAGCAGTATTAGACGAACATGCACAAATCAATATTCTTTAACGAAATTGATAGCAGCAATTTATTTGAATGGTTATGAGGCAACAATCTATCAAATTACGGCACTGCCCATATTGTGGTGGTTGTATGGAGAGAAAGGGATACAGTGCAAGCCTTAAAGCTGTCAAAGAAATATACAGCTGTAAGGACTGCTGGAAATCTACCAAACTACTTTCCACTGCATCGCAAGGCTTTATTATCGGCAACAAGCTGTTCCTATTAGGCCTACTCGCTATTCTTTGTTCAACCTCCCATGAACTTATCTCGCTCTGCGGAACTTTAGCCCTCTTCATATCAATATGGCTGACCTATGATATTTTTAAAATGCTTAGGTATAAGTTTACGATGCCGCTACTGAAATATTTGCCAGAAGCCTCATCACCTCCAAAAGAAAACGGATACAAACGTCAGTGTAAAAACATCTTGCGAGGAGAAAATTGGTTAAAGGGGTTGGCGCTAGGGATAAGCACCGCTTCTTTGTTTCTCTCCCCTGTCATCATATTCGCTTCCCTATAAACTTGATACATTCTGACACAAATTGAAACACGACACCTAAGCACTCGCACTCTACCCTTACCTGCATTGATCGAAGGTTGGGGACATAAATATGTTAAAGATCACAAAACAGCGCATTATCAAAACATGCGCAGACTGGTGCCAACAGGAAAGGCGCGGTCCATACCAGATAGATTTTTCTCAGGCTTCAACTATCTGCAAGTGCACAGTAAATGACATTAGAAAGCTCTTCACATCCTGTGAAACGCTTCAACGGTCAATTATTGCTCACGCAAATCAATCCAAGCATCATCCGCTGGTACTCGCACACGGTTTAATAGCCCGAGACCCGCAACTGCATGCTCTCAGCAAATCAGAAGTTATCAACGTGTTTCAAGATGCTATTGGTTCATGCGCACGTTCGTTTGGTACATCAAAGGCTAACAGGCAGGCCGCAGATGCTACTTCTTCCCATTTCTAACCCACGAGTTACGACATGTTATATGAAAGCGTCGATGCCTATCAGAAGAAATACAGTCCACAAAGCCTGTCAATTGAGCACCAAAAAACCAGTTTTCTGGAAGCATGTGCAATTTGGGCGGAGTCCAATGGCTTTTACAATTTAGCGGAAAAAAATGGCGCTCTTATCTGTCACGACTTTCCCGTCAGATTAAAGCTGACATTCAATAACATAACGCGTTTAAGACGTTCCGTTCTCATGAAAGCCATGAAAGAACACAAACGTTTTCCTCGCCTAATCTTTACAGCCTATGCAGAGACAATGCTCGATCAACCAACTGGTGATCAACTGCCGCTATCCCTTGTTGTAGAAGATATTGAAAAAGATCGGCTACTCAAGCTCTCCGCAACTGCAATCTTGCGAGCAATACCTCAGCTTTAGCCTGTTACAACATTATTCATTTATCAGTTTTTAGGTTAATCAAATGATTCCTGATCATTTACAGTTTATGTTGTCATCCTGGGATTTATCAGAATTTACCGAGTGGAAATTCTTGATGCTTTCTCTCGAAGACAATACACCTCACGCAACACCTATCAGTGTTATCAAAAACAGCGCTTATTTTTATTTACACACATGTTCCGGGGAACTTTGTTACCGCTTATGCACCGAACGCGACTATAAGGCGGTTTACCTGATCACCAATAAAGTGGGGCAAAACGAACTGGAATTTATCCTTAAGGTACGTGCTGTTGGTGAACCACACTGCAATATCCCAATAATCCTTATCAGTCCGCCTGTATCAAAAACCATTCGGCACGAGCTAGAGGATTGCGGCATCAACGCGGTACTTGAAGCACCTTTTTCAGATAAACAGCTTATTAAACAAACCCTGTCTCTCTGCTCTTAAAAGCAAAAAAGCCCAGTGAATATTCACTGGGCTTAATCGTCTAATAGTTAACCGGCGAGTAAGTCTCGGACAGAAACTTTCAAGCTCTGCCGACAGGCCAGATAACCAATCAAGCAAACGGTGCTCACCATCAGGCTGATAGTGCCAATTACCCAAATCGGATCAGGGTTATAGAAAAGCCCAAACTGATCCTCATAAATCAGAATACCAGCCATCCATGTACCAACAATGGCACCAGCCGCTGCGATAAGGGCTGTTACACCCCAATCATAGAAATTCAGCCACAGGCAATCTTTTTCCTTCAAACCCATACTCATAAGAAGGCCATTTTTCTGCTGATCATCTGCCTTAAAACCGCTCACAGAAGCTGCAACAACAAACAGTGAAAGCACCAGCACCATAGCCGCATAACCTGATGTTACTTTGGTCACGATACCCAGTGTTTTCTCAAGACGTTGCATCATTTCCTTAAGCGGAAGAAGAGCAAGTGTTGGGTTTGCTTCCCAAAGGCTTGCAAGTTGACCCCATGCCTGTTCCGGCAGGTTCATACTTCCCATATAATAAGTATCTGCCTTGATCTGTTCTCTTGCTGAAATTGGTACCTGGAACCAAAAGGTGATGAAGCTACCACCTGGTTTATAAGCATGGCTTGCCACTAGAGTGAAAGTATATGTTTCACCACCAATCTGGTACGTCAACTTATCACCAAATTTGAAACCCATATCGGTCATCACTTCAGGTTCAGCGGAAATTTGTTGCCAATCTTCTGTGCCAACTTCCCAGCGATTACCATCAATATGGCGATTATTTTCAGGAATTTCATCGGCCCAGCTCAGTCGAATAGGTTCCTGCAGTGTCGCCAGTGAATCGCTCGGCTTCTTCATGTAATCATTGAGAAGCACACCGTTCACCTGCACAAGTTTGGCTGACAAAAACGGTCTAAGTTGTTTGACCGTACTGCCGGTTTTTTCAGACCAATCGTGAATAGCCCCCACATGCTTTTCCTGCGCTTCTGAGATAATCAAATTACCTTCTTCCACACGGCTATTGGTTTCGATCATTGCACTGAAATCACGCATAAGCATTAAGGAAAACAGTAACAGCAAACCACATAGGCCAAGCCCCAGAATCTGTGCAGACTTGGAGAAAATACGCTGCCTCATCATGAAGAAAGCAAATGGCAACAAACCTGCTCTCCGGCTTCCCCAATAATCACCCAGACGAAGAACAAGCCAACTTAGGAATGTCATGAATATGAGCGCAACAGCCACCGCCCCCAGTGTCATGGCAGTTAGAAGCATATTATCTGAATATACCGCAGCCAAAAGTGTGGCAGACGCCAAACCCCAGAAAAGCCGCTGTAACAGATACCGGTTTTCTGGTGCTTTCCTAATCAACGAAAGCACAGAAGAACCACGTAACTGATTAAATGTGGGTATTTGAAGGGCCAGCAACAGGATAAAGACAAGCGCCACCGTTTTAATAATTGCCGCAGGGTAAAGACCACCTGACAATCCCGGGAAATAAGCTTGCAGTTCGGCAACAATCAAATCCTGAGCCACAGCTGCGAAAACACATGCGCCTACAGTAGAAAGAGCAAATCCTGTAAACCACTGCCCGCCTGCCATAGCCATGCTTTTTCCAAGCGGCGTACCAAAACTGGTATAAACTGCAATACGGTACCGCATGTTTGCAAGCCACCTGCGGTTCGTCATGTCAATAGCGACAGCCGCCATGAAAAAAAGAATAACTGAAGCAAGCCCAAGGAAATTTTCCGTGCGGCGCCAAAACCCTGAGAGCGGGTGTTGGCCACCATACTTCTTTAAAACAGTTGCCCCCGGCAATGCATCCTTAGCCCACGTTTCAATAGTTTCTGCCTGTGCCTCATCTGCCATCATCATATAGCGAAACCGCTGACCACTACTGGCAAGAGCACCCGATGCCAGGCTATCCATATGCACCATAGCCCGAAGGTCCACGCTGTGCCCCTCCATAAGCCGATCAGGTTCATGGAATAAAATCTGCGCTACCTGAAGATTTTCGCCACCAATCTTAATCTGATCACCAACACCAGCACCAAGTTTTGTTGCCAACCGTGACCCGAGCCAAATATCCCCAATATCGGGACCACGCTTTGCAGGCATCTGATCAGCACCCGGTGATACACCGATCATCAATTGCCCCTGAATTGGATAGGCACTATCCACAAGTTTCAACTGAACACGTTCCCACCGCTTTTCAAAACTCAGCGTAATTTTCAGTAGCTCAGACTTCGCAAGCCCCTGCGTTTCACTTCGCAACGTTTGAAGTGCTCTATCTTCCAGTGGCACATGGCTTTCTACAACCACATCAGAGCCCAGCATCTGATCCAAGTTCGCCTTCAGATAATTTTGGATAGAGGCACTCACAAGTGTAAGAGTCAGAAGGAAAAACAAAAGCGCAGTTTGCGTCAGCACCGTAATCCTGCCGTCCGCAGCCTTTAGGTCATGCCGGGCGTTATCCCATATCAATTTCACCGTGCTCATGCCGCCATCTCCAGCGCACCATTCTCTAGCCTCAGGCTTTTATCCGCGAGGCCCGCTAAGCGGTTACTGTGTGTTACCACCACAAGGCCACACTCGGTTTCCCGGGCGAAACCGAACATCAGATCAATCACAGTTTCTGATGTACGGGCATCAAGGTTGCCGGTTGGCTCATCTGCAAAAATAAAACGCGGGCGACTAACGAAAGCGCGCGCCATTGCTATACGCTGCTGTTCGCCACCACTTAGCTGATGGGGTTTATGGCCCGCTCGGTTTTCAAGACCAATTTTACCAAGCCAGTCCGCCGCAATATCAAACGCATCCTTGTTACCTTTCAGACGAAGGGGCAGTGCAAGGTTTCCAATTGCATCTAGCTCGGGCATCAGATGAAACTGTTGGAAAATAAAGCCCGAGTTCGCGCGCATAGCCATTTTATCAATAGGTGTTCCACCCACATTGAAAACCACTTCACCCTCTTCCGGGTCTTCAAGTCCTGCTGCAATGGAAAGAAGGCTGGATTTTCCGGCTCCTGATGGCCCAACAATGGCTAAAATTTCCCCTGTACCAATGGTTTGGGACAGATTATCGAATAACTCAATACGCTCCGCGGCCGTATCAAAATAATGACTGATGTTGTTCAGTTCTATTGTATCTCGCATCACTGCTATCTCCTCTGCTGTCAGAGGAAAACTAACAAGATGAATGTCAAATAAAGGTGAAATGAAAACAAGGTGTCAGTTGACATCCAATTGACATACCAACTGCTATGCTGCTTTGTTCAAAGTAACGAAAGGGTGGTTCATGCGTATATTGATTGTTGAAGACAATCTGGATCTTCAAGCCAACATTGCCGAATATCTGGAAAACGACTTCGACCTCGATTTCGCCTATAGTGGTCCACAAGGATTAGAGCTTGCTCTTGGTGGTGAATATGATGTGATCGTCCTTGATCTAATGTTGCCTGGCTGTGATGGCCTTGAAGTATGTGCCACCTACCGAAATGAAGCCGAGGTTCAGGCCTCTATATTAATGCTCACTGCCCGTGATACTCTTGATGACAAAGAAGCCGGCTTCACGGTGGGTGCCGATGATTATCTGGTAAAACCTTTTTCGCTCAGAGAGCTTAAAATGCGGCTTGAAGCACTTGGTCGCCGACCCAAAGTACGTGCGAAACGTGATCTATCTTTCGCGGGCATAAGTCTTAATCAAGAAGGGCTTTTTCTTATTGAAGAAAACCGTACAGTTTCTATCGTTGAAAAAGAGCGCACTATTATGAAACTGCTTTTAAATGCTGCACCTGAAATTGTCTCCACCGAAAGTATAAGTTATGCGCTCTGGAAAGATGAACCACCGGAATCCGGTGCCTTAAGAACTCACATATATAACCTCCGAAAAGCGCTAAATGATATCGGCAAAGATGGGATGTTAAAAACGATCCGCGGCAAAGGCTATGCCCTTCAGGCAGAGAAATAATATGGTGAAGAACAAACGAAAAGTTCGTAGTTTAGTGCTCAGAAGCTATATCAGCTCTGCCCTCTTCAGCTTTGCAGTTTTCACCTATATGGCTGTTATGTTTGGCTTTGACCTTGAAGATCAGATTTTTGACGTTCAGCTTAACAATGCCGCTGATGCACTTATTGGAAACATTGATACTGCTGATGCTAAGTTCGGCAAAACAGCTGCCTATGAGCTGGACTACTACCGTGGATGGGAAAACCTGCCGCCTTGGCTTAAAAGCCAGATAAACCCGGAATGGACAACTCGAAACCTTGAGATTTTCGGTGAAGAAAGAGGTCATTTTCATGCAGCCGTAAGAACTCTGGAAAATGGTGACAGGCTTTATCTGGTTTTTAATGCAAGGCCTTTTGTTCGCTCAACACCATATATTAAATCATATTTAGTAATCATCGGGGTAATGGGCGGTGTTATTCTGCTTATATCCTTGTTCTTTATGGTTCGGGTTACAAAGAAGGTATCCAAGCCACTCGAAACAATGGCAGAAGCACTTTTGGGCAGTGAAAGTCTTTCCACACAATTTGATATTTCAAATGCAGCGCCCAAAGAACTCCATACACTGGTCGATGCAATTACTAACAGAAATGCGAGAATTGAGGAACTTCTTAAACGTGAACAGCAGTTCAACCGAGACGCCAGCCACGAACTACGCACACCTCTTGCCGTAGCACTTGGCGCCCTTGAAATTCTCGAAGAAACTTCTGAAAAGACCAAGGCCTTTATCCGTTTGAAAGCCGCGGTACAGGATATGCAAATGCTCACTGAGGGTATTCTATGGTTAGGTAGAGATGCTTCAACAGAAGAAATTTGTAATATTTATTCCGCATGTGAAACATTAACAACCAGCTATTCTTACCTAACAGGAAATCGCCCTGTTACGCTAAACCTGGAAGGTGAAAAAGGCAGCATAATCCCTGCACCTGAACCGGTCGCGCTTGTAATGGTAGGAAATCTTCTTAGAAACGCTCTTTCCTATACAGAAAAAGGCAGCGTGCAAGTTACCGTAAACCATAACTCAATGACAATAATCGATACAGGAATTGGTTTTGGCCGTGTAGATAAACGTGTGGAAGGGTTCGGTGTTGGCCTTAGTCTCGTGAAAAGATTAAGCGATCATTTCAGCCTTGATTTCAATATTCAAGCCGGTGAAACAAACGGAACCATCGCCACGTTAAGATGGAAAGAAAAAGCTAACGGCATTTGACAGTGGTTTGACATAGCGCTTGTTAAACAGTCTCCATAAGGAGACAAAAAAATGACGACAGCACTTTTCAAAACTTTCGTGGCAGCTACCGCTATTCTGGTCGGCAGTTTAACTGCTTCAGCACAAACCTATGTGCAGCAACTGGGGTATGATGCGCCTGATGGAAACCGCATTACCGGCTTTATCTACCAATCTAAAGACACCAAAAGAGATGCCCCGCTTGCAGTGCTTATGCACGGCTTGATGGGTTCAAGCCTCTATTGGCTTGCTGAAGATAATATGATGTACGGTGACGATGTCACTGAAATGCTTATTGACCGAGGGTACCGTGTGCTTGCTCTTGATGCCCGCAGGCACGGCGCTCGCCGCAGTGGCGACAAACCAATGGCATTGGTGAAAGCAGCTCGCCAAGGCAACAGTCAAGCTTACCAAAACATGATCAACAACACAGTGAAGGATTACCAGTATCTGCTGGATAAGATGCTGAAGAACTTCAAAGGCACAGAAAAGGTCGTGGTTATGGGCTATAGTATGGGCGCACAAATGGGCACACTGTTGGCCTCTCAGGATAAAAGAGTCACACATTTGGTCACAATGGTACCGCCAGCGGTAAGAAATGTGCCTGAAGTATCTCCCATCAATTTTGCTGCTGATGTGAAAGCACCCTGGCTTCTTATTACCGCAGAAAATGATGAGTATTCCACCGACAAACAAAACGCTGAGCTAATCGCAGCGGGTTCAACAATCACCAACAAAAGTTTCGACAGCGGGCATGTGTTGCCGCAAGCCTATGTAAAAACAATAGAAACATGGCTCAACACTCAGCAGTAAACCTCGCGGTATATTGCACCTTCTTGGGCTGGCACTTAGTGTCAGCTCTTTTTTTACTGAATTTATAATGATGCGCTTGGTCGAATTCATTTGAAGTGAATGGCGGAGACGAAGGGATTCGAACCCTCGATACCGTTGCCAGTATACTCCCTTAGCAGGGGAGCGCTTTCGACCACTCAGCCACGTCTCCGCCGCCGTATCTATGGCAATGCGCCCTCTCTGTCAACGATCAGTTTGAAAAAAATTCGTCATATCTCGCAATCCCCCTATATCCCTAAGGATACGGAGAAAAATTTCTTTCAAGGGGAGCATAAAATGAAGGCACTTCGCACGAACGATGACAGATTCGAGAATCTAAAAGACTGGCCTTATTCCCCCAATTATCTTGATGATCTAAAAGGTTATGAAACTCTCCGCGCTCACTATGTAGATGAAGGCCCGAAAGATGCAAAACATACTTTCCTTTGCCTCCACGGCGAACCAAGTTGGTCGTATCTATACCGAAAAATGATCCCTGAATTTCTAGATAGTGGTGCTCGGGTAGTTGCCCCAGATTTCTTCGGCTTTGGCCGATCAGATAAACCTGTTGATGACGCAGACTACACTTTTCATTTTCACCGCAATTATCTGCTAGCATTCATTGAAAAACTGGACCTAAAAAACATAACTCTCGTATGCCAAGACTGGGGCGGCCTGCTTGGGCTTACACTTCCCTTTGAAATGCCGGATCGCTTTAATCGTTTGATTGTTATGAATACAACAATTGCTGTCGGAAGGCCTGCTGGTGATGGTTTCAATGCGTGGCGGGATTATGTAGCCAACACCCCAGATTTCCCTGTCGGCGGCCTTATGAAACGTTCAACCCCCATCCTTACAGATGAAGAAGTTTCCGCTTATGATGCACCTTTCCCTGATGGTAGTTACAAAGCAGGTGTTAGACGTTTTCCTCAGTTAGTAATGACAGACCCAGCTATGGAAGGTGTGAATACTTCAAAAAAAGCACTCAAGTTCTGGCAGGAAAAATGGAAAGGTAAGAGTTTCATGGCTATCGGCATGCAAGATCCGGTTCTTGGGCCACTCGCCATGCAGTGGCTAAATGAACAAATCAAGGGCTGTCCATCACCAATGGAAATTGCTGATGGTGGGCATTTCGTGCAAGAATGGGGGGCAGAAATAGCCCGCTCCGCTCTAAAACATTTTGGAGATATCTAAAGAGTAAGCGCTATCGGTTTGGGTGCCGCTATCAAGTTGTGGCACTCCCCTTCCTAAATCCATCCACTGTACAGGACCGCTCCAATCAGCTGCTACTGGAGCACCTCTAACACCACCTTGCATATCCCTGCTACCGTCAATAGGAACAGAAAGGGCCATTACATAAACATCGGGAAATTGTAATCCAGCAAGCGGCAGAATAGTTACTTCTACAGTTTGATCATACCCTCTGTGATAGGAACTACGTATCTGAAGGCAAGCGCCTACGGGCATGCCACACACCAGCTGCAATGTTGTTAAAACATCCTGACGCTGTGCCGCGGATACAAATTGCATATAATCTTTGCCCGCGGTTTCTGCTTCCAACCGCGCAGTTACGTTTGTTCCAGCCATGATAACTTGCACACTATCATCGAGAAGTTTCGCCACAGACAGATCTGGGATCAGGTCTGGAATACGGTTCGCCTTTAACGCATTACGAAATGGCATATCACGCCTGTTCTCTCTAGGGAGATCACGCCAGATACGTTCAAGGAACATACTTTTTGGTGTGCGTTTAAACACGTTAGTCACCCCAATCGTAACTTACAGATAACGCTCTACATCTAACGCATAATACCACCTGAACGTTAACAAAATATACCCTAATATATAAAACTCTGGATAAACTCAGTGTTCAAAGCCAATATTCACATATTGGAATTTCTTCACTCTGGAAACCGAGGCCTTACTTCATGTCTAATTTCAAAAACCGAGATACACGCCTACTACCACCCCATATTTTTTTGGGGTCGGCTATATCCATTGTAGTTCTTGGTTATTTAGAAACAGGTAGCGCAGCCACTTTCAATCTGGGGGGATATTTAGTTGGGGTTGCCGCACTTATAATATTTAGGTCTGCAACTGAGTTTAAGAAAGCTAAAACGACTATACATCCAAATGGCGAAGCCAGCGCCCTTATAAAAAGCGGACCATTCGCCTACAGCCGAAATCCGATATACTTGGCTATGTTTTGTGCTTTATGCGGATTTTGGCTAGCAACCAACGCCTATAGCCCTGCTATTTTCATACTGGCCTTCCCAATAATCATTCGCACACTTTTTATTGAGAAAGAGGAAGCCGCTTTAGAACAGCTTTTTGGCGATGAATACCTAAAATATAAAACGCAAGTAAGACGATGGATATAATCTAGGGCTTAAACCTGAGCATAGTTTTTATAAGATCTTCAATACAAGGTTGCACAGCAAAAGCTTTATCGTTCAGATAAGAAAATGGATACTGTTCATCCATATAGGTGATCTGCGAAAGCTCCAACTGCACAGCATGAATTCCCTTTTCAGGTTGACCATACTTCCTAGTGATAAAACCACCCTTAAACCTGCCATTTAAGACCGCAGTATAGTTTTCAAACCGCTCCGCAATCTTCAGAAGTTCTTCACCAAGCTGGGCGTCACAGCTCGCACCACTGTTGGTCCCTAGATTAAAGTCTGGCAGCTTACCTTCAAAGAAACGAGGCACTTCAGAAGCGATAGAATGCGCATCCCATAACAGCGCATAACCATGCTTAGCCTTCAGGCGAGCCAGTTCTTCTTCAATTTGGCTATGATAGGGATTCCAATATGTCTCCACTCGCTCAGCACATTCTTCATCAGATGGTTTTTCCCCATCCAGATAAATCTGTTCTTCAGGAAACGTAGTTGTCGGGCAAAGCTCAGTGACATTCTGGCCCGGATACAGACTTTTCCCAGATGGGTCTCTGTTCAAGTCAATCACATAACGGGAATGGTTAGCAGCAATAACTGTTACATCCATGTCAGCGAGGAATGCATAGAGTTTCGGCAAATGCCAATCCGTATCTGTAAGCTTATGTGCAGCATCTGTCATACGCTCCGTATACGGACCAAGACTTTCACCACTATGCGGCATGGAAACAAGGAGGGGGCTATTCCCCCTCACAAGATTAAAGATGTCGCTCACAGAGCTTCGCTCCCCATATGCGTTGAAGGCAATAAGCTCTCAACATAGGAGTTCAAGGAGCCAGCAGCAACCATTTCACGGATTGCTTCAATATCGGGCGCGAAATAACGATCACGCTCATAAACATCCACAGATTTGCGGATATTCGCATGCACCTCTTCAAGTACATCGCTTGATGTGTGAGGCCTGTGAAAATCAATGCCTTGTGCCGCACCGATCAGCTCAATCGCAATCACCGTACCACTGTTGAAAGCAATGTCATGCAATCTGCGACCAGCAAATGTAGCCATGGAAACATGGTCTTCCTGCCCCGCCGATGTCGGGATACTGTCCACACTCGCAGGATGTGCCAGTGTTTTATTCTCACTCACAAGCGCTGCTGTCGTTACCTGGGCAATCATGAAACCACTGTTCAACCCACCATCTTCCACAAGGAACGCTGGCAAGCCAGACATATTCGGGTCTACAAGCAAGCTGGTGCGGCGTTCAGAAATAGAAGCGATTTCGCACGCTACAAGTGCAAGCATATCTGCTGCCATCGCAACAGGTTCCGCATGAAAATTACCACCAGAAAGAATATCACCTTCATCCGGGAAAATAAGCGGGTTATCCGTTACAGCATTTGCTTCGGTAAACAGAGTATCAGCCGCCTGACGCATTACACCTAGTGCTGCGCCCATAACCTGTGGTTGGCAACGGAGGCTATATGGGTCCTGCACCTTTTCACAGTCGTGGTGGGATTGGTTAATCTCACTGCCTGAAATCAAGCTGCGATACATAGCTGCCGTATCAATCTGCCCCTGCTGCCTGCGCACTGCATGAATACGCGGATCAAAAGGTACCATCGAACCTTTCATGGCATCTACAGACATAGCACCAGCTACCATCGCCGCCGCAAACACATTCTCAATCTCAAACAAGCCTGAAAGCGCGAGCGCTGTTGAAACCTGTGTACCATTGAGAAGCGCCAAGCCCTCTTTAGCCGCGAGCGACATAGGCTTTAGTCCAATACGAGATAGCGCTTCCTTGGCGGGGATTACTTCACCACCAGATCGGACCTTACCAACACCCAGCAGAACCGCTGACATATGAGCAAGTGGTGCCAAATCACCAGATGCTCCAACAGAGCCTTTTGCAGGAATAATCGGGTAAAGTTCTGCATTCAGAAGGGCGATCAGCGCATCAATTACACTCTGGCGAATACCGGAATAGCCTTGTGCAAGGCTGGTTGCTTTCATCGCAAGGATCAGGCGTACAACACCATCAGCGAGTGGTTCACCCACACCTGTTGCGTGTGAGAGTACAAGATTTTCCTGAAGTTGCTCTACATCTTCAGAAGCAATGCGCGTATTTGCCAGCAAACCAAAACCTGTGTTGATACCATATGCTGTATCACCGCGATCAACCAAATCAGTTACCGTTTGGCGGGCCCGGTCAATATTTTCAAAATCACTACGGTCCAGCTCAAACTCAATCGGGTTTTCATAGATATGCCGAAGATCTTTAAGGCTAAGGCTACCCGCTTTTCTAATCATTTTATGGTCAGACACTTAGAGAACTCCTTACTTATCAAGCATTGGCAGGTTGAGGCCTTTATCGCGTGCACAATCTTTCGCGATATCATAGCCCGCATCTGCATGTCGCATTACACCCGTTGCCGGATCATTCCACAGCACACGCTCTACACGCTTGGCTGCTTCCTCTGTACCGTCACACAGGATCACGACACCTGAATGCTGACTGTAACCCATGCCAACACCACCACCATGGTGAAGACTTACCCATGTTGCGCCTGATGCTGTGTTAAGAAGCGCATTAAGAAGCGGCCAATCTGATACGGCGTCGGAGCCGTCCATCATTGCTTCAGTTTCACGGTTTGGGCTAGCAACAGAACCACTATCCAAATGGTCACGACCAATCACCACAGGGGCCTTTAGTTCTCCGTTTTTCACCATTTCATTGAACGCAAGCGCGAGGCGGTGCCTGTCACCGAGGCCAACCCAACAAATACGCGCTGGCAAACCTTGGAACTGAATACGTTCACGCGCCATATCAAGCCAATTATGAAGGTGTGGATTATCAGGGATAAGTTCTTTCACCTTCTGGTCGGTTTTATAAATATCTTCCGGGTCCCCAGAAAGTGCGGCCCAGCGGAATGGACCAATACCTTGGCAGAAAAGCGGACGAATATACGCTGGCACAAACCCCGGGAAATCAAACGCGTTTTCAACACCTTCATCAAAGGCAACCTGGCGGATATTATTACCGTAATCCACTGTTGGGATGCCCATATCATGGAATGCAAGCATTGCCTCAACATGCTTTGCCATAGACGGTTTTGAAGCTGCTGATACTTCCTCAGGGGCTGTTTCGCGCTTTGAAATCCATTCGTCCACTGTCCAGCCAATTGGTAGATAACCATTTACCGGATCATGGGCTGAGGTTTGGTCTGTTACAGCATCTGGACGAATGCCTTTTTCAACCATCTGCGGCAGAATTTCAGCTGCATTTCCAAGCACACCAACGGAGATCGCCTTACCATCTGCGTGAGACTTTTCAATCATCTCAAGTGCTTCTTCAACAGTATCTGCACGTGCATCCAGATAGCCAGTATTCAAGCGGAAATCGATCCGGCTTTCCTGACACTCAATCGCCATACATGACGCGCCCGCCATAGTAGCTGCAAGTGTTTGTGCCCCGCCCATACCACCAAGGCCAGCAGTGAGAATCCACTTACCTGTAAGATCACCACCAAAGTGCTGACGACCCATTTCAACAAATGTCTCATAAGTGCCCTGAACAATGCCTTGTGAGCCAATGTAAATCCATGAACCCGCAGTCATCTGGCCGTACATCATCAGACCTTGTTTATCGAGCTCATTAAAATGTTCCCAGTTCGCCCAAGCCGGCACAAGGTTTGAGTTGGCGATAAGAACGCGCGGCGCATCTTCATGGGTGCGAAACACACCTACCGGTTTGCCTGACTGAACAAGCAGAGTTTCATATTCTTCCATGCCCTTCAGTGTTTCAACGATGGTATCAAAACACTCCCAGTTACGGGCCGCACGACCAATACCACCATAAACAACAAGCTCATCCGGGTTTTCCGCAACCGCAGGATCGAGGTTGTTCATCATCATCCGCATTGGTGCTTCTGTGGCCCAGCTTTTACATGTGAGCTCAGCACCCGTTGGCGCATGAATATCAGGACGATTTTTCATCTTTGTATCCCTTTTATTTTTATGTATTTGCAGATGCGCCAACGTTTGAAAAACGCGCGCTTAATTCGTATCGATCACCGGGGTAAAGAAGGCGTGCAAAGCTTGCTACACGCTCACCAGTCCATGTCCGGCGGTTAATTTCAAGGCACGGAGTACCTTCATCAATTTCTAGGAGTTCAGCTTCCCTCGCCGTGGGGGCAACGGCCCGCACCACATGTTCGGCCCGCAAAAGCGGTGCGACGGAAAGCAAATAATCTGTCGGTGTCGTCTCAGAAAAATCTTCAAGCAATAAATCTGGCGCGATATCGGGGTTCACCCAGCGTTCTTCAAGTTCAATAGGTTGTCCGTCACCTTTATGAACAATCAACAAATGGAACAATTCAGTACCGCTATCTGCGCCAAATTCTCCAGCAAATGCCTCAGACGCTTTCACACTATTCTGGCTCAAAACTGTTGCAGACCAAACTTCACCACGAGAAGCAAGTTCATCACGGATGCTTTCAATATCCGCGGCCTGTCCGCGCATGCGTCGGCCTGCCACAAAACTGCCCATACCGGCCCTGCGGATAATATGCCCTTCGTCAGTTAGTTCACGGAGCGCACGGTTCACTGTCATCCTTGAAACGCTAAGTTCCCGAACCAATTCATTTTCGCTTGGTAGTTTATCACCAGCTTCATAATCACCGCTTTCAATAGCGGAAAGCACATGATGTTTTACAACTTCATAGCGGGTAAGAGGTGCATTCATGATTACGCCTCCATCGCCATAGCAATTTCGCGCACAGTTTCTTTGTAAGCACCGAAGATGTCTTCTTCATATTTATGCTTACCACCGCGTACGACCCATTCACCTGCCACCATCACATCGGAAATCGGGTTTGGCTGGCCCGAGAAGATAAAGCTATCCATGACCTGCCCATAAAAAGAGCCTGTCATCATCGGATTATCCCGGTTGATCACCAAGAGATCAGCACGCTTACCAACTGCGATTTCACCAATAGGCTGCGCTAGCGCCTGAGCGCCACCTTTTGCTGCTTCACGCCACAGATATTCACCTGTATGGCCACCCCCTTCATAGGTCAGCACAGTACGTTTTTGCCGCGCGAGACGTTGCCCATATTCAAGCAAACGTAGTTCTTCTCGAGCATCTACGCTGATATGACTATCTGACCCGATACCAAAGCCGCCCCCCATTTGGATGTATTCAGGTACGGGGAATAATCCGTCCCCAAGGTTTGCTTCGGTTGCAGGGCACAAGCCAACTACAGCACCGCTTTTGGCAATCGCTTTCCACTCATGCTCCTGCACGTGAGTAGCGTGTACCAGACACCAGCGTTCATCTACATTCTGGTTTTCCAAAAGCCACTCAACTGGCCGTTTACCAGAATGTGCGACAGATGCTTCCACTTCTTTCATTTGCTCAGCAATATGGATATGGATAGGTGCCTTCAGGTTAATGTTTTCAATAGCATCTACCGCACCCGCGAAATTTTCCTCAGGCACTGCACGAAGGCTGTGGAAAGCCATACCAAGCTGATGCCTACCGTTGATGCGTGGCTTCAGCACCTGAAGGAGACGTTCAAATTCTTTGTTGCAGTGGAGGAAGGGTTTCTGCCCATCGCTCGCTGGCTTACCGCCAAAATCAGAAGCCTGGTAAAGAACGGGAAGGTGGGTGAGTGCAATCCCGCTATCTTCTGCAGCTGAAAGTATAGTCTCACTCATCGCCAATGCTTGATCTGTATGACTGTTATGGAGGTAATGAAATTCACCAACAGCGGTATAACCAGCTTTCAGCATTTCAACATAAAGAGCACTGGCGATAACTTTAAGCGCATCAGGGTTCATCTGTGCAGCGAAATGATACATGGCATTACGCCAGCTCCAGAAATCTGATTGCCCTGCTTCTCTATATTCCGCAAGGCCTGCGAACGCACGCTGGAAAGCATGACTGTGCAGATTTGGCATAGATGGCAGAACCGTATCGTGCACTTCGACTTGTACTGGGATATCCACACCAGAGTGTATCGCAGCGATCACACCATCACTTGCCACTTCCACGCAGATATTAAGCGCCCAATCACCGCCTAAAAGGCCTTCTTTGAAATAGAGTTTTTGCATCTTCATCTCCACTTGTATATACAAGTTCATACAAGTTAGATTATGTGTCAACAAAAAGCTGTGGTATAAAAAGCGAAATAACTGGGGAGGAAGGCAATATGGCTGGTTTTGAAACACTTTACCGGAATGTTCGCATTGCAACCATGGTAAAGGGAAACATGCCCTACGGCATGATTGAACACGGCGCTATCGGCGTGAAAGATGGACGACTCGCCTATATAGGCCCAGAATCTGAATTACCTTCCGCCGACACAGACGAAACCAAAGATTGTGGCAATATGCTTGCCCTGCCCGGCTTTATTGATCCTCACACCCATATCGTTTTTGGCGGTAACCGCGCCATTGAGTTTGAAAAACGCCTGAACGGTGCATCCTATGAAGAAATCGCACGCGCGGGTGGTGGCATTCTGTCCACGGTGAATGCAACACGTTCGGCAAGCTTGGATGAACTAACAGAAAGTGCCACAAAACGTCTGCTAAAGCTGAAAGCTGAAGGCGTTACGACAGCCGAGATTAAATCCGGTTATGGCCTTACCTATGATGATGAAAAGAAAATGCTGCGAGCAGCTAAGGCCGCGGGCAAAGAAGCTGGCATAGATGTAAAAACTACCTTCCTTGGTGCCCACGCCCTGCCGCCAGAATTTGCTGGCGATAAAGAAGGCTATATCGACCACATCTGTGAAATGATGCTGCCCGCCCTTGCAAAAGTGGGAATCGTCGATGCGGTTGATGCTTTCTGCGAAGGCATTGGTTTTTCATATGAGCAAACCAAGCGCGTATTTGAAACAGCTGAACGGTTCGGCATTCCCGTCAAACTCCACGCTGACCAGCTCTCCGACCTATCCGGTGGTAAACTGGCTGCAGAATTCAATGCGCTATCAGCTGACCATCTGGAGTACGCAAGCGCTGAAAGTGTTACTGCCATGGCGGAAGCAGGTACCGTGGCAGTTCTACTTCCCGGCGCGTATTATACACTTTCAGAAACTAAACGTCCGCCTGTTGAGATGATGCGACAAGCAGGCGTTGATATGGCGCTGGCAACAGATGCCAATCCTGGCAGTTCCCCCGTACAGTCGCTTCAACTTATGCTTCATATGGGGTGCACACTCTTCGGCTTAACGCCTGAAGAGGCAATTGCAGGCGTTACCAGAAATGCAGCTAAAGCACTGGGCCTGCAGGATGATCGAGGCACGCTGGAAGCAGGCAAACGGGCAGATATCCTTCTATTTGATATCGAAACGCCGGCTGAGCTTTGCTACTGGGTTGGCGGCCAAATACCATCTGAGATTATCAGTGCTTTATGACTTGGAGCTAGCGAAGTGAATTGGCCCAAACTTAAGCACAAACAACCCAAATGCCAGAAGCCACATACCACCAGATGCCCTGATCAACATATCGTAATGATCATACATAAAAGCTGCCATAATGCGGAGGGCAGCCGCTAAATTGACCGCTGTGTAAATAGCCGTCAAAACAGCGCTATCCGTAAGCGGTAAATTTGCATGTCCAAGTGTTGCTCGTGTCATCACCGCAAGGGTCGTACTTCCCATTGCACCAATGGTCCAGGCGTGAAGGGCTGTTGTTTCATCAATCAGACCCACCCCTGAAAGCACCAGCAGGGCAAAACCAATAGGCACCCACAAATAGGATATGTGAAGTACAAGTACGATAGGACTACTGAAGGTTTTCATACCCTTCCAGCGCATAAGCCTAATCACATGCAACACCATCGCGGCGACCGAAGCAAATAAGGTAAAATCGCTATAACCTGCGATAAATAAAACAAAGGTAAGGACCGTAAACAGGATCACTACCACATCGAACTTATCGAACATAATTGGCAGCTGGTCGTCCATGTTTGTTATACCATCCTCAACCAGCTTTTTCTTAAGCCAATTAGCGGTAAAAGCCGGAATAATCCGGCCACCGATAATGCAGATAAGCAGCAATAGAATTGCAAGCCCGGTTTGCCACGGCAGGAAAGGTACTTCCAGCAATTCCAATCTATTCAGGTTGGCAACCAACGCAGATAGAAAAAACAAAACAAACACAGCGATGATTTTGAAATTCCGTTTATTACCACCAGCGATCACCTCACGCGCCGCAAGCCCAACAAACATGGTGAAAAACAGGATCTCAGAAAGAGACGCTATATTCATAGTTTGAATATCAAATAACATTAGTGCAGCTGCAAGCCGGGCAACAGCCCAAAAACCAAACATCAGTGCTAAAGTTCCGCCGCGAAGAGGTGTTCGCCCTGTCCAATTAGGAATAGCCGTGAAAGCAAACCCGGCAACCACAGCTCCACCATAACCATAGATAAGTTCATGAGCATGCCAGCTGGTTACATCACCAACCAGTTCCATCCCTGCAGCCAGATACATTATCCACAACCCAAGTGATACAATCGCCCAGAGCGCCGCGGAGAAAAAGAAAACTCGGAATGAACCCGCAAAAATAGCCGGGCCGTTATAGGATACTGTCATAGCATCACCTTTCAGCTAATTAGCCTAAGGTTAGGACATTTGATCACATTCCACCATGTGACATGGTGTCTAGGTCTGTCGCGGCATCACCGGATCTAGCTGAAGGAAACTATCCACCCATCTAACAAAGGCTACAGGTGCTGTGATTTCAACCGCGCCATAGTGAATAGCGAGAAATCCCCGGGCTTTATAATCCTTCAATTCTTTCCCGATGGCTACTCTGCTTACTCCCAGCATGTCTGCCAGTTCGTGCTGGTTGATGTTGAGATAAGAGTTTTCATGGTGTTTCATCATTTGGAGAAGCGCTTTCCCCAGCCGATATTTAAGGGGATAGCGGCGGAGATCATCAATCCATTCCAGAGCATTATGGAGCTGTTCGGTTACAGATTTTAACATCAGAACCGAAAGTTCAGGTTCTTCATTCAGAAGGCCTTCAAAAGCTGTTCGAGAGATATGGCGAATAGATGTTTCACCAACCGTGATACCATCATGTGTACGCGGCAGGCCTGCAAGTAGAGGAAACTCCCCATAGCACTGCCCCGCTTTAAGGACGGCACTTACAAGGAACTTACCTTCCACATCCATTTTTCCAAAGCAAACACTGCCTTTCGTAATAACGGAAAAAGCTTCAGTTTCATCGCCCCTGCTCTGAATATGTTGATCCGGCACATAATGGGTAACACTTCCAAGCATATCCAGCTTCTGCCGCAACAAATTCGGTAGAGAACTGTAAAGGCTTGGAACACCCAGGCTCGGGATATAACTCATCTCTTCCACCAAATGATAACTAGTTTGCATTTCAAACTATCAGCTTTTGATAAGCTTGTCATTCACCGTGGGAGGGATGAATGGACTACAAACTGATTATACCGTTGATATTCTTGGGCTTCGCCTTGGCAGAAATTATATCTTCACGTTTTTTCAGCCAACCACATGAAGACAAAGGCGATAAATGGGTGGAAATCATCAGCACTTTGATGCTGACAGGTGTAACCCAGCCTTTCATTCTCATATCCGCTATGTATCTGGCAGAACAAGTTGCTCCAACCTATGCTGGTTCGCTGGCTGAACTAACCATCGGCTTCAAAATACTAATTCTGCTGATCGGCGATGATATGATGCAATATTGGTGGCACCGCGCTTCCCACACTTTTCCGTTCCTTTATGGGCTGCATCGCGCGCACCACAACGGCAACTATATGAGTATACGTATCGTCTACCGAAACAACATTCTTTACTACAGCCTAATGCCATCTTTGTGGATTTCTGGCGTGCTCATCTATCTGGGGCTCGGAGATATTTATATCTATTATGTAGTGCTGAAAATGTCGGTCATCTTCGGCGCACATTCAAACGTACGCTGGGATAAGCCTTTCATTGAACATGCTTGGCTTTCACCAATTTACTGGGTTCTTGAACGCACTATATCCACACCCGCTACACATGCTGCCCATCACGGAAAATATGCAGATGACCCCGCAACCAACTATAAAGGTAATTTTGGGAACCTGCTGTTTTTCTGGGATATTCTTTTCGGCACCGCGAAAATCACACGAACATATCCAATAGAATATGGTGTTGAAAACCTTGCCCCCATGAGTGCCAAAGCGCAGCTTCTTTGGCCGATATTGCAGGACGAAACATCCCCTGCGGAAGAAATAACTCCAGCAGAACCTATGAAAACATCGAATGCTGCTGCGAAATAGCATCTACAACCGATTGTTTTTAAAGGGATTAACTGTCCGGGCATTCTTTTTAAAGAACCACGCCATGCCCGGACAGTTAATTGCTGGCTCTCACCGGGAAATTTGAATTTCTTTCTGTCGGACATGACAGGAGGAAACCATGATTTTCAAAACAACATTTATCTCACTTCTAGCACTCACAACCTCGGCCTACGCTGAACCGCCTAAAGTCTGCGACGACACATACAAATGCTCATATTCAGACTCAGGTTTGGTGGCAAGCAAAGAAGACGGCGCAGAAACTTATCTGCCCATCATGCAAAATGCCGCGAAGATTTTTGAGAAACACTTTGGAAAAAAACCGGGTTTAACTGCGTTGACACTCGGTGGTTCTGCGCCGGATACCTTTAAAGGCGCACTTAAAGAAAATGGTTACACAACCATTATGCCTTGGCTCACACCAGATCAAAAATCAAAATTGGTAGCTGGTAATATTAGGAAACAAATAAAAGCCCAACAACCTTCACTACCTGATGCCACAGTGGATACCATCGTTGCAGAACAAGTTGAAAAGCTGCAAAAGCAAGGTGCCGTTCAGTCTGGTGAACTGGAAAAAGGTGTACTCGCTCATGAACTGGCTCATATGTGGTTTCATCATGCCTATTATCCAGATTCGGAACCAGATGGTGAACCACAATACGGCAGTGATGCTCCCGACTGGCTAGACGAGCTTTCAGCCGTTCTCGCAGAAAATGAAGCTGTTACAAAAGGCCGCTTAAAAGCTCTTAAGAAACTTGCCGCATCGGGGAACTTTGATGCCTTCTGGCCACTTGAAGAATACCTCCAGATGGAACACCCTCTTTTCAGACAGGTAACCAAAATACGGGAGCAAGCATCAGAACCAAAGGGAAGTTCCACCATTATGATTAAAAACCTAGATGATTTTGATTTAGGCGAAAACGCCAGAAACCCAGCTGATTTTTATGCACAATCAAGAGGATTTGCGGATTACCTTATAGATAAATCTGGCAATCCTGCGATTTTCCATGAGATTGCCAGCCATATTTCTAGTGGTCATTCGATGGTAAGCTGGCTCGCAAAAAATGGAAAACAGCATAACATTCCAACAAGCGTTACCGAATTGGAAGCCGATTGGCACACATGGATGAAAGACTATTACGCGAGTTAATCCTCAGCAACCATAGCCACTAATTTTCGGGACAGGGTTTCACGAGCTTTCTCAGGCATACCTGCTTTGGCAAGCTCTTCTACAATCCTGTCCTCAGAGAAGTCCTTCCTCTCTAAATTCAGGAATACAGGTTTCATCTCACCAGAACTATCTTCCAAACGGATGCTCTTGAGATTGAGTGTATCAAGCTCCTGTGCGGTTACTCGCCCATTCACGTTTTGATCAGCATTTTCAAGGAGCATAAAGAGCGCCTTACGGCTTTCATCTCTGGCATCTGTTGCAGTGAGATACGCATCAGCATTGGTATCAAGTGCAGAAAGAAGCATCTGCGCTGGTTCACTTGCAGGCTGTTCATAAAACGCTGCTAAAGAAATCCCAGCAGCCAGTAGCGCTGCAATACTCAGAGATTTTGTAGAAACTGGAAAACGGTTCTCAGGGCCAGTGATATATTCCTCAATTGAACCGCGCAGCACATCACTTGCTGTTTGGCCGCGTGCCTTACACGCTTCCATAAAGCTGGTTTTCTTCGAGTATTCCAGCCTTATTTCAAGGCTTTCGCTTTTCTTCTCTCGCCGAGGCATCACTGAATCACCACGCTGTTTTAACTTTCAGTCTTCTTTCTTATCCGCTTTATGGAAAAAATGGTAGTAACCATATTCTGCTGTACTCAACATCAAGATCAAAGCAATAAACAAACTCTGACTATCAAAACCTGAATCCCAAAAAATGTATAAATTCATAAATGATAGGAACAAAAATATCCAAAAAGACCATTTAACTGGCCAGTAACGATGCGTATTCTCATACCTACGCTGTATAAAAGGTACACCCTCGTCCACTGTTTTCATTTTCCGAACAAACACACCTTCAAAATACCAGTTTATGTTAAACAACACATAGCCAGCAAAAAGTACAATCACCACCATCAACCCAGCCTGAAAAACGGCATTTAATGAAGAATAAAATGCCATGGGTATGAATCCCTTGGAGAACATAATTACCAGTATGATTGAAACAAATAGAAACGCCTGTATAAGCCGCAACGCCTCAAATTTCTTATAAGTTTCTTCATCTACACGGTAGCCTTTAGCCTTACGGCCTGCCCGGATAAAATAGCCACCTTCCCTTATAATTGGTGTGCCCACAGTAACTTCCCCTCTAATCCATGCACTTATTAAGGGAATTACGCCAGAAATACACTTATTGCAATTATCCCATAGCATCCTCACGCAAGCTTTATTATAAGCGTGGTCATGGCTTATGATTCACTTCGCGATTTTATCGATCGGCTAGAGGCCGAAGGCAGACTTGTTCGGGTCACTGAGCAAGTATCCACTCACCTTGAAATGACTGAAATTCAAACCCGTGTCCTGCATGCTGGCGGGCCCGCGATCCTGTTTGAAAATGTGGTAAATGAGAACGGCGAAAAATCAGATATGCCCGTGCTCGTAAACCTGTTCGGAACAGTGGAGCGCGTGGCATGGGGCATGAACCGTGAACCACACGAACTGCGTGAAGTGGGGGAAACACTAGCGTTCCTCAGGCAGCCGGAGCCACCACGCGGTGTGAAGGATGCGCTTGAGCTCTTGCCGCTTGCCAAACAAGTGCTGGCTATGAAGCCAAAGAAGGTTAAAAAAGCCCCGGTACAGGAAGTAGTGCTGACAGGGGATGATATTGATCTGTTCAAACTACCGATCCAGACCTGTTGGCCGGATGAACCGGCACCTCTTATCACTTGGCCGCTGGTTGTAACCAAAGGGCCTTCTGATAAAGCGGAAGATAAATATAACCTGGGCATCTACCGGATGCAGCGTTTGGGTAAAGATAAAACTCTGATGCGCTGGTTGAAGCACCGTGGCGGTGCACAGCAATATGCCCGCTGGAAAGAACAGAAGCGCGAACCTGTTCCTGCAGCTGCCGTTATTGGTGCTGATCCTGGTACTATTCTAGCCGCAGTAACGCCAGTGCCCGATACGCTTTCAGAATACCAGTTTGCCGGCCTGCTGCGCGGGAAGAAGGTACCGCTCGTAGACTGTAAAACTGTGCCACTGCAAGTGCCTGCCACCGCTGAGATCGTGATTGAAGGGTATGTAAGCCTTGATGATTATGGTGATGAAGGACCATACGGGGACCACACAGGGTATTATAACAGTGTGGAGAAATTCCCAGAATTCCACATCACCGCCATTACTATGCGGAAAGACCCAATTTACCTGAGCACCTACACTGGCCGCCCACCTGATGAGCCTGCAATCTTAGGCGAAGCACTTAATGAGGTGTTTATTCCCCTGCTGCAGCAGCAGTTCCCAGAGATTGTTGATTTCTGGCTTCCTCCAGAAGGCTGTAGCTACCGTGTGGCTGTTGTCAGTATCAAAAAAGCTTATGCAGGCCACGCCAAACGGGTGATGACAGGCGTTTGGTCATACTTGCGCCAGTTCGTTTACACCAAATTCGTAATCGTTGTGGATGATGATATCGATTGTCGTGATTGGAAAGATGTAATCTGGGCTATGAGTACCCGGATGGACCCGGTCCGGGATATTGTCACCATTGAAAACACACCTATCGACTATCTTGATTTCGCAAGCCCTGAAAGCGGGCTTGGCGGTAAGCTCGGCATGGATGCCACCAACAAGGTAGGCAATGAAACCCACCGCGAATGGGGCACCGAGATTTATATGGAAGACGATGTAGTGAACAAAGTTGACGCTATGTGGGACAGCCTTGGCATCCCCGGCGAATATTCAAAAATATGGAAAAAATAACTGAATGAAAAATACGTTAAAAACACTAACGGCAGCACTAGCAATAACACTATCAGCACAAGCTGAAGAAACAGACACAATCAAATTATATGCGCTTGATTGCGGCACCATCGAAATGTTCGATATTGGTGCCTTTTCAAGCGAAGGTCACTTTAACGGACAAAGCGTTACGCTCGCAGACCCATGCTTTCTGATCCGTCATCCTAAAGGGGATTTCCTTTGGGACACTGGTCTTGAACAGTCACTGAGTGAACATCAAGATGGTATGAACGCTGGCTACGGTATTCTCCGTATGGAACGCAGCCTTACAGACCAGCTTGCTGATCTTGGCATGAGCACAGACGATGTAGAATATCTGGGTCTTAGCCACTGGCATCCGGACCATTCAGGGAATGCCGCACTTTTCACCAGTTCAACACTTGTGATCAACAACCGCGAACATGCTTTTATGTTCTCCGACGAGATGAAAGCCCAGCCTGAAGCTTATAAAGTGTGGGGTGCACTTGAGAATACAAAGACCATCCAATTTGATACTGAACATGACGTGTTTGGCGACGGCACTGTGGTGGTAAAATATATGCCCGGTCACACAGTCGGACACTCTGTGCTTTACGTAAACCTTCAGGAAACTGGTGGTTATCTCTTCTCCGGTGATCTTTACACCCATGCAGAAGGCCGAGAGAAAAAAGCTGTTCCCTCTTTCAATTTTAATAAAGAAGCGACCTCTATTTCACAGAGCGCTTTTGAGGCATACGCCAGGGAAAAAGGTGCACGCATCATCATCCAGCATGAGATGAAGCATTTTAACAGCCTGCCTGCATTCCCTGCTTATGAGCAGTAATATCAAAAATGTGATGAGATAACAGCCATCAAAAGTTGTACTTCATCACGTAATACGTATACATTCTTCTCAGGAAATTGGGGAATACATATGCTTTTAAAAACACTACTAGGCCTTCAACTCATCGTTTCAGCTTCATCACTCGCATATACTGAAAAAGGCAACCCTCTACCAGTTCAGCCCGATGAAGAAATCGAAATCAACGCGAAACAGCTTGAGAAAACACTACGCGGCTCACTTCGGGAAGCTTTCAGCGCTTATCATGAAGGCGATTATCCCAAAGCGGAAAAACAGTTTTCTATACTGGCGACACAGCAATTTATAGCGTTTGAAAAACAAATCCAGGGTCGCCAAGCCTTTGAAGCATTAGGAAATGGTGGGCAAATAACACGCGCCACATTGAATCTTCCAGATGACTGGGAAGGCGAAAATCAGGCCTATACTGCTGGATCACGTGCAAAAGCTCTGAGTGTATTTTCGCAGGCTCCGGCGGGCGCTCTACGCGTAACCTCCTCGCAGCTCTATTTTGTTCAAGGTGTAACAGAACTTCAGCAGAATAAACTTGAAGAGGCACGTAAATCTTTCCAAAAATCCCTTCGTTTGAACCGAACGAACATTGATTCCCGTATCGAGCTAGCGCTTCTCGATTTACGGAGCGGTGACCTTGAAGCACTACCTGAACAGTTTAAAAACATAGAAACTATCATTGAGAGGCTCTGTAGACGCGAAACCAAATGCGTGCAAATAGCAAGCAGCAAGAAGCGTTTTGAACAGGTTCAACTGGCGTATAATAACCACAGCTAATCTTATTCATAGAACAAGCGCAGGGGAACAAGTTCCTCTGCCAAACTGTCACATGTGACAGTCTGTCTAATGAAAATTTAATCAATCCCACCCAATATAGAACCTGTAGCCCACACCTATGTGAGGAGGTTCTTATGGCTCATTCACAAGCTCCACAAGGAGCCGAAATCCTTCATCATGAACCTAAAGGGTTCACAGATCATTTTGCTTACGGCTTTGTTAAAGCCCTGCGCTTTGTAGCGGATAGTTTTTTCGCGAAACGATATGGCCACCGTGCTGTGGTACTGGAAACTGTAGCAGCTGTTCCCGGTATGGTCGCTGGCCTGTTGCAGCACCTTAAGTGCCTAAGGCACATTCGAGATGATCAGGGCTGGATTCGTGAACTGCTTGATGAGGCAGAGAATGAGCGCATGCATTTGATGACATTTATCGAAGTAGCCAAACCTACATGGTTTGAACGTGCCGTAATTATGATCACTCAACTTATTTTCTATAATGTCTATTTCTTTCTCTATCTGTTCTCTGCAAAAACAGCGCACCGGGTTGTTGGCTACTTCGAAGAAGAAGCGGTTGTAAGCTATAGCCAATATCTTGAAGAAATTGATGCCGGACGCCACGCAAACACCGAAGCACCCCAAATCGCTATCGATTACTGGAACCTTGCAGAAGATGCCACACTGCGTGATGTGGTAATCGCCGTTCGTGATGATGAAGCAGGACATAGAGACCGAAATCATTATTTTGCAAACAGTTTAGAAGCTGGCGATCGGCCAAAAGGAAACAGCACGCTAGCTCATTCCTAGTTAAAACTACTACTCTCGCTGCTTCTTCCTACCCACCTCTCTTCCCAATGGGGAGAAGCAGCTCCTGTTCTCACGATCCTTTGAATAGACAGTTATTCCTATGCTGGTCATACAATTATGGGCCGGTAAACAGGATGATCTGCAATGGATGTATTAGACGATATTTTAAATACGCTGGATTTAAGAGGCGCACTTTATTTCAGGACGGACTTTTCTGGCCCTTGGGCTGTGACAGTCCCTGATTACGAGCAAGCGGCACGTTTCCATCTGGTTATCCAAGGGTCATGCAACATCACATTTTCTGACGGCAAAGATGTTACCCTCACTCCCGGCGATATTGTTCTTATTCCCCGTGGCCGTAAGCATATCCTTTCAGACAGAGCTGGAAGAAATGCCCCGCCTCTAGAGCAGGTTCTTGAAAACGTTGGCTATAAAAACGAAGGTGTTTTAGTTGTAGGAAACAAAGATGAATTCGCCTCGACCCAAATGGTATGTGGCCATTTCACCTTCCGGGAAAAAGCAGACCACCCCATTATCAAAGCCCTGCCTGACTATCTGGTAACAACAATGGTAGAACGGCTCAAAGAACCTTGGCTTGATGAAATGCTCAGGCTTGTCGCACAGCGCATGTTCTCAAACCAACTAGGTGCCGAAGCATCTGTTACCCGATTATCAGAAATCGTATTTATTGAACTTCTCCGATCAGCCATTAATAAACAGGGTGATCTGCAGAACATTCTAATCGCACTCAATGACAAACACATTGGCCGCGCCCTACAGCTTATCCACACGACACCAGAAGCCGCATGGAGCGTGGAAAAGCTTGCGCAAGAAGCTGGCATGTCTCGCAGTCGTTTCTCTGAACGGTTCAGTGAGATGGTTGGAACAGGCCCGATGGGCTATCTTAGTGACTGGCGTTTACAGAAGGCACTTGCCATGCTGGAAAGCAGCCGCACTAGCGTGCAGGCCATTGCAGAAAAAACCGGATATCAATCACCGGCAGCCTTTACTCGTGCCTTTAGCGGGCGCTTTGGGGTATCTCCTACAGAATACCGAAAACATGCATAAATATGCAAATCGTCCCATTGATTTTGCATTAAATCCGGAATAACTGCATATATATTGATCAATCATCTACATTTTCCTATTTCCGAAATCAGACATGGCAACACATATTTCGGAAAGGAAAAACAATGTCTAAATTCGTGAAGATTGGTTCTATTCTTATCGCTGCTTCTATTGCTGCAACGCCTGCGGTTCTAGCTGATGATGAGCACAACACTGTTCCCGGCCTAACAGCAGCAGGCGCACCACTTGGCGCACACGGTGTTGATACAGTAGCCTTCATTGGCCTTGGTAACCGTATTGACGGCGTGGCTAAATACACATCTGTTCATGATGGCGTGGCATATTACTTCGCTTCTGAAGACAATAAGAAAACATTTGAAGCAAACCCTGATCGCTTTGTACCGCAAAATGGTGGTTTCTGCACATTTGGTGTTTCTGTTGGTAAGAAATTTGACGGCAACCCACGTTACGCAGCTGTTCGCGACGGTAAACTATACCTATTCCTGAGCGACGATATCCTACAAGCTTTCCTACAAGACGAAAAAGGTACGCTTCGTAAAGCGAAAGCTAACTGGAAAAAGATCAAGCACACAGCTGCCACTGATCTTTAAGCCCAGTTCACCCGGGCAGAGCCTGCTCTGCCCATCTCCCTTGAAATCTTAGGAAAGCTATTAAGTATGATTGATCACCTCAGCCTCGGCGTAGATAATGTCGAAAACGCTATGTCATTTTATAATGGTCTGCTTGAAACACTTGGTTACACATGCATGGTCAGCAATGAAGCGCTAGCCGCCTATGGCCGTAACCGTATAGAATTTATTCTAATCCGCCCCAACGATGGTGGTGCAGCTTCCGTTGGCAATGGTACCCATATTTGCTTTAAAGCAGACACCAAAGAGGCGGTAGATGCTTTCCACAAGTTCGCCATGGAAAATGGTGGCACCTGTGCAGGGGAACCAGGCCCGCGCCCCGCTTATCCAATTCCAGATGTGTATACAACATTCATTCTAGATCCATTCGGACACAAACTCGAAGCTATTAATGGCGGCTTTGCTGCATAAAAGTCCTCAACTCTCAGTTCAATTCTGCTAACTGAGAGCCCTCTGCTGGAAGAGTCTGCCCCACACATGAGGCCCCCCTCTCTCAGGCCTCATCGGATTCTTCCAGCATTTCCATGTAAAAGTGTCGCACTCTTTCTATTGTCGGTGATCTTCATGGGCATGCGTGCTACATAACCGCCCATATGCGGTACACTGCACATAAAATACTACTGGCCGTCCTGTTTGTATCTTTCTCTGCACGAGCTTCAGTTACAGATGGTATGATGCTTGATATCGGTTCTTTCCTGAACGGCGAGAGCCTTGTACGTATTTGTGCCTCCGCTGGCGAACTGCCATGGTTACCTGTTCATTTTGATCATGACGATGAAACCATGGATCAAATGGACAGGATGAAATGTCCATATTCTGCTCTAGACGCCCCTATCCAGCTTGCTGATCTAGAGTTTCTACCCTCGGATTTTGGTCCCGCTTCCAATGCGGCAGAGCATGCAGCTACCCTCAGTATGCTCCGCATTCTTCGTGCCACTGCGCGCGGACCGCCAAGCCTGTAGCTCCTCTTCCCTAAACAAACCATACTACTACCATTTATCCGCAGAGGAATTACCGGATGAAACGCACCTTATTGGCGGCGTCTGCACTTATATGCAGTATGCCTGTTTTCGCACACGACACTCACCAAGCACCACGCGCTTATGATCATGCACCTATTGGCGTAATGGGGGATCATTTGCACAAGAAAGGGGAGTTTATGCTCAGCGCCCGCTATATGTATATGGATATGAGCGGCAACCGTATTGGCACCAACAGCGTAACACCAGAACAGATTGTAACCACCGTTCCGAACAGCTTTGCTGGTGCCCCTGGGCAGCCACCCACCCTTCGTATTGTACCCACCCAGATGGATATGCATATGGTCATGATTGGTGCCATGTACGCGCCGACCGACAACATAACCCTGATGGCAATGGGCATGTACAATGCCAACACCATGGATCATGTAACATTTCAGGGTGGTATGGGTACCAACAGACTTGGTGAGTTCAACACAAAATCCTCAGGCTTTGGCGATACAAAGTTAGGTGCACTTATTCGCCTTCACGACAGCGGTACACATAAGCTTTATTTGAATGCCGGTATCAGCTTACCAACGGGCTCAAATACAGAAACAGATGATATTCTAACCCCAATGGGCGGAACGCCTACTGTGCGCCTTCCTTATCCAATGCAATTGGGATCCGGCACTTGGGATCTGGAACCGGGTATCACTTATGTAGGCCATCAAGGCGATATTAACTGGGGTGCGCAGGCGCGAGCTACTATTCGCCTGGATGATAATGCAGAAGGCTACACACTTGGAGACAAATTTGAAGCCACCTCATGGCTCGCATATGGCTTTAGTGATAATATTTCGGTATCCGGCCGCGCCAAATTCACGACGCAAGGCGATATTAATGGCCGTGATCCTTCCATTGCAGGGCCTGTACAAACAGCCCAGACAGCTTTCCACGGTGGTGAGAAAATTGAGTTATTTGCAGGCATCAACTATCTCTTCACCGAAGGTGGCCTGAAAGGTAATCGCCTTGCACTTGAAGTTGGCACTCCAATTTTGCAAGACCTTAATGGCCCGCAGATGGAAACCGACTTAACTATCACATTGGGTTGGCAACTTGCTTTCTAACGATGTAAGCCGGGCAATGCCCGGCTTTTACTTCAGTATATAAAGGGTCTCAGAAACTTCACCTTGTCGAGCTTCAGAAAAGAATTGCTCTTCTCTCAAACCTCTGAAGCCTGTTTTCTCAAGAACTTTAGCGGAGCCAATATTGCCTTCAACCACACGTGCATAAATGGATTGATCAGGAAATATTTCTTTCACTTGGAGCAAAAAATCTTTTAGAGCATGAGTAGCGATCCCTTTGCCCCAAAACTGCCTTCCCAGCCAGTAACTTATCTCTCTTGCATTCTCGCGCACGAAAGTTGCGATATATCCAGCAACTTCACCATCCACAATGATAGTCCGCAGTAATAACGCACCGCTTTCATCATCTAAAAGCCGAGCAAAGCGGGCAACGTGAGTTGCTGTATCACTAGAGATAGCACCGCCACCCGAGAGCCAAGCAGCTTCTTCATCTGTATGGAATTTTGCAAGTGGTTCAATATCAGCCCCAACCATATTTCTGATAGAAACATTCATATAAAATCAGGGCGCCAATTCGTATTTATTATGTTTTGTTATTTCACCCGGGCGAGCAGCGCTTGTTCCGCTTCCTTCACCCACTTGGATAAAACCTAGTTTTTCAAGCACACGCATCGAAGCTGGATTATCCTTGGCTACAGTACCGTAGATGATCCCTGCATGCCCTTGTTCTCGTACGAGGTTGATTAGCGCCTTACCAGCTTCTGTTGCATATCCTTTGCCCCAAAAATCTCGGCCAATAAAATAACCAATTTCCCGACCACCGCTTTCATGTGGAAAATGCCCGGCATTCCCAATAAGCTCTCCCTGATCATTGTATATTCCGCGTTCTACGATAGAGCCATCTTTAGCTTCTAATTCACGTCGATCATCAAGGCGTTTTTCAACAAATTCATAAGTTACTGGAAACGGAATGGTCGCTGTCATACGTGCGACATCAAAGTCATTTACCAGTTCATGGAATCTCGCATAATCTTCTTTGGGAATTGGTTTAAGCACCAATTTCATAACGTTCCCCTCACCTGCATTTTGTTTTTTTCAATTTCTATGGAACTATTCATCAGCTAGGGGAAAATACAAGGGTCAAATTTATGCTTAAAAGATTTCAAGGGAAACATCTGTTACTGATCACTGCATTACTGCTTGTGGTTTTCACAGTTTTCAGTATCCAAATGGCTGGCAGTTACATCGAGGCGCTTGATCTAGTTATGAAGCCCACTGCCCATCTGGCGTTTATCTTTTTCTTTCTCGCATTCACAACATCAGCCCTACACGTTATGCGACCAAGTGCCTATTCCAGATGGGCTATGAAAAACCGTCGGTACCTGGGGCTTAACTTCGCGCTTATCCACTTTGTACATTTAGGATTTGTACTATCGAATTTGGCCTTCACCGAAGAAACAAGAGAAGCTTCTACTCTCAGCATCGGAGCGCTTGCTTATCTATTCCTGTTTTTGATGACCATTACCTCGAACAATACAGCTGTAAGAAAATTGGGTGCACGCAAATGGAAAATGCTCCATAAAATCGGCAGCTACTATATTTGGTTCATTTTCCTCGCAACATCAAGCAAAGGGCCAGAGGCGTTCACAAGTTTTAGTACAAGCTGGTTGCCTCTGATGTGCATTCTAGCAATCTTAATACGCTATCAAGGTTGGAAAATGCTGCAAGCAAAAGCGAAAAATCGCTAGTCATATTTCACTGGGAATATAGGGCACAATAAACCTTGTGCCCTAAACAGTAGCTTTTATTTTGCCATCATCAGCGTGATACGATTTACCTTATCGGCATTGCCGTTCAGACGGTTAAAATAAAAGGCGAGATCATCTTTACCATCTTCATTGAGATCCAAAGCATCCACAAATTCACCATTTTTCGGCAGCGGCACTTTGACCTTAACAGCCTTACGCGCAAACATGTTTTTGCTGTCAGGGGTTGCCATAAAGAACTGTAGTTCTTTTTCCTTCTTACTTACCACCAGATCCTTAGAACCGTCGCCATTAAAGTCCCCCATCTCTACAACAGGGATGCTGGATTGGCCGCTTGAAAGGTTAAAGGCAACACTTACCTTCTTTTTGTATGTGGGCTTCTCGGTATATCTTCCGTTATCACCTTGCTCATAGAAATTTACATCTACGCTGGTCGATCCAGACAAGAAAATACCAATTATCTTCCCAATCCCCAGATTGGCTGCACCCGCCACAAAATCTTTTTTACCGTCAGTCCCGAAATCAATATGTTCGTTCCGGGTAGAAAATCCTTTCATCACGATGTCAGTATCAGCTTCACCACTGAATGTAAGCTTTCCACCTTCATCTTTGCCGTAATAATAATGAAATTCCAATGTACGGTTAAACACGCCCTTCGCTATATCTGTCGTGGTCACAATATCAATAATACCGTCACCATTAATATCATCTATTTCCCGGAACGTACTGTTTTCCAGATTAGTCTGATCAGCGTAGCGCTCGTCAGCACGCACCTGTTCTTTGTATGAATTTCCCGTCACTGGTAGTTCAAACGGTATGATCACCGGCTCGCTTTCAAAGCTACCGTCTGCCTCTTGAGGAAAAACAATAAAGCTGTGATCCTGATGGAACACTATGTCATCTCTATCATCGAAATTCGCATCAAACTGATAGTAGGGAAAGGTACTATAGCGAGGTGTGCCGGCGCCCAAACGCATTTCAACCTGCATATTCAAAAGCTGTTCAGGCTCAAAACCACCACCTTCTTTCCCAAGGAGTAAACGATATCCATCAAAATCAGGCAATAAAACATCTGCCAAACCGTCGCCGTTCAAATCTTTCGAGAAATCAGCCTTATTAAGTCTTGGATTAAACGATTGCCTAAAAATACTTTGTACTGGCACCAAAAGCTCTATTTGGCCGCTTTCAGTATTAAAATGCGAAACACCTTCACTTGATAGAAACATCACACTTGTGGCTTTGCCGTCCAGTTTGGCAGTATCAAAAAACAACATATCTTCAGGCATAGTGAAATGCAGTATAGCTTCATTACCGCCTGCCACATCAAATATCGAGAAATGCTTAGCACCATCTTGATCTCGGCCTGCTGCAAGAAGAGCAGCTTTCCCTTGGCTACCAAAATGGATTTTTTCCATAGTTTCAACCGGATGCCCAGCATCTAGTTGTTTTATTTCAAACAGGTCTTGAGCACCCGCATTGCCCCCAAAACACAATACGCCAAAAAGCGCAGCTCCCACTGCTTTGTACATAATCCAACCCTTATAAATTCCACTTCCCCATTGTCGCTAAGGCGACAAAATGGCATCAATTAGGCACGCTAATCCAATGTTAGCCTATTCCCCAAGTACCTCACATTATTGTTAGCCTTATAAACAAAACACGCTACTGTTTTATTTGGGAGCAATAATAATTTCCGTTCAGGGGAGTAAGAAATGGAAAAAGAAATACTATTACCAATCCTCGCCTTGGTATCATGGTCACTCGTAATGTGGGGATGGATGTACGCTACACGCCTGCCTGCAATGGCAAAGGCTGAAATTGACCCACAGGCTGCTGCACATCCAGGTTCGTTAAATACATTACCAGCGGACGTACGCCGTATCGCAGATAATTATAACCACCTACATGAACAGCCAACCATGTTCTTCGCACTGGTTTTCTACACCTATCTGGCAGGCAACGTAACTGATTTCATGGTGCAACTGGCATGGGCTTATGTCGGCTTGCGTGTTGTACATTCCTTTATGCAAACGTTGGTGAACAAAGTAACCCTGAGGTTTCTTACTTTCATGCTCTCCAGCGTTGTGCTGATGGTTTTAGCAGCACTAAACATTCTTACACTTCTTTAAATTTAAAAGAAGAAAGCCGAGGGAACCCTCGGCTTTCTTATCGTTCCTTCCAGAATACCTTAGTTTAAACCAGGTGCCCTTGGAATATTCAGGTAACGGTCCCGAAGCTTGGTTTGGCGTGATACGAGTGGAATTTGCTCACCCGCGATAAAGACAGCGTCCGGGCTTGTCATCAATTCAAGTGGGTCACCATTCCATACCACAACATCAGCATCTTTGCCTGTTGCCATCGTACCGTATGTACCGCTAACACCAAAGATCTCAGCTGGGTTTACAGTCATCGCATCAACGGCAGCTTCCCAAGGAAGCCCCATAGCCACAGCATTACCCGCAGCCTGCGGCAGCAGGCGTGTGTTTGATGTATCAACTGGTGAGAAGGCAATTTTCACACCCGCAGCATTCAAGCGAGCAGCATTAGCCCCCGTTGAAGCCAGCATATCAAAACGAGATGGCAAGTTATCATGCGGATTAAGAACTACAGGGATACTGGCTGCAGCAAGTTTATCAGCTACCATCCAAGCTTCGCGAGCACCCATTACAATCACCTTGAAACCAAACATTTCCTTAAGCGCAATTGCCTGTTCAATGTCAGTTACCCGGTGTGCATAAACAACAAGGGATGTATCACCAGCAAAGAGAGCTGCAAGATTCTTTTCAGCTACGCTTTTCTCTTTGGGCTTTTTATCCTTCTTGTCATCGCCTTCCTTATCTTCTTTTTCTGCTTCATCCTTTGGCTTGGCATCTTTCAATTTCTTGATAATTGCCGGCCAGAGAACAGAACGACTGCCACCATTTGAACGGGCAGAGCCTTCATCAGCATCCAAATAAATCATCGCCTGGTTTTTGATGATCATTTCACCTGGTGTATCACCAGCTAGACGAACAACAGCACCTGTGCCAACCCACTGGTCTTTCGCACTGCTGAAGTGAGAAAGTGCGTGGGTGACCCCTTCAATACGTGTAATTTCAACACGTGTGTTGCGAGGGTTCAGGCCGTACTTGACATCAAGAGCGATACCGTCTTTCGCCTTCGCGGCAGACGCATCACTGTTATCAGCCCAAGAGCCAACTTCACCCAATCCGATAGAGCCTGATGCAGCCATAAAGCCAGTGGTTACCCATTTACCTGAAGCATCAACTGTACGGTAACCTGATGGTACATCACCACCAGAAGCCACTGAAACAATCTTTCCGTCAGACATAAGGATGGTTGCGTTTTCCACTTTGCCTTTACCGCCATTTGTATAAGCTGTACCGCCTGTGATAGCGATATCTTCAGCGGAAACTGCGGTGAGAGCCGTGCCGGAGAGCGCAATCGCTGCTGCAGCACCAATGAGAGATTTCATCATCTTCATTTCACGTCTCCTTCACCAGGCATACCCAGTTCAAAATCAGATACTCGGCGTTTGGAAGCATCGCTGCGATCATGCACAACAGCACCATCTACAAATGTGATATCTGCCTTCGCATAAACGCTGAATGGATCAGCAGACCAAAGAACAACATCTGCGTTTTTACCAACTTCAAGCGTACCAGTAACATTATCAATACCAAGCGACTTAGCAGGGTTTAAAGACAGCCACTGCCATGCATCAGCTTTCGAAATATTCAGACCAACCTTATTACCATCAGCCAGCGCCTTTGCAGCTTCTTGGTTCAGGCGCTGAATACCGCCAGCATCATCAGAGTGAACAATAGCGCAAGCGCCTGCTTTGTGCATGAAAGGAATATTTTCCCTGATACCATCGTATGCTTCCATTTTGAAGCCGTACCAATCAGCCCACAAGGCACCGCAAACATTGTTTTCTGCTAAACGGTCTGCAATTTTATAAGCTTCAACACCATGCTGGAAACTGGCGATCTGATAATTAAACTCTTTCATCAGATCAAGCATTGTGCCCATGTCGTCAGCGCGGTAGCAGTGCATATGCACTTTAATTTCACCGTCGAGTACACCTACAAGTGTTTCCATACGGTGATTACGCTTCGGTGGCAGTACATCTTTACCAGCTTTATAATCACGCTCATACTTATCCCATTCGCGCTTATAAGCTTCAGCGTCAGACCATGCCTGACGGTAACCGTGCACGTTACCCATCCGAGTTGACGGGCGTTTGCTTACAGGGTTATTGCCGCGGCCATAAACACGCTTCGGGTTTTCACCACATGCCATCTTCAGGCCATACGGAGCACCCGGGAATTTCATGTCCTGTGCAACACGGCCCGGTACATTCTTGAGGGTTACTGAGCGACCACCAATAAGGTTTGCCGACCCCGGTAGAATTTGAAGCGCTGTTACACCACCTGCTGCTGCCCGGCCAAAGCCCGGGTCCTGCGGCCAAACACTATGCTCGGCCCAAACCCCTGCGGTTACTGGCTCACCGATTTCATTTCCATCAGAATGCGAACCTGTACCCGGGCTTGGATACACACCAAGGTGGCTGTGTACATCGATAATACCCGGTGTTACCCAGCGGCCATTCGCTTCAATAACACGTGCACCAGCTGGCGCTTCCACAGAGGCACCAATAGCCTTAACCTTACCATTTTCCAGCAGGATTGAGCCCCCCTCAATCATGCCGCCTTTACCGTCAAGAATATTCGCGCCAGTAATTAGCGTGGTTTCAGATGGAAGCGGTGTATAACTGGATGGATATGGATCTTTGTTGATTTCAACGAAAGCACCTTGTTCGGTGGTGCCTTCCGGGCCGCACGCTGCAAGCACTGTCCCAAGCACAAGCACGCTAGCCGCAGAACGAGCAATAGCGCCCATTCGAACTTTATAATTTTTCATGTTGGTCTCCCTATGTCTGCCATGTGTCTGACAGATCAGGCGAAACCCTAACAAGCAAAACAGTATGTGTCACTATAGCACTGGTACAACTTACGTTTAATAGTTTGCGAGCAATTCTATACTTATACGTTTACTAATCAATCGATAATTGATAATACTATGTCATCAACAATTAATAGGTGTAAAAATGAAAAAAACATCCACTGATAAACGTCAATCAATTGAGAAACTTACTTCCAATGAAATTGATTCTGTAAATGGAGGACTTCTCTGGTGCCCGCTCATATGGGCAGATTCATTAGGCCCCAATGGTAGTTTCTACGGCACAGCGGTAGAGCGACATAGAGCAGCTGGCGGTACATACGCCTCATGGAAAAATGGCTAAAAAAACGGCGAGGGAAACCTCGCCGTTTTTTCTTTCGTAAACACTTACACTAGTGAACGCCGTGCATTCTTTTCCGCATGATTGGTGTTAGTACAAGGATAAATATACCAACCCCAACGCTGAGAAGACCAATATCGGTATAAACGCTGATTACAGCCCCAATATCCAACGTGCCTGAATCACCGCCGTGTTCACCGCTGCCTGTCAACGAGCTAATCCAACCTGCAACGTAATTACCAAGAGCTGTAAACAGGAACCATGTACCCATCATCATACCAACGATACTTGGTACACTCAGTTTTGTAACCATTGATAACCCAACCGGACTCAAACAAAGCTCAGCAAGTGTTAGCGATAGATAGATAAATACAAGCCATAGGAAACTCTTATCAGTGCCACTTTCCATGCCTAGGCCCCATGCAAATACGATATAACCAAGCCCGATAAGCAACATTGAAATACCGAATTTACCAGGCGTTGATGGCTCAACAGATTTACGTGCTAATGCAACCCATAGCCATGCCATTACCGGTGCTAAAAGCACGATAAAGAGCGGGTTCAGAAGCTGTACTTGAGAGGCACGGAAACTAAAACCAATAACATCCAAATTAAACTGCTGGTCAGCAAGAAGTGTTAGCGAAGCAGCCTGCTGTTCAAATAGAGCCCAAAATACTGACTGAATAGCAATCAAGAATGCTGCTACAAAGAGGCGATCTCGTGCTTCTGCCTCACATTTCATAAAGGCATAAGCAACGATGATAGCTATCATCACAAAACCAGAAGCACCAAGTAGAGTACCTACAAAACTTTGATACTGAATAAGCAGCCAGCTAAGTACAACAAGACCAAGGCCAAATACATAAATTGCCCATTCTTTGTTCAAACCAATCGGCGAACGTTCCTTAAGCACCTCTGGGCGCGGTGGTTCAGCACGGCCATCAAGAAGTTTCTGTCCCCATAGGAATACAAACAGGCCAAACAGCATACCAATACCTGCCAGACCAAAACCATAGTTCCAGCCATATACTTCACCAACATAGCCGACGAGCGCAGTAGAGAAAAGCGAACCTAGGTTAATACCCATGTAGAAGATAGAAAACCCACCATCACGTCGTGGATCGTTCGGGCCGTATAATGCACCAACGATTGTTGAAATATTTGCTTTCAGAAAGCCAACACCAGTAATGATAAGTGCTAAAGAAAAGAAGAAAATATTCAGATATTCATTGTGCTGAACGATACGAGTATCAAAGCTACCGTTTGCATACTCCTTCATTGTACCTTGCGCAGCATCGAGGCCAACGAGCTTCACGCCAGTTGTCTGGCCCTCAGTATTCTTGACTTTCTCAACTTTAAAATTCGATCCATTAATAGCGACAACTTCAAATTCCGAGCTATTATCGCCTGCAATTGCTTGCTGATAGGAAACCTGATATTCCGCGCCATCAAATGCATAATACCGCTCGGCACGTGGGCCGTGCAGCGCCATCAAACTATGGCCCGCCACCAGTAATATCGCGCCATATGTAACGGCCTTACGGCTACCCAGATAACGGTCAGCAAAATAGCCACCAAGGATCGGCATCATATAAACAAGGCCCGCATAAGCCCCGTAGATTAGGCTAGATTTCTCAGTGCTGAAAAGGTGATACTTCACTAGATAAAGAACAAGAATTGTCCGCATACCGTAGTATGAAAAACGTTCCCACATTTCTGTCAGGAAACAAATACTTAGCCCTATAGGATGTCCTAGCAGCTCTCGTTGCTGCGACCCTTCGGTCGAAACGTCAACTGTGCTCACAAACTTACCCCTTGATTATTAATCTGTATTTCTGCGTCTTTCTGCGCAGATAACTCCCATGGCTCTTTGCCTTTAAAAAGAGCGCCCGCCACATTTAAGAACATAAAACTGTAAGATTCAGAAGGAAAAAACGATTAATTTTCAGAAAAAATGGCTCAAAGCCTTGAAAAAGCACTCGTTTACTCCACTGCCCTTCATTCTGATTTCACTCCAATAAGATTTACAACTGTTCAGAAAACCACATGAATCAGCCTACCTAATGCCTACATTTACTTTCTTTTCATTCGTGCCTTGACTCTATGTGACACTTGTCACATATTTGCGACAAATGAATGTGAGGTCATTATGAAAATTTCCCCAAGTGAGCTTCCGCTCCTTAAAGCGCTTTGGAGTAAGGGCGAATTGAGTGCTCGTGAAATTCATGAGCAAGTTAGTGTTTCAAAGAGCTGGAGTTTTTCAACAACCCGCAAAACACTGGAACGTATGGTTGGCAAAGATATGGTCGCTATGAGGGAACTCCATGGTGTGCGGGTTTACACAGCACAAGTAGAAAAAGTATCCACACTCGCCAGCATGACCCGTGATTTCATCAGCAGAGTACTGGAAGTAAAAGGCCCCCTACCTGGTTCCATGTTCACTGGCAGTGAAATCCTCGAACCAGATGAAATCAAAGAACTTGAAAAACTTATGAAAGACTTTGACGAAAGCGAACAATCATAATGCCTGCTCTTCTGCTTCATATTGTATGGGCGGCAGCATTACTTTTGATGCACCGGATTCTGCGCAAACATATTCAAAGCCTTCATGATGACCCCAATGTGGTTTTGGTTCTTATCGCGCTAACGTTTGCCCCGTATTTAGGGATTTTATTCCCGGAAACGATGCCCATGTTACCAACCAACATTTGGTTGCCAAACCTAGATTACATTGCAAGCACTACAAACTTCAATACGGTTGTAAGCCTGCCTACATCTGAAAATAATATGGTAGACGCCCTTCAACTTTTGCTTGCCGCAGGGTGCAGTATCAGCCTTCTACGATTTAGCATTAGTTACTTCAAGCTAGCGCGCATTGCCCACTTTGCAAAAACATCTGATACAGCAGAAGACATCCGCATTTCTGAAAAAAACATACCGCCATATGCTTTTGGCTGGCCAACACGAGCCGTAATTTTTCCGAAGGATCTTTTAGAAACAACAACGAAAGAGCAACAAGCTCTTATTATCCGCCATGAACAAATGCATATCCGGAAAAAAGATCCCGAGATCGCGACAGCCCTTGCATTATTATCAGCCCTCTTCTGGTTCAATCCATTCTTAAAGAAGTTGATCGTAGCATGGCATAACGCCTGTGAAATCAGAGCGGATAACTTCGCCCTGAAACGGGCCACGAAAAAAATGCGCAAAGCTTATGCAGAAGCACTGCTTTCAGCTTTGCGCAAGCCAGCAGGAATGGCACTGCAATGCCCGCCTGCTTCCTTCTCAAATCACAACTTGTGGAGTAACAAAATGAGAATTGAGACTATTATGAAAGGGATAGGCCCATCTCGCAAGCCAAAACGCGATAAAGCCATCCTTCTAGCTTTCCTCTTGGGAGTTCTAGGGGGGTCAGTAACACTGGCAAGTACAGCGCATGCTATTGGACAAATCAATCTTCCCTTCAGAAATGAACTGGCACCTATTGTAGATGGTTGCAAATCCCAAGCCTATGAAGCAATGCGTGAAGGCAGGGTTCATAAGGGAATTGATATGGCAGCCCCAATTGGCACGCCTATCTTTGCCCCAGCCAATTCCTACGTTGTGGCAGCAACAGATGTTTACCAAAACAATCCGAAATGGGGCAAAGTAGTAGTGCTTCAATCAACCAGCGGCATCACAACACTTTTTGCGCACCTAGATAGCTATGCTGTATCTGTTGGCGACAGAATAGAAGAAGGTGATGTCGTTGCCTTCGTAGGCAATACCGGCCAATCAACAGGGCCACATGTCCATATTGAAACCTATAAGAACGAAAAACGGGAAGACCCCGGAAAAATATGGCCCAGCCTGAAATAACATAAGAATTTCCGGCGACAATTAAGGTTATCGCACTCCCTTATATGGTCTGCCGCCGGAATAGATGCCATCTCTCACCCTACTGGGAGGTGGCATTGTTCAGTCGCGCACATGGTCCTCAAGAAATTCTTGCAAATACTTCAAATACACAGACCATGCTTGCGGTGCATTCAGCACATGACCAACATCATTAAGAGCGACAAACTCAACCTCTTTCCGTAAAGACAGAAGCCGACGCGCCATCTTTTGGCTGTGAAGAAACGGCACAACACTATCACTGGTTCCGTGCAGTAATAGCAGCGGATCTCTTATTAAATTGGCCTTATGGAGTGGTGATTTCTGGAACAGTGCTTTCTCACTGCTATCACCAACAATAGCAGAAAGGCTAAGGTAACCAAACCGACTTCCCCGGAAATTTTCTACATAATCATTGAGGGAGGCAATACCATTAAGGCTAATGCCGCAAGCCAGTTTATGACTATCAAACGCTAGCGCCATCATGGCGGCATATCCGCCATAAGACCCCCCCATTATACAAAGCCTATCACTAGTCGCATAACCACTTGAGATTACCCAATCAATTGCTGCGGATATATCGCGCTGCATGGTGCCTCCCCATTCTCCATACCCTGCTTTCCTCCAGGCTTCACCATATCCTTTAGAACCTCTGAAATTCGGTTGTACCACCGTGAAGCCCATGGCAACCAATAGAGACACTTGCGGATCAAATGCGCGCACTGCCCGGCTTTGAGGACCCCCGTGTAGATATAGAATTGCTTTCCCTTTGTCGCCGCCTTTGGGCGAGGATATCAATGTATGCATAAGCTTTCTTTTCGCTACCGGAATGAAAGCACTTTCCGTTTGAACCATCGGCAGCAAGCTATACTTATGCTCAGGTAGCAGCACTGCTTCTTTCTTCGCTGTTTTATAAAGCACATAAGACGGGGGGCGGTGACTATAGTCCACCATAAAAAGTTTCACCCTGCCGTCCCTACTACTGGAAAGGAAAGAAACATTGTCCTCTCCAATCTTATTCGCAACAAATTGAAGTTCCTCTTTAAAGCCTTTTTGCCATACAAAAGCCTCCCGCCCTTCTGCATAGAAAACTGCCCCAAAAACAACGTCAGCGCCGGGATGTATGAGAGCAGAAGCAATATCATATCCTCGATGCCCAGCCAGCCGATCTATAAAATCACCGCTATTAATATCCAGCCGCCAAAGAGCTTTCTTATCACTGGCATGCGCTGAAAGTGTAAGTGCTGTCGCACCACCTGTTTCAACAGAAAGAACCGCAGGCGGCGTGCCCGTAATGTAATCGTGCTTTGAGATAACCTTCCAACTACCAGCCACGTCAGGCCCTAAGAGGATATGGTTATTGCCCTGAAAACCTTCTCCAAGTTTCACTTCCCCTTCAGGAGAAGCCCACCAGCGGATAACCGGCGCCCACGCGCTGATAATCTTCGTCGAAACACCTCTCACTGCATCCACTCGGTACACAGCTGGGTAACCCTTAACTTTTGGGTCTTCCCACTGCATTAAAATATTGGTCGGATCATCCGGAATTGCGCTCAATAACACCGGACGTAACTCATCAGGCCTTGGCCCTCCGTTTTCTATAAGCGGTTTCAAACGCTTAATATGAGCATCATAAAGAACAAGACCACTTTCTTTAAGCGACAATAAAAGACGGCCATCACCGACCCAAGCGGTCCAAAGAACTTGTGATCGTTGGTACGGAAGTTTCTCCCTATTCGAGAACCCCTTTTCCCAACGCCAAACAGAAAGCTGAGCTTCCTTCGTTTCTCGTGTATAAGCAGAAATGAAATGGCCATCTTCTGACAGCATAGGTTCCGCTATTAGCGGATTATCCGACAGTTGCTGGATAAGTGCTTCGTCAGCTACTGCATAGTGTGACGGCACAAACAAAGCTATAACCAAAATAAACAGCAAATTTCTCATGAATATTCCTATGCAGTATTCATGCAAGTATCTGTGCAAAAGGTCAATTTCCACTTAATGCCGCTACGGCCTTCTATAACATCCCGGATAGGTATCAGATTTACTTGCCATAAAACCTAATTGCGCCAAATAATAACTCAAGGATAACGGGACAATATCATGGCAAAACATTCTTCGACGCAGTGGCAGGTAATCAAGCCATCTGATATATTAACCAAGGAAGAAAGCCACCGGATCAGGCAACGGTCTGACGCGTGGGGTTTCTGGCTGGTCTTTCACTGCTGGGCAATGATTGCCGCAGCCTGGGCACTGTATCTACTACTCCCTAATCCAGTTACATTTTTGGTAATGCTTATCGTTGTAGGCGGTCGTCAGTTAGGGCTTTCAATCCTTATGCATGAAGGCAGCCACGGCATGCTTTTTAGAACCCGGAACCTAAATGAACGAGTTACCCAGTGGTTTACAGCCTGGCCCGTGCTGTTAAACGTGCATGGATACCGTATTCGCCATATGGCCCATCACCGTTTTACCCGCACGGAGAAAGACCCTGAGAACTTCCTATACACTCCCTTTCCAGTGACTAAACCAAGTATGGCACGGAAATTCCTACGTGACCTTACAGGTATTGCATTTGTCCGTACCAATGTCGGTCTGTTCCGTTATTTCTGGGGAGAAAAGGAAGGCCGCGGAAAACGCCTGTTTGATTTCTATGCAGGTCCAATTTTCATGAATGCAGTAATGTTCGCTGGCTTCTTCCTCGCAGGCATGCCTGAGCTTTATTTCTTAATGTGGCTATTACCTCTAGCCACCACATATATGCTGGTGCTTCGGATCAGAAATATAGCCGAACATTGCACCATGCCTGACCTTGAAGACCCACTTAAAAACAGCCGCACCACGCTCGCAAACATCTTTGAACGCGCAACAGTAGCTCCATACTGGGTTAACTATCATATCGAGCACCATGTGCTGCCATTTGTACCCTGCTATCGCCTCAAGGAAGTTCATAAATTGATGCTTGAAAAAGGATATGGGGAACGCATGGAGATAAAAAAGGGATATTGGGATGTGCTTAAGCTGAACGCAGCCTTATAGCCTTCTCACATTTTTTCTGTGACTTTTTCCCATTCTGATTTAGGTCATAAAGACAGGGGTTAATCGGAATGGGGAGGATATCCGTGGCTTTTTCTTGGAAAACAGGCGTTAAGGTAGCTATCGCTGGCGCAGTGCTTTATGGCGGCTATGTAGCTGTGAACTTCGGTTTGGGCTTTTATGAGCTTGCGACTTTTTACGATACGGAAAAGATCACAGAAAACTTCCGGACAAGTTCCGCCAAATTCCCTCATTCTGTGATTAAAACCAGCACGCCATGGGAGTTCAAACGCGCTGAGCAGACTATCCCACAACAGTATGAATATGACGGGAAGACTAAGGATTTAGACGAATTCCTCGAGCTCACAGGGACAACAGGTCTGCTTGTTGTAAAAGACGACACCATTTTGTTTGAGGAATATTATCAGGGCGAGAAAGATACTGACCGCCATAACATGTTCTCAGTCACCAAATCTTTTGTTTCCGCACTTATTGGGATTGCGATCGAAGACGGTCTTATTGAAAGTATCGATGATCCAATCACCAAGTATGTACCGAAACTCAAAGGTAGTGGTTATGATGGCGTGATCATCAGGGATATTCTAACGATGTCATCCGGTATTCGCTTTACAGAAGATTATGGTGATCTCTCCTCCGACGTAAACCGTATGTCTATGGCCATCGCAACCGGCGGGTCACTTGATGATTTTGCAACGAGCCTCATAAGTGAACGCGAACCCGGCACTTTCAATAACTATGTTAGTGTAGACACCCATGTTCTCGGCATGATGCTTGTAAATGTCACTGGCAAAACCCTTACAGACTATCTTCAGGAGAAAATCTGGCAGCCAATTGGTATGGAGCATGAAGGTATTTGGGCTATTGATGGTGAAGGCATGGAAGTGGCTATGGGCGGCATGTCTGTAAGCCTAAGGGATATGGCGCGTTTGGGGAGGCTCTATCTTCATGAAGGAAATTGGAACGGGGAACGCATTGTTCCAGCACAGTGGGTGAAAGACAGCGTAACTCCAAGCGCTCCTCACTTGATGGCTGGCTTTAACAATCCGGGATCAGATACACCTTACGGTTACGGTTTCCAGTGGTGGACACCGTCCAAACCACGAGGTGACTATATGGCCTCGGGTATTTACCACCAGTTTATATATGTAGACCCAAGCACAAACATTATCATTGCAAAAACCAGTGCAAACAAAGGCTTCACCAACCCGGAAAACAAAATGCAGAAGGACGAAACTATCTCTGCCTTCCAGCAAATTGCCAAGAGGCTGGCAGCCGACGAGTAATCATTCAGACATAGCACACTAAAAAAGCAGGCTCAGAGCCTGCTTTTTATTTTCCCAATAGGTTTGGAAAATTCCCGTTTTTAGAGTATGGTTCAAATCAAGAGTAAATCAGTAATATTTTAAACGGGGGCTTATTATCCTTTTTAGGGAGACAAAAACGTATGCCGGCTCTTTTCTCCAGATTTTCTCTAGCGCCCTGGCAACTCCTCATTATCTCCATATTTCTGTTAATCTACGCTGTTTCCTATAGCCTGTTCAGACCAGAAATTATTCCACCCGCATTAGGTGAATTCGCCCTTATTGGTGTGGTACTTTGCTCGGTAAACTTCACCAGCACAAATGTCCCGTATATGACCGTGGTCGTCCTCACTGCTCTCAATATATCAGGTGTCTTTTATCGTTACGGGCAGGATGTTTCGGTTTCCATGTTGCTCACAAACCTCCTTAGCACCATCCCCATGTGGGCCGCAGCTTATCTCGCGCAACAATATAAACGGCTGCAAACAGACGCTCGGTCCTCAAGCAGCCGCCTTCAAGCCGTTTGGGATACTGTCGTAGACGGCATGATCCTGATTGATAATCGAGGTATCATTAATGCGGCCAACCCAGCATCAGAGGAACTATTTGGCTATCAATCATCAGAAATGATTGGACAGAATGTTAAAATGCTGATGCCTACTCCCTACAAAAAAGAACATGACGGTTACATTCAGTCTTATGTTGAAACATCCAAGGCCAAAATCATCGGCATAGGCAGGGAAGTACAAGGGCAGCGAAAAGACGGTTCAATATTTCCCCTTTATCTAGCGGTAAGCGAGACAAAGTTGGGCGGTGAGCTATATTTCACCGGGATTGTACGAGACCTGACAGAACAAACCGAAGCCCAAAACAATCTGTTGGAAGCTAAGGAAGAAGCCGAACGCGCTAATAAAGCAAAAACCGAATTCTTATCTTCCATGAGCCACGAACTGCGCACCCCCCTCAATGCTGTGCTTGGTTTTGCCCAGCTCTTACAGATGGATAACAACAACCCTCTGAATAAGCAGCAGCAAGAATCTTTGAGGCTTATTCTTAGAAGCGGTGACCATCTGCTCGCCCTTATCAACGATGTGCTGGATTTATCCAAAATTGAAAACGGCGCCATTGATATTGTGCTAGGAGATACAAATAGCTCCGAAGTTATCGCTTCCTGCAAAGAGCTTATTGCGCCTCTTGCCGAAAAGTATGAAATTGATGTCAAAATAGATTTCACCGCCCACGAAGATTACATCATTACAGCAGACAAAATGCGACTTCGGCAGGTTTTGTTAAACCTCATCAGCAATGCTGTTAAATACAACAAACCGAATGGTTCAGTGCGTATCCGATGCGAGGAAGCCGACACAAATCTAAGGATACTTGTGGAAGATACAGGCATTGGTATACCTGCTGACAAATCAGATACTATCTTCACACCATTTGCCAGGTTAGGACATGAAAACACTATTGTTGAAGGAACTGGTATTGGTCTTTCTATTTCACAGACCTTAATCCAAATGATGAATGGTTCCATCGACTTTAAAAGCTCACCTGCTGGCACAAGTTTCTGGATCGAAATCCCCTTCAGTGAGACGCAATCAAGCTACAAATATACGTATGATGAAAAACAGCATAATCGCCCAATTTCCAGAAATACGCGGGCAAAATTACTGTACATCGAAGACAATCCTTCCAATATCCTGCTTCTGGAACATTTACTTAAGAATGTCGATAGCGTCGAAATGGAAAGTTGCCCTACAGCAGAACTCGGTATCGAGCTAGCAAAAAGAAAGGGGTACGATCTGATCCTGATGGACCTGAACTTGCCCGGGATGAGTGGTCTTGAAGCTTTCTCCGTTCTACAAAAAGACCCTCGCACCATAGACGTACCTATTGTCGCGATTACAGCGGATGTGACAACCACAACACAGGACAAAGTGCGCGAGCTGGGCTTCAGAGACTATCTTTCCAAGCCACTGGATGTTCTTGTTGCTCTTGATACTATTCAAACACACCTAAACAGTAGTATTGAAGAACGTTCACAACCACCGCACTAAGGCTTCTTTACTTTATTTTGGAACTCCGCAATTACTGTCAGGAAGTTGCGGCCATACGCTTGCATCTTAGCCTCACCAAAGAAAAGGAAGCATGATGCAAACAGAAACACAAAAACGGCTTGAACGAGTAATCGATCATATAGACGCTCATTTGGATACATCGCTATCCGTTACCCAATTGAGCCAGATAGCCTGTTTTTCAATGTATCATTTTCACCGTGCTTTTGCTGAACATGCCAACGTAAATATCGGCAACTATGTTCAACTTCTAAAGCTTAAACGAGCTTCCTACCAGTTAGCTTTCCGTAAAGAACTCCAAATAACAGAAATCGCTTTTGATGCGGGCTATGAAAATTCTGAATCCTTTTCACGGGCTTTCAAGAAAGTATTTCAACAGTCTCCTTCTCTTTTTCGGAAAACACCTGACTGGTGCTTTTGGTACGAACAACTTAAACCCATTAGCGAGGCTAGAAGTTTAATTATGTCCCAATCACCCTCAACAACCGATCTCACTTTCATTGATTTCCCTGAAACAAAAATTGCAGTGCTGGAACACAGAGGCAATCCCAATACAATTCTCAGTTCTGTACAGACATTCATCGCATGGCGCAAAGAAGTCGGACTATCTCCACAAATTAGCGAAACCTACAACATCGTTTATGATGACCCTTTCCTAACCACACCCACCGACTTCCGGTTTGACATATGCGCATCCACCACGCATGACGTAGCAGAAAATTCATATGGGGTCGTAACCAAAACCATCCCCGCAAACCGCTGTGCCGTGCTCAGGCATATTGGACGCGATGAAACTATCGGGGAAACTTGTTCCAATCTTTTTGAGAACCTGTTGATAGATGCTGATGAAACCCCGGGAGATTTCCCGATGTTTTTCCACAGGGTTACTCTATTCCCGGATGTGTCCGAACGCGAAATGATCACCGACATATATGTACCGCTGAAATAACCTGCCCACGACAGCAGGAAGGCCTGTGCGAAACATTCATAGCGCAGGCCTATAAAAAACACCTTGATTCTGTAGTTGCTACAGATTTTATTATCCGTAGCGTTTCAATTATACTGCTACCGGAGACGCATATGTTCACTGCAGAATTCATCGTATTATGGGGCCCAGTTGCCCTGATCAACATTGCCCTTATTTGGGGGTTTTCTCGTATCCTGTTCCTTTCCAGAAAAGAGAGCGTGTCCGTGCTCTCCGTCCTTTCAAAAAAGAAAACACGTTCTGAAAGCATGGCATCAATCGTCGCAATTGTGTTGGATGGCTATCTGCTCGTACGGCCGTTCATTCCGAAGCTGGATCAGCTGGTTTATAGTTTCACCCATCCATTTTCTGTATTTGGAGTTACGCTTATGGCACTCGGTATTGGCATCGCCATCTTGAGCCAAATTGATATGGGTAAGAGCTGGCGTATCGGCATTCCTGAAAATAAAGAAGATAGCCAGAACCTTATCACAAGCGGCCTATACAATTACAGCCGCAACCCGATTTATGTGGGCATTATGATTTTCGTGATCGGCGCAGCGCTAGCTGTATCAGGGCCTATTACGATTTTCTCCATGTTAGCTACCGCTATCCTCATTGGAAAAATCATCGAAGATGAAGAGGCCTTCATGCGCCAATCATTCGGTGAAGAATATGATTGTTACTGCAAGCGTGTACGTCGCTGGCTTTAAGTATAAAAATAGCCGGCTCTATTAAATAGGCCGGCTACATTTGTTTAGCTTATTGAGGGTCTAGCCTTCTTCAGCATCAACCGAACGGCAACCATATGTAAGGCCGCCACCTTGTGCACGGTTATCTTCCACAAAGATTTGCATCTCTGTCGGGCAGCTGAACTCATCACGATCACCAGATGGTAGCGTTACAGTCAGGTAATTGTTGTGATGATCATCATAGCGGCCGTTACCGCCTTCGATAGATACAGCACAAGCGCCAAGCGAAAGCGCAGCAATAGTTACAAATGTAGCGTTAAGTAGTTTCATGGGTCGTCTCCTGTCGCATATGTTTTATTGATGCTTATGCACCTTAGTTATAAAGCGATCAGTAACCCGATTTCCCACTTAACGCAAGTAGCTAAAACGTTACCTCAAGACCCACCTGCCAGAAGCGGCGCTGAGCGATGGTTTCAAGGCCTGTTGCTGAAAGTGCTGAAATCACCTCAGCATCAAACAGGTTCTCAATATTAGCAAAAGCGGTAATCCCTTCTTTCACTTCAAACCTTGCTGCAGCATTCACTGTGAAGATATCATCAAGCCTGCGTTCATTCAGATCATCGTCGAACTGACCAGAACGATAAAGGCCTTCAACCTTCAACCAAGCCCCTTGCCAGCGCTTTTCCGCACTTAGTGTGAAACTATGTTTTGGTGTTTGAACTGGCCGTAAGCCTTCAAGTTCTGGCCGCGCATCAAAATCACTAATCCGGCTATCAGCAAACAGATAAGCTACCCCAAAACTTAAGCCATTCTGAAGTCCAAGAGACGCATCAAATTCAATGCCGTCTGTGATGCTTTCATCAATGTTTGCCCGTTGGCGCAGCACACCACCATTCGGTACAAACCCGCCCAGAGGGAAGAAACCAGGGCCAAAGCCTACGGTGATATTCCCTACACCATCCTTCAGCCAATTGCGGAAGAAAGTGATGTTGGCCTCCACGTTATTAAGCGGCTGATATTCAATGCCAACCTCAACGCCGTAAAGTGTTTCTGCCTCAAGGTTTGGGTTAGCTTCTGTGATATCATTGCCCACTCGGAACGGACGGTAATATTCATTCAGTGTCGGCAAGCGCCAGCTTTTATAGGCTGCACCTTTAATATCAATAGCGCCAGTGATACGGCGTTCAGCCCCGATGCGGCCAGACCATATCCAATCGCTCTGGTTTTCAATCTGATCATTTCTAACCTCAGAGCTATCTTCAAGGTTGGTTTCAACCCGTTCACCGTTATAGGTTTTGTAGCGGTCAACCCTCAGAGAGCCACTGAATGATCCCCAAGTTTCATCTGCCTGATAATCTGCGTATGCACCAACAATCCACTGATCCCCACCTGCACGGCGAACACGGGTAAAGCCTGCTCCAAGATTGCGGAAACGTTCATTGGTTTCACCACTGTTCCTGCGGCCATCAACACCCGCCTCAAAACCATGCCACTGAACACGGGCAAGGAAGCCTGCTCCCCATCCTGGGATATCAAATTGGTCTAGTACCGGGCGTGCTACTGTACGTTCATCTCGTGCTGCTACGAATACATTATTAAACTGACGGTCACGGTAATAACTGGTCACCTCATAGACTGCGCCAGAACTCGTTTCATGAAGCACCCGCAGCGATGCATCAATGGCTTCGGTTTCATTCAAACCTTCTTCAAAACCATTTTCCCGCTCTTCACGGTAGTAGCGCAGAGTTGGGAAAATCGTCGTACTGTCGCTAAGCGCGTAACGAGCCTTGATGGAAGCAGATGTTGCTTCACTGGCTGCCTTTGTATCAATGGGGCCACGCTGATCTTCGTTCAAAAGGAAAAAGCCATCGCTTTCAAAGTGTCCTGCTGTGACACTTACATAGCCCTTTTCACCAACAAGAGACAATCCGCCATTAAGGTCATAGCTATCAAAGGCACCAAGAGATGCAGAGGCAAAACCGCCGCTTTCCTCAGGCACGTCAGAAATAATATCAACCCGGCCTACAAGCGCCTGTGCACCACCTGAACCAGCCGAACCACCTTTTTGAACACGGAGTTCCTTGATCGCCTGTTTAGGCAAACCACTCCAATATACCCAACCGCCGAACGGATCAGTGATAGGCACGCCATCATACGTTACAAGCACGCGGCCAGCCCCGTTTGCACCAACACCTCGCATATTGAGGCCCTGAATAGTTGGGTGAGCACTTAAGCTGTTCGCGCGCCTGAACAGGCCAACTCCCGGCACTTCAGACAGGAGGCTATCAATTCTAAGCGCAACACTAACCTCTACATCAATTGTTGTAACGCTCTGTCCTATGGCTTTGGTTTTAAGGCGTTCGGCGGTTACATCAATTTCTTCAGGAAGACTATCAGCGCTGTTTGCGGCGAGACTGAACGTCAGTAGAGCTAACGGAGCCGCCATCGTTTTCAAAGTTGGTACGTACATAGGATGCGATTAATGCAATTTCTTCATCAGTTAAAAAATCAAAACCCGGCATTTCATTGCCGTAGTCGCTGGTGCCTGGCTCAACAGCTGCGCTACCCAAAAGGATCATATCGATTACGCCGCCCTTGGGGCCATTTGCGCGCTCGCTACCAATCAGTTCTGGTTGCAGGAACATAACGCCGCTACCGTCAATTTGATGGCATGTGCCGCAATTAGCTTCGTAAAGCGATTTACCAGTTACCTTCACGTCAGCCTCTTGAGCTGCCGCCATAGAGAAAGCCCCCACCAAAATGATGAGGGCTGATAGAATACTAATTTGCTTCATAACTCACTTTCCAAACACGCCCACCAGACATCAGACTGGAGATATAGAGCGAGCCATCCTGATCTTCTGCAAGGCCCATCGGACGGTGTTTTGCATCACGAGGAGAACGGATCTCCTGCGTACCTGCAAAACCATCTGCAAAGGTCACCCACTTACCTGTAACCTTGCCTGCAACATCCATTGGAACAAACGCCACTCGGTACCCCTGCTGAGGCATAGGTGCCCGATTCCAGCTACCATGGAATGCAATGAAGGCACCATGTTTGTATGGCTCAGGTGCTTTTGAACTTGTCATAAAGAGCAGGTCGTTTGGTGCCCAGTGCCCCGGGAAACCAGCAAGCGGCATCTGACCAATATCAGATTCGGTAGTGCCATCACCGCCATACTCAGGCATCTTCATACGCTTGCCTTGAATATGGTCATAGTAGCTATAAGGCCAGCCAATGTCAGAGCCCTTGTCTACGCGGTGGAATTCTTCCGCTGGCAATTCAGCACTTTCTTCGACAGTGAAATGCTCCGGGAAAAACTCAGCAAGTTGATCACGACCATGCTGCGCGAGATATAAGCCATCAGCATGTGGATTCCAATCAAGCGCTACAGCGTTTCTCACGCCTGTTGCGTATTTTTCCGCATCTTTCTGATGTTGGTTTTGCTCGGTCGCACTAAAGCGCCAGATACCACCAAAGTCTTCTAGAATCGGGCATGGGTTCATGCCAGGGGAGCCTTTAGTACGGGCTTTTTCCATACAAGCATTAGACGGCGCCCCAACATTTACAAACAAGTTGCCTTTACCATCAAGCGCAAAGCTTTTCGCTGCATGTTGGCGTTTTTCAATAAAACCATGTGCAATAAGCTCAGGCTTTTCTGTTGGAACGCCGCCTTCTTCCGGCAGCTTCCAGCGCATAATGCTTACATCAGTACCGAAATATAGGTACCCGTCATAAATACCGATTCCGGTACCACGTAGTTTATTACCAAAATAAAGTGTTTCATCTGCATCACCGTCGCCGTCTGTATCGCGCATAGCGACCAGACCCATACGGTTCTTCGGGCGCATCAAAGCGCCATAAAGCCAACCATTATCCGCCTTAACAATATGACGAACAAAACCAACTTCATCTGCAAATACTGTAGCTTTAAAACCTTCCGGCAGGCGAATACCTGTTTCAGGATTAACTGTGGCGCTTTCATCAACACCAAGTGGTGCCGGCCCTGCGCTCACTACCGCTGTTCCCCCAAAAACTACGGTTGCCGCTAAAATATTTTTAATCATGTCTTCCCTCTCAGCATCGGAGTGATTAGCTATAACGTAGAAAAGGGCCAGCCACTAGTTAACTGAAGGTAAAATTACCGTGCATAACGAAAATACATCCAAAGGTGTATTCAATACACCAAATCCGAAAACCTTGGACCTACTGTTAAATCGCCGTAGTGTAAAAGCCCGTGATATGGTTGGTAGCGGCCCTGATAAAGAAACTATCTCACAGATATTACAAGCTGCCATGCGCGTGCCCGACCACGGCAAACTTGCGCCCTGGCGTTTCATTGTACTTGAAGGTAATGAAAAGGAAAAGCTTGGTGATTTGATTGCTGAAGCCCTGCAGGCAGAAAATAATGCCAGCGAAACCGTTGCCGAGAAAATGAAAGGGTATGCCACACAAGGCCCTGTGCTTATTATCGCAGTATTCAGCCCATCAAGCGCACGTCCAATCCCGATCTGGGAACAGTGGCTTTCCGCAGGGGCCGCATGCCAGAACATGCTAGTTGCTGCCACCGCCCTTGGTTATGCAAGCCAGTGGCTTACCGGTTGGGCATCAACCTCCCGTCATGTGGCAAAAGGATTAGGCTTGTGTGAACATGAGCAAATAGCTGGTTTTATGTTTCTTGGCGATCACCCTGAAGAACAACCAACTGAACGCCCACGACCAGAATTTGACAAACAAGTATATTTTGGTTTCCCTGAAGCATGATTATTAGCCCAAATTACAAGCCTGAACCCACTTTTCTTACCCTTGGACAAGGATTTGGCGATGAAGTGGAAGCAGCCGACTTCCCAAAAACAATCATCCGGTACAGAAACGACCGAGCTGCCAACGAAATTGGGCTTGATGGGCTAACAGATGAAGAATGGGCAAACCATTTTGGGCGGTTTAATCCACTACCTGGCAATTTAATGGAGCCAATAGCCCAGCGGTATCATGGGCATCAGTTCAGGCATTATAATCCTGATATTGGGGATGGTCGCGGCTTTTTGTTTGCACAGATGCGAGACCAAAATAACCGTTTGATGGACTTAGGCACTAAGGGAAGCGGACGCACTCCCTACAGCAGGTCTGGTGACGGCCGCCTGACTCTTAAAGGTGGTTACCGGGAAATATTGGCAACAGAACTCTTGGAAGCACTTGGCGTTTATACAAGTCGTACACTTTCTATTATTGAAACAGGTGAAAGCCTGCACCGGGGTGATGAACCATCCCCAACCCGCTCGGCTGTTATGGTAAGGCTTAACCACGGCCATATCCGCATTGGTACTTTCCAGCGACTTGCTTATTTCACGGAAACTGAATTGATCAGTAAGCTGGTAGATTATTGCCTAACTCATTATTACAGTGAGACACCGTCTGGCTCAGCGCAAGATCGTGCGCTCAAGTTCCTCTCGTTGGTAACTGAGAAAGTTGCCATACAAGCTGCTGAACTGATGGCAGCCGGATTTGTACACGGTGTTCTCAACACAGATAATATCAATATCACAGGTGAGGTGTTTGATTTTGGTCCGTGGCGCTTCCTGCCTACAATGGACCTTGCTTTCACCGCCGCCTATTTTGACGAACACGGCCTATATTCCTTTGGTCGTCAGCCAGATGCACTGCACTGGAACATATACCAACTTGGCGGAGCACTTGCAGATATTTGCGAAGAACAGGCTTTGAAGGATGTGCTTGCCGTATATCCTGAGGTTTATCTGCGCACCATTCGGGAAAAGCTATTGCGGCGCTTGGGCATCAGGCCAAAGGGTGACAAGATTGATGATGAATTGCTCACCCATTTAAATAAATTCATGACCACAGAGAATTTCCCATACGAACGCTTTTTCTTTGATTGGTATGGCGGTAGTGCAAGCGAAGATCGTGCGATGACAGGCCCAGAGGCTCACCGCTATAGTAAGCCAAGCTATGGTGAATTTATTGCAGCGCTAAAATCTTATAATCCGGTAAATGAAGCTGCTCTAAGCAACGCGTATTTCCTGAACGGTAAACCGTGCACCATGCTGATCGAAGAGGTGGAAGAGTTGTGGTCCCACATCGCAGAGCATGACGACTGGAAACCCTTCCACCAAAAACTTGAAGCGATCAGAGAAATGGGTCAGGCACTCGCGTGATTTTCATTCAGCGCCAACCCAACGCCCTTTAGTTTACGGATGGTCATATAAATCAACAGCCCTACCGGCCCGAATACAAAGGTAAATAACTGGCTTGGTATGCGAATATACCAAGCGAAACCGTGCCGCTCAGCATCCCGACCAATCCATGCGCCCACAAACAGATCAAACACAAGATAATGCACCCAACCTACAAGAACACCGTTGGGATGACTAAAGAAAGCAGCAACACTCGCGGCATCCGACATACCAGCACCTTCAGCCGCAGCCCCAAAGAAGATACCGCGCACTAGGAATATAGTATAAACTGTACCAAATAGCAGCGGATAGAAACCGCTGTGTACGATAACCTCAGTTACTCGTGACTTAGGTAAAAACCATAAAAGTAGCCAAGCTGGTAAAACACCTAAATTGATAAATTTATAAGCCAGTTCGTATTCCATTTATCCCTCACATTTGTCATTGAGTTTGGTCACCGTCGTTTTGGAAACGGATTTCCAGCTCTCAAGCTTCGTTTTCACAACTAGTACGCTTTCTTGATCAAAACGGACTACATACCGCTTAAGTGTTTCATCAAGCTTGGCTTCACGGCAATCATCCATAATCAAGGTAATCAGGCGGGATCGTTCCTTCGCCCCTTTATAATACCCAACGGTTTCAGCTACATTGAAACCTATAAATGCCTTTGCAAACTCAGCTTCATAGGCTTGCCACTCCGCAAGAGAAACAGCGCCGCCATCAGGTTTGGACAGACCAAAGTAGATTTTATATTCGAAATCTTTGGAAAAAGCCGATGATGAAACGGCAGATAAAAGCATCAGAACAAGCAGAATTTTACGCATAAAAATACCCCCGAACTTTCATTCGGGGGCACTCTATCACTAAACTTGGTGATTGAACATTAAAGCTTGATAACGGCCATTTTGTCCTGGGTCATATCATGCATCGTATACCCAATACCACCCGTATTATAGCCAGATTGCCTGCGCCCAGCGAACGGCATCCAGTCAACCCTGAACGCAGTATGATCATTCACCATTACAGCCGTTGCATCAAAATTCTGCACAGCTTTCATGGCTACATCCAGATTCTTGGTGAACACAGATGCCTGGAAAGCAAACGGCAAACCATTAGCCTGCTTGATAGCATCATCCATATCATCATAGCTGTAAACACACACTACAGGGCCAAAGATTTCCATATTAGAAACCCGAACGTCTGCTGGCGGATCAAGAAGTACAGTGGGTGCATAAGTGGTATCACCAAGACGTTTTCCGCCAGCTAATACCTTCGCGCCAGCTTCCACCGCTTCATTCACCCATTCTTCCACCCGGTCAACTTCCTGCGGACGAATAAGCGGGCCGCAATCAACTGTCTCGTCTGTTGCGTCGCCCACCTTCAGTTTCGACGCTTCAGCTGCCAGTTTTTCAGCTACAGACTGGGCCATTGATCGCGGTGCAAACACGCGCTGTACAGATACACACACTTGTCCTGAATGATAGAAACCGCCTTTAGCAAGAAGTGGGATCATTGCATCCACATCGGCGCTCTCTTCAATTAGCACAGGAGCAACCCCGCCATGTTCAAGCGCACAGCGCGTACCCGGTGCCAGCTTGGAACGAAGCATCCAGCCCACACGCGCTGACCCGATGAAAGAAAAGAAAGCCACGCGGCCATCTGTTACCATTTGCTCGGCAACCTGATTATTACAGAGTGCAAAATGGCACCACTCCTTAGGCAGGCCTGCTTCATACAGCATATCCACAAACGCTTTACAGCTAAGCGGTGTATCACCCGCAGGCTTTACAATTACTGGACAACCCGTGGCAATAGCTGGTGCCACTTGGTGCACAATCAGATTAAGCGGGTGATTAAACGCTGACGCTGCAATCACAACACCGATTGGCTCACGCTGAGTGAAAGCAATGCGACCAGAGCCAGCAGCGGTGAGATCCATCGGGATTTCTTTGCCCGTCATCAACCCAATTTCATGGATTGCTAGACCAACACCATCAATGGCACGGTCCACTTCCACACGAGCATCAACAAGCGGCTTACCACCTTCATTTGCGATCAGGTAAGCAAGCTCATCAAAACGCGCACGCATCAGCTCGGCGAGTTTTTTGAGCACTTCTATCCGCTTATAAGCAGGTAACCACTTGCTACGGTCTGTTGCCAGACCATGGCACACATCAAGCATACCGTTAACTTCATCCCAGCCTGACATTGGTACTGAACCAATAACCTCTAGGCTATATGGATTTACTACTTCGCGCATTTCAGTGCTCATATCAGACATACCTTTTCTGCAAGCTCGTCAATAAGAACGCGCTTGTTCTCTGAATAATCCACAGGCACATCAACAAGATGCACACCGCCAGCCTGAAAGGCTTTTTCAAAGGTAGGCACCAAGTCTTCGGTGCGTTCAACCCGGTGTCCGGTTGCACCGTAGCTGTTGGCGTACTGCACAAAATCAGGGTTATTGAACTCAAGACCAAAATCTTCAAACCCGGCCTGGTTCTGCTTCCAGCGGATCATGCCGTATGAGCTATCATTAAGCACTGTCACCACAAGGTTAAGCCCTAGGCGCACGGCTGTTTCAATCTCTTGGCTGTTCATCATAAAGCCACCATCGCCGCAAATCGCCATCACCCGGCGGTCTGGATACTGGAGCGCCGCCATCATGGCAGACGGCAAACCCGCCCCCATTGTTGCAAGCGCATTATCCAAAAGCACTGTGTTTGGCTCGTAAGCTTTATAGTTTCGCGCATACCAGATTTTATAAATACCGTTATCAAGCGCGATAATATCCTTCGGGCCCATAACCTTGCGGGTATCGCCCACAAACCGCTGCGGGATAATCGGGAAACGGCCATCATCTACAAGCTCGCTTGTGTGGCTTTCAATTTCCGTACGCACTTTATTGAAGTAAGCGTCATCACAAGAAACAGCACCACCCAGCTTTTCTTCCAGACGCTCAATCGAACGCGCGAGATCACCAACAACCTCTACCTGCGGGAAATAAACTTGATCCACCTGAGCGGCTTTATAGTTCACGTGGATAACCTTCTTACCGCCTTCTTCCATGAAGAACGGTGGTTTTTCCACAACGTCGTGGCCGACATTGATAATGAGGTCAGCACGGTCAATTGCACAGTGGAGATAATCACCGTCTGAGAGTGCCGCTGTACCAAGGAATAGTTCCGAACGCTCATCAATCACACCTTTACCCATCTGAGTATTGAAGAATGGAATACGAGTAGTTTCTACAAACTTGCTAAGTGCCTCGCGTGCATCTTTGCGGTTTGCGCCTGCACCCAACAGAAGAAGCGGCATTTTTGCTTCTTTAATAAGGCTTGCAGCTTCCTCAAGCACGGTATGATCAGCCACCGCATAGTGACGTGGGTGCGGCTGCAATACTGCTTCATCCGTTTCCTCTTCAGCAATATCTTCAGGGAGTTCCAGAAGCACAGCGCCCGGGCGCTCTTCTTCAGAAACACGGAACGCTTCACGAACCAGCGCAGGGATTGTATTACCATGCACAATCTGTTTTGCCATCTTACAGATTGGATCAAAAAGGCTCACTACATCGACAATCTGGAACTGGCCCTGTTTTGACTTTTTAATCGGCTTCTGGCCTGTGATCATAATAAGAGGCATACCACCAAGGTGGGCATAGGCAGCAGGCGTTGCAAAGTTTGTGGCACCTGGCCCCAGTGTTGCCATACACACACCAGCTTTACCAGTAAGTCGGCCATATGTTGCCGCCATAAAGGCTGCACCCTGCTCGTGGCGGGTAAGTACTAACTTGATAGTTGAGGAACGAAGAGATTCCAAAAGATCGAGGTTTTCTTCACCGGGGACAGCGAAGATATATTCCACCCCTTCTGCCTCTAGGGCTCTTACAAATAGGTCAGAAGCTTTCATTGTTTTAGCCGAACTCATACTGTCCTCCTGGGGTAATAAATTGAAATAAGTGTTTGATATGGGGGTTAGCATCATCATTTAAACGGCAGGTATGGTTTCTAACTCTGCAACCTGCCGTTCGATTTTTAGATATACTGGATATTATTCAGCCGCTTTCTGAGTTTCTGGTTCTGGGTAGAGCTCATCCATAGAAACGCTT